>NZ_JAQVCN010000065.1 GCF_028689785.1 Zoogloea sp. | reverse complement strand
ATCATGGCCCGGGCCACTACGCCCAACAACGAGGCCGGATATACGTGAGCAATCGATCCCCCCTTGTTATCCAACATTCGCGCTGGCAAAACGGGAGGAGTCCATATACGAATGAATTCGACCCCACAGAAGACCACCGGCCGTCTTTGGAGCGAGTTCTACCCTCCCCACGAGGCCCTTCGGTCAGTGTCGTGGTTTCTGGAGCATCCATTGCGCTTTACCCCGCAGACGATCCGGCCGGGGAGCCCTGGCTCCTGTCAGCATCGGATTCGCGCCAGCTTAAGCGAGGGTTTCTGTGGGAGGTTCAAGTATTTGAATTGAGTATTTTTAGTGTTAATTTTTGTGTCTTTTTGAAATGACGTTTCAATAAATGTCTTAATGGCGGCCTGGTGTGTTTTTGTTCAGGTTTATGCCAAAGATATTTCTTCTGGGCGTTGTGGGAGCTCTGTTCCCTCTCTGGCTTTCGGCGGGTGTCGTTCCGGGCGGAAGCACGGCAACGGCAGTCTCGCTTGATCCTGCCTCGGGCAAGACACTGATCCAGCTTGCCCCAGCGGCCGGTGGTGTGTCCCACAACGTCTTCTCGCGTTTCGATGTGAGCCGGGCGGGTGCGGCCTTTCAGAACCAGGAGGTCGGCGCCCGCAGCATCGTGGCGGAGGTCCGTTCTGCGCAGCCGTCGCTGATCGAAGGGCCGGTGTCGGTGGACGGGCCCCGCGCCAACCTGATCCTCGCCAACCCAAACGGGCTCGCCATCAATGGCGGGAGCTTCCTCAACTTCGGCAGTGTCGCCCTCGTGGCGGGCAGCGCTGCAGTGGAGAGCCGGGCCGTCGGCAGTGGTGTCCAGACCCATGTCTCCGCTACCTCGGGCAACGGCACCATCCGCATCGGCCCGGAGGGCCTGGCGGCCGACCTGATCCGCCTGGAGCTGCTGGCCAGGCGCATCGAAGTGGCCGGTCCGCTGGTCAATGCCTACAGCTCGCCCACGGCCCTGCTGCGCCTGGTGGCGGGCGATGCCAGCGTGCTCTTTGACACAGCGGCCTCGCCCACCGACAACCTGACCCCCTGGGCCTATTACACCCCGGGCAAAACCGCCAGCCAGGGCATCCTCATCGATCTCGCCGCCCAGGCCCGGATCAGCTCGGGGCGCATCGAGTTGCTGGTCACCGATGCCGGTGCCGGGGTGCGCAACGCCGGCCAGTTACAGGCCGCGTCGGGCGATTTCGTGATCGACAGCAGTGGCCTGCTGGAGCAGAGGGGGCGCATCGACGCGGCGGGGGACATCCGCATCCGTGCCGGTTCCGTACTGCAGGAACAGGCCACCGGGGGCGAGGCCCCGTTGATGGCGGCATCGGGAGGCCTGGATATCCAGTTGAGCGGCAGCCTGCACAACAGCGGCGGCAGCTTCTCCGGTGTGGCCCGCAGTACGGCGCCCGGCGCGGCGCCGGCTGCGCTGCGCATCCTTGCCGGCGGCGACATCGTCAACCAGACGCCGGCAGGGGGCACCGGCGCGGTGATCTTTGGCGCCGCCGACGATGTGTTGCTCGAGGCGGCCGGTGACATCCGCAACATCAACGGGCGGGTCGTCTCCAACGGCGCCTTGAGCCTCAAGGCGGGTGGCACTGCGCTGAATGAATCGGTCTTCGTGGCCGGGAGCGGCCGCAGCGAGAGCACCCGGGACGAACGCAGCTGGCTCGGCCTGCCCCGGGAGCGCCGCAGCACGAGCATCGACAACGGTGCCTTGGCCGACCCCGCGCATACGGCCTACTGGGTGGCCGACGGTACGCTGAGCGTCACCGCCGGGCAGGTGCACAACCTGGGTGGCAGCGTGCTCGCGAACAAGGGCGACGTGGTGCTCGATGCGCGGGGTGAGATACTCAACCGTGCATGGCTCACGGGCACTCTCATCCTCGGGGAGTCCTGCAATCTCCTGTTCTGCCGCCGTACGGCGGAGGTCAGCGAGAGCCTGGTGGGCGGGCAGATCCTGGCCAGTCAGGACCTGCGCCTGAAGGCGGGGGAGCGCCTGGTCAATGAAGGGGGCGTGGTCCTTGCAAGCCGGGACATGCACCTCGAAGCGCCGCGCATCGAGGCCCGCGGCGTGCCGGTGCATGTGGCGCTGAGCCGGGAGGAGGGGCTCCGTGCCTTCTTCGGCGACCGCTGGGCGGGCCTGTACGCCATTGACCAGGGCGGCGGCTTCACCGCCCAGACCGGACGCCTGAGCCTGCGCGGCCAGGCCATCCAGGACCGGGGCTTCTTCATCGCCAGCCAGGGCGTCGACGGTGTCATCACCGTGGAGCGGGCGCCGGGGCGTGATCCGGTCGAACTGAGCAGCCACCTGGGGATCTTCAGTGCGTTCTGGCGCTGATCCGCTACTGGGCCTGGCCCTGGCCTCGGCCCTCGCCCTGAGCGGGGCGGCCCAGGCCCAGCAGTTGCCGGTGCAGCCGCGTCAGGACCAGGGCGACCGCATCCTGCGGGAGGAGATGGAGCGCGAGCGGGAGCGCCTGCTGCGCCAGCCCACCCCGCGCATCGAGCAGCCCGCCACCCCGGCCGCGGTGGGGCTGGACCCGGCCGCGGTGGCCGAATCGGGGCCCGTCTTCCGCATTGCGCGCATCGACGTGCAGGGCGACGACCTGCTGCCCGCGGCTGTCCTCGCGCGCCGCTTGCAGCCCTTCACCGGGTTTGAGCTGGGGGCCGTGCGCATCGGCCTGCTGCTGCAGGGGCTCAATGCCGACCTCATCGAGGCGGGTCTGATCACCTCCCGGGCCTACGTGGTGAGCCAGAACCTGGCGAGCGGTGTGCTCAGCCTGCGCATCGTGCCGGGCCGCATCGAAGCCATCCGCTACAACGGCCGCCTGCTGGAGGCGGACGCCCACAGCGACGCCGGCGTGCGTCTGGCCCTGCCCATGGGGGCGGGGGACATCCTGCAGTTGCGGGACATCGAGCAGGGGCTGGACCAGCTCAACCGCCTGCGCGGCCGCCAGGCCCAGGTGCGCATCGTGCCCGGGGACACGCCGGGGGGCTCGGTGCTCGAATTCGTCGATCCGCCACCTGCGTCGTCCTGGCGTGGCTGGCTGGGAGGTGACAACCAGGGCAGCCCCGCCACCGGCACCCGGCGCCTGCGCCTTGGCCTGGAGGTGGGCGATCTGCTCGGTCTCAACGAGAGCCTCAACCTGGGCTATACGGGCAGCCTGGAGACCAATGCGCTCAATGCCGGCCTGTCCTTGCCCTGGGGCTACAACACCTTCAGCCTGCTCACCACCTGGTCCGAATACCAGAGCCTGATCGGCAATGTGGCGCTGCTCCACGGCAGTTCCACCAATCACGCGGTGTCGTGGAACCGCCTGCTCCTGCGCGACCGGGACAGCAAGGTGGCGGCAGATGTCTCCCTGTCGGTGCGGGAGGCGCGCCGGGAGATCAACAACGTGGCCCTGGCCCCACAGAAGCTCACGGTGCTGCGGGCCGGCGTCAATCGCCTGACCCGCTTCGAGTCCGCCGGGCTGGCCGGCCAGTGGATTGTCGACGCGGGCTTCTCCCGGGGGCTGGATGCCTTCGGTGCCATGGGCGATTCCGGTGCCGGCGGCGGCCCGGCCCCGCGGGCTCGTTTTGGCAAGCTGGATGTGTCCGGCAGCACGGCCCTCTACCTGCCCGGCAACTGGAGCCTGCGCGGCAACGGAGCGTGGCAGTGGAGCGGGGTGCCCCTGTTCTCGTCGGAGCAGATCTTCGTTGGTGGCGTGGCCAGCGTGCGGGGCTTTGCCGAATCGGCGGCCGGGGGCGACCGGGGTGGTTACTGGCGCACCGAGCTCGGCCGCAGTCTGGCGGCGGCCCCTTCCGGCGTGCACCTCGAACCCTTCGCCTTCTGGGACGCCGGCCATGTCCGGGCCCTCGCCAGCGGGCGTGCCAGCACCCTCATGTCGGCCGGCCTCGGCCTGCGTGCCGCCACCGGCCTGGGCAGCTTTGAAGTGATCGTCGGCAAGCCCGTCGTTTCTCCGTCGGACATGCCCGATACCGCCTTCCGCCTCAACCTGTCTCTGACCCTGTTCTTCTGAGAGATCTGCCCATGCGTGCCCCCCTGCCTGTTGATGACGATCTGTCGCGTGTCTCCCCGTGGCGCCGGATCACCGCGCGCATTCTGCTGGTCGTCTTCGGTTCGGGCTGCATCCTGCCCGGCGGTGCCCACGCGGGGCCCATCGCCGACCCCAATGGCCCCATCGCCTTCCGCCCCGGCATCGGTCAGACGAGCAGCGGCGTGCCTGTCGTGGACATCACCCGTCCCAATGCCGCCGGTACGTCCTACAACCGCTACCAGCGCTTCGACGTTGAGCAGGAGGGGGTGGTCCTCAACAACAGCGCTCGGGCGGGCACAACCCTGCTGGGCGGCAGCGTGGTGGCCAATCCGAATCTGGCAGGTGGAGCAGGTGCCAGCGTGATCGTCAACGAGGTGGTGGCGCCGGGGGCTGCGTCGCGCCTGGCCGGGGCGATCGAGGTGTTCGGGGCTCCGGCGACGGTCATCGTGGCCAATCCCAATGGTGTCACCTGTGCCGGCTGCGGCACGGTGAATAGCCCGCGCTTCATGCTGTCCACCGGTACGCCGGTGTGGCTGGACGCAGCAGGCCGGGCGGGCGGCTTTGAGGGCGCCGGTGCTGTCGGCTTCGATGTGCTCGGCGGGCAGTTGCGCATCGAGGGGCGCGGACTGGAGGGGACGGTCGGCAAGGTCGATCTGGTGGCCGCCGGCATCCATCTCGATGGGCCGGTGCGGGCCCATTACCTCAACCCTGAACTCGCCGGCATCACCGTGCTGGCGGGCGCCGGACGCATCGTCGACAAGGCCGGGCAGTTCGAGAACCTCAACCCGGGCCAGGCGGCCGCGCTTCCCTCGGGCAGTTTCGCCATCGACGGCACGGCCTTCGGGGCCATGAGCAGCAGTCAGATCCGCATCGTGTCCACCGACCAGGGGGTTGGCGTGCGCATGGCTGGGCCCCTGCTGGCCGACAGCCTGGGTCTGGTGGTCCGCAGCGGCGGTGACCTCAGTGTCGGCGAGCTGCTTGCGCGCCAGTCCATCACCCTGGATGCCGCGGGCAATCTGAACATGCAGGGGGCGGCGGCGAGCGGCGGCGAGCTCACCGTCCGTGCCGGGGGGCGGGCCACCGTCAGTGGGGCCAGCTCGGCGACCGGCACGGCCAGCCTGGAGGCGGGGGATACGGTGGACATCCTGGCGCCGCTGAGCAGCGGTGGCCGCACGACTGTCCGCGCCGACCAGGTGCGCCTGGCGGCGGGCATCAGCGCGAGCGAGACGCAGATCGACGCACGCTCGCTGGTGCTGGGCAGCGGGGAGCGGGACGTCCAGATCCGCGGTGACCTGAACCTTGCCGTGACGGGGGATCTGGTGACGCCGGGGGAGGTGGCGGTCAGCGGCAACACCCGCCTCGCGGCAAGCGGCTCAGTGGGGCTGGGCAGCGATGTGACTGTGGGCGGAGACCTGCTGGTGGATGCTGCGACGGACATTCGCGCCGCGGGCCGCCTGAGCGCGGGGGGCCTGGTGCGCCTGCGTGCCGGGCAGGGGCTGGACATTGTGGGCGGGGTATCGGCGGGGGCCCTTGATCTGGTGGCTGGCCGGGCTGTTCTCGGTGGCGATCTGATGGTGGCCGGTGACGGAAGCATCGTGGCTGGCAGCCTGGTGTTGCCATCCCGGGTCGAGGCGGGCGGGAGCCTGCGCATCGATACCGCCGGCGACCTCCTCAGTTCCGGGCGGGTGGTGGCCAGTGGCGACCTGAACCTGGGCGCCGGCGGGCGTGTCGTCCTTGCCGAAAGCGGTGCCGGTGGCCGGGCCGATCTGGTGGCCCGGGGTGGGAGCCTGAGCATCGGCGCTCCCTTCGTGGCCGGGCGCACCGTGAGCCTTGCCGGGCGGGACGGGGTGGTGGTGAACGTGGTCCAGTCGGGGGGCGATCTGGGTATCGTCAGCAGCGCCGGCGCCGTGACAACGGGGGCGCTGGTGGCGCCGGGGGCGGTGGCGCTCAATGCGGCCCTTGGGCTGACGGTCGGTGGCCCCTTGGCCGGGGGCGGGGATGTTCGCCTGGTGTCGGGCAGCGCCCTGCAGCTGGCAGGCGATGCCTCTGCCGGCGCCGTGCTCAGCCTCGGCGCGGCGTCGATCCGTGCCCGCGGGGTGCTGGCGGGCGGGCCCATGCAGATCGAGGCCGACCAGCTTGAGGCCGAGACCCTGGCGGCCGGCGGTGCGCTTGAGTTACATGCCCTCACGGGGGCGAGCGTGAGTGCGGGTGTCTTGGCCAACGGGCCGGTCCGCATCGTGGTGAGTGATGGTGCCCTGGCAGTGGGTGGCCCGCTGCTCTCCAACGGGGCCCTGACGGTGACGGCGCGAAGCGACATCGGTGTGCTCGGTGAAGTGGGCAGTGGTGCCGGGACCAGCCTGGTCAGCCAGCAGGGCCGCATCGCCGTGCAGGGCGGGGCAAGCTCGGCGGCCGGCATCACGCTGGATGCGTTCCGGCAGCTCGAGCTGGGTGGAGACATGGCGGCCCGTGGCCCCATCGTGCTGCGCAGCGCCATGGCGGGCGTCGACGTGGCCGGGAGTATTGCCAGCGCCGGAAGCCTGTCTGCCGATGCACCGGGAGACATCCGTTTCGGTGGTGATATCCGGGTGGGCTCCGAGCTGGCCGTGACGACCACGGCGGGTGCCCTGGCCTTCGTGCGCACCCTGGAGGTCGGCGGCGCTGCGCGGCTGGCAACCGCCCGTGGCATCGATTTCGGTGGTGACAGTCGCTTCTTCGGCGCCCTGAGTGTGGGCAGCGCGGGTGGGCCCATCGTCAACCGCGGGCATCTCTATTCCAGTGCCGACTTCATTGTGGACACGCTGGGCGATTTCATCAGCGAAGGCCGAATCGACAGCCTGGCAGCGGTTTCCATCCGTGGCGCGCAGCTAAGCTTCAACACGCAGCAGGCTGGTGGTGTCTTCGCCAATGGGGGCATCAGCCTGGCGGCGCGGGACGTCGGCCGGCTGGGCCGTTCCGGCACGCTTGCCAGCAGCGCTGCCATCGCGCTGGAAGGGCCGCGCTTCGAGACGGCCGGCGAGGTGCTCTCCTCCGGCGGCCCGCTTTCCTTCACCGGCAATACCCTGGTCAATGCGGGCTTGGCGGCGGCCCAGGCCGTGGTGGTCAATGGGCGGCTGGAGAACGAGGCCGGTGGACAGATGTCGGCGGCGTCGGTGGAGGTTCGCGGCACGACGCTCAACCGGGGCGAGATCGGGGGCGGAACGGTGGTCCTGGCGGATGCCGTCAGCAACGCCGGGACGATCGTCGGGGATCGGGTTGCTGTGAGCGGTGATCTGCTGAACGAGGGCAAGCTCGGCGGGGGCGACTTCAGCTTCACCGGCCGCGAGCTCGTCAATCCCGGACAGCTGGCGGCCAGAGCCGTGGGTGTCACCGCGGTGAGCATGGACAACCGTGGGCTGCTCCAGGGGGAGCGTGTGGACCTGCAGCTTGCCGGGGCCCTGGGCAACAGCGGTGTCATCGAGTCCGCCGGCACCATGACTGTCGTGGCGGATGCGCTGGGCAATAGCGGCACCGTGCACGCCGGCAGCGGCGGAAGCATCCGGGTGACGCAGGGCGCGGTGAACGATGGCGGGCGCCTCTCGGCGGTGGAGGGCCTGGGAATCGTGTCTGGCGCATCCCTCAGCAATCGTGGGGGGCGCATCCTGGCCGGGGGGGATCTGACGGTGCAGCTGGCCGGAGATCTGAGCGGTACCGGCCTGCTTGCCGCCAACCGCGATCTGCAGGTGAAGGCGGGCGGCGGGCTCGAACTGGCCGAGGGTGGGGCAGGACGAGACGGGACGCTCTCGGCTGAGGGGGGCCGGCTGCGCATCGGCAGTCCCTTGGCGGCGGGAGGCAATCTGTCCGTGGCCGGTCGTGATGGCGTGGTGACCGAGGCCCTGTCGGCGGGTGGTGCGCTTGCGGTGGGCAGCGTCCGGGGCGATGTTGCCACCGGCAGCCTGATGGCGGTGGGCCCGGTGAGCCTCGTTGCGGCGGGGGCGGGCCAGGTGTTCGGTGCCGTGGTGAGCGACGGGGCGGTGACCCTGAACGCGGGTGCAGGGCTGGGCGTGGATGGGGTGCTGGCCTCCGGAGGCGATGCGGCGCTTTCCGCGGGGGGCGTGCGCGTGGGTGGGCCGGTCCAGGTGCTCGGGGCTCTGGTGGCGGATGCCGGCCCTGCCGGGCTGACGTTCTCTGCCGAGGCCCGGGCTGGGGCGGGTGTGCTGCTCAAGGGGCAGCAGGTTTCGGCCAGCGGTGTGCTGACCGGTGGTCGCCTGGCAATCCTGACCGGAGCCGGTGGTCTCGACAACCGTGGCAGCCTGGTGGGTAACGCGGGGGTCGAAGTGAATTCCCTCGGCGCCGTTGCGCAGCAGGGCGTGGTGGCGAGCCAGGGCAATGTGTCCCTGACAGGCCTGCCGGGGCTGAGCCTGTTGTCGGACGTGGAGGCGGGCGGAAATCTTGCCCTGGGCTCTGCCGGGCAGATCATCGCGGGTGGGGCGTGGCGGTCGGCCGGTGCCCTGGATGTCAGGGCCGGGCAGTCCATCGATCAATCCCGGGATGTGCTTGCCGGTGGAGCCGCGAGCCTGACCGCGGAGGCGGGCAGCCTGAAGCTCCGTGGCCGGGTGCTGGCCAATGGGGCCCTGAGTCTCAAGGCCGGCGGAGAGATCGAGGCCGGGGCGCTGGGCGGTGGGCTGGAGAAGGGCGAGGCCCTCTCGGTCGAGGCGGGCGGCAATGTCGTTCTCGCCGAAGTGCAGGCGGGCGGCAACTACCTTGCCCGGGCGGGGGGCGATCACCGGGTGAGTGGCGCCAGCGTGGTGGTCGGAAACCTGGAGCTGGGCGCCGCCCGGGATGTCGTCCACGGCGGTGCCGTGAGCATTGGTGGCAATGCCCTGGTGCAGGCCGGAGGCCGTCTTGCCCAGGGCGAAACGCGCATCCTGGGGCAGGGTGCGCTGACCAGCGGCGGGGCGCAGGCCTATGGCGGCAACCTGTCTGCCGGTGACGCCCTGGCACTACGGGCGGGTGCCGGGGTGGCCGTGGCCGGCGCCCTGCTCACGCCGGGGGCGCTGTCTGTGGAGGGCGGCGCGGGCGAGGTGAGTGTGGCCGGTGACTTGAGTGCCGGCGCTCGTTTGCAGGTTGAGGCGGACAGGGCTGTGACCGTCGGCGGAGAACTCCTTGCTCTCGGCGCTGCCCAGCTGCGCAGTCGCCAGGACGGCATCCATCTGAAGGGGCCCGTCACGGCCCTGGAAGCCCTCGGCCTCGACGCCGCGAAGGATGTCAGGCTTGGCGGTGACATGACGGTGCTGGAGGCGCTCGATGCACGTTCGGCCCTGGGCTCGGTGGTCTTCGAGCGGGGGTTGGGGGTGGCGGGGTCGGCCAATTTCTCGGTGGGGCAGGATCTGGTCTTTTCGGGCGATGCCCTGTTCTACGGGCCCCTGTCCGTGACACGGGTGGGGCGAACCTTGGACAGCCGCACGCGCTTGCAGGTGGGGGGCGATCTGCACCTCGACATCACCGGCGACTTCGTCAGTGAGGGCCTGCTGCAGAGCGCTGGCGGGGTGCACATCCTGGCCCGCAACATCACCGCCAACCTTGGTCGTACCGGCGGCATCGTCGCCAATGGCGACATCGAACTGGTGGCCCGCAACCAGGGGCAGCTTGGTGCCCTGGGTAGCGTGAGCAGCAGTGGCGGGTCGATCCTGCTTTCAGCCAATCGCTTCATCAATGCAGGGGACGTGCTTTCCGGTGGGGCGGGCTTTGCGTTCTCGGGCGGCAGCCTGGGCAACGCAGGGCGTATCGCGGCGGACACCGTGCGCGTGGCCGGAGCGCTCGACAACCAGGGGTCCATCTACGGAGAGACGGTCAGCGTCAGCGGCTACGCCAGCAATCTGGGCACCATCGCTGGCAGCGCCCTCTCTTTCAATGGCGGGCTGGGCAATGGTGGCGTGATTGCCGGCCGCAGCGTGAGCGCATCCGCAGCCGTCAGCAATAGTGGCGAGATCAGTGGTGACAGCATCAGCCTGTCGGGCGGCGCTGTGGCCAATAGCGGGCTGGTGTCGGCAAACCATGTGAGCATCCACGGGGCCGAATTGACAAACCAGGGCTCCCTCAGCGCCGGCACGCTCGATGTCCGCACCGTCGGCGCCTTCGTCAATGGCGGCAGCGTGCAGGTGGGTGGTAATGCCGACATCGTCGCCGACGGCGGCTTCGTCAATCAGCTGGTCGAGGTCTCCCGCTGCGTTACTCCGGCTGTCTGCAATCCTCGCCCCGGCTTGCCGCCACCGCCGCCACCCGATCCGGAAAAAGATTTCCGCTTCGTGCAGAGCCCCGCGGTGCTGGCCGTGGGCGAGCAGCTCACCCTGTCCGGCGGCAGGGTCGAGAACCAGGGTGTCATCCAGGCCAAGGGCATCAACCTGGCCCTCGGGGCGGCAGCCATCGTCAATGTGCGTAGCGAGAACGACGTCCTCACCGATACCAATTTCGGTGCCGGGACGCCGACCACCAACACCGGCCTGATCCTGGCCGCGGAAGACATCAGCATCACCGCCGGATCCCTGCTCAACCGTGGAGGGCGGATCGCCGCGGGGGGCGGGCTGGACGCCCGGGTCAGTGGCACGCTGAGCTCGGTTGCCGGGGCCCGTGCCGGCCTGTCACCCCTGCTGAGCGGGCGCTACGTCACCCTCTCCGGGGCCGAGTTGCTTACCGAAGGGCTGGTGCATGCCACCCAGGATCTGAGCCTCCTGGCCCCCACGGGCAGCCTGATCAATCGGGGCACCCTGCTGGCCGACAACAGCCTCTCGGTCCTTGCCGGCACGACAGTGAGCAATGCCGACAAGGCGGCCCTGCTGGGGACGCGCTCGGTCAGTCTCAAGGGCGCCCACGGCATCTTCAATGCCGGCCTGATCTACGGCAATGGTGAGGCCGCCGAGCGGGTGTTCATCGATGCCGGCGACGGTAGCTTCACCAATGTGGCGACGGGCAGTGTGCTGGCCGGCGCCTCCCTGGACATCAAGGCGGCTGCCTACGCCAATGGCGGCATGGTGGCATCCCGTGGCGATGCCCGGCTGGATGCGCCGTCCTTCGTCTTCCGGCCGGCAAGCAGCCCCCTGGTGGCTTTTGGCACCCTGCGTCTGGATGTGGCCGGGGTTGTGGTGGACGTGGGTGAGACCTGGGTCAGCCCGGCCCTGAACACCCTCTGGCGCGGCGTGCTTGTGAACACCGGGCGCGTGCTGCTGGGCGGCAACGCGGCGGGCAGCGTGGACAACCTCGCCACCGGTGGCCGTACCCTGGCCGGCGACCCGGACGAGTCGGGTGGCGCTTACCTCCTGCTTGGTTTGCCGACGCTGAATGGTGCCTATGTGGATAGCCATACCGACGTGGCCACCCGGGCCCAGTTCGTGGTCAATGGCCTGTTCCAGGGCAGTCTGCGCAATGTGGCCTCCGACGCCAAAGCCGCTGGCAGCTATGTCTACAGCGCGGGAAGCATCGCCCAGACCATCCGCTGGACCAACGCCCAGGGCGAAACCGAAGAAACCGCTGCCCTCAGCCTGGCGCGTCTCGACGCCACGGGGGGCTCCACCGTGATTACGCTGGACAGCCCGGATGCGGGCACCATCGTTGCCGGCAATCTCGGCATCATGGGGGTCAATCTCAACCTGGGTTCGGGTGTTGACCCGACTGCCGCACAGCAGGCCTTGGCTGCATCCCGTCTCAACCGGGTGACGGCCGGCAAGCTGCCGGGCGCCCACGGCGTGGTCACCGGCCCGGGCGGCGCTGTCGCTACGGGAGCTGTGCTGCAGCCCGCTTCGGTCCAGGGGGCGGGCCTTACCCCCGCCCTTGCCGCGACCCCCGAGCCCGCGGGGCAGACGCTATTGGCTGGTGTCACGGCCACACCGGTGCAAGGCAGCGGCGTGGTCCAGGTGGGCGCAAGCCCCGTTGCCGGCAGCGCCGCCGGTGGTGTCAGCCCGGTCGCCCCCGATCCGGCGGATCCCGGCCAGCCTGCGTCCGGGAACGGCACCCGCGGGGTGCCCCAGGCGGTGATCGACCCCGCAGCAACACCTGTTGCGGGCAGCGTTGTCGACTCCTCGATCAAGACCCCCGCGGTGCCGGCAACGCCCGGCGGCGACCTGCCTGCGGACGAGGCCGCCCGCTATGGTCTGGCCTTCCCCGACTGGGGCAGCTTCACCGCCATTCCCGGCACCCTTCGCGCCGACAACGTGGATCTCCTGTTGTCCGGGCGTTTCACCAATCGCGGCGTGTTCGAGGTGGCCGATCGACTGCTGATCCAGGCCGAAGGCGGCATCGACAACTTCGGCGCGTCCATCCGGGCTGGCGGGGCCCTGGGCCTGTTCGGCGCCAGCCTGGACAACCGCAACGGATCCATCCAGGCCAGCAGCCTCACGCTCGCACTGGGTGGAGTGCTGGACAACACCCGGGGCCGCATCCTCATCGACAAGGACGCGACTTTCGTCGTGGGCGGCGACCTGATCAACGACTCCGGTCGCATCGAAGCCGGCAGCCTGACCCTGGATGTGGGCGGCAACCTCTACAACCGCACGCTCTACGCCGTCGATCAGAAGGGCACGACGACGACCCGTCACACCGAGTTCGACAGCGTCTTCGGCACCACCGTTACCACCCACAGCGACAGCACCGTGACCCAGAGTGCCGACCTGCGCGCCGGTATCGTCGCCCGTACGGGCGATCTGGTGCTCAACGTGGGCAAGGATCTGCTCGTCACCGGCGCCGATCTGAAGGCTGCCGGTGCACTCACCGGCCGGGTGGGTGGCAACATCAAGGTCGAAGCCTTGTCGGTGGAAAACAGCCGGCAGCGCGTCGACACGGTCAGCAACGAGCGCAGCTACACCCTCAACAACGGTGAGACCGAGATCACCGGCATCACCGCCAGCGGCAGCACTGTCACCACCCGGATCGACAGCGAGATTCGCCACCAGGCCTCGGTGCTGGAGGCCGGCGGCAAGCTCGATCTCGAAAGCGCGGGCAGCACGCTCATCGTCGGCACCCGGGTCAAATCAGGCGCGGACACGCGCATCGTCGCCGGCGGGCACCTCGCCCTCGGCGCCGTTGTCGACAGCACCCGCACCGAGCAGCGCGTCATCACCCGGGTCGAAGGGGCGGCCATCCTGCCGGGCTTGCCCACAACAAATGGAGAACGCCTCAACCTCACCCATGCCGACACCGCCGTTGGTGGGCAGATAGATTCTGGTGGCACCACGACACTCCAGGCGGGTGGCAGCCTTATCCTGAGTGGCCAGCGCATCAGCAGTGGCGGAGATACGCGCCTCGCCGGCAGTAGCGTTGCCCTCGACGGGATAAGCCTCGAGAACCGGAGCGAAGCGCGCAACGCCGGCTCCACCGTTGTCGCCCTGGATGCACGCAGCCTCCACAGGGGCAGTGCCATTCAGAGCGGCGGCAGTCTGGACGTTACCGCGACAGGCGTCCCCGAAGACACCTCCAGCACGGCGGGCAGCATCCGCGGCAGCGGCGTCCAGCTCGAAGCCAAGCGCACCCTCACCCTCGCCGCCGCGGGCGACATCGTGCTTGAGGCCGGGCGCAACACCGAGGACTACGTATCACGCAACCACTCCGGCACCGCCATCGTCGAACGCAGCCGCGACGAGAGCGCCCGCAACCTGCTCAGCGGCGAAGCCATCAACCTGGCCGGCCGCAACGTCACCCTGGAGGCCGCCAGCCTGAGTTCGCCGGGCAAGGTGAGTATCGTCGCCCAGGACAAACTGACCCTCACCGCAGCCACTGACTCCGCCTTTGACCACACCCTCGACGTCAAGAAGAGCGGCAGCTGGCTCAGCAAGAAGACCACTACTACCGAGCACTCCGAGCAGAGCCTGAAGGCGGCGGTTACCCGAATCGACGCCCAGGACATCCTGCTCCAGTCCGGCGCTGACCTCGACCTCTACGGCGCCCGCCTCAATGCCGGTGGCGAAGTCCGCCTCGCTGCCGGCGGCGAGCTCCACGCCTATGCGGTGCAGGATGTGCTCAGCGTCATGGATCGCAAGAAGGTCGTCCGTGCGCCGGGGATCGGTGCCCTGCTGCTCGGCGAGGATCCGACCTTCAGGCGCCGAAAGACCGAAACCCGCGACAGCACCACCCGCGAAGACGCCCAGGTCACCCAACTGCAAAGCGTGGGGGAACTCACCGCCCAGAGCGGCGGCGACACCCTGCTGCAGGGCACGTCCATCTCCGCCGCCCGAACCACCATCGCCGTCGGCGTCGGTGACAAGGCGGAGGCCGACGCCACCCTGATCCTAGAAGGCGCGAAGAACCGGCTCGACACCAGTCACACCGTCAGCAAGAAATCCTTCGTCTGGCAAAACCAGTCCGGCCAGGGCGAAGGCACCGAGACCCTGCAGGTCGTCAACATCCAGGGCCCGGTCACGATCCAGGCCCAGAAGATCGTTGCCCAACTCCCGGAAGGCGACTTCAAGACCCAGTTGGCGAAACAGGCGGCGCAGCCCGGACAGGCGTGGATGCTGCAACTGGCCGACCGCCCCGGCGTGGACTGGAAGGCTGTCGCGCTGGCCCACGACAGATGGGACTACCAGCAGGAGGGGCTCACGGCGGAAGCGGCGTTGATCATCACGATTGTCGTGAGCATCCTCACCTACGGCATAGCCTCTGGCGCGGGCGCCGCGGTTGGCAGCGCAGTCGAAGCCAGTACGGCCTCGGCAGCTGCCGCCAGTACGGCCGCCGGATCTGCTGCAGCCGGATCTGCAGCAGTCGGTACAGTAGCCGGTGCCGCGGGCGCTGCGACAACCGCGGGGCTGACGACCTTGGCGGCACAGGCCACGGTCAGCCTGATCAACAACAAGGGCAACCTCGGCAAAACCCTGAGCGACCTGGGCCGGGAGGAAGCCCTCCGCAGCGTTGCCACCGCCATGGTCACGGCTGGTGCCCTGAGCGCGCTGGCCGGCAGCATCAGCGTTCCCAACGCCGACGGCGGCTTCACTCCGCTGGCCAATGTCAGTGCCAAATCCGACCTGGTCGCCCAGATCGGCAAGAACGTCATCAACAACACCGCCAGCGCGATCATCGACACCGCCATCAACGGCGGTGATCTGGGCGACAAACTGGGCCGGGCCATCACCACCGGCGTCATCGACGCAGCGGGGGCCAGCGCCGCCAACAGCGTGGGCGATCTGAGTGGCTTCAGCAATCGCATGGGCCACCTCGTTGTCGGCTGTGCCCTGGGCGCCGCCAAAGGCGGCGACTGTGGCTCTGGCGCCATCGGCGGCCTGGCCGGCGAACTGGCGGCCGAATGGTACGGCGGTGACCGCGCCCCGGTCAGTGCTACTCAGGCCAGCAAGACGGTGGACGTCGCCCGCCTCTTCGGCGCTCTGGCGGCCACCCTGGTGGGGGGCGATGCCCAGGTGGGAGCCAGTGCGGCGGGGAATGCGGCGCAGAACAATTGGCTTAACCATGTTCGTCCCTCACTGCTAGCCCTGTCCGAAAAGGAGCGTTACGACGCAGCGTCAGCTGGTTGTGCCAAAGGCGATTCGCAGGCGTGTACGGAGCAAAGGAATCTGGCCAAGCTTTCGGCGCAACGCGATCAAAACCTGGCCAGCGCCTGCGCCGGTGGTGAAGGATGCATGAAGGCGGCCAGTGAGGCACGGGCAGCAGGGAACCAAGTCGTCGTGGGGGCTGATGGCAAGGTCTACGCGCTCCCGCAGAACTACCAACTTTTCTACGATAGTCAAGGTCGTGTCGTGTCGGCGGTGCCTACCGATACACCACAACTGAAGGCTCCGGAGCGGGCTGGCAACACGTGGCAGAATGCTGCCGGCCAGGGTCTCGCCGAGTTTGTATTGATCGACGGTGCCGGCTTGCTCGGCTCTGCGCTCATCAAGGGCGGTGGGCTGCTGTTCGGGGCCGTGACCAAATCAGTTGGGGGTGCTGGGGAGACGGTCAGTGCCTTGGGGCTGGCGGCGGAGCGGGGTGGGGCACAGGGCGTTACTTACAGCGGCGTCACAGGGCCAGGGCCACTTGGTGATAAGGTGGCCAGCACCTTTCGCAGTGGAACTTATATTGAGCTTACCTTGAACGAGGCAACGACCCTGTACCGAGTCTGGGGCGGAAAAGCCGGAGAAATTGGTCCCTATTGGACCAGAACTCCACCGAGCGGCCCCGTTCAATCGATTATTGATAGTGCGCTCAACCCAGTCTGGGGCAACACTGCCACGAATGTGACGAAGATCCAGGTTCCAGTCGGAGTCAAAGTCTACGAAGGTGTCGCCGCGCCTCAAGGTGGGTTGGTTGGAGGTGGAAGTCAGGTGTTCATTCCAAAGGTCGACCCAATATGGATAGTCAGATGAAAGCTTGCCCGTGGGATCCAATTGATGACTTTCGGACGCACGGCGAGTTCGAGCGATTCGTGGCCTGGATGCAGGCACAAGTTGAATCTGGAATGGTAATGGAGATCCCAGTCGTGAAGCCGTATCTTGATGCCCCCAGCTTCACTGAAAAGTGGTTCAGGCATGTCGCAAGTGACAGCGTTTGGCGCCTAGTGTGGCCCGATGGACCGTTTACGGGAATATTTGAGCGGGTGTAATAAACCCTGCGTGAAATAGTGAAATGGGGATGCACCACAATTCCCCTTTCCCCCGCGACGCCACCCTCACCCTCGCCGCCGGCCGCAACACTGAGGACTACATATCACGCAGCTATGGCACAGCCTTTGGTCTGGGCGCAGTGGTTGGCAGTGCAGTCGAAGCCAGCGCAGCCTCGGCAGCCGCTGCCAGTACGACCGCCACAGCTTCGGCCGTTGCCAGTACGGCCGCCGGATCGGCAGCAGCTAGTGCAGCAGCGGGGGCGGCGACAACCGCGGGGCTGACGACCTTGGCGGCACAGGCCACGGTCAGCCTGATCAACAACAAGGGCAACCTCGGCAAAACCCTGAGCGACCTGGGCCGGGAGGAAGCCCTCCGCAGCGTTGCCACCGCCATGGTCACGGCTGGTGCCCTGAGCGCGCTGGCCGGCAGCATCAGCGTTCCCAACGCCGACGGCGGCTTCACTCCGCTGGCCAATGTCAGTGCCAAATCCGACCTGGTCGCCCAGATCGGCAAGAACGTCATCAACAACACCGCCAGCGCGATCATCGACACCGCCATCAACGGCGGTGATCTGGGCGACAAACTGGGCCGGGCCATCACCACCGGCGTCATCGACGCAGCGGGGGCCAGCGCCGCCAACAGCGTGGGCGATCTGAGTGGCTTCAGCAATCGCATGGGCCACCTCGTTGTCGGCTGTGCCCTGGGCGCCGCCAAAGGCGGCGACTGTGGCTCTGGCGCCATCGGCGGCCTGGCCGGCGAACTGGCGGCCGAATGGTATGGCGGCAACCGTGAGCCGGTCAGCGCCACTCAGGCCAGTAGGACAGTGGACGTCGCCCGCCTCTTCGGCGCCCTGGCGGCCACCCTGGTGGGGGGCGATGCTCAGGTCGGGGCCAGTGCGGCGGGGAATGCGGCGCAGAACAATTGGCTCAATCACATCGAAGCACGTCAACTCAGTCAGGCCAAGGAAAAGCTCCAAGCCTGTCAGAGCACCCAATGCCGGAGCGAAGCACAAGCCGAAATCAAAACCCTCGAAGCCCGTGACAAAGCGCGCAACGAAGCACTGGCCGCTGCGTGTACGGCACCCACCAGCACGGCGTGTGCCGAGCAGCGGCGCCAGGTCACCGTCGCTGCAGCAAGCTATGTAGGCCAGTCCGATGGCTTGGATCTATTTGGTGTCATCGGAAAGGAACGCTCGGAGAGCCAAACACTGGCGACCCAGTACAACCTGCGAAGCAGCAATGCAGGCGCATACAACACGCTGACGGGCGCTGCGCAGAGTGTTGTGGGTGGCGTGGTGGGTGCCGCCGAACTGACCGTCACGATGGGCCTGGCCGCCGCGGGCGACCCCCAAGCCCAGGCGCAACTTGGCAACCTCGCCAAGGGACTTGGCAACTTCCTGGCTCATCCGATTGATGCAACTGAAGCGCTCATCTCCAACACCCTTGCGCAAGCGAATGCGCTGGAGGCGCAGGGGAAGACCGACGAAGCGACGCAACTGCGGGCGAAGTTGTTTACCGATGGGGTGCTGACCGTAAGCGGGGCTGGGGCGGTCGTGGCGAAGGTCGGTGGTAAGGTGGTTGGGAACGTCGGGGCTGGGGCAAAGGGTGTAGATGGAGCCGCAAGATCTGGTGTTGCTGATAATGTTTGGCATTCAACGGAATACCCTAGTGCAGTTAAGAATATTTTAGAGTATGGAATAGACCAAAATTATCTCAATCCGAACTCCCGGTTTGGTAAAGCATTTTACGTTGCGGAAGAGCCTGGTACCTCAATAGCAGAAATGAATCATTATGGTGTTGATCCTTTCACGGGAATACGATTTTCCATCGATCATAGTAGAGTAAAATTGTTGGATCTGACGAACCCTGATGTTGCAATGAAATGGGGTTACTCAGGTGGTGAAAAAACAGCGCAAATGAAACAATTGGCAGATCAAGCGAAAGCAAGCGGATACAATGCCATCAGGTTTGTGTCTGAGCGTACGTCGGATGGGGTGAATATAGCTGTTCTAAGTGACTTTAATGAGGTTCTGAAACCACAAATGATTGCGCCGGTGAAAGAATGAAATTAATATTAAAAAGGGCTTGTGTGTGTGAAAAGTGCTCTGCTCGTTTTAATGCTCCAGATTTAGGCGATTATAGCTACGGGGAATTTTTGTTGTGGTCTGCATCAGGTGAGTGCAGGTATTTAAATGCATTTGAAGATGAAACTTACAAAGAGGTTATTGGTATTGTTGATCTTTATGAAAAATTTCATGTTGAAGATGGTTTTGTGCAGGAGGTCTATGGAAGGGTGGCTTGTGATCCAGACGAAAATGGATTTTTTTTTCATATCTCTAATCCACCGTGCCCGCAGTGTGGGTCAACCAATATCGTTTCAGTAGGAGATCAGAGCATGGGGGAGTTCGCAGTAAAGGCGGTAACACACTTTTTATGGAACTCATTAAGTTATGAAGATAAGATAATTAGGTTTAGGGCTGTTGCACTCGAACTCATGAATAAATAGGGGGCGCACCACGGGGAAGTGTCAGAAATTTTGTGTTTGAGGCATACCATACAGCAAAGTCCGCACACTCTTCCCTACAAGTGGGATGGACTACGGAAGGAGCCAAAGTGATCCTAAGACTGTGCAAAGTAGCATTGGCCGGGATCGTTTCCATGCTGATAGGTGCCTCAATTCAAACCTATGCTGCCTCCGAAAATACGGAGGCGTGGTGGCAGCGTTACGGAGATGAGCGGGATGCGCTCTACTCGCACATGAGGCGGTATGGTATCCATCGGGAAGGCGTAGCCGCCATGCGCCGTCTGACAGAGAGTGCTCCGCCCTATTTTGACCCGCATGTGAGTCTTGCTTCAGAAAAGCTCCTTAATCCCGGTGAATATTACCGCTTCGAAATGGATGAATTTATTTTGTCCATGAAGGTGCCAGATATGCGGGCTGTTCCCGGAAATTGGATTTGGCCCTATACCAACACACGAACTCCGGATTCTGGGATGGAAAAGCTGCTTGCGCGAGAGAAAGGCGCACTAAAGGTCGCTAGCCTTGGTTGGTATATTTGTAGAGGTCTTTTTTCGCCTGGTCTCTTCGGGCGCTGCGAGACAGCGGGTATGCTATTTGTATATAGAGTATTGCAGCCCGAAGAGAGGCTGCGGTTTTCCACGCCTGAGCGTTTGCGAGAGCTGTCCGGCGAGGTTTTGAAAAATAGTATTCGTCCGCGAGATGAGGTGGAAAGAGCGATTCAAGCAGGAAGTTTTCTCAGTGGGGCAGGCAACCGGATCCATCTGGATCCTGAATCCGTCGTAATTAATGGACGCGTATGGGTACGTAACGCAATGGATTCGAGCTACGGGCGGCGTTATTCGTATATGACTGCACTGTCCTCAGACCGCATGGTTGGATTTGGTTTTGGGTTGCCGGAGTATGATTACAGTGCAGATCCGGACCCTGCCGCCTACCCCGCTGCAATCAAGAGGGCCTATGCCCTTATGGAGGAGCTTGTTGCCTCCTTACGCATTGCCAGAGTCAATGACGACGGATTGCCCGATCCGTTCGTGATCGAACGGGTTGAACCAGCGCCGCTTCCTGTCCGGGAGAAGTTACAGACGGCCCAATAGGAGCAAGAATTTTCGTTTCTGAAGATGTTCCACTAGCCATGCGACGCTCCCGGTGACCCTTCACGTCCGCCACCCTCTCCGCCACCCCATCCGCGTCTTCGCCCTCCTTGTCGGCGCCTATTTCCTTGCCTTGTCCCCCGCCTTGCTCTGGCCGTCCTATCTCGATAGCCCCGTCGGGGTGCTGGTGGCGCTTCCCTACCTGTCGGTCTATCTCTTTCACGCGCTCGGTGTACCGGGCTTGCTGGTGAATGATGGGGCGTGTGGTTGGGGTTGGTGTGCGCCTACGGTTTTCGGCTGGTGTTTCATCGCGGCCTTCTGGCTGGGGCTGGTGTGGCTGGTGGCCTTGGGGGTGGTTCGTTGGAGGGCGCGTGGGGCAGCGTCTTGACGCGGTCTTTATGAGCAGGAGCTCCTCCCCGCCAGAAGGCGAGGAGGGTATGGCAGAGCTTGCTTACTTCCGGCGACGCAGCATGAAGCCCGTCAGCCCCAGCGCGGCCAGGGCGAGGGTGGCGGGTTCGGGGATCTGCTGGGCCTGGTAGTTGGCGAGGACGTCGCCGGTGATGCCGAGCACGAAGAACTGGCTGGGGTTGGCGGTGGGGGTGCCATTGACGTCCACGGTGTCGAGGAAGTCATTGTCGTTCACCACGATGAGGCTGTGCTGGAGCACGCCGTCCACCCACACGTCGGGGCCGAAGGCGAGGCCTTCGATCTTGGCGGGGATGGTCCGGTCGGTGTAGCCGTTGGCCTTGAGCAGGGCGACCAGGTCGACAAACAGGGTCTTGGTGACGGCCTTGCCGGCGAGGGCGGTGGCGCCGGTGTCGTTGCTCACGTCCTGGGCGCCGCTCAGGTTGATGGTGTAGAGCTTTTTCTGGACGGCTTTGGAGTCGTCGCCGAGGCCTTTGCCGTCGCGCTCGTCGATGATGAATTCGTGGTCGTTGATGGCGACGATTTCGCTGATGGTGCCGTACTTGGGCTTGGCGGCGGTGCCGATGTTGTCGAGCTGGTAGGCGTATTCGTGGGTGACTTTGCCGGTGGCCAGGTCGATGGTGACGATGCGTACGGTGCTGGCGGCGGTGCCCCCGTCCTGGGCCAGGGGGCTCTGCATGACGCCGACCAGGGTCTTGCCGTCGGGGGTGATGGCGAGGCCTTCCATGCCCTTGTTGGTGACGCGGCCGCTGGTATTGGCGGCGATTTCGGCGGCTTCAGTGGCGGCCGGTGTGGTGGCGGCAAACTTCTCCGGCAGGGTGATCACGCCGGTACGTTCGCCAGTGGCACGGTCGAAGCGGTAGATGTAGGGGCCGTATTCGTCGGAGATGTAGACGCTCTTGCCGTCGGCGGCGACGCGGATGCCTTCGAGGTCGAGACGGGCGTTGTTCGGGTTGGTGGAGGTGCCGGTGGCGAAGGCGTCGGAGCGGCCGGTGAAGTAGTTCTGGCCGTTGCTGCCGGTCAGTACAGGTAAGCATAGACACCCCGGCTCGTGTTGCTCGTGTCGAAGACGTTGTCAGACTTGGCTGGACGCTTACTCTCAGCGGGCTGTCCCGAAGACCGCTTGCCATAGAGCCTGCACTTCCGCAGCTGCTTCGGCGAACTGTCCTCGTTCGACCCGGGAGGCCTGGTTGTTGAGGCGCAGGCCGTGTTGCAGGCGGCGGTATTCCCGGTAGGCGTCGGCTACGGTGCCGGCCTGGTCGGCGGGGATCAGGCCCAGGTCGCCGGCCATGTGGAGTAGGGCGATGTTGCCCAGGTTGCCGCACAGGCTGGGGTGTTCGTGGGCGTAGCCCAGCACCAGATACTGGACCATGAACTCCACGTCCACCAACCCGCCCTTGTCGTGTTTGAGGTCGAACAGGTCGGTCTTGTTGGGGTGGCCGTCGGCCATGCGCTTGCGCATGGCCAGCACTTCCTCGCGCAGCTTGGCGAGGTCGCGTTTCTGGCGTAGTACTTCGACGCGAATGGCCTCGAACTTGGCGCCGATGGCCTTGTCTCCGGCGCAGAAGCGGGCCCGGGTGAGGGCCTGGTGTTCCCACACCCAGGCGTTTTCCAGCTGGTACTGGCGGAAGGCTTCTAGGGATACCACCATCAGGCCCGAGTCGCCGTTGGGGCGCAGGCGCAGGTCAGTCTCGAAGAGGTGGCCGGCGGGGGTCTGGGCCGACAGCCAGGTGTTGGTGCGCTGCCCCAGGCGGGTGTACACCTCGGCGGATTCGGGGGCGTCGTCATCGTGGACGAAAACCATGTCCAGGTCGGAGGCGTAGCCCAGCTCCTTGCCGCCGAGCTTGCCGTAGGCCAGTACGGCAAACTTTGGCTCGTCCCGGTGGCGGGTCTTGATCTTGCGCCAGCACATGGTGACGGTGAGGTCCACGATGATGTCGGCGAGGGCCGACAGGAAGTCGGCGTGGCGTTCGACGGTGAGCTTGCCGGCGATGTCTTTGGTGAGCAGGCGGAAAACCTGGGCGTGGTGGGCCTCGCGCATCAGGTCCATCTGGCGCTCCATGTCGGGCTCGATCTCGTCGAGTTGGGCAGCCAGCTGGGTGCGGAAGGCGCTGAGGTCGATTTCTTCTTCCAGCATGCGCGGGTCGAGGGCTTCGTCGAGCAGGATGGGGTGGCGGTTGAGGAACTGGGCGGCCCAGGCCGAGGCGCCCACCAGTTCGGCCACCTTGTGCAGGGTCTGCGGGTATTGCTGCAGCAGGGCCAGGTAGGAGCCGCGCCGGCTGATGGCGTCGAGCATGTCGAGAAGGCGCTCGAAGGTGGCGTTGGGGGCCGGGGTTTCGGCGGCGGCCTCGACGACCCGGGGGATCAGCGGATCAAAGCGGGTCTTGATGGAGGGCGGCATCTGCAGGTAGCGGTTGCCGGTTTTGAGGGTGGCCAGACGGCGGGCGGCGGCGGCCGGGTCGGGGTAGCCGAGGCGTTGGAACTCTTCGCCGCAGCGCTCTTCGTCTCCGGCGCTGGCCCACAGGGTGTCCAGGTCGTGGCCCTTTTCGGTGGGGTCGCCGAATACGCCGTTGAAGTGGCGGGCGACGGCGGAGCGGTGGTCGTCCAGTTCGGCCAGCAGGGCCTCGTAGGAGCCGAAGCCCATGGCTTGGGCGATGATGGCCTGGTCGGCCTCGCTGGTGGGCAGGTTGTGGGTCTGGGCGTCGTCCAGGTATTGCAGGCGATGCTCCACCCGGCGCAGGAAGTCGTAGGCGGCGGCCAGCTCGCGCTCGGCCTCATGGGTGATGATGCCCCGCTCGGCCAGGCGACCCAGCACTTTGAGGGTGGGCTTGATCTGCAGGGAGGTGTCGCGACCGCCGCGGATGAGCTGGAAGACCTGGGCCAGGAACTCGATTTCACGGATGCCACCGGGGCCGAGCTTGACGTTGTTCGCCATGTCCTTGCGGGCCACCTCCCGGCGGATTTGCGCATGCAGGTCGCGCATGGCGTTAATGGCGCCGAAGTCGAGGTATTTGCGGAAGATGAAGGGCCGGGAGATGGCGTTGAGTTCAGCGCTGCGGATGCCCGTCATCACCCGGGCCTTGATCCAGGCGTAGCGCTCCCATTCACGGCCCTGGGTGATGAAGTAGTTTTCGAGCATGTCGAAGCTCGCCACCAAGGGGCCGGATTCGCCGTTGGGGCGCAGGCGCATGTCCACCCGGAAGACCTGCCCGTCGCCGGTGAGGTCGTTGATGGCCTGGATCAGGCCGCGCCCGAGCTTGGTGAAGAACTCGAAGTTGTCGATGATCTTGGGCCCGGCGGTGCTGCCGTCTTCGGGGTACACAAAAATCAGGTCGATGTCTGAAGATACGTTGAGTTCGCGCCCGCCGAGCTTGCCCATGCCGATGATGATGAACTCCTGCTCCCGCCCGTCCGCGGACACCGGGCGGCCGTGGCGCTCCACCAGCTGTTCGCGCAGCACGTCGTGGGCGGCTTCCACGGCGATGTCGGCAAGCAGGGTCATGGTCTCGGTGACTTCAGTCAGGTCGGCCAGGCGGGCGATGTCGCGCACCATCACATGGCAGATCACCCAGGCCCGTAGCTTGCGCAACACCGTCTTGAGGGTGCTGTCGTCCACCTTCTCCTCGCGCAGGTAGTCGCGCAGGGCCGTGGCGTCCAGGGGGGCGGCGATGCTGGCTGCCAGCTTGGCGGCCAGCCAGGGCCGGCTGTCGAGCTGGCGACGCAGGAAGCGGGAGCAGGCGAGGGCGTTGAGGATGGGCTGGGGCAGGGCGATGGGCTGTTCGGACATGGCGTGGGCCGATTGGTAGAATACGGATTCGTTAATGTTCAACCCGTCTTATGTCTGCCGGACTGATTTTCGTCAAGCCTCATGCCGGATGCGTCTGCCTCCGCAGGTCTGTCCGGTTTTTGCGTGATGTTGCCGTCGTCGGGCGGCCATCCGCGACCCTGATGAGCCCTCATCCTGCGCGTGGCTGAAGGCCGCCTGTCCTTTCTCCATCTCCCGCGCCTGTGCCTGCAACGCCTGGCCTGGGTGGGAGTGATCGCCTATTTCGTCTTCGGTCTGGCCTTTCTGGCCTTGCGCCATGGGGTGTTGCCCAAGGTGCCGGAATACCGGGGCGAGGTGGCCCAGATGCTGTCCCGCTCCCTCGGCCTGCCGGTGGATATCACCAGCCTGTCTGCCGACTGGCAGGGCCTGCATCCGCGCCTGCAGATGGGGGGGGTGACGATTCGTGATGCCGCCGGCCAGGCTGCCCTGAGCCTCGACCGGGTGGATGCCGAGGTGGGTTGGAGTTCCCTGTGGCGGATGCGCTTGCGTCTGCACCGGCTGGAGATAGATTCGCCCCAGCTGGCCATCCGGCGCAACGCCGACGGCCAGCTCTTCGTGGCCGGTCTGCCGGTGGCAGCCGGCGGCGATCAGGGCGATTTCAGCGGCTGGCTGCTGGACCAGCGCCAGGTGGTGATCCGCAATGCCCGGCTGGAGTGGACGGATGCCCTGCGGGGTGCAGAAACCCTGGTGCTCGACAAGCTTGAGTTCCGCCTCGACAATCGCGGTGACCACCACCGCTTTGGCCTGCGTGCCCAGCCCCCGGCACGCCTGGCCGCGGCCCTCGACCTGCGGGGCGACCTGCGCGGCCGTGACCCGGCACGGCCTGCCGAATGGCGAGGCGAACTCTATGCCAGCCTCGACTACGCCGATCTGGGGGCCT
Organism: Zoogloea sp.; assembly: GCF_028689785.1. Taxonomy (GTDB): domain Bacteria; phylum Pseudomonadota; class Gammaproteobacteria; order Burkholderiales; family Rhodocyclaceae; genus Zoogloea. The sequence continues at coordinate 2,237 of NZ_JAQVCN010000065.1, read as the reverse complement.
GGCGGGCTTGGGTGGATTACCCCCTTGACGTGAGTGGCGCTGGCGGTGTCCGCGCCTGGCTGGAGTTTGCCGACGGGCACCTGCTCGGTGCCACCGCCGACTTTGCCCTGCGCGACGCCCGCGTACGCCTGGCGCCGGATCTGGAAGACATTGCCATGACCGAAGCCGCCGGGCGCCTGCGGGCGCGACGCGAAAAAGGCGGGCTGGAGGTCAGCGGCCGCAAGCTGCACCTGCAGACCCGCGACGGTCTGGTGGTGGCTCCCACCGACTTCTTCTTGCGGGTGGTCGAGGCCACGGCCACTGCCTCGGCGCGGGGCGAGTTTGTGGCCAACCAGCTTGACCTGGGCGTGTTGTCCCGCCTGGCGGAGCGCCTGCCCTTCGACGGCGGCCTGCGCAAACGTCTGGCCACCCTGGCCCCGGCGGGGCGGGTGGCGCCGGTGGATCTCAAATGGAGCCTGAAGGACGAGGTGTTGGCCACCTATGCGGTGGATGCCCGCTTTGAGGGGGTGGGCATCGAGCCTCTTGGCGCTTGGCCCGGTTTTGCCGGCATGGCGGGGCGCATTGTCGGCAATGAGAAGGGCGGACGTTTCACCCTGAGCGGGCAGGACGCCGCTCTGGAGCTGCCCCAGGTCTTCCCCGAGCCGCACCTGCGCCTGTCCGAACTGGCTGCCGAGGGCAGTTGGAGTCATCCGGAGGGTGCCCTTGAAGTGACCCTGGCCAGCTCCAGCTTCGCCAATGACGATGCCCGGGGCACCGCCTCCGGGCGCTATCGGGCAACCCCTGACACCCCTGGCCAGATCGACCTCCAGGCCCATCTTACGGAAGCAGACGCCACCGCCGTGTGGCGCTACATTCCCCACGTGGTTGGCAAGCCCGCCCGGGACTGGTTGCAGCAGGCTTTGGTGGGGGGCAAGGCGGCGGATACCCGGCTGGTCCTCAAGGGTGATTTGTCGCGCTTCCCCTTCCGCAACCCGCGGGATGGCAGCTTCCGGGTGGCGGCGCGTATCCGCGACGGGCAACTCGATTACGCCCCGGGCTGGCCGAAGATCGAGGACGTGGCCGGAGAGCTGATCTTCGAGGGCGCCGGCATGACGGTGAAGGCCCGCCACGGGCGCATTTTCGGTGTCGACCTGCAGGACGTCAGCGCCGTGCTGCCCGACTTTGAGACCGATTCGGTCCTCACCGTCCGGGGCAGCGCCCACGGGATCACCCAGGACTTCCTGCGCTTCATCGCCGAGAGCCCGGTGGCCGGCATGATCAACCACTTCACCGACCCCTTCCAGGCCGAAGGACGGGGCAAACTGGACCTGCAACTGGTGCTGCCCCTGCACAAGCTCAACCACTCGAAGGTCAAGGGGGACTACCAGTTCACCCGCAATCAGCTTCAGCTCGATCCGGCCATGCCAGCCCTCACCGAGGCCACCGGGCGGGTCGAGTTTACCGAGAGCCAGCTCAACGTACGCAGCGGTGCCGCGCGCATCTTCGGCGACCCTGTGAGCGTGGCCGGGGGCAGCCGCGCCGATGGCAGCATTCTGCTCAATGCGCAGGGCAGCCTGGGCATGGCGGCCCTGCGCAAGGAGCTGGGCCTGCCCCTGCTCGATCACTTGTCGGGCTCGGCCGCCTGGAAGGGCAGCATCACCGTCATGCCCCGGGGCGGGGTCGAGTTCGTGCTCGACAGCGGCCTGCAGGGGGTCTCGTCGAGCCTGCCCGACCCCCTCAACAAGTCGGCTGCCGGGACGCTGCCCTTCCGTTTCGAGATGAGCGTGCCGCCGGCCGGCGGGGTGCCCGGCGACACCCTCAAGCTGGCGGCCGGGTCAGTGTTCCAGGCCCAGTTCCAGCGCCGCCGGGAAGGGCGACAGATGCTCATCGCGCGGGGCGGCATGGCCCTGAATGAGCCCATCCGGCTGGCCGACAAGGGGGTGCTGGTAGCTGCCCGGGCCGATCGGCTGGATGCCGACGCGTGGCGCAAGGCTCTCGCCGGCAAGTCGACGCCAGGGGCGACCGACAGCGCCGAGAGTGCCAGCGCCTTCCCGCTCTCCGGGCTGGCTCTGCGGGCCGGCGAACTGCTCATCCTGGGCCAGCGCCTGGGCGACGTGAACCTGCGTGCCGTGATGGAGGAGGGCGGCTGGCAGGCCCGCCTCAGCAGCACGGAGGCCAGCGGTGACATCCTGTGGCGCGACCAGGGCCGGGGCCGTCTTCAGGCGCGCTTCAAGCAGCTCTCCGTCGGCTCTGCCCAG
>NZ_JAQVCN010000114.1 GCF_028689785.1 Zoogloea sp. | reverse complement strand
AGAGACATGACCCGATGATTACATTCCTGTCAGCTTTCTCTTGAGCGCTGCGCCGCTAGCGCTTCGGAAGTGCGGCCAGGAATGCCTTCTGAAATTCCAGCGTGCACGAAAGCAGTGCCGACCAGTGGTCCACCGCAATCCGGCCACTTGCCGCGGTGAAACCCGCAACGTCTCCCTGCAACAGCGCTTTGGGGTCGTGGTCAGCCTGATGCACCCACTTCTGCATCGTCTCGGTGGTCAATGTCGTCACCTGCTCACCGTAGGTGAAGCCCAGACGGCAGAGTCCGGCCGCTACGTCGAGATTGGCCTGAAGACGCGCTCTCAGGTCTTCGTTCGCTTCTTGCATGATGTTCCCCTGTCCAGGCCGAACCGCACGAGACTCACGCCGGCTCGGCAATGACTTATTTGCCAAGACTCTCCGCCAGGTCGCGATGCCCCTTTTCCAGTGCCCGGGCCTCTTGGGCCGCTTCCTTGAGCTTGGTCTTCAGATTGCTGCAGTGGGCCGCCCACAAACCCGCATCACCTCTCGGACGGCCAGAGTAAGAGGCCGCCATTTTTTCGTGTTGCTTGGCTTCCGTTTCGTAACTCACAGCCTTCTTGGCAAAGTAGTCGGCGATACGTTGGTGGTCAGCCGCAGTTGAAGCACTGGAAATGGCCTCCGGGATCTCTGCAACGGGGGGCGTTGATGAACAAGCACCCAAGGTCAGGATCAGTGCTACGCCAGCAAGTGTCACACCTAAATTGCGTTTCATGATGTTGCCTCCTTGTGAGTTCGCACGCTCAGTGTGCGATCTGGCGACTGACAAAGGGGTGACGCAACCATTACATCCCTGTCCTTGAAATGTCAGGAAGTCTGTTTGCCTGTCTCTGCCTTCCTGAGGCGCAGTGCATTGCCGACCACGCTGGCCGACGAAAAACTCATCGCCAGGGCGGCAATCATCGGCGAGAGAACCAGTCCATATGCCGGATAGAGGGCGCCGGCGGCAATCGGGACTCCGAGGGCGTTGTAGAGAAACGCGAAGGCCAGGTTCTGCCGCATGTTGCGGACCGTGGCGACTGATAGCGCACGGGCACGGGCAATGCCTCTCAGATCGCCTTTGACGAGGGTCAGCTGCGCACTGTTCATGGCCACATCGGTCCCGGTTCCCATGGCGATGCCGACATCGGCCTTGGCGAGGGCTGGTGCGTCGTTGATGCCGTCACCGGCCATCGCCACGACATGTCCTTCGCGCTGAAACCTCTCCACGAGCGCAAGTTTGTCGGCCGGCTTTACCTCTCCGTAGACCTCATCGATACCCAGCCGCTGGCCCACCGCGCGTGCGGTGGTCAAACCATCTCCAGTCGCCATCACTACGCGTAGCCCGGCCGCCCGCAGGCTCGCCAAGGCTTCCGGCGTACTTGCCTTGATCGGATCGGAAACAGCCAGCAGACCGAGAAGCTGCCCATCACAGGCAAGATGGATCACGCTGGCCCCACTCTTGCGGAGTTCCTCGGCGTGTTCGGCAAGTTCGGTGGAGGGTCCAAGCTCGATACCCTCCTGCGCCATCAGCGTCACGTTACCGAGGGCCAGGCGTCGCCCTCCAATGATGCCGTGTACGCCAATACCGCTCGCCGACTCGAACTGCTCGACCTTGTCGAGGCTCATCCCCCGCTCACGCGCCGCACGCACAATGGCATCGGCCAGAGGATGTTCACTGCCTTGGTCGAGACTGGCGGCGAGCCGGAGAATCTCGTCCTCGCTGTTGCTTTGCAAGGCGACGGCCCGCTCGAACGCGGGGCGCCCTTCGGTCAGGGTGCCGGTCTTGTCCACGATCAGCGTGTCGATCCGGCGCAGATCCTCGATTGCAGCGGCATCCCTAAAGAGGATGCCCTGCGTGGCGGCCTTGCCGGTCGCCACCATGATCGACATTGGGGTTGCCAGCCCAAGGGCGCAGGGGCAGGCAATGATCAACACCGAGACGGCGCTGATGAGTCCGAAGACCCAGCCCTGATCGCCTCCAAACAGCCCCCAGGCAAAGAAGCTGGCGAAGGCGACGGTGACCACCGCGGCGACAAAATACCCGGCCACCACGTCGGCCAGACGTTGCATCGGGGCCCTGGAACGCTGGGCCTGGGCGACCATCTGCACGATCTGTGCAAGCATGGTTTGCGCGCCCACCTTCTCCGAACGGATAACGAGACTGCCGGAGGTGTTCATCGTTGCACCGATCACCTTGTCCGGTGCCTGCTTGCTGACCGGCAAGGGTTCGCCGGTCAGCATCGACTCATCGACCGAACTGCTTCCTTCGACCACCACGCCGTCCACCGGCACTTTCTCGCCGGGCCGGACGCGCAGGAGATCGTCGACATGGACATGGTTGAGCGGAACATCCTCTTCACTGCCATCGGCCAGGATCCGCCGTGCGGTCTTCGGTGCCAGGCCCAGCAGCGACTTGATTGCCGCCGAGGTCTGCGAACGGGCGCGCAGCTCCAGCATCTGGCCGAGCAGCGTCAGCGAAATGATGACGGCCGCCGCCTCGAAATAAACGCCGATCCGGCCATGGGCCATGAACGACAGTGGAAACACGCCGGGCGCCAGCGTCGCGACGACGCTGTAAATAAAAGCCGCGCCCGTACCGAGGCTGATCAGCGTCCACATGTTGGGACTGCGATGGACCACCGACTGCGCGCCCCGAACAAAGAAGGGCCAACCCGCCCACAGAACGACGGGCACGCTCAGGACCAGCTCCACGCCACTGCGAAGGGCCGGCGGCAGGCCGCCGAGCAGATGGCCTGCCATGGCCAGGAACACCACCACAACGGTAAACGGCAAACTGAACCAGAAACGCCGACGGAAATCCCGGTATTCGCTGTTGTCGTCTTCGGTCGCCAGATCAGGCAGGACCGGTTCGAGCGCCATCCCGCATTTCGGGCAGTCTCCCGGACCGATCTGCCGGATCTCCGGATGCATCGGGCAGGTGTATTCGGTGCCGGGATCGGTGACGGCGGGCTTTGCAGGCTGCAAGTACCCACGCGGGCCTGCATCAAATTTGGTCTTGCATTTGCTGCTGCAGAAGCGGTAAGTCACGCCTTCCCACTCACTTTGGAAAGTCGATTCCGGCTGCACCGTCATTCCGCAGACCGGGTCTGTCGCGCTTCCTGGTGCGGCCTGCCCAGAAGAGGACGGAACGTGATGATGGGCAGGGTCGTGCACGTGTCCGGACGCTGGGGATGTCATGACAACTCCTTTTTGTCTCGACCTTGATCGTTACCCGGCCTTCAAGGTGACGTCGGGTGGCTGCCCCACTTTGGCCACCATCCGGGCGTTCTGAGCAGGTAGTCGCGGTATTCCTCGCCGAATGCGTCCAGTGCCTGTCTTTCTTCCCGTCTCGCCAGGCGGATGTAAGTCATAAGCAAGATAGGAAACAGGGTGAGCGTGACCAGGGTCGGCCACTGCAGCAGGAAGCCGATCATGATGAGAATGAAGGCGGCGTACTGGGGATGACGGATTCGGGCGTAGGGGCCCGTCGAGGCCAGCGTCTGCGCTTTCTGCGCGGCATAGAGCACTGGCCAGGCATCAGCGAGGAGCCAGAAACCGCCGAGGATGAAGAGACTGGACAGGAGGTGGAAAGGGCCGAAATGAGGATTGGCCTTCCAGCCGAAAATCATTTCGGGCAGATGCCCCGCGTCATGGGAAAGCCAGTTGATGCCCGGAAAGTGCTCCGACAACCAGCCCGAGAGCAGATAGATGGTCAGCGGAAAGCCATACATCTCCGTGAACAGGGCGACGACAAAAGCCGAGAACATGCCCAGCGTTCGCCAGTCCTGCTTGCTCTGCGGCTTGAAGTAACTGGCGGCAAACAGGATGAAGAAGATCGAGTTGATGGCGACGAGCGTCCACAACCCATAATCACCGTTACTGGCGTCCATGGCCGTCTCCTCCTTCACCGGTATCGCGGTCATGCGACTTGTGGGCACCGTGATGGCCATGCATGAAGCGGTGCATCAGGGGGCAGGCCAGCAGAAACAGGTAGGGCAATACACCAAACAGATGCGCGCGGTGTTCCGTCAGCAGGTAGAACAGGGCAATCGCGGCAAACACCCACCACACCCACTTGCCGCGCCGGAAATGGTGGGAATGACCATCAGTTCCAGTTTGGGATGGCTCACGAGAATCGATCATCACGGCCTCCTACGTTGCAGGACAAGAATCAGCGCGGCGTCAGTGGACGGCTACTGCACGCCAGGGTGCCGGCGTGGGCCGCATTTTCCAGTTCGTTGTGCTCGAAAAACCGCCACAGGCTGCGCCGGAAGGTATGCAGGCCCGGCGACAAGCACATCCATTCCGCACAACGGATCACGGCTGCTTGATACAGGACGGGGTGGCATCGCCGATCACCTCTTTGGCCCATCAATGCGTTCAAACTAGCTTTCCTGGCCCCGATCCAGCCGCCACTGTTTCACCAGTGTGTAGATCGCCGGGATCACCGCCAGGGTCAGCACCGTCGAGGAGATCATTCCGCCGACCATCGGCGCGGCGATGCGGCTCATCACCTCGGAGCCGGTGCCCGTCCCCCACATGATCGGCAAGAGGCCGGCCATGATGGCGACGACGGTCATCATCTTCGGCCGCACGCGCTCGACAGCGCCCTCCATCACGGCTGCGTAGAGATCACTGACGTTCGGACTGCGGCCACTCTCGCGGCACGTCGCCTTCACGGCTTCCCAGGCATGGTCGAGATAGATCAGCATCACCACGCCGGTTTCCGCCGCCACGCCGGCCAGTGCGATGAAGCCCACCGCCACAGCCACCGACAGGTTGTAGCCGAGCAGCCACATCAGCCACACCCCGCCGACCAGCGCGAAAGGCACGGACAACATGACGATCAGCGTTTCGGTGATGCGCCGGAAGTTCAGATAGAGCAGCAGGAAGATGGTCAGCAACGTGATCGGGATGACAACCTTCATCTTCTCGATGGCGCGCTCCATGAACTCGAACTGACCGCTCCAAGTGACGTAGTAACCCGGCGGGAACTTGATCTGCTCGGCGACCGCCTTCTTCGCATCGGCCACGTAACCACCGATGTCCCGATCGCGGATGTCCACGAAAATATAGGCCGACAACAAGGCGTTCTCCGTGCGGATGCCCGGGGTACCTTTCTCCACCTTGACCTTCGCCAACTGCCCCAGCGGCACCATCGTCCCCCCCATGGTCGGCACCAGCACTTCACGGGCAATCTGCTGCGGGTCGGAGCGCAGCTCGCGCGGGTAGCGCACCGTCACGCCAAAGCGCTCACGCCCCTCAACGGTGGTGGTCACCATCTCACCACCCAGCGCGCTGCCGATCACATCCTGCAACTCGCCAACGGAAAGACCGTAGCGGGCCAGTTGCTCCCGGTCCGGTTCGATATTGAGGTAGAAGCCGCCAGTGATGCGCTCGGCAAAGGCACTGGTGGTGCCCGGCACTGCCTTCACCACGGTCTCGATTTCCTTGGCCAGCTTCTCCATCTCGTCCAGATCCTTGCCGAAGACCTTGATGCCGATCGGCGTGCGGATGCCGGTGGACAGCATGTCGGTGCGCGCCTTGATGGGCATCGTCCAGGCGTTGGCCACGCCGGGAAACTGCAGCGCCTTGTCGAGCTCTGCGATCAGCGTGTCGGTCGTCATGCCCGGCCGCCATTCGGCTTGCGGCTTGAGGTTGATGACGGTCTCGAACATCTCGGTCGGTGCCGGGTCGGTGGCCGTATTGGCACGGCCGGCCTTACCGAAAACCGATTCGACCTCCGGGAAGCTCTTGATAATCTTGTCCTGGGTCT
>NZ_JAQVCN010000064.1 GCF_028689785.1 Zoogloea sp. | reverse complement strand
TCGCCACGCACTACCTCCCGAACTATCTGGGCTGGTGGCGGGCACTCGACACGCGCCGACTTGATACGCCCGACAAGATGCTCCTCGCCGCTATCGGAGTATTTCCACAGGCAACGGTGACATAGCCTTTCGAAATGCTGCGGTTGCACGGCCTGGTAGAAATCACGCACGCCGATCCGCAGCAATTCACGGCCGCCACTGCTGGTTTCGCAGGCCACTACGGTGCTGCTGGTGCCGAAGTCGATGGCTACTGCCCGGCGCTGAATGTCGCGACCAGGGTCGCGTGCAATGATGGCAAAGCGATTGGAGGCTTCCTCGGCATCCCCCCACAACTCCCACAAACCTTTCTCCGGATCGGTCAATTGAGCGTTGCTCAAGACGGGAAGACGACAAGGGGTGTAATCAAGTTCGGAGAGCATCGTATCGATCCATAGCGCCCCGGGACTGAGGGTCAAATCAGTGTTTTCAGCACTCGTCAGTGTGTAGTGTTCGATAACGAGGGCTGCTTGCAGTTTTTCAATTGAGAGGCCGCAAAATCGCCTATCTGGCATGATAGTCTGACCATTTGGCTCGACCAGATACCATGCCCTATGGCACAGATCGGCGAGCATCTCTTCCGGTGTTGCGTTTGCCCAGAATTCATTAAGCGGCAGCAGCGTGCCAGCTCCGCCTGGCTCAATTTTTATTCCGGAAGAGGATTCAAGATTGCATGACCCCATCGCCGTCAGCCAGACGGCACTGGGCCTCCCCTTTGTGGTGAGAAGGCCGAGTCCTTTTCCAGATCTGTAGGGGTTGGTTTTACCTTGAGAAAATTCGATGAGTTCGGATTTCGTAGGTAATCTCCAGTTGGACAGCCCCCCCCATTTTCCTGCCTTGACAATCTCCTTCCCTTTTTCATGGGAAGTCCTGTCAAGAATCCCTAGGGCTTGATTGAACTTGGCTGTCACATGAGGCGATGTTGCTAATTCAGCGGAAATTCTTGAAAAGGCTGAGAGAAAACCGTTACTCACATCCGCGATTGAATTCATGTCAAAGTCTGAATCCTGCGGATGTTGAGCACTCTCCCGTGTTCCTTCGCATGCCCCCCAAAGCAACTTATTAGCACTCTGAAGCAAGGCAACCGAGGCGTTTTCTAAGAAACTTTTGACGAAAACGAAGGGGTGATCGCGCAAGAACCTGCCCAAGATTGCAGCCGACGGGTAGTACAAGTTTTCACGTGTATCTAGAAAACCAACGGCATTCTGCAGATCCGTTTCCCCCGCCGGTAGTACATGCCAGAAACGGCTTTGCATCAAGGTATCGGTAAATTCGGCAAGATTGTCGGCGTGTTGCTCGGCAAGATTCATGGCGGCTAGGAATTCAAAGTGAAAACGAAATACTTTTGTCATGCACGGCAAGCGGCCGTGTTCTGAAATCAATTCAGGCCAGTACAAATTTCTGCATGACAGCTCCCTCTTCCTCGACCGGACTTGCCACGGCGGCGGTGAGTTCTATCTCATGTGGGCTGCAGGCGCGAGCATAGAGGCGGGCGCCGGGCGGTGCTGCGGCAAACTCAAGGCGGTGTTTAGTCAGTTCGGCATCACCATCAGCTAAGCCTACATGCGCGCGGGGGCTGAGAGTGATGTAGAGATTGAACATGCCTTCCTGCAAGGGCCCGACTTCATGCCAGTGGCCGTAGGTTGCGGAGGGTGTCATGATCGGCTCGAATTTGCGGCGTCGCACCCTGCCGACAAACCAGGCAAAGGGGGCCTGGCCGTCATGGCGACGGTACAGATGATCCACCAGCAGCGTGTTTTCACCTGGCACCAGATGCAGCAAACCTAGCGCTACGCCAGTTTTGGCGGTGGGGGCATGGGGGTTTTGCTCATCCATTGGCAGGGGGGGATGAATGATGATTTCGGGCGGATTCTCCCCAAAATGGTGGCGCAGCAGCGCTGGCCAATGCTCGCCAGCCGTGTCGAACAAATCGCGGATATGGCGTGAGCGGCTGCCGTTACCGGCTAGTAGGATGTGAATGGGCGCTACCGGCAGTTCGCTGCGTATCCGCGTCAGATCGGCAAGAAACGCATGTACGCCGGCTCGCATGCGCTCCAGCAACAAGGCATCGAGAGCGGCAGAGTCCAACTCCAGTTCGCACACTTGTTTCTGGCCATTAGCATCGATTAATTCGATCTTGATCTGGGCCGGCAAATCTGGTTTGTCACTTTCTAGGAAAGGCCGCAGCCAGGCGGAGAGCATGACGGTATTGGTTTGTGCGGCTTGCGTCTGTGCCAGGAAAGCCTCGCTGCCAGCAAAGGGATGGGCATCAATCGGGCGTGTGAACTGGATGCGATGGCGGCGCAATTCGTCCAGGTTGCGCTGGAAAGTCTGATAGACCATATGTTCGATGAGGTTTTCACCGCCCAGATGCTTGTCGCCGCTGTTGGCGAGATGTTCGAAAACCTGTTCGTAACCGTTTTCCTCTTCCTCGCCGTCGGCCCAGCGCAAAAAGCCAAAATCGAAATCGGTGGTTCCGCCGCCAAAGTCATACACCGCATAGGGAATACCTTCCTCGGTCGGCTCCACTTGCAGGTGCGACAAGGCCGCTGCCGCATAGGCAGCCGGTTCGCTGGCCAGGGCCTGGACAGTAAACTCATTGAGCGTTTCCGGGTGATGGCTCACCAGGCTGTGCGGCAGGCTACGTTGCAGACCACGGCGGAAACTCGCCAGAATGCGGTCGCGCACCTCTCGTGGGTATTCCACTGGGAAAGAGAGGTAATACTTAAGAAACAGGCCATGTCCGCGCCAGTTGATTGCCATGCCCAGATACCAGGCATACAGTTCGATGGGGTCAAAGGGATCGTCGATGTTCACCTGCAAGGCTTGACCACGCAGCGGGTTGCGCTCGCTGTGCAAGGGCAGTTCGATTTCCTGCCCCTGTCGGTCAGTCAGGCGCACGCGGCGGTGTTCGCTATCGCGCAGCGCCCACTGCTTCAAGCGCGGCAGGATGCTGGCGAGAATACGCGTATCGCCGGGATTGTCGCGAAAACTCGCCTGAGCTTCGTGGGCGGCGCGCATCCAGTTCCAATCCAGCTTCGGACGATAAGCCTGGCTCGTCCAGGCTTGCTGGAAGGATGCAAAATCCAGGCATTCCAGCACGGTGGGGTTTTCGAAATGCTGCGGCTGCACGGCTTGGTAGAAATCACGCACGCCGATCCGCAGCAATTCGCGGCCACCACTGCTGGTTTCGCAGGCTACCACGGTGCTGCTGGTGCCAAAGTCGATGGCTACTGCCCGGCGCTGAATGTCGCGCCCGGGATCACGGGCTATCAGGTTCAGGCGCTTGCACAGCGCAGCATCCTCCCCCCACAGCTCCCACAGGCCCTTTTCCGGGTCGCTGAGTTGGGCATTGTCGAGTTCCGGCAAACGGCAGGGAGTGTGATCAAGTTCGATGAGTTCGATGAGTTCGTCGCGAAGCGAATAAGCGGCGGGGTCAAGAATAAACGCTTGCGCCTCGCTGTTCTTGTCTACGTTGAGTAGGCGTATCCCTTCCTTCTGTATGGTCAACAGACGGGCTTCAGGAGAGAGACTTTCCCAACGGGTATCGGGCAGGTTGAAGGTTTGGGCATTTGGGTTGCGTAATGTCCATCCTCGGCGGATCATTTCAATGCTGATTTCAATGTCGGACGCATTTTTTAAAAGCGGGTGGCAGGCAAAAATATATCCCGGCGAATCAGATATTCCCCAACAACCACTGTCCGTATCGGTCCTCCCCTGGATGGTGAGCCAACAGTACGCGGAGGGGTTTTCTGCCGCAAGAAGGCGATATGCTTTACCGGTACGGTAAGGGTTTCCATTCGCGCTAGCAAAGGAGTAGAGCTCATCCTTGCTAGGCAATAGCCAACCCGACAAGTCCGCCCAACGTCCAGCGCCGACCACTACACTGCCGTCTTTAAGGCTGTATTGCTTAGCAGTGGTGGCGTTGCTCCATAGCAGCTTTGTTGCAACGTGCAAGGCAGGAAGTGCTGTCCCATCCTTTTGAATTTCCACAAAATTATGTGGAGTGAGAAAGGTGCGTAGTTCAGATACGGGTGGGTAAATTAGATAGGTCTGGGTATCGAGGATGCCCGTTGCTTTTTCTGCCGACGTTTCGCCGGGGGGGAGGATGAGGCTGAAACGCTGGGCTTCCAGCTTTTCGGTGAATTTCGCCAGATTGTCGGCGTAGCGGGTGGTTAGGTTCAACTCCGTGGAGGCGGACTGCATAGTGTGTTTTTCCGTAGCCATGAAGTTGCCAATGTAACGATCAGAATGAAAGATCCAACATATGCGAAGGCTTACCGCGTACTCACCAAGGCCTTGCAACTCAATCGGCTACTGCCATCCGCAATGCCTGGCAGGCGCAACTCATTGATTTTTTCGCCGCTGGTGGTGTGCTGGCTGCGCAGATGGCGCTCAAAGTCGTAGGCCATGCCAGGCGCGACTTCAACCAGTTGATAGGGCTTACTGCGCCAGTTGTGGTTGTACCAGGAGAGCGCCGCGGCCAGCAGGGCGCGTTCTGCTGTATGGGCAGGGCGGTTTTCGGCTTCGCAGCGATCCTTCAATGCCGCCCACAGTCGTTCCAGATTGTCGCGTTGGGCGAGTACGGCCACGATGCGGATCAGGGCCTGGGTAGTGTCGCTGGGTAGATCGGTCAGTTCCAGGCGGCGCGCCAGTTCGACATCGTCGCGAAGCAGCGTGAGTTCCGCGGGGGCCGTGCCGGCACGGGCAAGCTCGGTGCGGGTGGTAGTCAGTTCTTTTTGTGCCTGCTGCAGCTGCTTTTCCAGTTGGCGGAATGCTTCTTGGGCGCTGGTTTTTTCCTGCAGCAATTTCTGTGTGGCGGCACTGCATTGCTTGAGGTCGTGCTGCAATGCCTGGCACTGCTGGCGCAGATCGTCCGCCTCGGCTTCGGTGCGTAGCTGTGCGGCGGTAGCAGCTTGGGTTTGGGCTGCAGTGTCCTGTAGTCGTTCGCACAAGTCGCTCGTCTGCTGTGCCGCTGGTAGCGGATAACTGCCTTGCGCCGTACCGGCAATAGCTCGAATCAGGTCTTGCAGCGGGGAATAATGTTCGAGAAGGAGGCGGAGGTCTGGGAGCGTCAGTTCCTTCATCATGAATGTTCCGGGCGTTTCGTCCCATTGTGATAGGAATTTCTCCAGCCGCGTACGGCGTTCCTTATCCAATTCCTGTACTGGAACTTGCCCCATAGAATCATTCTTATCTTTTTTGGCCATGCTTTAACGCCTTTCCAGTTCGGACACCATTTCGCGCATTTCAGTACGCGGATTCAGTTTCTGTCGCTGCGGCAAGCGTTTGACGAAATCGACGATCTGCTGTTGAAGATGAGCCGGCAGGTTGCGAAAATCCTTTTGCAGGACGCGCAGGGTTTCTTCGCTGGGTTCCGGGTAGGGATTCTGGATGTCCAAAGGCTCCACCCGGCCACAGAGCAAGGCGAGATCGGCTGCGCCAAGTACTGTAAAGATGCGTGGGTAGAGTGCAGGCAGGAAACGCACCAGGTTCTCGGCATCCACCCGTTGCAAGGCCGCATTCAGGGCGCGTAACTGTACGTTTTCCTGCTGTAGCTGCATCCGTTCCGCAAGCAGTCGTGCCGATTCGCTGTCATGTTCGCGCGTCAGCGCATCCTGCATCTGCTGGCGCTCGGCCGCATCGTCGGCACTGATCAACCAGGGGAAGATCAGTTGGGTCAGCGTGTGTTTATCAGCTGCTTCAGACTTGGGGTCAAGACCAAAACGGGCTGCCAGCCATTCCCAGGACAAGGCCTGCAAACGGCATTCCGGCGGATTCAGTTGTAGTAAGCGCGGTACAACACTGCCCCAAAGTCCAAAACCTTCCTTATCGAGTAGCCAGTGCGCAACATGAAAAGAGATGCCTTCACCGTGCAGGCGAGCACTTACATCGGTCGAGGCTTCAAGCAAGGCCTCTGCCCGGTTTATCCGTACCGTATCCTCACCATGAATCGGAATGGCGCGTGGTTCGTGGGCGGGCTTGATCAGCCACGCGGATAACTGGTTTTGCAGCAAGACAAAAAACAGTGCAGCGCTTGAATTCATTTTTCCGTTTCAGGTAGAAAGGTTGGCGTTGATGAGATGGGCTTGAGAGGGGATTCTTTTTGCATTTCTCTCGCCGGGTCGTAGTTCTGCATACGCGTCATCTCGGCAGAGAAATCTGAAAACCCATGTTTGCTGTGCATGGACTCGGGGATTCATCTTCGGCTTCCGAGGTGTTTACGGATTTGTTGATACTGCTACAGATCGAACTGAATAATCCAAATTCAAACTCCTTGAGCCTGACTGTGCTTTGCTTCAGCTTGTTTGCCCAAGTCTGCAAAGTTATCCCGAGCTGCATGCATTTCATCGTAGTGCGTATCGAGTTCGGTCTCACTCATGGCGCTGCCGTCCGGGTTGATCTCAAGACGTTTTTCCAGGGTACGTGTATCTCCTGCCGAGAGCCGCTTTTCCAGATAGGAAAAAATATCGCCGCCCAGTCGTCCAGTGCTCACCAGGGTTTGCATGCGCTCTGGAGTGAAATAGCCGGGATTGGCCATGGGCAACAGCCACATGCCATTGAGGCTGCCTCGATTCAGGTTGAATTTTTCTTCCGTGGCAATCGTGCCTACGCCCAGGCCTGCTACCATTTTTGCTGCTGAGTTGCGTTTTGCGCTTTGTTCCGGGTCCAGCTTGAAATCACGCAGCGCGGCCATGTATTCATCGAATTTTTCGAATTTGTCGATGGTGACACCCTTGTCAGCGGCCTGCAGGGCGCGATCTCCCATCTCTTGTATATCCTCATTGGGCTTGAGAATACCCAGTGCTTGTAGAAAGGTATTCGCAAACTTGCCGAGCGCGGCAGCCACCGGCGTAAGCGCACTAATGATGCCGCCAACGACAGTGCCGATTCCGGTAGCGAAAGAAGAGATCGCGCTTCCAATGGCGCTACAGGCGCTCCCGATAGCACTGCCTACGCTGCTACAAACGCTGCCGATTGCGCTGCCAATAGAACTAAAAAATCCCATGATCGATCTCCTTTTGCTGCTTCAGCGTTGATTGCCTTCTTCGATCTGCTTCGAAATATTGGCCCATGCATCCCGGGATGCGTGCAGTTCGTCATAGAGCTTGTCGATTTCAGCGCCATTTGACGATTTGTGCTCGACAGTGGCCTCATAAGCCCTTTCCAGGTTGCGCGTTTCGCCTGGGGATAATGCCTTGTTCAAGTAGGCCAGTACTTCATTGCCCAGGCGCCCGGTCGTGATCAAGCTTTGCATGCGCTCCGGCGTGAAGTATTGCGGATTGACCAAGGGCAAGAGCCAGACGCCATTGAAGCTGCCATGATTGGCATTGAATTTGTCTTCCAAACCAATCGTAGCAATACTGATCCCCGCCAGAAGCTTTTCGGCCGGGCTTCGGTTTTTCTCAAGCTCGGGGTCGAGTTTTAGGTCGCGCAGTTCTTGCATGTAGTCGACAAAGCTGTCGGAGTTTTCCAGCTTGATGCCTTGGGCTGCAGCCTGCAGAGCACGCTCTCCCATGGACTCGATGGTTTCACCCGGCTTGAGAATGGAAAGATTCTGCAGGAAGGCATTGGCAAATTTGCTGATGGCTTCCGCCAAAGGCTTGAGAGTTTGAATGGCATCGGCCAACATGGGGCCGACGCTGGCAGCGAACGATGAAACAGCCACACCAATCGTGCTTACGGCAGACACGATTGCGCTGCTCGCCGCAGTGATCGCTCCGATAATGAGTGGAAGTACCATGGAATTTCCTTTTTGCTGTTTGTGAATCAGAAACTTTTGAACTTACTCAGCGTGTTGCAAACGGCATCGAGGTCGGCGCCTTTTCTACCTTTTCTTGTTGTGCTGAGTATTTCCCTGAAATCGTCGAGGGTTTTTGCTTCAGAGAAAACACCGACCAAGATTTCAGATGCGCGACTGGTTGCGTTTTGATCCTCACGTGTTGCCTGCAGCGAAGGCATGTCCTTGACTTGAGTGTGTGGGCGCGGATTGGCATCCAGCAGCAGCGCAAACCAAGCTGCAGCGATCAAGGTTGGTGGGAAAGCTTCTCTTATTTCTGCGCTTTGTTGGTCATGGCTTACCTGTTGAGCCGAAGCTATCGGCTCCCACTTCGCGTGCCAATCCTTGTTTCGCTGAAACTCCTGCTCTGCACGGTTACGGGTCTTGTCGTCAGCTGCCAACAAGCGCAGTAACTGGTTCTGAGCCTGGCGCGTCTCGCGCACAAAATCGGCAAAGCAGACCGGGTCATCCTGCTCAGCGCTGAGCCAGTTCAAACGGCAAAACTGAGGGTAATAGTGGGTACGCTCCTGCCAGAGTTGTCGGATGCCGAAACCCAGCAGGTCGAAATCACGGCGGTTGTCAGTCTGCGCCCGGTCGTTGCGGATTTTGGCGTGTGTTGCACCATGCCAGCCACCGCAGAAAACCACAGCTTCGCCTGTCGCGAGATTGGGCAGGAAGGCCCGCTGCTCGTCGTCCATCATCATGGATTCGCCCATGGCACGGCGATCGTCTTCGGCAAACAGTCGATGTACGATCTTTGTGTGGGTATTCTTGATGACATCCGGAATCAGCTTGGCCGGAATCTGGTCCGCAATGATGAGGCCGGCACCGTACTTGCGCACTTCGGCCAGCATGTCGGCAAATGATTCGACCGCCATGGCGGCCGCCTTATCGCCGGCTTCGGGGCGAGAGAGCAGGCGGTGGGCTTCTTCGACTAGGGTCAGTTGGCGGAAGTCCGGGTCTTGCTGATACAAGTCCCGAATGGCCTCGTTCAAACTACCCAGCAGCAGGGCCATGAGCAGGGCTTTTTCTTCGCCGCTTTGCAGTTCTTCCAGTTCGATGACGGAGCGGCGCTGCAACAGGGCTTTGAAGTCGATGGATTGCGGTACGTCGAGTACGCCCCCGAGTGTTCCATCGGTGAGGCTGCGCAGCCGGGAAACCAGTGAGCCCCGATATTTTTCTTCAAACTCCTTGCCCAGGCCGTACTCCGGAATGAGTCGGTCCAGTTGACGAATCATGTCGCTCATGGTTGGCCAGGCGCGCGTGATTGGAGAAAATGGATCGCCACCGAGGAGAAATTCGTTTTCGTCGATGTCCCAGCCCTTTTCTTCGTAGGCCGCAAGAATGGCAGCCTCGATCATCATCGGCATGGAGGCTTCAAGAGGAAAAACGGCGGCAAAGACGTTTTTTACGAAACCTGCGTGGCTTTTGATGCGCTGCTCTTTCCGTATCAGTGCAAAGGGATTGAGCCGCAGGCTCTGGTGTTTATCGCCATTAGGACGGTAGTAGCAGATGCCGTCGAGCTTGGCGGCGAGTTCCCGGTACTCGGTTTTAGCAGGTTCGATGACCAGAAAGGGCAAGTCCGATTCGAGCAGCAGATTCAGACAGGTATTGGTTTTGCCCGCGCCTGTGACACCAGTGACAAACGTGTGCTTGTTCAGATCCGCCTTGGAGATGCGTACCCGGTTGTTCGGGTAACGGCGGCCACGGTCGATGACCTCACCGAGATCCAGCGCGTTTTCCCGAGCGGTATCTGGTAGGGCGACGATGAAATCCACCGATTTGCGTCGCCGGATACCCTGCAGTTCGCGTTCAGGCAAGCTGGCGACGATCGCCAATTCATCAGCGGTAAACAGACTGCCCAGGCTGTTGCGTGGGCCGACGTGCAGACTGTGAAACAGGAGTTCCTGCGCGTCTTCTACCTGCTGTTCAAGCGTGGGCAATTGCAGCAGCCGCCCGCGTGCAGCCTGGGGAAGATCGTGAATCTCGAGCGGGCTAAGCGTGGTTTCACTGCCTTGAAAAGTTGCTCGAACGGTGTTCTTCAGGCGCCTGTAAGTAGATTGGTTTTCGGCAGTGAGATAAACCGCACTATGGAACAGACCTTTGGTCAAACCGCGTTGCAGCCGGGCAATCAATTGTTTGTCGAGGTAGTCCATCAAATGCTGGGCGCGTTTGTTGGAAATTTCCTGCGTGACGCCTACAGTGCTGCCCTCGGTATCGGAGAGGCTGTGATTTTCGGAAGCGGTTTGGGTATAGGAGGTGCCTGTATTTTTGCTGTGACCCTCGTTGGTACCCACGTTCTTGGTCTGGGATTCGCCTGAGTTGGTGCTACTGGAACTGGAGGAGCTGGAAGATGAGTTCTTGCCGGCAGAGCTGCCCCAGTTCTTGGTCTCCGAGGCTCCTTCATTCTTGCCCCAGTTTTTGCTGATACCTTCGTTACTTCCCTTGGCTTCACTGCTCCCGGTGGAAATACTCTTCTGCCGGCTGGTGTTGCCGCTGGCTTGAACACTGGTGCGAACGAGGCCGGCGAGCTGGGATGACAGGGCATAAGCCGTATCCAGTTGGCCTCGAATCTGTTCGCGCTCCAGTGGCTGGCTGATCACGGCAAGTTGCCAGCGACTTGTGCTGAGCGTGCCCGTACGGCTGCCCGACTGCAGGGCGCGCACAAGGCGATCAATGCTCTGAAAACTCTGCTCCTCACTGCCTTGTTCATCTTTATGGCCCGTAGGGGCACCCAGCATGACGCCTTGGTGAGTGGTTTGTTGCCAGCGCTCGAAAAGCTCTACACAAGCATCCTGGGAAATTTCCCTACCGAAATTGATCCCTGGGAGGTGGCCTTCCAATGCGCCACGCAGATTGATCATGGCTTCGTGTACATCTGCGCCAGCAAGGTCTGAGGTGACACCGAAGTACAGATCAACACCGCTCGGGCTGCCGTCAAGTAGATAAAGGAGGCGTACTGGGTTGGCCGGGTCAAGACTTGCGTAGACGTTGGCCAACGCATGGCGGTAGGCCTGATGATTTTCTTCATTGATTTCATCAAGACGAATCAGCCGTGTCTGTGCTTGAGTCTGGAGCGGGGCTGTAAAACCAAGAAGCGGAGCTTGCTGCAAGGTCTGCAACAGATTCTGTTCGTCTGTAGCCAGGGTAGGAAGCTTGAGTGTATTTGTCATGTTGATCGCTGCAGTCAGGCAGGTGCGTCTAGGATCTTCAGAGCTAAAGCAAGGCTATTGTTGTCGAGATTTTTCAGTGTGTGGCTGGGCTTCGCCATCTGTCGGTGCCTTGAAAGGCATTGTTATGTCTCAATTCCTTTTCAATAGAGACGCAATCAAGGAGATAGCCAAGTTCGCGATGCCAGCCTGTTTTATGTCGAGTTCCTTGTTGCCGCATTTTGGGCATGTCTCTGGTCTGTGTTCGATCAGTGCATCGGACCGAGGGGCATAGATGGTTTGCCAGCCACAATTCGGACACTGCATGAGCTTGGGGTGGGGCTTGATCGGCATGACGATTCCTGTTCGTCGAATGAAGACCTATGCTTTATGAGTTCGGTACGCAGAAGGTCTTCGCAAGCGGAGTTTCAACGTGCTCGCCATCGTCCTGACTTCCTGATGCTGGTCGTTTCATCTTAACGATGCTAGGCAGATTTTCTGAAGGGTAGTGTTCGCACTAAAAGCCTGCCCAAACTGGGGGTCTGAGAGATTTTCAGATTGTTCATCAATTTGCTGTGAAGTGAGTCACTTTCATGGCTGCGGTCGTTGGCGAAGCCAAACTTAGCGAGCAGTTTTCGGGAGGGCAGGGAAGAGGCTGATAGCCATCACTGTCCGTACCGGTTTAAAACTGACCAGGTGTACCGGTTGAATTTTGACCAGGGACGATAGCCGCCCGTCATTCAGGCGGCTGTGGATAAGTCTATCGGTTTTTCCCTTCCTGGGAACCTCCTTCCGCACCGATGGCGAGGTGCGTGTTGTCGATGCGCCCTCCGCGCAGGGCGGAGCCCGGAGCGGAGGGCGCCTTTTACTCTGTCAGCGCCTTCAGGAGCGCATCGCGCGCATCCTGGTAGAACTCGATGTCGAGCTTCGTGGCCATGTCATCCGAAAGGTCGAAGAGCTGGCGCCGACAGGCAACCGGTAGCAGCAAGGACTTCGCTCCTTTCTCAACCGCCTGCTCGGCCAAGGTGACCGCGTTGTGTATCGGCTCGATGGTTCCACCGAGCGTAACCTCACCGACCACGATGAGGCCGCCACGCACCGATTTTCTGAGGAGCGCACTGGCCAGCGCGATGAGGCACGCTACCGAAGTCTTTGCGCCGCTCTTGGCCGCATCGAAGCCGCGCAGCTGCACCGAGAACTCATGTGCCCTGGGGTCACGGTCGCCCACCAGTTGCGGGGCCCGCGCGTACAGGTTTTGCTCGGCGCAGCGGATTGACTCCTTGAACGCCGGCGGGACCGGGTTGTTCAGCACACGGACACCGCTGCCCGGGCCTTCGGTCACTTCCAGCCGGAACAACCCGGCATGCTCATCCTGGCCCCCGGGGCTGAGTGTCCAAATCTGCCCGCACTCAAGGGGCTCGTCACCAATGCCCGCCTGGCTCTGCAGCTCAGGGGTGGACACGAACTTCTCGACCCCTTCGGCCCCCAGGGTATAGCTGAAGTGCGTGTTGCGGAACTCAGCGGCACCGATGCGTTTCTGCTGCTCCTTGACGCGCCGGCGCACCTCGAGGGCCAAACGTACCGCCCATTCCAGGTCCTCGTCGCTGACGGGCGTCTCTGCGTTGGGGTAGAGCAGCTTCAGCAGCCCGCTTACGGTCTTGTTCACGCCGTTCAGGTCTCGACCTGACAGGGCGCCTCCCCAGAAGACCCGTCCCTGCAACACCGAGACCCTGCTCTGATTGCGGAGCTGGGTGAAGCACTCCGACAGGAAGTCGCTGACAAGGCCGAAGTGATTGGTGAAGAGGCTGGGGTTGAGCTTGGGCACGTCCCAGCCAGGTAAGTAGCAGTGAATGCGGTCCATGAAGGCCGTGTCATCCCTCATCTCGGGGGGCAGCGGGCCGAACAGGTGGCTGACACGCTGCTGATGCTCGACATCCACATCAAAGTTGCCCACCAGGACAATGGAGCCGTCGGCGCGGATGCTTTCCTTGCCGCGGGAGAACTCGCCGCTCTCCATGTAGCCTTTCATGATGTTCACGCCGTCCTTCTGGTCGAAGGAAACGCCCGATACTTCGTCGAAGCACACCACGTCGTACTGGCAGACCAAGCCACGCTGACCGCTCGCGTTGTTCACGAACATGCGGGCCACCGTCGCCTTCCCCCCTGAAATCAGGTGCGCGTAGGGCGATACCTGCTGGAAGAGGTGCGACTTGCCAGTCCCTCTGGGGCCGAGCTCCACCATGTTGTAGTTGCGCTCGACAAAGGGGACCATGCGCAACAGGAAAGCGTCCTTGGCTCTGTCACTGAGCGTCTCGGGCTCGAGCCCCACACTGCGAAGCAAAAAATCCTTCCATTCGAGCGTGGTCAGCTTGTCCCGGCCGGCGCTCAGGTCTGCCAGCACATCCCGCTTGGACAGCTGAATGGCGCGCAGAGACTGCACACCGAAGGGGCGACCGCTCTTTTCCTGGGCAATCGATGCATCGTAGGCCAGGGTGACCTCAGCGTAGAAGCCCCCCGTCAGGATGCGCTCGTGCTCCTTGATGAGGTCCGGGTCAATCCGGACATCCGTGAGGCGCAGGCTGGGGAGCGAGGCGACGTACGAGTCGCTCTTGGCGTCAAGCCTGGCTGTGATGATGTCGATGATTTTGACCGAGCCAGACTCCCGGGCGCGCGCCTTGAAAAGCTCCTCCTCCCCCGCCTTCACCGTTCGTGACGAGAGCTGGCGCTGGACGATTTCCAGGCCCTCCTGGATTTCGGCCTCGTCGGTGGTGGCGCAGTAGCGGCCGAGCAGGAACTCCACGACGTAGGTGGGAACAGGAAACTGACGACTGAACGTCCGCACCAGGTCCTTGCGGACCACATAGCCTTCAAAGGCTTCCGTGGCCTTCCTGTCCAAGTCATCGAGTTGCATCGTTCAATACCTTTCACGGGCCACGCGCGGCCCTCATTGCTATCTGATTGGGCGTTCCAGCAGGCCAAAGCTGCGGAGACGCACCGAGAGCCATCAGCCCCCCACGGTCGTCGGGCTCTTCTGAAGCACAGCCCCATCAGGCCCCAGTACGACAACCACGGCCGCCACACCCAGGTTGTCATCGTCCGCGACCGCAAGACTGGCCTTGCCATCCTGAATCGTCTTGACGCTGGCAGCCAGCGAACTCGATGCCAACGCAGGCTTGGTGCGAATATCCGCCACCAGCCCCGCCATGGGGGGCTCCACCTCGACAACGCAGCGCAGCCCTCGCCACGTCACAGCCTTGATTGTGACATTGGCTGCTGTCGAAGCTGACGCTGCGACATCCAGAGCGATAACTGGCACCAGGCACTCCTGGAGACTGAGGCCTCCGTGGGCGTACTCTGTCCCCGCCACAAAGCAGGAGACGCCCGGGGCATAGGCAATCTGCACCTCCTTGCACCAATCCCAACCGAAGGTCAGGGAGGTGCCAAAGGCAGAATGCTTCAGGATTGCACTGCGGCCCCAGCGGGTTTCGACTTGATGCATCGGAAGCTCGGTCTTGGGTAGCCCACCAGGCAACAGAAGCCAGCCATGGTCGGTCACAATGCGGAACCGTCGCCAACCTGCCTGGATAAGCTCTTCAACGCGCTCCATCACCTGATTCAGCTGCACGTCGAGGTCTCTGGCGAGCCTGATGCCGTGCTCGTGACCATAATGGTCCAGGTCTCCTGATTCCGTCCAGGCGCGCCCCTGGGGGTCTCCGGACTCATGTTTGTCGAGAACTTGAACCCCCGTCTCCGCGAGGAGCTTGCGGAGGTTGTAGGCCGACAATGGCTTGCCATCCGCCGCTACTCTCGGCTGGAAGTCGGCGTCCTCCTTCGTGCCGGCGACCCAATCTCGCACCGGGGAGCACCACGGCTTACCTGACGCCGTCACCGAGGGCATGCTGGTCCAAGAGACGCTCAAAGCCGGCTTACCCAGTTCGGCCAGCCGCTCCTTCAACCGTACCGCCACGTCGTAGCGCAATCCGTCGACGAAAACGGTGCACACCCCGCCCTCTGTCTCACCGGAAGACGAAGGACTCAAGGGGGGAAGCCCGCCAACGGATTTTGCGGCCTCTTGCAGGCGTACAGCGGCTGCATCGAGCCAGGGACGGTACACCGAGCGCAGAGCAGCTGATACGGCATCCACGTCAGCCTTTGCCTGAACGGCTGCGAGGACGTCCAGAGCGGCGGCATCCACTTGCCAGCCGTGCTGCTGGTAACTCGCTGCAAGCTGCTCAGGTGAGCTGCCAGATGGAAGGTTGGTGCTCAGCTCAACCAAACGAGACAGGTGCCCCAGAGCGACAGCAAGGGGGGATTGCCCCATGCGCCGCCACAGCCAACCGCGACGGCCCCCATGCTCCTGCTCGGCTTTGTGGATGGCTGCACGAGCCTGTGCCGAGTCCATCGAATCACAGGCGGCCAGCGCATAGCGCAAGTTCGCTTCCCGCTCTTCGTTGGCCTGGGGATAGCCTGCCAGCTGGTCGAGTTCGTCGAACAGTCCCAATTGAGGGGGCTGGACCTTGAGGAGCAGGTCATAGACCTTGGGAAAGCTCGTGTAGGAGTCTCGGTAGAGCTCGGAGACTGCTGCCCACTTCCCCTTTCCCTTGGCAAGCAGCTCTGCCGCGACCAGCAGGCCATCGGCCACAGGGTCAAACCCAAAATCAGCTTTGCAGCGCTTGCTGAAGACATCCCAGCGTACCCCTGCCCACTGCGCACGGGCACTATCGGCGTCATTCATCCAGAGCAACAGGTCCCGCGTGGGGTTCGGAGCCAAGAGGCTGTGGAGCCACTCCGCATTGATTTGACGCCCCTGAAGCTCTGCAACAGGGCGGTCAAGCAAGACACCGGCCTCGAGGGCCTGCCTCAGCGCCTCCTGTGTGGCCTTGTCCTGGGCTACATCCAGCTCAAGCCCGCCGTTCTTTGAAGACAGGAACGCACTCAGGGTCCAGTCCTTTGCGTTGGCTTGGCTCCAGAACACTCCGCGGTACTGCAGCTCTGCAAGGGGCTGCAGGTCACGAGGGCAATTCTCGATAGCCCGCAAATCACTTCGACCTATGCCTGGCATGTAAACAATCGGCACGCAGTTAAACTGCCCCTCAGACAAGAGTCCGGCGATATAGCACTTGAGCCAGATTGCAGGGCCACGACCTTGCTCGGGTTCATACGGACCGAGCGTGCAAAGGCTTGGAAGGTACTTCCTCAAATGCGGCAGTGCGGTTTGCCACTGACACTCTTTGTCAGGCCAGAGGATAGCTGCAGGCTGGGATTGAACGGATTTATTTACCTTAACTGCTTCCGAAATGGCTGCAACCAGCCGCTGGACCAGGGTGGTCATGCATTACCCACCGGCAGCGCCAGTAACTTTTGAATCAGGTCACCGCGCCGGAAAGTCGCTGACAGCTGTAAGGGTGAGACTTCCTTCTGCCCATACAAATCTGTCAATGCCGATTCGACATCGCTGACTGCTGCACGGAAGTAACCTTCGCCTCGCTCATCAATTAGCCGACGTGCCTCCTCAAAACACTGGTGATGAATCTCATCCAAATTCTTGCCTAAGTCCTTTAAGAGGCGTTGCCCCATGCGCATGGCTACGAAACACGATGCATAACGAACAAGAAGGGGGTCCGTGTCAACCGGCCGACGTCGATGATTTTCTGCAATCCGGTAAAGCAGCACTGCGAGCACAACTTGTGCTCCGTTTACGTTGTTTGGAAAAACGACAGAGTACAGCTTCCCAAAATGCTCTCTGGTCAGGAATTTTGCTTGATGCGGGGCATGCCGCCAAACAGCGAGAAGCGCTTCCGCAGCAGCACCCGCAGTAATATCCGTTGTTTTGGAAACGCCATCAACCCGTTTGCGTCGATAGTTGAAACCCAACTGCTGGATACTCGCTTCAAGCTGACGCTGAATTTCATCGTTCGAGCGGAGGTCTTTCAAGTCCACCGGATTCTGGCTGTTGGTTGCATGTGTAATCTGAAGAACTATATCGTCGTTGTCCTTCGGTAGCTTGTAGAGTCGTACCAACACGCTAGCGTCCGCTGGGAGAGATTTTCCTAGGGCTGCCATTGACTCGGCAGTCTTAAGAATCGTCATGCAGGTCTGGCCACCATTGACAATTTGCAGGTTCTCCACCCGAACCTGATAGTCACTATTCTGCAAGGCATTGTAAGAAAAATCATTGCAGACTAGGGTCAGTCCATTATTAAAGAAATAAAAATTTGAAGGCTGTTGTGACTGTAGCGTGGCGCGAATGCCCTCATTGACTCGATTTCCATGCAAGCCCAGATAGCGCCGAATATTGCGCTCCAGCAGTCGGTCACCATGCGTGCGCATTAAGGCAGCAACCTCGGTTACAGGCATGCGGCCAATACAAACTCTACTGAAGTTCATGTCCTCCACATTGGCCTTCCCCACGAGACGAAGTGTGTCATCAACCTGTTTGGGACGCTGCAGGATACCAATCAAGACATCATGGTTGACATACTCCCAAGTCACTTGGTCGCCAAAGCCTGCACGGTCGATGGCGGTTTGGGCCTGTTGATTCCATTTGATGCCATTGTTGCAGGCGATTGCTCGAACCCTAGGAATGAAGCCATCGCGGACCATGGCTCTTGCTTCTTCCACCTTTGCCCTTAAGCGCTCATTGATGGCGCCGAGTTCTGCCGACGGGTCAAAAATATGGCGAATAGCGTTAACCAATGCATTAATGCCATCTTCAGGAAAGTTTGAGTCAGCCTCTAGCTTTACCTTGTACTTAGCTTGGAAGAGCGTTACGACAAACTCCCCGTCCACCTCTTCCGTCACTTGCATGGCGTCCACACCAAAATCGCCGCCACCATCCGTCAAACAGTCGAAAGCCTCTTGGGCATCCAAATCCAACATGGTCTTGACGCACAGGTAGACAAAGGCTAACGGCTTCAGCCGAGCTGGGTCGGTGACATTCAGTTCGTCTTTGGCCCAATCTTGTATTTCACCCTGAACTCCCGTCAGGCGCTGGTCGATTATGGAAGCATTCAGATTCATGTCAGGCTCCTTCTTTTTGACTTGCTGCTATTTTCTCATTCCGCGTCAGATGGTGGTCATTGATGCGGTCGCCCTTGAACTTGTGGAACCACGGCGCGCTTTCCACGTCTTTGCCGCGGTCCTTGTCCCAGGTGACGTTGAGTTTGGGCTTCTTGTTGTGGCGCAGGACCTCGGCGGTCATGAAGGGGCGGATGTTGAGGCGCACGCCGTCGTTGAGGTCGGGGTTCCAGCCGATGGGCTGTTCGGTCAGGGGCTTCCAGCGAACAAAGATGTCGTAGGGCGGCTCGCCTTCGAGGATGAGCTCGAGGCGGCGCTTCAGGTCCTGGGCGGCGGCCAGGCGGGTTTGGGCGCCGTCGATGCGGTCACGCACGCCGGCTTCCTGCTGGCGAATCCAGTCGCCCAGGTAGGTGTGGATGAGGCGCTCCAGCTTCTTGGCGTCGAGCTGGTGGTAATTGACCAGCGCGCCGAAGCCGTCCTTGAGGCCGTCCCACACGTGCCAGATGAAGGGGCGATGGTGGAAGCGCTTGGCGTGCTGCTCGAAGAACTTCTCGCGCAGCCACACCTCCAGGCTCTTGCCGGCGCAGTCGGCCTCAGCCAGCAGGCGGTCGAGGGTGGAGGCTTTCCAGCTGCCGGGGGTGACGGTTTCCCAGGCGTCGATAAGCAGTGCCAGCAGGCGCTCGTGGGCGGGCTTTTCACCGCGCACAGCGGGCAGGCAGACGATGCCGTCGTCGTCGGCATGGGCGGCGAGCTGGCCGGTGTGCGCAATCCACTGACGGGCTTCATCGGCGAGTTCCATGTCGGCGTCGGTCTCGGCCGGCCAGCGGTAGCCGAGCAGGCGGGCGACGGCGACCTGCAGCGGGTCGGTGGCGGGCTGCGGGTGGCCGTGGAACAGCCACTGGGTGGGGTCGTCGGAATAGGGTTTGGGCAGACCGTTGGGGTAGCATTCGGCGGCGACTTGTTGCCAGTGGGCGAGGTCGAAGGGGACTTTGACCAAGTCTCCACGTACCTTGAGCGTCTGATTCGCCTTGCGAACCTCGACGGCATAGGACGGGTCTGCGCAGTAGCACCAAAGTGCTGGAACAACGGCTTCATCTTCTGCAATCAGAACGACTGCGTTCTCATCAAACAGGCCACCGAGGTATGACGTTGCTGGCAGGTCCCGCATCGCACTGATAAGAACGCCCTGGCGCCCCCAGGCGTTCTTGCCTCGAAGCCAAGAACCTACTTGGTCTTCCCCCAGCTTCTCGACCACGAAATCGTAAAGTGCCCCATTACCGTCCTCCCAAAAAACCAGGCTCTCGCATCCGGAGAAATCTGCACGAGCGTCGACTGTGCTTTGCATCTTTGCCCAGCCTGACGGAATTTCACCGAACTCCCAGTGCTTTCGATAGAAACGAATCGAGTCCCCCGTGCAGATACCGAGGTTATGGTAGGCAAATTTGTTCAGCACAGTGACGGACGAGGACTCTCCGAACATCACCCGCGCATCCGGATTCCCCAACTGCCCCTTCTGCCCCACGGACACCACCTCCCCCTCCCGCAGCAGCGCTGCCTTCTCCGCAGCCCCTTTCGGTCCACTGGCATCCACGCCGCACAAGGCAAACGCCTCGTCCGCCGGCGCATGGGTCTGAGTGAGCAGGATGATGAACGCCCCCGCCGCCTGTGGGCTGTCGAAGCCGCCCTCCCCCAGCCGCGCCAGCAGGTTCCACTGCACCCGCTTCAGCAGGCTTTCGCGCTGCTTCTTGTAGCTGGTGAGGAACAGCCAGTTCTGCGGCATCACTATCTGCACCACGCCGGCCGCACCGCGCTGCGACAGCTCCAGGCAGCGCTCCAGGAACACGTTGGCGAGGTCGTTCTTGGCGTCCGGGTAATGGGTTTCGCAGAAGGCCTTCAGCGCATCGGACTGCTTGCCGCGCGCCAGATAGGGCACGTTGGTCACCACCAGGTGGTAGCGCGCATCCAGCAGCCGCGCCGCATCTAGCAGGCCGCGGGCGGTCAGGGCGTGGTCCCAGGCTTCCTCCTGCACCTCGTTGCCCTCGCCCCACAGCGTGGCCGGGCGCTCGGTGGACAGCGCCCGCTCCAGCAGCGCGCGCAAGGTGTCAAAGCTCGTGGTGGCGAGGTCGTTCTTCAGGCTGCGGGCCGGGTCGAGCAGGCTGCCCAGCAGCGGCGCTTGCGAGAAGCTGTCGTGCAGCAGGCGCAGTTCCTGGCGCAGGTAGGTGGCGTTGGGCACCTCGTCGGGAACGAGCGCCATCCAGTCCGCCGCCCGCGCGGCCACCTTCAGCCCGCAGCAGGCGATGTTGGGCGCGGGCATGTCCGCGCGCACGCCCAGCGGCTGGCCGCCTTCGTCCGGGAAGCGCCAGGCGGCGAGCGCCAGCGCGAACACCGCGATTTCCACGCAGCGCGGGTCCAGCTCCAGGCCATGCAGGTTATCGCGCAGCACTGCATCCACCGCCTCGCGGGCGGAGAGGTGTTCTGCGGCTATGCGCATCGGCACCAACATCAGGAGGGCGGCTACCAGGAAGTGGCCTGAGCCGCAGCAGGGGTCGAGCAGCTTGAACTCGCTCAAGCGGTCGGGCCAACCTTCGAACTTGCCGGCGGCGGGCGTGCCATCCTCCTGCGTGCGCAGGTAGGTCAGCGGTACCGGACAGGTCCCGCCAGGGTGGCGCGTCACCCACCAGGCGCCCAGCGAGTTGTGGAGCAGGAAGTCCACCATGTAAGGCTCGGTGAAGAGCTGGGTGACGGCAGGCAGCTCGTCGGCGCCAATCTTCACTTCCGAGGCGTTGACCTCATCCTTCCGCTTGGCCTGCCAGAATTGGTAGACCCAGCCCAGGCTGTCGCTGGCCTGGAACACCTCGGTCGGCAGCGCGGCCAGCAGACGCTCCAGCTCGCGTTGATGCTCGGGCGCGAAGGCCAGTTCAAACACCGGGCTCTGGGGCTTGAACACCTGCGGGAGCATGCGGGCGGCCAGCTTGCCGGCCAGCTCCCACTGGGTCTTGGCGCCCAGGTTCATCGTCGGGTCGCTTTCCTGCACCAGCGCTTCGCAATCGTCCAGCGACACGGCCGCGCCCGGCTCCCAGAGCAGCAAGCCGTTTTCCGCCAGGAAGCGGGCGAAGAGCATGCGGTGCCAGTGCTCGTAGGCGACTTCCCAGACCAGGTGCTGCAGGCCCTGGGTGTCGTCGGCTGCCTTGGTATCGCCAAGGGCTCGGCCGTGGGCACGCAGGCGGCGGCGCAGGGCCTTGAACTCGTCGGTCAAGTAGTCGGGTGCCTTGGCTTCGCCTACGGCGAGTTGGCTCAGGGCGGCGCGAGCGCCTTTCTCGGCAGCCTCCCGGGCAGCTTTGACGGTGTTCTCGAGCTGGGTGCGCAGGGGCTTGGCCAGGGGCTGGTTGTGGTGGGTGCTCATGGAGGTCAGTTCCAAATCGGGTCAGCTTCCCAGTTGGCAGGAAAGCCCAGGTCTGCGGGAGCGATGGCAGGATGCGCCCTGAACAGGTCCATCAGCCGTATGGGCCATTCATCGTGGGTGTCCACGGGGCGCGAAAACAGACGCATCACCACGGCCAGGCAGTAGTAGCTCTGCTGGTCGGTGAAGTGCTGGGGGGCCTGAGCATAGACCTCGGGCCGATAGGCAAAACGGCGGTTCCAGACGCGGCCGTGGTGGGCGCAAATGTTGCGCAGGATGGTCAGCGCATGCAGCCACGACTCAAGCAGGCTTACGGACAGGCCAAAGGCCTTGGCCACCACTTTTTTGGGGTTGGGATGCTTCGGGTCGGCCTTCTGCAGGTGCTTGTACAACAGTGACCACTTGCCGAAAGACAGGCACTCGACCATCAACCAACTCGGGGGGAGCAGGGGCTCGGTGTAGGTCCTGAAGTAGTGCTGGGCGAACAGGTCTCTGGAGCGGTGTGTCTCGCGCTCGACTTCGCTCAGGAAGCTGCCCAGCGGAAACGGCTCGGTTCCGCCTCGGCGGCTTGGTGCGTGCCCCAGTACCTGGTCGGGGTAGTTGAGATACCAGAAAGGCCCGTACTGCAGCGACATCTGATTGCTGATGACGGTGCGCACCGCGACTTCGATGCGCTCAAGCTGGCCGAGTGTGATGCGGCGAAGCTCGCGGTCCAGTTCGTAACGAGCGACGATGTCGTCAAACTTCACGCCGGCCTTGAACACCCGCCCAGCAGGTGTGGTGTTCATCAGCGGAAGTGCGTAGCCGCGCAGGCGGAAGTAGCCGATGAAGTTCAGGGCACGTTCAGCGTCTGCGGGGTGGGGAACCGCCAAGCCCTTGGCTTGCCATCGAGCCAGCAGGTCGGCGTTTGACAGGGCAGGTTTGCTGTACTTCATCACAAACCGGCCGCAGAAATGAGAAACCCGCCATGGGAGCACTGTGCATGCGCTTTCGCGCAAACCTGAAGTGTGGCGGGTGTTGTTGCCACGATTATAGCAAGTAAACGGTTATCGGAAGACATGGATATCACAGCCAGGAGACGGGACAACGCGTGGTCACAGTGCAATCGGGCCTTGCTTGAGCTTGGTGCTGAGCAATGTTTCCACTTCTTCCAGCCAAGCCTTGAGCTCGGACTCGTCGTTCAAAGTGCGTTTGGGCAGCGGGACATGAACGACGTTGGGCTTCAGCAGCTGTACCGCGGCATGGCGGGCCGCCTCGAAGCGGCTGGGAAGTGCCTGGGTTTTGGCGACCCAGTGCTCCAGTTCGCAGTCGTCCAGTGCGTCCTGTAGTTGCTCGGGCGTTCCGAGCTGCACAGGCTCTGGCGCAGTCAAGTGGTGCTGCGTGCTGAGCTCGCTACGTTGCGCATCGCTGAGCCTGTTCCAGTCGGCGTCGGCCTGAAGTTGAGCTTGCTGTTGTTTGAAGGTTTTCTGGAAGGCTTCCAGCTTGGCGTTCAAGGCCTGGCGCAGCAGGTCCACCGTCTTGTCCAGCAGCGGGCGGACGGGGTCCGGGTCGGCAAGCAAGCTGCGCTGGGCCTCGATGGCATCAACCTCGGCTTTCAGCGCGGCATAAGGGCCCAATGCCTTGGCGTGGCGCAGCAACTCAATGAGCTTGCGCCAGACGGGCAGGCGCTTTGCAATGTCGGCGGCGGTTTGGGTCCAGGCCTTGGAGAGCCCGACGAGTTCGTCGTAACGGCTGAACAGCTCCAGCAGCTGGGCGTTGCCGGTCTGCCCCTCAACAGCTTCAAGGGCGGTGAGTTTCGGCACCTCGGGCGCGGGGGGCTGGCCACCCGCCTTCGATGCCTGGTCCCGCAACTTGGCGAGTAGCGCCGGCAGCTTGATGAGCTCTTCCTTGGGCTGACATGGAACGCCCACCGCGTCGAACAGCTTGCGAATCTTGATGAGCTGAATCGGCGTGATGTTGACGCTCTCACGCTGGAAGCTGGTCTGGGTGAGTTTGGCCCGGTCCAGACTCTTGGCATCCACGGGTTTGGACGTGGCATCGATAGCCTTGATATGGCCGGCTGCCAACAGGGCGTACAGCGCCCCATCAATAGCATCGCGAGGCCAGCCGAAGGGCGGTGCCTCGAAGTTGTCGCGAATCTCGGCGCCTTTCTTTCCAGGGCCGATGTAGGGAAGCAGCTTCTGGCAGACCGGGTGCTTGTCGGCCTCCTGGGTGTGGCCTACGGCTTTAAGGGCTTCGAGGTTGCCCTTGCGCGCCTCGTCCAGCACCTTGCTCCACATGTCGTGGTCGGCGGCATCGAACTGGCTGTAGAGGCGGATGGCCGAGGAGCGGGCTGCACGGTTGATGCGGTCAGCCAGGTCGTTGCCGTCCAAGGCCTCCTGGCCACCGGCCTGAAATACACGCACACCGGCAACGAGCAGCTCCAGCAGCTCGGCCAACTCCTTCTCGGCGGTGCGTTGCCGGCTCTCCATGGAGCGCTGGGCGTCACGGCCTTCCTCAGTGGAAGGACTCCCCTTCTTCTGCAGCGTGGTACGTGCGGCTTCCAGCGCCACGATGGCGTTGGTCAGCTCGGTCTTGTGCTGGGCAGGGAGGAAAGCAAAGAGCGTAGGGTTGTCGGAGCTCTTGGCCTTGGCTTCTGCGATGACTGATTTTTCTTCGGTCTGCCAGCCGTCCTGAATCCACAGGTAGAGGGACTTGTCGTGGTCTTTGGGCAGGTTGTCGTCGTAGATGGGTGCGAGGCGGCGCTCGACGTTGTCCTTGCCCTGTACGACACGCACCTTCTTTAGTACATCGTTGAAGCGGCCTTTCAGCAGGTCGGCGCGCTTTTGTTCCACCCGCTGGGGCGCTGCCTTGAGTTCGGCCTCTTGGGCGCGGAACTCGTCGTACCAGGCGCTCGACTCCCGGGTTTGCAGGCGGTACTCGGTGCCACTGCTCCCCGCCAGGGCCATCACGAGGCGGTCTTTGTTCTGAAGCTCACCCAGCAAGTCGGGCAGCTTCTTGCGAAGCTCGGAGGAGCCCGCGGAGAGGTCGGTGACTAAGAGGTCGGCCAGCGCTTCTTCGGTCGCCTTCAAGCCGATGTCCAGCGCAGCATCGGCCGGCAGCTTGTTGATGAGGTAGATGAGCTTGAGCAGCTTGGCCTTGAGCTGGGCGTCCGCATCCCCCGCCGAGAAGCGCTGGACGTTATCGAACACCTCCTTCGGCAACTGGGCGGTCGAGACGAGGTTGGCGGCAATCTGGTCATAGAGGAAGTCGCCGGAGACCACGTGCCCCAGCGGCGCATCGGCCGTGGCCAGCACGGCCTCGTGCACCACGCGCAACTGGCTACGCAGCTGGGAGACGGTGCCGGTGGTGTCAATGGTCCTCAGAACGCGTTCCCAGAACCGGCGACGTACCGGCAGGAGCGGGTAGTCCGAGGTCATCACGTCTTCGTCGTCGGTGACGTGCTCGAGCTTGGTGCCGCGCAGGTGGCGCGAGATTTCACCCAGGTTGGCAC
Organism: Zoogloea sp.; assembly: GCF_028689785.1. Lineage (GTDB taxonomy): Bacteria > Pseudomonadota > Gammaproteobacteria > Burkholderiales > Rhodocyclaceae > Zoogloea. Next base: position 3,511 of record NZ_JAQVCN010000064.1, on the reverse strand, counting down.
GCCAGACCTGCTCGACGTCTGGCTGGGCTGAGGGCTTCTTGGCCAGGATGATTTGTCGGGTGACGTTCTCGACGTCCCAGTCGCCCAGCATCACCTGTACAGGGAAGCGCCCCATCAGGCGCTGCAGGTTGGCCATGCCGGACAGCGCGGATTGCCCCGTTGCCACGAAGAGCAGCTTCCCATTGAAGTGCTTGGACAGGGTCTCCGTGACCTCCTGCACCTGGAAGGCCTTCTCCACGTCGTTTCCGACGAACTGTTGGACCTCGTCCAATACCACCAAGGTCAGGGGGAACTTGCCGTCCACCGACAGGGCATCCGCGATGGCGGTGGTCATCTGCTCGCTGGTGACGTCGGTGACCTGCGGGAACTGCTCCTTCAGGAGCTTGCGGGCGTCGGCCTCGGTGTGGGCCAAGCCAAGCCGCGCCTGCAGCAGGGCTTTGGCGAGGTGGCTGGACACGTACATGTGCGGAAGCTCCTGCGCCAGCGAGCGCCCGGCCGACTTCAACTCCGCCTCCACCGTGGGCAGGATGCCTTCTCGCGTCATCCACAGGACAAACTGCGCCTGGTTGTACTGCTCGGGCAGCCCCTTCGATTTGAACACGATGCCCAGCAGCGCCAAACGAACTTTGTCGCCGGCTCCGGCCCCAAGCTTGCCAGCGGCGGCGTGCAGGGTGCCGTGGCGCCTACCCTGCATGCTGAGTTCCTTGAGGTGCTCGAAGACGCCGGTGGGGAGCTTGGCAAGGCTGCGGGCCGTGGCACCGTCGGCGAACTGATAGTCGGTCCAGAGCGTGCGCAGCATCTTGGCCAGGTGCGACTTGCCACTGCCGTAGAAACCGGAAATCCAGACCCCAGGCTGCTCGGTCCCCGCATCCAGATTCAACAGGAACTTGTCCAGGATGGTTTCCAGGCCCTTCTCGTACTGCCCGTCGCAGACGAAGGATTCCAGCTCGTAGCGCAGGATGGCCTGGGCGGCATCGGAGTGGTCTTCGGATACCTCGGCCACGCCGTTGTTGACGAGGCGGTTCTCCTTTGGGGGCTTGTTGTAGATGTCCCGGTTCAGCATGGTGGTCTTGGCGGTGAAATGTTTGGAGGGCGGCGGTCAGTCTTTGGCCAGCAGCGGGACGGCCAGGTAGTTCCAGCCGTCGCGTGCGTCGAGGAGGCGATAGGTGTGATTCTCTGGATGATGCTCACCAGGGAAGAACACTAGCATGCGACCTTGCACCGCTTCCTTGATACCTTCTACCACGGACGAAACACGAGCGAGCCCAAAGAGGGTACCAACACCGAGCAGGGCAACGACGGTGTCGGGGCCGGCCCCGGCGTTGATGTGCGTTTTGAGTTTGTCATTGAGGTTGGCGACGAACTCGGTCAGCTCGCCGTTCTGGTATCCAGCCAAATCCTCGGGGCATTCGAAGTAGGCGTCCCGGTACTCCTGCGCCGCCATCCATTCAGGGAAGGCATGGGTGACATCCAGGAGGAGCCACTGCTTGCCTGCTTGCTGGGTTGCCAAGGCGAACTCCTCGACGTTGGCACGCAGGCGCAGTTCATCCGTCTTGTCGTAGACGGCAAAGATGACGCGCTGAATCGCAGCCAAGCCAGGCTGCCAGGGAACAGTGAGGTGCTGACGGTAAGCCGAAATCAGTTTGGCGACCTTAGACGACATGGGAGACCTCTTGGCGGATGTGCTCTTCTTCGGGAGTGAGGTAGCCAGGGAAGCGCACTTCCTTGACGCCCCCCGCGCTCATGAACACGATTTGCCCCCGGTGCGATGCGGAGTTGGCCAGCCCTTCCAGCTCGTCAGGAGAGCCAGGGAGGAGCTTCATCCAGGCTGAAGTGAACAGGCTCTGGCCAGTGAAACCCTCGAGATACCCGAGAAAAAGGGCGAAGGTGATGTTTGCGGGGGTGATGCGTGGAACCACCCGGGTCTTGCGGGACCGCCCAGCCAGAAAGCCAGCCTGAGTCCAGGTGCCGTTGATGTTCTGGGCAAAGGATTTGAGAGAGGCCGGACTGAAGCGACCTGGGTCGTCGCGGGCAAGCAGCTCCTCGAGTTCTTCACGGCGCACGCCTTCGCCCAGCTGCTTGGCGAGCATGAACTCCCATGAACGGCGCAGCAGCGGGTCACGGACGAGCGCAAGGGTGAGAGCCAGAACTGGCTGTGCGTCTGTGTCCTGCATCCAGAGTTTTCGGAAAGCGCGAAACGCTGCGAGCTCGGGCGCAAGGCCATACAGGTCTGCCAGGTGACCAAAGGCGAGCTCTCGTGCTTTGCGGGTAGGTTTGCCCAGTACGTTGGACTCGACCACCTCTCGCCGGTAGTCCGCCTTGGTGGCGGTCTCGGGCTGGTGATTGAACAGCGTGCGGAGCTCACCAAGCATCATTGTTCGGGCCGCATGCGCGCCGTTACGGCCGAAGCGGAAGCCGAATTTGGTGAGGGTAGAGTCAGTCGTCACGAGGGGCTACTTCAGCGGATGCCGCGGCTGGCGGGGATTTTGAGGGACTTGGCGGCTTTCAGGAGCCCGTCATCCAGGGTCAGGATTTTGTCTGCTCCCTGATTCTTGGCAATCGCAAGATGGAGAGCCCCCCCTTCTCGGAGGCCGGTCTCGAAGTGCCCTAACAAAGTCCGCGCCAAGTCGTAGTCGGCTGCGCTGGGGAGCCAGACTTGGAAGGATTCCTGAACGAGGGCTTCAAACTCTGCGAGGACTGAGGCCGCTGTCTGGGTAGAGAAGTGCTGAGCTTTCACCCCTTGAGCAACCAAGCAGGCGAATTCAACCCGGGTCCAGTGACTGACAGCCAAGCTGCCGGCAGCTTGTTTGGCCAGATAGGACTCGACGAGGGGGCTCACTTCTTCGTTCAGCACGAGAGGTGCGACGAAACTGGTATCCAGATAGAGCATGTCAGCGTTCGTCCTCATGCTGGCCCTGGATAAGCAGCGCGGAGGGCTTCTCCAGACGCGGGAGTTGGGCGCGAAACTGGGCTCGAGAGGCAAGCGGAGCTTTGGCCTTCTCCAAGCCACAGAGGCGGACGATGGGTTGCCCGTGCCGGGTGATGACCACCTCTTCTCCAGCGGCGACCTGGGTCACGAGCTCGCTCAAATGGGCTTTGGCATCCGCCAGGCTGACTGTACGCACAGCTCGCTCCAGATTGGTCATGAAAGTAGTCAAATCATACCCTGGGGGATGACATATTCAAAACCAGGCGAGGATGTACTTCCGAGGCTGCGTCGTGCGAATGGGGTGTCGGTTACGTCGAGCGGATTGCCTTGAATTTCTGTGATTTGCTGAGTGGGTGCGGCGTAGGGACGAGTTCCACAGAATGCTCGGCACTGCATAGTTGGAGAAGCAGTTGTTTGCCAAGCGGAAAGTGCGGCCAAGGTTTGCCACCAATTCCCTCGAGCCTGTCAGAATTTTTGTGTTTGAGGCATAACGTAAGTCCCGAAAGGAAGAGTTATGCCAAGGAAGAAACCGAAACAGCCCCTGCCGCCCGTTGCAGCGTTGCCGGAGGGCGCGCAGGAGTG
>NZ_JAQVCN010000113.1:3068-5859 GCF_028689785.1 Zoogloea sp. | reverse complement strand
AAATACTGTTTTTAGATACAGTATATTCCTGGGCCATGCGCATGGGCCTATCCCGACCACGGGGAGTGCCCATCATTTAAGCGCAGCGCTGCAGACCAGCACTGGCGCGGCATGCGCAGGTTATCCCGGCCACTATCCACAACCTTGACCCCAGAGGCTGGGGACAACAACGCACCACAGGACGGCAGGACGCAAAGCATGTGCAGCCACTACCAAGGCATCAAACAGGAAGAATCCTACCGCAAGTTCTTCAGGGTTGAGCCGCCCGCCATGGAGGGCAAGGAGGGCAATGAGGACATGTGGCCGTGCTACCAGGGCAGCTTCATCCGCAGGCATCCGCATGCCGAGGTCGGTGATGACGCTGTACCGCCCAGAGAAGCCCTACTTGGGCAGTACGGTCTGGTGCCGCACTGGGCTGATGATCTCAAACTCGGCCGCAGCACCTACAACGCACGGTCCGAAACAGTCGCCACCAAGCCGAGCTTCCGAGATGCCTGGCGCCATGCACGCCACTGCATCATCCCCGCCATGGCCATCTACGAACCGGACTGGCGCAGCGGCAAGGCCGCCCCCACCCGCATCAGCCGCGCCGATGGCCAGCCCATGGGGATCGCCGGGCTGTGGGATCAATGGAAGTCTCCTCGGGGCAAGATCGTGCATAGCTTCACCATGATCTTAGGGGGGTCTCACGTTACTTAGCTGTCCCGCCTGCTAGATTCCCCGGTTTCCCCGAATTGCCTCTTTGAGGCGAGTAGCGGGAGGGGGTCCGGGGGAGGGACAATGCGTGTGGATAACAAGGTGCTCGACCGCTGGCAACAGCTGGATGCAAGCCAGGTACTTATTGCTGTCGCGGACTACGCAAAGGAGGACAGTTCGTTTGTGCCGGCGAAAAATGCGGCGACTACGCGGTGGCAGGCCCGAGTCGGACAGAGCGAGTTCGAGCTGCTGTTGACCGGGCCGAAATTCTGGGATGCCCGGGCCAACCGTGGTGGGGGCGGTGCCGTGGATCTGGTGATGCACCTCAATGGCTGCCACTTCAAGCCCGCCGCGGCGTTCCTGGTGGAACGCGGGCTGTGAGGTTGTTTCTCTCGGACGAAAGCCTAGTCGTGCAGGGTCGCGCCTTCGTGGGCTTCCCTCTGCTGGTCCATAGAGACGGCACGGCCGTGGAGCCCGCGCAAAGCTTCCTGTGGGACGTGCTCACAACCAATGGGAGGGCGCAGAGTCCACTGACCTGGGCCAAGTATGGCCGGGACATCTACGACTACTTCGCGTTTCTCGACGCCAACGAACTGGATTGGCAGACCGTCCCCTCGAGAGGCATGCCGAGCGTCGTGGACTGGTATCGCGACTGGTCCAAGGGGGAGATCGGTCTTGATTCGGTCACGATCAACGCCAGGCTGCGTCTGATTGCTCGGTTCTACCGATGGGCCCAGCAAATGGGTTTCATCAAGCAATTGCCCTTCCGCTATCAGGTCGTCCGCGTAGCGCGCACACCGGGGTTCCTGGCGCACGTGGACGCGTCAGCGAACCTGGTCGAGGTGCCCAGTGCGATGCTGTCTCAGAAGTCGGCGCCAATTAAATTCCTCACGATGGAACAGGTGCTGGTGTGCCTCGGTGTCCTGAGCAACATAACCCACCGCATGATGTTCGAGCTCATGGTCCGCTGCGGATTGCGCCAGATCGAATGCAGGACCTTCCCGGTCAAGTACCTGTTCGACCCGGCCAGACGGCGCGACTTGGTGCAGGGCCAAATGATCCGCTTACCTTTGAGCAACAAGGACATGAAGCTCAAGTATGACAAGCCGCGCGCTATCGACGTCCCTTATGACCTGATGGAAGACCTTTGGTGGTATGCCGCGCGACACCGCAAATCACGTCAGCGGGCGGCTGGTGCCGGCGCAACCAGCACGTCTTTGTTCCTCACTCAGAACGGGACCCCTTATGGAGACACAGCCCTCACCGACATCTTCGTGGCCCTGGAGAAGCGCGTGGGCTTCAGGGTGCGCCCCCATATGCTTCGGCACACCTATGGAACGTACACGCTGTGGAAGCTGCGGAAGGTCGGCTTCGACGGAGAGCCATTGCTCTACGTGCGGGATCGGATGGGTCACAGCAGCGTGAGCACCACTTCGATCTACCTGCATCTAATCAATCAATTGGGGGCGCAACTCGTTCTGCTGTGGGAAGACGAAATCGATGCGCTGTTCGGGATCGAGGGATAGCATGGGCCGACAAAGGAAAAACTTCAAGGCCGCAGATCCAGTAGCGATACCGGGGCGTCCAGAAGCGACGGAGCCAGCATCAGCGGAAGTCGCGCTCCCCAAAAACCCCACCAGTACTCACAAGATCGACCTGGGCGAGTGGCTGGGCAAGGGTATTGACGAATGGGTGGTCAGCTGCTCGCTGCAGCTGCGCGCCTTCATTCAAGCCAAAACCGTAGCGCCGTCCTCAGTCGTCTCCTACGGCAAGGCGCTGAGATACTTCTTCGACTATCTCGCGACCGAAGGCGCCTTGGCCGGTCCCGCTGGGTTGGACCGTAGGCAGCTGGACCAATACGTTGCCTGGCTGAAAGCTGGCAGAGGCCCCGGTAGCGAGGTCTCACAGAAGAATGCCTACAGCCACACTAAGTCAGTTCTACAAGGGTTGATCGACCGGCGCGTGATCGAACCGCAGGACGGCCTGTTCCCGGCCAACCCCTTCCCCTCGATCAACAGCAAGAAAAAGGGCCAGACTCCGCTGTCTCAGGCCGAACTAGTCAGGCTGGCAGATGCCTTGCGAGCTGACGTCATCG
>NZ_JAQVCN010000113.1:0-3058 GCF_028689785.1 Zoogloea sp. | reverse complement strand
CGTTGCACAACGGGACGTGCAATGCCTCCAACGGACAAGCCCTGACGGTGTATGCCTTGGCGCTCGCGATGCGAACCGGCCTGAACACCACGCCACTGCTGGAACTCAAGCGGGACTGCCTGAAGCCGCATCCGTTCATGCCGCGCATGCGCCTGATCGAGGCGTTCAAAGGACGGGGGAATGCCACCCAGATCAAGGCCCTTCGATATACGCGCAGCGTCGAGGTGCCCACGTCGATCCCCATGGACGGCGTCGCGCTCTTCGAGCATCTGCTCAAACGCACCGAGCCACTGGTGGCCATCGCCCCAGCGGAGCTCAAGGACAGCGTTTGGCTTTACCAGGCGCAAGCCAAGGCCCACTGGGGTACGCTGACCAAACTGGATGGATCGGTACTCGGCTACAACGTCGCCGGCTTCGTGAGCCGGCACGGCCTTCTCGGTGACAACGGCCGGCGGCTCGCTCTGAATGCCTCCCGCCTGCGCAAGACGATGGAGAACAGGCTGTGGCGTTTGAGCAATGGCGACCTGTTCACGGTGGCGGCCATCATGGGCCACGACCCCAAGGTCGCTGACCAGAGCTACCTGTCGGTCACCGACGAGATGAGGTCGAACGCTGTCTTCGTGGGCGAGGCCTTGCCCGACACATACCGCACGGCAAAAGGGCCTACGCCACCGCCACTGGAGCGCACACCAACTGGGCGCTGCAAGGACAGCCTTCACGGCGACCGGGCACCCAAGGACGGCACGCACTGCATCGATTTCTTGAGCTGCTTCAGCTGTCGCAGCTACACCGTGGTCGGCACCAGTGAAGACCTGCACCGCCTCTTCAGCTTCTACTGGTTCCTGGAAGCCGAGAGCAGGAACACGAGGTCCCGCGAATGGGCTGAATACTTCACGCTCATACGCACTCAAATTGACCTGTTCACCATGGACAAATTCGATGAGGAACTGGTGACCCAGTCCAGAGAGGCCGCCCGCAGCAAGCCTCTGAAATTCTGGAGTCGGTACCGCATCTCGGGAGGCGCACTTGCCTAGCCACGCACAACCATCGATGGCCCCGGCAACCGCCCCTGACGGCGCGCCAGCTGACCTGGTCGTCAGCTCTGCGCCGGGCCCGGCCGGCGCCACCCAAGTCCTGAGCCGTTACCGCGACGACGTGTGGGAGCTGTGGCCCTACTTCGAGCAGTCGAACCTGACCCCCAGCAGCAAGCGCATCGACTGGGCAAACGTTCCTGAGCAATTCAGGGCCGAGTGCAAGGCGGTGGTCTACCGCTACTGGAAGGAAGGCTTGCCGGGAACGACTCCTCCGATTGCCCGTTCAATCGTGATGCTGACGTGGCATATGGTCGTGGTGTTCAAGTATCTCGCGCAACTCGGCGTGCGCGGCCTGGGCCAGGTGCATCCGATCCACATATCGGGGTTCATCCATCACCGGCGCACAGTGGACCGCGTCAAGTCAGGCACGCTCGTTCGCAACTTGCTTGGAATCGAACTGCTGTACCGATTCCGCTCAGAAGGTGTCGACTCCTTGGGCTTCCATCCTTGGCCGGGCTCATCGGCGGGTGACCAGGCGGGCCACACCGGCCCGGCCCGCTCCACTGGGGGTACGGCCTTGATCCCGCCGGCGGTGCTCCAGCAGCTCTACGTCACCGCCGAGGGCCTGCTGGCACGGGCGGACATCATGCTCAACGACCGGGACCTCGGCTTGCGCCTCACCGGATTCGATCCTGAGCTCAATTTACTCAGGGATGCGTGCTTCTTCCTGCTGGGCGTGCTCACTGGCATGCGATGCGAAGAGATCGCAGGCATTGAAGTTGGCGCAGGCCGCAAGGAGCGCAAGGAGGGCCTCGTCTACAACTGGGTCCAAAGCATCGAACACAAGACGAAAAAGGGGCGCGTTGAGTATCTGATGCCCGCCGTCGGCCACCGGGTGCTGAAGGTCATGGAGCGCTGGTCGGCGCCGCTGCGCCAGGAGCTCCAGAGTTGCGTGCTTCAACTGGAGGCCAACCACTCGCCCGTCGGCCTGCCAGAACGCATGCGTGTGCTTGCGGCCGCACGGGCGGACTGCAACCGCCTGTTCCTGGGCCGGGCAGGCCCGACACCGCAGATCCGGACCGTGTCCGGCCTGCATTGGGCCGGCCGGATGAAAGGCTTTGCCGCCTACGCCGGCGTTGATTGGCGCCTCTCGCCTCACCAACTGCGCCGGGCGTACGCCTGGACCTTCGTGCGGCATCGCCTGGGAAATGTCCTCTTCCTCAAGGAGCAGTTCAAACACTCGAGCATCGAGATGACGCAGCTGTATGCGGCGAACCCTATGCAAGATGACGCGCTGTTTGAAGACCTGTTCACGGAGATCAGTGCCCGAAAAGTCGAGCTGATCGAAGGCTGGCTCCACGCGGATACGCCCCTGGCGGGGCGCGCCGGCCAGCGAATCGTGAGCATGCGGGCCCACGACTTCCCTAGCCGCGAAACTCTCATCGAGGAGACGGCCGATTGGATCAATATCCGCAGCACCGGCCATTCGTACTGCTTGGCCCAGGATGATGGCTGTGGCGGGGCCGGTCTGTATGAGCCGTGGCGGTGCGGCGCCTGCAATGACTCTGTGATCGACAGTTCCCAGCGGATCGCGTGGCAGGCAATACACGCCCACCAACTGGAGCTCCAAGTGGAGGCCCGCGAGTTGGGACCGGCAGCGGTCCAGCGCGTGCAACGAGACCTCCACCGGGTCGAAGACGTCTTGAAGCAGCTGGGGCCGGGGATCGAACCGCTATGAAAGCCAGATGGGACCGACGCCAGGCGCCCGAAGAGGTTCGCGGGCGCAATCGAGACACAACGACCGCCGATCTGTGGGAGGCTCTGGCACGCCTGCAGCGTGCCGAGGCCGTTCCGACGATCACAGCCCTAGCGGTCGAGGTCGGCGTCACTCCAGCGTTGATTCACAACCGCTACCCGGATGTCGCGAAGGAGGTTCGCCGCCTGAGCGGCCGAGAGCCCGGCGCAAGCGAGGACAGCCTCAAGGCGGCGCTCAAACGCGAACAGGAGACTGCCCGTGATTTGCG
>NZ_JAQVCN010000063.1 GCF_028689785.1 Zoogloea sp. | reverse complement strand
GCAAAAACGGGGCTACACCGCAGGGAAAGGCGGCGTTTGCTCAGCGAAATTGAATCGAATTGGGTCGCGATCATCGTTGCGCGGCGGAATTCATTGAAAACCTCGGGTTATTCGAGGTGCCCTATAACAAATACAGATCCCACATAACGCATTGCCGAATCGACATTTTTACTGAATTTAGCTCATATTCGCCCTGCGAATCTGCCAAAAAATGCCCAGGGAATTCACGAAAATTTATGTAAATCCATGGATTCCGGACCCGGGATGGCACTACAGAGGGTAAGAAAGGCGTGTCCGGCCCTGAAGCAAGCCTGCTGGTGGCCGGCTAGCGGGCAAAGCAAACAGACGTGAAAAATCGCTCCGGCAACGGGGAGACGTGTCGGCAGGGGAAATAGGGGAAAGGAAGACCGGTGTGGAGCCGGATCAACAGCCTGCCGGGGGCAGGCTCAGACAGCCCGGCCGCGGCGCTGCATGGCCATGATCTTGGCCTGGACATAACCCTTGAGCTCGCGGAATGGCACCGGCTTGCTGTAGAAGATCACATCGTTCGGCAAACCGCCATTCTCAACGATCTCGTCTTCGGTCAGCCCGCTCACCACCACGATGTCCAGATCCTGCAGCTGCGGGTCTGCCCGCAGGCGGCGGATGACCTCGAAACCGTCGATACCAGGCATGCGCAGATCGGTAATCAGCAGGTCGGGGGGGAAACGCCCGATCTCGAGAAGGCCGTCAATGCCGCTGGAGACCATGCGCACTTGCAAGGGCAAGGTCCAGCTGTTGAAGGTGTGCTCATAGAGCTTCTGGAGGATGCGGTCGTCTTCGGCAACCAGCACCTGCAGGGAGCCGGCGGCAGGCCGCACGGCGTTCTGCCCGCTGCCCGACATGGAACGAGCCCGGAACTCCTCAATGGAGCTGACGCGGATCCGCCTGTGGCCCCCGGCAGTCTTCCAACCCTCCAGCTGGCCGTTCTCGACCATTTGCTGGACGGTCCCCAAGGAGAGGCCCAGGCGCTGGGCGGCTTCTGAGGTACTGCAATATTCCTTTTCAGGAGATTCGGGCGTGGCGGCCATTTCGATAGGGCATAAAGAACGTCGGTGTTTAACGATGTTACCAGCTAAGCCGGGGATATCGGGGAGCGGACTTGCCCCCGATGGCGCCCGACAAAACCTGACGATACATCAAAAAGGTTGTGCATACCAAAAAACCGTCAAAAACAACAATTTTATTATAAATTCATGCACTTACTTTCCATCCGCAGCGTCTGTCTCATCAACAACGTAAACAAAGATAACTTCAACCCCGAAGATGTTTACAGATACACGCAGCAGACGCAGCCCGGAAAGGACGCGTAAGGCACCTCATGACCTTGCGACTGCTCGACGAAAGCATCCAGCGTGCCTCTAAGGGTGGCGGCATGCTGAGACCGCGGAAACTGAAGGCCCCGAGCATACAACTAGCCCAGTATCATTGCAGCTTCTTGAACCCCCTGTAAAGGGCAACGGAAACGACAGGACAGATGCAGACGCAATCTGTCATGAACTCTCCAAGCCAAGCATACGCTTTGCCCTTCCAGCCTCCAGCAGCAATCAGTGCGCTCGTTGCATCGGGTGCGTCGGGGCTGCGTTACCACCTGCACAGCCAAGCACCGAAGTGCTTCGGCCAAGAATGCTGACCAGACCGCTGCGACGGTCACGATGCCCTTACTTAGCTGCAGGCGACTAGGTGAATCAGCACCCAAGGGCCGCTGAGCCGGGACGAGCCCCACCGCAGGGCCCGCTCCAGCACCAAGCGTCGCTGCTGGTTGGCATTGCCCTGGACCTCCGCCACCGAGGCGCCCGGCTCACTGCAGGCTGTGATCAGTGAAATTTTCACCTTTCCTGAACACCGCGTCCGGCCAGATGCCGACCCTGTCCGGGTTAGGTACACAGAGGGACCGGCAACGTGATAATCCCTTGCAAAGCAAACTCTAAAGCCGGCTGATCTTGGTAGCCTGAGGAGAGAACGATATGGTGGTATGCCCGGCATAAGAGGAGAACGTCTGAACATGTCCAGCAAGTCAATGTTTTAGACGAAATCACCCGCCTTGATATCAATCTCATTTATCTGGGTTGCAGGGGACAGCTCTCAGGTAGGCGTGCGTAAAGTGAAGGCCAGCGCAGAAACGCCAAGCCCCCCGTCCGCTGGAAGTCGATCTGGACATTGGAAATGGACCGGACCATCAGAAACACGTTACCGTCCCGTTCGCACTCCCCGTCGTTGCTGGGTATGTCCCATAGTTGCTGACGGAGTGCGTCTAGCTCCTCACCAGATATCCGGTCACCCACTCTGAGGTTGACGGCGGCATCCTGAAGCGCCCACTTGACTACGAGGAGCGTAAGCCACGGCATGCTCTGCAGGTCCTGAAGGCGGTCACTGTGCTTTGTCCAAAGTAGCTCTAAGGACAACTCAACGAGAGATGTCGCGCTGTATCTGCGTAGCCGATTCCGAATCGTCTTGTAGATTTCCTCAACCCCCACTTTGGGCTGCAGGATGCTTCCAGCCGACTGATACGTGAGCGGTAGGGTAGGTAGTTGCAGATCATGCTTCATGACATAAGTCTATGCCATGCCCCCCGTGCCTATGCAACCGACCACCCAAAAAACGGCTGTCGGACCTCGCAAGTGTGATCTAAACAGAGTCTGTTCAGATGCGGCAGAGATCTGGAGATCTCCCCAGGGCAGTACTTTGCCAACTCTACGCAAACACCCCGGTCTGCGACTGCATCAGCAACTTGGAAACAAGCATCTGCCCGGTGATCGTATCCATATAATCTGAAGGCCTAGCGCCTCCCAGGGCGGGGATAGGTCGATCAAGCCACTCACCAACCCATCGGGCCGCGTCAAACTCATTCGGACTCCCCGAGTCCTCCACCATGACGGTAACCTGGTCGATCAGACAGACCAGTCCAAGCACCCGCTCTGAATGCTCGGGAGAGAGCATCAAGCCTTGACGAATCTTCCGTCTGACAGATGAACTAGGCATGTTAAGCATACTCAGCAGGCGTTCGCTCGAGACATGCATCGCCTCCACGAGGTCCGGTATGTGAGAAGTGCGTTCTATCAAGCCTATTGCCCATCATTGCCATAACTACTACCCATCGGTCACACAATGACCAATCCGTGCCCTCCACTGACCACCTAACGCCATTGTGACCAGTAATTTCGAGTTGACCGGCCTCGGCAACCCTTGACCACCATTTCCATTCTACCCAGCCGAGTTGTCTTAAATAAAAAGAAGCCTCCGAAGAGGCTTCCGCTAAAGTCAAAAACCCTAATTTATAGTTAATTCACGCTAGGCAACTTTGTGCGTATTCTGCATGCCACGACGTTTTCGGAGCGACTCGCCTTTAATCTCGATTCGATGCGCTGAGTGAACAATTCGGTCAAGCAATGCATCAGCAACCGTGGGCTCCCCAATGCGGTCATGCCATTCAGAAACAGGGTGCTGGCTGGTTAGGATCAGGGAACTCTTGCCCATCCGATCATCGATTAGCTCCAGAATCTCCCGTGCCGACGCGGCATCCATGGGGGCCATTAACCAATCATCCAAAATGATGACTGACACCCGCACCAATTGCGCTCGCAAACGGGCCAGCGAACCGTCCCCTTTCGCCACGACCAGATCCTCAATCAGACGAGAAAGCCGAAAGTAGCGAACCAACATGCCCCTCCGACAAAGCTGAGTGCCGAAAGCACATGCCAGCCAAGACTTACCGGCGCCGGTTGCACCGGTAATGATCACATGCTGACCGACCTCCACCCAATTGCACATCGCCAGCGAGTTAATCAAGGAGCGATCCAGCCCCCGCCCTGGGTCATAATCGATGCCCTCAATACATGCCGAAGGTTCCTTGAGCTTGGCATCCTTCTGCAGCTTTGTCATTCGCTTGGTATCCCGCGTCGAAACCTCGGCATCAACTAGCATGCCCAGGCGATCTTCGAACGGTAGGGACTGAATTGCCGCCTGCCCCATTTGTAGTTCTAGAGCGTTTAGCATCCCAGTCAGGCGCAACTCGCGCATCTGTGAGATAGTTTGTTGAATAAGCATAGATATTTACGTTAACTGTAGTAGTTGGCGCCGCGGATGTTCTGGTGGGGCTTTACTAGAGTTGGCTCGACACTCGGCGTTTCAGAGAGCGAGACCATCGACTCCACCTTGTCACGCCCAGTGCGTAAAATCGAGCGAATACTCGACAAGGTGACAGAATTGATTTGCAAAGCTACTGCAGCAGCAGACTCCAGACGCACCAACCCATATCGCTTGCTTTCCTCCACAAGCGCGACACAGGCACGAAAGCCACTCTCGGGGTGAGGCTTATGTGCCAGCAAGTGGCTGATGACCTTTTCTGTTGCATCACCGACAGACTGTCCCCATGCAATCAATCGGGTTGGCGACCACTCGGAATAATGCTGATGGGAGGCTGGCATGAAGTCGCGATTGATTGCGCGTTGTCCTTGGCTGTGCAGGCGGACATGACTTGCCACCCTCCGATTTTTGAAGAAGACTTCAACTGTATTGGCTGTCGCCCGGACATCCACATGTTGATCCACCAAGTTATACGGCACCATGTAGAAACATCCTTCGTATTCGACCATGTAATCCAATCCAACCCGGGCTCCAACTTTCCAGTCCGCATACTCGTAGGGCTCTGGGGGCAATGCCTTCAAGGCTGGCTGATCCAACTGCTCAAACAATTCAGCTCGCGACCCCTTAATCTTCTTGAAGGGCCTGGCGTTGAACTCTGCCAACAATGGCCGAATGGCTTCATTCGCCTCATCCAGGCTAAAGAACACCCTGTTACGCAGCTTGGCCAGAATCCACATTTGTACAATACGCACCCCTGCCTCAACCTTGGCCTTGTCTTTCGGCTTCTTGGGGCGCGCCGGAATGATCACGGTCCGGTAGTGGCGGGCGAAGTCTACAAAGCGGGGGTTGAGCTTGACCTTCCCCTTACTATTCTTGATGACGGCCGATTTCAGGTTGTCGGGAACGATCATTGAGGGCACGCCGCCGAAATAGGTCAGCGCGTTGGCGTTGGCCAGCAGCCAGTCTGGCTCCTGCTGCGAGCGCCCGGCCTCAACATAGGTCTTGCTGGAGGCTCCCATAACGGCCACGAAGATCTCGGCCATGCTGATCTCGCTCGTTTCGCGGTTGGTGATCGGTAAGCGTTTGCCGGAGTAATCCACGAACATCTTTTCACCCGGACGATGAATTTGCCGCATCGTGATGTTCAACTTACGCGCCCAACTATTGTAGAGACGCAGAACGTGAACGTAAGAGTACCCATTGGGGTGCTTGGCCCGATACTCCTGCCATAACAGCTCTACCGTTACGCCCCGAGTCTTCAAGTCGTTGTGCATTGTCTCGAAATCCGGCAATGGTCTCCCCTCGTCGCACGACAGAGGGCGTGCATTGAAGCAAGAGTCCAAGGTATTGTCGTCCATGCCATCAACCTGTTCTAGGGTGATGCCTTTTTCGATTCTCAGTCGGTCGTAACGACTGATTGTGTTATGACTGGCACCGATAACACAGCCGATCTGCCGGTAACTCATCCCCCCGGCGAACAGCACACGCAATATTTCACGGATGGTGCTCATCCTTGCCTCCTTGTAGCAATAGCTTCAACAGGGCGCGCAAGCGCGACACCCTGTCATCAAGGCGACAAAAAGCAAGCCGCCTTGACACGAAATGGAGCGGAAGGCAGAATGAAAAAGGGCTTTTCATTAAGCGCTTCAAAAAACGGCTACGGTTGGCAGACCTAGGCCGTTTTTGCTTTTGTGCTCCCGTGATTTAACGTGATCCGGGCTAGCTGGTCATAGGAAGACCTCCCTTCCATATTTTTTCGGGCGGATAAATGCCCGGCTCAACGGCGCGCGAGGGCGTCGCCGTGCGGATGACGTAGCTAGCTATAGTTGCCGGCTACGTCTCCACGTGGGGCCACGCGTGCGTTGTTCTCGCAACGCGATCGATGATGTGTCTCGGAAAATGAAGGAGGCCGCCCGACCTTGACAGGTGGGCTTGGAAATCGCAGAATCTGACGCGAAGTTCCCACTTCAAGCAGTTCTGTGAAGCCCCCTGAGTGTCAGCTCTGGGGGCTTTGCTTTTCCTAGCCTGACAATTCGTCTGTTGATCAGGTCATGGTGTTCCTTCCTTTTGAGTAACGGCAATGATGCAGCGATGGGCTGACGGCCCGCGCGGCTTGAAGGCATAGCGTGCGGGCCAAAGCTCTTCAATCCTGCATGCCAGCAAACTCGCAATATGACTCGCTACCGCGTAAGCGGTGATCCTGTCGTGGATGACGTTATTCACCACGCCCCCGGTGACGCCCAAGTCGCGAGCAATCTGAGCCTGGCTCTTACCGAGGCGGCGAAGACGATAAATAATCTCGACAGCGTCCATGACCGAGCAGAGTGACTTCACGGGTTTTTAAGAGTAGTCTATCTTTAAGAGAGACAGTTTGTTATCTATAGAGATAACTATACGCCTTAAGAGAATGTCGGATCAAGTATCTTCCCAAAACTCAAGCGCAGGTCTAGAGGGCTTTGCGGCGCGGCTGACCAATGTGATTGCGCACACCGGTCTGAGCCAAGCCGAATTTGCCCGCAGGCTGGGCGTTTCTGCGGGCTTCATGAGTGACGCTGCCCGTGGCTTGAAGAGACCTGGCGCTGAGTTTCTACACTCAGTCCGAACCGTGTTTGGTGTTTCAATTGATTGGCTGCTAACCGGCGATGGGACCATGCATGGTGGCAGCGGCATCGACCTGAATCTCCTCAGGACAATCCGGCTCCAGATCGCCGTTGCCCGCGCGGCGATCATTGATGCCGACCCAGTCGCCAAAGTGCTGTTGCTGCTGATTCGTGATGGGCGTCTTAACGAGGCCGTCGCCGACCCAGACCTGCAGGCCTTCCTTAATCGAATCGCACCAGCCGATCCTGATGGAGATCTTGCAGCCGAGCTCTACAACGGCCATCTATGGACCAAGGATTCGTCAGAGCAGCTTCGCAATCTACTTGCCGCTGCCGTGGCCCACTTCGAGGCACGCAAACCCCTCGACAAAATGGCTGCCTTGGTACGCTCGGCCGGGCCGACCATCCAGATTAATGTCAGCCCTTCCCAGCGCAATGCGGGCAGGGACTACTACGAGGGCTGAACGGATTTCTAATCCACAGTAGGTGAGCGTCACCATGAAAGAGCTGCAGCCAGACTTGCAAGGCAACATCCAGATCAACCTCGGTAGCGGACAGCGCAATGCCGCCCGGGACTACAACGAGTATTTCATCCCCGGCTCAATCAAGCTCGTGCTGGCCACATGGACGCAGGAAAAGCGGAACAGTACGGCGCTGGACAATTCAAACTTCTTCCGGTACCGCTTTGGTTTTGAACCGCCCAAAGTAGCACGTCAGCAGGTGCTGGAAATCCAGGAAAAGCATGATCTGACCGACCGGGAGGTTCGTTGGCTGCATCGGTCTGGTCAGTTGAAAGTTTCACGAACGGAAGCGAAACTGATTCCTGGCCGACTGATGCCGGCGGCAGGCTGGATCCAATTGTCTATCTTGAGCTTCGCCTGTCTGGCGATGACGCTGCAGATTGCGGCGTCGAATACGCCGGCCTGGAAGCAGGCCCTGGGACAGTTGATTATCTCCGGGCTTTGGTTTGGGGGCGCCTACATGCTGAACAGCTTGTTGCTGGCACCTTGGCAAACGTTGAGGCGGGCCGGGGTGGTCAAAGCCGCGAAGGGTGAATGACCTGATTCGCTACAAGCCTGCAGGCCGCAGTTGTATTTGGCGGCCGGCAAGCTTGAGCGGATGAGCGCTCAGGAAAATATCAGTTTGCCCCAGGCGAATCATCCGTTCCGATGTCCTCATCCGAGCCGTGTGCCAGGCGATACAGCAGCGGCAGCACAAGCAAGGTGAGAATGGTCGATGAGAGGATGCCGCCGATCACGACGGTGGCCAGGGGGCGCTGAACTTCCGCACCCGTCCCTGTTGCGATCGCCATCGGCACAAAACCCAGCGATGCCACCAGTGCTGTCATCAGAACGGGGCGCAGGCGGGTCAAGGCTCCCTCGTGGATCGCAGGATCGAGCGCCTGGCCTTGCTCGCGCAGACTGCGGATATAAGCAATCATCACCAAGCCATTCAATACCGCAACGCCGCATAAGGCAATGAAGCCCACTGCAGCCGAGATCGACAGCGGAATGTCGCGCAGCCACAGGGCGATGATGCCTCCAGTCAGCGCGAACGGGATGCCCGAAAACACCAGTAACCCATCCTTGATGTTGCCGAACATCGCAAAGAGCAACACAAAAACGAGGAGCAGGGCGACGGGCACGACGATTTGCAGGCGTGCCGTGGCGGACTGCAGGTTTTCAAACGTTCCTCCCCAAGTTGTCCAGTATCCTGTGGGCACCTTGATTTGTGAGAGACCCTGCTCAGCCTCGGCGACGAAGGAACCGATGTCCCGACCCCGAACATTGGCACTCACCACGATCCGGCGTTTGCCGTTCTCCCGGCTGACCTGGTTAGGTCCGGGGGCCAGATCCAGGGTGGCGATTTCAGCCAGAGGAATGAAGTTCGCCCGGGTATCCCCTACGGCCCCACCACGTGGCAGCGGAATCGGCAGTCGCTTGATCGCCTCCAGATCACTTCTCAGCGTGTCGGGAAGACGAACCTGAATGTCAAAGCGACGATCGCCCTCGAAGACGGTTCCGGCCTCTCGGCCCCCGATGGCGGTCGCCACGGCATCCTGTACATCCCCGACGTTCAGGCCGTAGCGGGAACTCTTGTCCCGGTCGATCTGAACGGTCAACACTGGCAAGCCCGTGGTTTGCTCTACCTTCACTTCCGAGGCCCCATCGATCTTTTGCAGCATGGCGGCGATTTCCGCGGCGCTTCCATCCAGCACCTCCATGTCGTCGCCAAAGATCTTGATGGCCACATCGCTTCGTACCCCGGAGATCAACTCGTTGAAACGCAGCTGGATGGGCTGCGAGAACTCGTAGTTGTTGCCGGGCAAGGTGGCCACGTCAGCCTGAATGGACTCAAGCAGGGCGTCTCGCGTTCGCTTGGGCTCAGGCCAGTCTCTCTCGGGCTTGAGCATGATGTAGCCATCCGAGATGTTGGGCGGCATCGGGTCTGAAGCGATTTCCGCCGTGCCCGTCCGGGCGAAGACGCGTTCGATCTCCGGAAACTTCTCCTTCAGCCGGCTCTCCAGTTGCCGCTGCATGGTCACCGACTGGGTCAGGCTGGTACCCGGGATACGCAGGGCCTGGATGGCGAAATCCCCTTCATTGAGGTTCGGGATGAACTCGCTCCCCATCCGTGTGGCGATCAGACCACTGAGGATCACGGTCACGAGGGCGAAGGTGAGCACGACGGGCTTGGCGCTCATGGCCCACCGGAGTGCAGGTGCGTAGGCCTCCTTGGCCAGCTGCATCACGAAGTTCTCCTTCTCGGAGACTTTGTCGCCGATGAAAAGGGCTACAGCGGCCGGGATGAAGGTCACCGAGAGGATCATCGCGCCCAGGAGCGCAATGACGACGGTAAAGGCCATCGGATGGAACATCTTGCCCTCTACGCCGGTCAGGGCAAAGATCGGCAGATAGACCACCATGATGATCAACTGCCCGAAAAGCAGGGCCCGCCGCGACTCGCGGGAAGCCTTGAAAACCTCGTGGAAGCGCTCCGTCCGATTGAGGGGACGGCCGAGGGATGCCCGGGTGTGCGCAAGCCTGCGGACGCAGTTCTCGACGATCACCACGGCGCCGTCGATGATGATGCCGAAATCGAGTGCCCCGAGACTCATCAGGTTCGCGCTCACCTTGTTGGCGACCATGCCCGAGAAGGTAAACAGCATCGCCAACGGGATGATGCAGGCGGTGATCAGCGCTGCACGGATGTTGCCCAGGAACAGGAACAGAATGGCGATAACGAGAATGGCACCTTCGAGGAGGTTCTTTTTCACCGTGGCAATCGCCTTGTCCACCAGCGTGGTGCGATCATAGACGGTGACTGCCTCCACCCCGGCAGGCAGGTTGCGGTTGATCTCCTCCATTTTCTTGGCCACGGCCTGGGAAACTGTGCGGCTGTTCTGGCCGATCAGCATGAAGACGGTGCCGAGCACCACCTCACGACCATTATCGGTGGCAGCCCCAGTGCGAAGCTCCCGGCCAATGCCTACCTCGGCCACGTCACGGATGCGGATGGGGAGACCTTGGGCAGTGCCAATGATGACGTTGCGAATGTCCTCTTCGGTCTTCACCTGTCCGGGGGCACGAACCAGGTATTGCTCCCCTCGCTTTTCGATGTAGCCGGCCCCGACATTGCCATTGTTACGCTCCAGCGCGGTGACGATCTCTTGGAGCGTCATGCCATAGGCCGCCAGGCGTTCCGGCAAGGGAGCGACCTGATACTCCTTGGCATAGCCGCCAATGGAATTGATTTCCGTCACGCCCGGCACATTGCGCAGTTGTGGCTTGATGATCCAATCCTGTATCTCCCGTAGGTCGATGGGGGTGTAGGGGCTGCCATCCGGTTTCCTGGCGTCTTCCTTTGCTTCCACCGTCCATAGGTAGATCTCGCCGAGCCCGGTTGATATCGGCCCCAGGGCTGGCGATATGCCGGCGGGCAGCTTGTCCCGCGCGCCCTGGATCCGTTCGTTCACCAGTTGCCGTGCGAAGTAGATGTCGGTCCCATCCTTGAAGATCACCGTCACCTGGGACAGACCGTAGCGGGACAGGGATCGGGTCTGGACCAGGTTGGGCAGCCCGGCCAGCACCGTTTCGATGGGGTAGGTCACCCGCTGCTCGGTTTCAAGCGGGGAGTAGCCCGGGGCCTGGGTATTGATCTGGACCTGGACATTGGTGATGTCGGGCACGGCGTCGATGGGAAGCTTCTGGTAACTGAAGACCCCCAGCGCAGCCATCCCGAAAACCGCCAGAAGGATGAGCCAGCGCTGTTCAATGGAAAAGCGAATGATGCGTTCAAACATGATCGTTCACCTTTTCCTTAATGCGCGTGCTCAGCCGAGCCCTTGCCGATCTCCGCCTTCAGCACGAAGCTGCCGGCAGCGGCGTAGGACGTGCCCGCCTTGAGGCCGGAGACGATTTCGGTGCGCGCTTCATCACTGCGTCCGGTCTGCACGGGCTGGGTCACAAAACCATCGCCAACCCGGACGAACACAACCTTTTTTCCGTCCATGCTTTGGATGGCGTCCGACAGCACGGCAACCGGCACTTCGGTTTCGTTCGAGATCACCTCCACGTTGACGAAGAGGCCAGGACGCCAGCTTCCCTGGGGGTTCGACAGGAGCACCCGAGCCCGTGCCGTACGGGTCTGCTCGCCGATGAGCGCGCCCACGTAGGCCACCGTGCCGGTCGCCGTGGAGTCGAAGGACGAGGCCCGGATGGCAACCTTTCCGCCAACCCGGACCCGCGCCAGATCAGTGGCCGGCACACTGATCTCGGCCCACACGGTGCTCAGGTCGGAGAGGGTGAACACCTGGCTGTCTTCCTTGACCGCCTCGCCCAGGGCGATGTGCTTCTCGACGACCATGCCGTCGAAGGGCGCGCGGAGCACGTAGCGGTTGAGGCTGCCATCCGCATCCACACTGGCACCGATGGCGGTGAGCTTCTGCCGAACGTTGGCAACGGCAATTTCAGCCTCGCGAAGCACCTGTCGCGCCTGCAGGTAGTCCTGCTCGGCCGAGATCTTCTCCTCCCACAAGGTCCTCTCCCGCTCGTAGGTCGTCCTGGCAAAACTCAGGCGCTTCTGGGCGGCCATCAACTCGCTGCGCTGCTCGGAAAGCGCCGGGCTTGCCAGTACGGCCAGCACTTGCCCCTTCTTGACGAGCTGTCCCAGATTGGCCGAGACGCTCTCGACCACCCCGGCCACCCGGGGAACGACATGTGCCGTACGATCCTCATTGAAACGAATCTCACCTGGGAGTTGCAGAGAGGATCGAATCCGGGCGGAACCGGCTTTGTCGATCTCCATACCTGCAGCCTTGATCTGCTCGTTACTGAGCTCGACCTTGCCTTCCTCCCGGTTGAGCGTAAAGCGCCGGGTTTGAGATCCGGTCTCGACGACGACAACAGCTTCGAAGACGTGGGGCTCGGCGATCGTCGCCCGTGTTTTCAGGCTGTCCTTGTCGCCAACAAACTCCATCCGCTCCACTTCACCCGTCGGTCGGGTAAGTGTGAGATGGGCTTTGACGGCGCCAGGTGCACTGGGCTTGCCATTGTCGAGAAGCCAGACGCGCATGACAGGCTCTCCAGCACTTTCATCCAGCTTGATCTCGGCACGGGTAGTACCGTCCGTAAGGAGCGTCCCGCCGTGCTCTCCCGAGGGGGGGGCTTCGGCATGGTGCTCGGCATCGCCATGAGAGGCATTGTCGGCATGTGCCTTGTCTGCCTTCGCGCCGTGATGCTCTGCATCGCCATGCTCATCCGTGTGGGCATGGCTCTCGCGCTCCGAAGCACCTTGCCCACTGTGCAGAATGAAGCCGCCTGCCACACCGCCAAAGGTGATGATCAGGGCTACGGCGATCAACTGCTTTCGGCTGATCCGGGTCGTCATGTTCTTCAGATTCATCCTGGAATCCTCCTTGCGTTATTCAGAGATACGATCAGCCAGCAGGCGATCGATTTCGGCCGAGGCCCGATGGGTGTCGGTCAGGGCGCGCAGATATTGGCTGCGTGCCTGAAACAGTGTCCGCTGGGCATCAAGGACATCGAGAAAGCTGAATTTGCCCAGCTCAAAGCCCTTCGTTGCGTTCTCGTAGGCCAGTTGTGCCCCGGGCAGCACATCGCGCTGCAGGGATTCGAGTTCAAGTCGGTTGTTGCTCAGCCGCTCACGGGCCTGCAGGACATCACCAGTCAGCCGGACCCGCAGGGCGGCATGTTCATCCCGCGCCTTGTCCTCCCGCTTGAGGGCCTCGAGGAGGTTGCCGCGGTTGCTGTCGAGGACGGGAATCGGGATCGACACGCCCACGAGGAGTTGGTCTCGGCCAAGTTCCTCGGCGCGTTTCACCCCGACGCTTATCGTTGGGTCAGGCATGCGCCGGGCACGCTCCAGCGCAGTGACAGAGGTACGCCGAGTGATCTCGACCGACGCCCGCTTTAGGATGGGAGATGTCTCGATGCGCTGCTCGACCATGTCGGAGGACGGTACTGGAGGCAGCATGTCGACGTCGCCCTCAGCACGTTCGAAGCGCGGGATCGGATTGCCCCAGAGCCCTGTCAGTCGCTGACGGGCAACCCGCAACTCACCTTGAGCCTGAGCCAGTTCGACCCGGACCCCGGCTTCGGCGACGCGCGCTTTAGTCTCCTCCACAGGAGAGATTTTTCCGGCGATGACGCGCTTGGAGACGGCCCCCGTGGCTCGCTCTGCAAGGATGACGGTCTCTTTTGCGAGCCGGGTCCGCTCTTGTGCCGAAAGTACGTCAAAGAAGGTGCTGATGACTGAGGCCCGGATCTCGGCACGGCGAGTGGCCAGCTCAATGTCGGCAATGTCCCGGCCACGCTCGGCGATCGCAATCCGGGCACTCCGCTTGCCTGCCAGCTCGATGGGCTGATTGAGCTGTACGGTTGTGGTACGGGTCGTGGCGCGGGTGTCCTCCACAAGATACTCAATGGACGGATTGGGCCGGGCACGTCCCTGAATCACAGCGCCTTCACTGGCTTCGCGCTCGCGTAGTGCTACGGTGATGTCGGGGTTGGCCCGGAGGGCCAGATCAAGCGCGGCGGCGAGGGTCAACGGGCCACCGGCTTCGACGGGAAGCTGATTGCGTACGACGGTTTGCGTGGCAAGCGATGTCGGCACCTGAGCCTGGACACCGAATGCGGTCGCAAAAAGGACCGCGAGCAGCGGAAATGCGGTTCTGAATGGCACGGGGGTGCGCATTGAAATCTCCTTGTTGTGAAGTCGTCGGCAGAAACCGACAGGACGACGAAACAAACGAGATCCGGCGCGGGCGCCGCCTGAAGGCGGGCTCTAAGTGGAACCTAAGTGGAAACTAAAGCAGGTCGCTGCGCCGAATCAGAGCGCAGCGAGCCAGTTGGGCCGTTCGGGGCCTGGGGGGATGTGGGTGCGAAAAAAGGCTGGCGTTGATTCCGGTGCCGAGGGCACAGGGCACCGAGACAGGCAGAGCGTGTCCTGACCGAGAATCTTGAGGGCGCTGTAGTGGCACGCCCCACAGTCTCCGTCGATGGCGACCGCTTTCCCGGAATCAGCTTGCTTGGAGGTCTCGGCCTTCGATGCGTGGTGTTCGTGGCTGTGATGCCCGAAATGGCCGGCATTTTTATCGGTCTCATGCTGGCAATAAGCCCCCACCGCTGACCAGCTAAGCTGGAGCGGCATGAACACAGCCAGAAGGAGGGCAACCCAAAAACGCATGATAAAAAGTATACCGGAAGATGTTTCAACTCAGACGTGAACTGTGGCGGGCTGACTATCAGATTTCCCAAGGCGTAGTAGTCGCAGTCCGTTGCCGACCACCAATAGGCTGGCTCCCATGTCCGCAAACACCGCCATCCACATGGTGGCACTGCCTAGCAGGGCCAGGACCAGGAAGATCGCCTTGATTCCCAGCGCCAGAATGATGTTCTGCCAGAGCACCCGGTACGTCGTGCGCGAAAGCTGAATGGCTTCAGGGATACGGCGCAGATCATCGTTCATGATCACGATGTCGGCGGCTTCCATGGCGGTATCCGTTCCAGCAGCCCCCATTGCTATGCCGATATCGGCGCGCGCCAAGGCTGGCGCATCATTGATCCCGTCACCGGTCATCGCCGTGGGGCCAAATTCTTTCTGCAAGGCTTCGATGGCCTTGAGCTTGTCGTCAGGCAGTAGATTCCCGCGTGCATCGTCCACATTTGCCTGTTCGGCAACGGCTTGAGCCGTTGCCTGGTTGTCGCCAGACAGCATGACTGCCTTGACTCCCAAGGCATGCAATGTCGAGATGGCTTCCCGGGCATGAGGTTTGATCGTGTCGGCAACGGCGAAGATCGCCAGCACTCCGCTTTCGTTGGCCAGGAGTGTCATCGTGCGCCCTTGGGCCTCGTGTTCGACGAGGCGAGCTTCAATGGCAGGACCGCACAGTTTGCGTTCCTCGATCAAACGATGATTCCCAAGGATCAGGTCTTGGTTACCGATGCGCCCCTGGACACCACGCCCCGGCAGCGACATGAAGTCATCGACAACGGTGGCGGCGGGCGCCAGTGCCGTTGAAATGGCTTTCGATACCGGGTGGTTAGAGAGGGCAGCCAGGCTACCGGCCCAATCCAAAATCACTTTCTCGGATACTGTCTGGTCCAGAATTTCGGTTGCGACCAGCTTCGGTTTTCCTTCGGTTATCGTCCCCGTCTTGTCGAGGGCAATGACTTTCAGCTTACGGGCATCTTCCAGATAAACGCCGCCTTTGATCAAAATTCCCCGACGTGCTGCTCTGGCGAGCCCACTCACCACCGTAACGGGCGTTGCAATCACCAAGGCACAGGGACAGGCGATCACAAGAAGGACCAAGGCTTTGTAAAGCGCTTGAGACCAGCTCCATTCCAACCACCACGGGGTCAGGAGCGCCACGGCCAGTGCGATCACGAACACGGCGGGCGTGTAGAGGGCCGCGAAGCGATCGACAAAACGCTGCATGGGCGCCTTGCTGCCTTGAGCTGTTTCAACCGCGTGGATGATCCGGGCCAGTGTGGTCTCATTGGATCGGGCGGTAACCTTGAACTCCAGTAGCCCCGATTCGTTGATCGTCCCTGCAAAGACCGTGTCGCCGATGGCCTTGTCCACAGGCAGGCTTTCCCCGGTAACCGGTGCCTGATTGACCGCACTGCTGCCGGCAGTCACGACGCCATCCAACGGAATGCGTGCGCCAGGTTTGACCCTGACGACTGCAGCAAGCATCACGTCGCGGGAGGAAAGCTCTTCCCAGTTACCATTGGCTTGTTTCACTTCAGCGGTTTCGGGTGTGAGTGCGAGCAAACTCTTGATGGCGTTCCGCGCCCGATCGACCGACCTTGCTTCGATCAGCTCTGCAATGGCATATAAAGCCATCACCATGGCGGCTTCAGGCCACTGGCCGATGGCAAATGCACCTGTAACCGCTACCGACATCAACGCATTGATATTCAGACGTCCCTGAGACAGGGCAGCAAGCCCTTTGCTGTAGGTTGAAAACCCGGCCATCATGATCGCTGTTGCCGCCAAACCCATCCCGGCCATCTTGGCTAGAAGCACTTGGGGCATCAGGTAAGCCAAGAGCTCTGCACCCAACGCCAGAGCGAGCGCCATCGCAAGAACAGCGATGCCACGGGGAATGCCGTCGCGATCTTTGCCCACCGGCGTGCCCGGCTTGACGAGCTCTGTAGCAAAGCCCGCCTTGCGGATGGCGTCGATGATTGTCGGCAAAGCGTCTTCCGGCGCATCGATGCGCAGGGTACGGGCCGACAAGTCAAAACGGAGCCCACCGATAGCCTCGACATGCTCGACAGCCCGGCGGATCTCGCTCTCTTCAGCAGGACAATCCATTGCTGGAATGTGGAGTAGCAAGCCCTCTCGTACGGAGTCAGCTCGAAGGGTATCGTCCGTCGCGGATGCCCCCGGTGCGTGGCACGTGCTACCGCAACCGCAGGATGGGGGCTGCGTCTCGGATTGCAGACTGATGGGCAATGGTTTCATGGTGCTCTCCTCTTTCCATCATTAAAAACCCTGTAGCAACTCCAGAGTCAAGCGGGTAAGGTGATGACCTTCCTCGATTCACTTTTGAGCCCACGCCGGGCTTCAGGCCTTGCAATGAAAATCGGTCAGCTCGCCCAGCAGACAGGTACGCCGGTGGACACCATTCGTTACTACGAGCGCGAAGGGCTGCTCCCGCGTGCTGCAAGAACGGAAGGCAACTACCGGATCTACGATGCCATGCACCTCGAACGCCTCGCCTTCATTCGGCGATGTCGCTCCCTTGACATGACGCAGGACGAAATCCGAGTGCTCCTGCGTTTCAGGGACACCCCATCGGAAAGTTGCGAGGACGTCAACGCGTTGCTCGATGCCCACATCGGCCACGTTGCCGAGCGGATACGGGAGTTGCAGCAACTGGAAACGCAGCTTCAGGTGTTGCGCGCATGTTGTAAGGAAGGCCGGCAAGCAGTCGCATGTGGAATCTTGAACGAGCTGTCGCAGGGGGCGACCGAGGTCTCCACGCCCTCCGCATCGGAGAGCCACCTCTCGGCAACGCATGCCGGCGGGAGACAGCATGTGACCCCACGGAAACAAGCGACGCGCGATAGCTGAGGGGGGCAACACCGCTCCATCGCTTGCGGCACTTGAGGCGTGAGTCACCGTGAAAAGGCGCGAAACGCATTGGGATGGGATTGTGCGTGAGAAAAGGAATTGCACTCATTCTCATTTGCACGCAGAATCAAAAAAGACATCCCACGGTAGGCCCCCTCATGCAAGCCCTGCGTCTCCTTTCCATCGTTCTGTTTTCTTTGATTGCGACGGCCTCGATCGCACAGGTTGCGCCTCCAGCGACGCAAGACAAGACCAAGCAGATTTGGCAATTGCTGGACTACCTTGCCGTCGACTATGGCCGCTCCGTCAAGGAGGGACAGATCGCCAACGAAGCTGAATATGCCGAGATGCAGGAGTTCGCACAGGCCGCAGAACGACAGTTGGCCGAATTGCCAGCGGTGCTGGCCGCTCCGACCCTGGCGAGCGATGCAGCGGCGCTACGTGCGCTCATCGCACAAAAGGCTTCGGCCGCATCTGTGGGGGAACAGGCACGCAAATTGGCAGGCGGACTCATCGCGGCTTATCCGGTTTCGATGGCCCCCGGCAAGTTGCCCGATCTACAACGGGGCGCCACGCTCTATCAAAGCCAGTGTGCCTCGTGCCACGGTGTTTCCGGGCATGCAGACGGCCCGCTCGCTGCCAAGTTGAACCCACCTCCCATCGCGCTGGCCGACCACGAACGCGCCCGGGAGCGCAGTGTGTTTGCGCTTCAGCAGATCATCACGCGGGGTGTGGCGGGAACGTCCATGCCGGGATTCGTACAGCTCTCGGACGAAGACCGCTGGGCACTGGCCTACTTCGCCTCGACGCTGTCGTACTCCGAGGCCGATCAGCAGGCAGGGGCCAAATTGTGGGCCGCGCAACCTGCCCTCCGTGAGGCCGTGCCGACCCTGGCGACGCTGAGCCAGCATTCCGAGGCCGCGCTCGCCAAGACCGTCGGCGCCGATGCCGCTCGCCAGCTCACCGCCTACCTACGGAGCACGCCCCAGTTACTCGCAACGTCAAACACGGGCAGCATACAGATCGCGAAAGACAAGCTGCGGGAGAGCGTTGTCGCGTTGGACAACGGAAACGAACGCTTGGCCTCGCAGCTGGCATTGTCGGCCTATCTGGATGGCTTCGAGCCCGTCGAGCCGGCGCTGGCCGCCAAGAATCAAGCGCTTTTCCACGACATCGAAAAGACGATGGGGCTCTACCGCAATGCACTGACTGCCGGGCAGGTCGAGCGTGCCCACGACATTGCCCAGCAACTGCAAACCCAGCTCGATGAAGCCCAGGAGGCCTTGGGGGGCACCAAAGACGCCCTCTCGACCTTCCTCGGTGCGCTGACCATCCTGCTGCGGGAAGGCCTGGAAGCCTTGCTGGTGGTCGTCGCCATGATGGCATTCCTGAAAAAAGCGGATCGCACCGATGTGCTGCCCTACGTGCATGCGGGATGGATGACAGCGCTCACCGCCGGGGGGCTGACCTGGCTAGTGGCGACCTATGTCGTGGATGTGAGCGGCGCCAGCCGCGAGATGACGGAGGGGGTTTCCGCCGTGTTTGCCGCCGTTGTACTCCTGGCGGTGGGCATGTGGATGCACCAGAAGAGTCTTGCGGGTCGTTGGCAGACCTATGTGAAGGAAAAATTGTCGTCCGCGCTGAGCAAGAAGTCGGCATTGATGCTGTTCGTACTGTCGTTCGTCACCGTCTATCGCGAAGTCTTCGAGACGGTCCTCTTCTATGCTGCGCTCTGGACCCAGGACAATGGTGTCTATCTGCTTGCCGGCCTTGCCTCCGGCGTGGTCATCCTGGCGGCGGTCGCAGCGGTACTCCTGCGCTCCGCGGCACGTCTGCCGATCAGCCAGTTCTTTGCCTTCAGTTCGGCCCTGGTGGGGGCGCTCGCCGTTGTTCTGATGGGCAAAGGTGTGGCCGCACTGCAAAAGGTCGGCGTCCTGCAGATCACGCCCCTCTCGATACCGCGCATCGATGTTCTGGGCGTTTACCCGTCGATCCAGACCGTTACCGCACAGGTCCTGATCCTGCTCATTATTGTGGCAAGCGTCGCCTACAATTTGAGGTCGCAACGGGCCGCTACGCAATCGTGATAACGTCGTTGTCCCCCGGCCTTTGGCGAGGACAGGACGGCGATGCTGACTCACTGGGAACTGGAACATTACCGACAGCTGTACCGCAATCAGATTGACCGACTTGTCGAGACCTTGACGGTGCGCCTCCTGCCGACCTTTGACTCCGTGCACGCGGAAGTCGAGGCGCTTCAACAGGAAGCGTACCGAGCGAGCCGTGAGTGTGCCAACGATGGCAACGGGCTCGATCCGCAAACGGCCCATGAGGCTGCTTTCGAGGCGTCGTTAGCGCATTTCGACATCGTGCTCGATTTGCGCCAGGGACTTCAGAACATGTTCGCGGTCAGTCTCTACCACCTGTTTGAGCAGCAAGTCCGGGCCTTTCACGTTCGCGTCCTGAATCACAAACCGCTCAAGTTTGGATCTGATGTACTGAAGGCGTGGGACAAGACGCTTCCGGATCCTGTTCTGACCAAGGAGCAGCGGTCTGGCCTGGATGAGCTCCGTCTGCTGGCTAATACCGTCAAACACGGAGACGGCGCATCGGCTCAAGAGCTCTATACGGCGGCGCCTCACCTTTTTCTGGCTGATTACGAGCAGGATGCACTCGATGACCCGACGGTCATTGTCCACAAGCCGGACATCGGGACGCCGCTCTTCGGACAAGACCTATTCGTGCGCCTTGACGACATTCATCGCTACCGACAACTCCTTAACGGCGTATGGTCTGCCTATCTGGAAGCCCTTCACGGTGCTGGCCGCAGCTGACGTACTCAGAGGCCTTTGAAGACGTCC
The DNA here is from genome assembly GCF_028689785.1 of Zoogloea sp. Classification (GTDB taxonomy): domain Bacteria; phylum Pseudomonadota; class Gammaproteobacteria; order Burkholderiales; family Rhodocyclaceae; genus Zoogloea. Next base: position 8,256 of record NZ_JAQVCN010000063.1, on the reverse strand, counting down.
CGATGCATCTTGATCGTCAGGGGCTTAGCACGCTTCTTAGTGTGATTCCTGGCCATCTCTTCCGCCCACAGGCTTGTCTCGAAGCCGAGCTTTTCGTAGAAGCGGAGGACCGCGTCGTCGTTGTCCGCATCGACAACGATCAGTCGCGCAGCGGACAAGCCCGCCGTATTGAGAATGTCGCCGAGAAGAAGCGTCATCAAGGCGGCGCCCACACCCTTACGGTGCAGATCCTGGTGGACGGCAAGTCGCCCGATCTTGACGGCGGGAAAGGCTGCGAGTTCGACCTGCTCACCGAACCCCAACTCGAACTTCTCAGAGTCGTTGAGCTTGATCGCGTCGTTGGCGAGGGTGAAGTAGCCGACCGGACCTTCGAACTGCTGATGAAAGACCACGTTGGTGAAGCCCAGTCTGGCTTTGTGCAAGGCCAGTGCCTGTGCGCTCAGAAAATCGTCTAGGCGCGGTTTTCCGCACGAGAATGTACCGAGAGTCGCCAGATCAACCTCCGTGATGGGGAGGTAACCATATCCCTCGTCAGTCAGCATCAGCCAGGCAAAGTGACCCGATACTTGTCCAGAAAATGTGCTTCCTTGGCACGGCGAGCGGCAGCGGCCAGCTGCTCCGCGCGCTCCTGAACTGCCGGTGTCGACCGGACAGACTCAATGGACACGACGAGCCGCTTCTTCGCCTTGAGGGACGAAGCGTGTTTCTTCAAGAGAAGGCTGCGAGCGGGTTGTTTCATGGCATGGGGTCTGAACATAGGAACACCTTCCGTGCGAAGGGAAGACTTTGAGATACTAGAACAAAAAAGAGGACGTACGCAATCCATACATTCTGGCAGTCATGGTGCGACTGTGTGGTGGTGGTGTAAGAGCGCACGGTCCCTAGTGACGATGTGCGGCAAGATAGCTCCCTCAAGTGCGCGACGTATGGAGGCGCAGGTGAGCCGGTCATCCGTCATGAAGCTCATGTAGTGCTCGACTGTCAGTTCGATCAGATGCGTATGTTCCCGGACATGAGCATCCCGATCGGGAGATAACCAGGTGTTGAGCCAGCGCTCTTCTAACGCAAAGCTGCGGTACATACAGTCGGTGAACTGGGCAAATAGGGTGATAGCCGCCTCAGCGTCCCCAGTGGATGTCGCCCGGAGTGTCTGAAGGCCGAGATCCTCCAAGCGACGGATCGTTGCTTGAAGCAACAAGCCGTTCGGGGAAGAGAGCGCATTTGAGCAGATCATGGCTGTGAGCATCCAAACAGGTCAGTCCGCGCTGCGGGGCGTGACGATCGATGTCGGTATCCACATCTCGAAAATGTTGCAGCCTTTCCCCGTCCGTCCCTCGATGTCGCCTCCGTGAGATCGCAGGATTGAACGAGTGATGGCAAGGCCCAGCCCGGCGCCATCGCCGGAGTGACGGCGGGACGCATCCACGCGATAGAAGCGGTCAAAAAGACGTGACAGGTGTTCCGACGGGATGGGCTCTCCGGTGTTCTCGACTGAGAGGTGGACGGCTTCGGCGTCCGGGCTGTCGCGTACGACGCTAACCGTCACAACAATGCGCCCACCAGACGGGGTGTAGCGCAGTGCATTGGAGAGGAGGTTACCAATAGCCCGCCGGAGCATCAGTCGGTCTCCGGTCACTTGGCCGGCGCCTTCAAGCCGTAGCGAGACGCCGTTCTCTTCCGCCAGGGCACCGTAAAAGTCGAACAGGGCCGCAACCTCGTCCGCCAGATCAAAGGTTTCCTGGCCTGGCACGATGAGGCCGTTCTCGGATTTGGCGAGGAACAGCATGTCCGAAATCATCCGCGACAGACGATCGAACTCCTCGCAGTTGGACTCCAGCACTTCCCGGTATTCCGCAGAACTACGGGCCTTGGCGAGGGCAACCTGGGTTTGCGTCATCAGGTTGCTGACCGGCGTCCGGAGCTCATGGGCCAGGTCCGATGAGAAGTCTGAAAGTCGCTTGAACGACTCCTCCAGCCGGGCCAGCATGTCGTTGAGGGATTCAGCCAGCTCAGCCAGTTCGACGGGAACGGCGTCCACAGGCAGACGCTGGTCGAGACGTTGGGCGCTGACTTCCGTGGCTCGTCGCTTCATCTCGCGAAGGGGGGCCAGGCCTCGACGGGCAGCAAACCAACCGAGCAGCCCGGTCGCCAAAGTGCCACCAATGACCACGCTCCACAGGGTCTTCATGAATGAGTCCATGAAGCGGTTGTGATGGGAGATGTCCGTCGCCACGGCGACGACGGCAGGTGGCCATGCCTGAACCCCGGTGGGTGCTTCAGCCACGATGCCCCGGAAGGACAACTGATCATCGACCTGCCACACGTAAGGCCGCTCAGCCTCGGGTGTCTTGACCCGATCCAGTAACGGTTGGGGAAAGGGAGCATCCTGGGTGGCGAACAGGGTTTGACCGTCCGGTCCCTTTACGGCTACGACCAGGCCATGATGCCCGATCAAGGAGTCGTCCATCTGCTGGGGAATCGCCGCCAGATCCTTTGGCGAATTCACTTTGGCCAAGGCGTGGCGAATCAGCTCAAGTTTGCCGCTCAGGGCCTCCATGTCCTGCTCTTCGAAGTGGTGTTCGACGGACTCGGCCACAATCAAGCCCAGTATCAGCAGCACGACTGTCGATGCCGCTGCGAACAGCAGGGTCAGGCGGAAGGTCAGGGACTTGCGGCGGGCTCGCGGGCGAACTACTCGCACTCCTGCTCCTCCAGCACATAGCCCATGCCGCGCACGGTGCGAATCAGCTTGGGTTCGAAACCATCGTCGATCTTGGCCCGCAGTCGACGCACCGCCACCTCGATCACGTTGGTGTCACTGTCGAAGTTCATGTCCCACACCTGGGAGGCGATCAAGGAGCGCGGTAGCACTTCCCCACGCCGCCGGAGCAGGAGCTCGAGGAGGGCAAATTCCTTCGCGGTGAGATCTATCCGCTTGCCGGCGCGCGTGACGCGTCGGCGCAGGAGGTCCAGTTCCAGATCTGCCGCATGCAGGGCGTCGACTTCCTTGTTCTTGGCGCCCCGGCGCAAGAGCGTGCGAACGCGAGCCAGCAACTCCGAGAAGGCGAAGGGTTTGACGAGGTAGTCATCGGCCCCCAGCTCGAGCCCCTTGACCCGGTCATCCACGCTGTCCTTGGCGGTCAGAAACAGGACGGGCATCTCCTTGCCGGCCTTGCGCAGTGCCTGCAGCACGCGCCATCCATCGAGCCCTGGCAACATCACGTCGAGCACGATGAGATCGTAAACATCGGTCATCCCGAAGTGCAGTCCGTCCATGCCGTCCCGCACCAGGTCCACATTGAAGCCGGCTTCAACCAGCCCTTGCTTGAGGTAGTCCCCTGTTTTGGGTTCATCCTCGACGATCAGTATTTTCATTGTCTTCCTCGCAGCCTTCTCTATTTGGCCGCGTTAGTTTGGCGCAAGCCACTTCCATTCTTCCCAAGATTACAAAGATGTAATTCCCGGGTCAGTCTCCTGTCGGTTTTTGCACCGCACACTGCTCGCCATGGGAACACCAGATTCCCGAGGCCCCCTTTTGACCCCATGGAGACGACCGATGCGATCAACCCTGCTCGGACTGCTGGCACTGGCCTTGACGAAATGCGTCCTGGCTGCTGAGCCGCCCACCCTGGAGCCTGCTTCCAGGACTTCCCCTCGTGAGTCCTCCTTGTCCGATTATCGTGCCTGGTCGGAAGCCCCCGTTGGCGCATGGCGAGCGGCCAATGAAGGCGTCCTGCGTACAGACGGCGCGCATGCAGGCCATGCGGCACCTGCCAACACCGACGGGGCTTTGCAGAAGGAAAGCGGAGCGATGCCGCCGGCCTCAGCGAGGCCTCCTGCTGACCATCACCATTAGGAGTTCGCCATGCGCTCAACCCTATCTTCCCGACACTCCCGCGCCATCAAGGGGCTGACCACCCTGGTGCTTGGAACGCTGGTCCTGAGCGGCTGTGCCAGTTTCTCCCCGGACGGAGGCTTCGACACCGTGCGGGAAACGACCCGCGCCCGTATTGGTGCCGATGCCCAGTGGGCGAGGAGCGACGAGGCCCGCAAGGAGATCGATACACGTGTGACCGAGCTGCTGGCCAAGCCCCTGGCTGCTGAGGATGCTGTTCAGGTCGCCATTTACAACAACCGGGGACTTCGCGCTGCATTTTACGATCTTGGGATCAGCGAAGCCGAGATGGTCCAGGCCGGGCGATTGCCGAACCCCCATTTTTCGATGCTTCGTACCAGCCGCGCCGAGAATGGCGTACGCGAATTCAAGATCGAACAGGTGCTGACCTTCAACCTGTTCGCGCTGATCACCATGCCGCTTGCCGTGGAGGTCGAGAAACGCAACTTCGCCCAGACCCAGCGCATGACGGCGCTGGAGGTGGCGAGACTGGCCTCCGAGACGCGCAAGGCCTACTTTGGAACCATCGCGGCCGAAGAGTCGGTCCGTTACCTCCGGAAAGTCAGGCAGGCCGCGGAAGCCGGCGCTGGCCTGGCCCGCAAGATGGCGGAAGTCGGTAACTTCAACCGGTTGCAGCAGGCGCGCGAGCAAGGTTTCTATGCGTCCGCGGCCCTCGATCTGGCTCGGGCCGAGCAAGCCAGCATTGCGGCGCGAGAGCGGCTGACCAAGCTGCTGGGCTTGCCATCACCCCAGGCGATTCGACTCCCCGAGCGCCTGCCAGATCTGCCCAAGTTGCCCGACGAGCTGCCGGCAGTCGAGCAAACGGCGCTGGATCAGCGCCTTGATCTCCAGGCGGTCCGTCTCGAAACCGAGGCGCTGGCCAAGAACCTTGGCCTCACCCAGGCCACACGCTTCATCAACGTGCTGGAGTTTGGGCCGGCACGTGTCCTGGAGGGAACGCGGGATAGCGGCTACAAACGCGGCTACGAAGTGAGTTTCGAACTCCCGATCTTCGACTTTGGCGGCAGCAAGGTTGCCAAGGCGGGAGCCATCTATGGTCAGGCCGTTGAACGTGCGGCGGAAGCTGCCATCAACGCCCGTTCGGAAGTCCGCGAAGCCTATTCGGCGTATCGCAACAGTTTCGACATTGCAAAGCATTACCGGGACGAAATCGTGCCGCTCAACAAGCGGATCGCCGAAGAGAACCTACTGCGCTACAACGGCATGCTGATCGGGGTCTTCGATCTGCTTGCCGATGCCCGCTCCCAGATCAGCAGCGTGAACAGCTACATCGAGTCCCTGCGTGACTACTGGATTGCCCAGAGTGATCTACAAATGGCCCTGATCGGCAAGCCCTCCTTGGCCGCCGCCGCGCGCACTTCCCCGGCCAGCACCGGCCGTCCGGATCACTGAACCGAAAGGACACCCGATGACATCCCGTCGCGCATTCATCCAAAGCCTGGGCCTGACCGGTGGCGCCGTGGCCGCGGCCTCGGTCAGTTCCGTCGCCATGGCCGCACTTCCTGAACTCATCCTGAAGGAGGACCCGAACACGGCGCCTCCGCATTTCCCGCGAGGCGTCACCGGCGCCGGTCGGCCCTATAACCCGGTGGTCACCCTCAACGGCTGGACGTTGCCGTGGCGCATGAACAAGGGCGTCAAGGAGTTTCACCTTGTGGCCGAGCCGGTTGTGCGGGAGATCGCTCCTGGCATGAATGCCCACCTGTGGGGTTACAACGGACAAAGCCCCGGCCCAACGATCGAAGTGGTCGAAGGCGACCGGGTCCGCATCTTTGTCACCAACCGCCTGCCCGAGCACACGACCATTCATTGGCACGGGCAACGCCTGCCCAGCGGAATGGATGGTGTCGGCGGACTCAATCAACCTCAGATTCCCCCTGGCAAGACCTTCGTCTACGAGTTCGTGGCACGCCGGCCAGGCACCTTCATGTATCACCCCCACGCCGACGAGATGACCCAGATGGCGATGGGCATGATGGGCTTCTGGGTTACCCATCCGAAGGAGCGGCACCCCCTTATCGACGAGGTGGACCGGGATTTCTGCTTCCTCCTGAACGCCTACGACATCGATCCCGGCAGCTACACACCGAAGGTGAACACGATGCTCGACTTCAACTTGTGGACCTTCAACAGTCGGGCATTTCCGGGCATCGACTCCCTCAATGTGCGCCAGAACGACCGGGTACGTATCCGCGTCGGCAACCTGACGATGACGAATCATCCGATTCACTTGCATGGTCACGAATTCACGGTCACCGGCACCGACGGCGGCCCGACGCCCAAGGGGTCGCGCTGGCCGGAAGTGACGACCGACATCGCCGTCGGGCAGATGCGTCAAGTCGAGTTCATCGCCAACGAAGCCGGTGACTGGGCCTTCCATTGCCACAAGAGCCACCACACGATGAATGCGATGGGCCATGACGTGCCGACGATGATCGGGGTCGATCACCGGGAGGCCGCCAAGCAGATCACCGATCTCATTCCCGACTACATGGTGATGGGAGAGCGCGGCATGGCCGACATGGGTGAAATGGAGATGCCGCTGCCGGACAACACCCTTCCGATGATGACAGGCCAAGGCCCCTATGGTGCGGTGGAGATGGGCGGCATGTTCACTGTCCTGAAAGTCCGTGCCGAGCAGAAGGTCGGCGATTACTCCGACCCCGGCTGGTACAAGCAGCCTCCCGGCACCCGTGCCTATGAATGGACCGGGCCCGCCGCTGAGCCGCCGCGCGCAAAAACCCAGGGGGGGCAATCCATGCCGGCGACGGGCAAGCCCGCAGCAACCGAAGTGCAGGTCCGAAAGCCCGGCCCGCATTCCGGTCACTGAGTTCCACTCACGATAACAAGCACTGAGGAACCCCATCATGAACAAGACTCTGATCACCCTGGCGGTTCTGGCTGCCGTGGGTGCGGCTTCAGGGGCCGTCCTTCTTTACTCCGGCGCCATCAACGTTGCCGCCGACGAGCCCCATCACCCGCTGACCTATCGTTTGCTCGAATTCGCGCGTGAGCGCTCCATCGCAGTTCGGGCAAGTGAGATCAAGCCGCCTGTTGATCTGACGAATCCGGAACGGGTCCGCCGGGGCTCGGGTAACTACGACGCGATGTGTGTGGGATGTCACTTGTCTCCGGAAGCAGAGGACTCGGAGATCCGGAAAGGGCTCTATCCGACACCCCCAAAGCTGACCGTCAAGCCCGAAGCTGCGCTCGACCCCCAATTCGCCCAGGCCCGTCAGTTCTGGATCATCAAGCACGGAATCAAGGCTTCAGGCATGCCCGCCTGGTCGAAGGGCGGGATGGAGGATGAAGCGATCTGGGATCTGGTTGCCTTCCTCCAGAGGCTGCCCGGGCTGACTGCGGCGGACTACACGGCGCTTGTGGCATCCAGCGAAGGACACAGCCATGGTGGGCTTGATGCCCATGAGGCTCATGAAGACCATAGCGACCATGCCAAGGATGAACCCGTCTCTCCCGTCGTCGTGGAGAAGAAGGGGCACACGCATCCGCCCGGCTTCAAGCACACACACTAGGGGCCCAAGGACCGCAGAGCCTCTGCCTGAAGATTACAGAAATGTAATTTTCAGGACAGCTTCTCGTCGGTGTGCGCTTGCCAGAATGAGCCATCCCAATCACCAAAGGAATCGTCATGAAACTGCAGACGCTGATCTTGTCGTCCGTGCTGGGCCTGATGGCAGGCACCGCCCTGGCTGGGGCCTCGGTCGATGTGTACAAGAGCCCGTATTGCGGTTGCTGCGGGAAGTGGGTGGAGCACATGCGTGCCCAGGGCTTCGACGTGAAGACGCATGACGTGGAAGACGTTCCGGGGCAGCGCAAGAAGCTCGGCATGCCCGACGCCTACGGGTCGTGCCACACGGCCAAGGTCGGCAACTACCTCATCGAGGGGCATGTCCCGGCGGCGGATGTCCAGCGCCTGCTGAAAGAGAAGCCCAAGGCCGTTGGCTTGGCCGTTCCCTCCATGCCGCCGGGCTCCCCCGGCATGGAGAGCGCCAAACCAATGCCCTACGAAACGCTGCTCGTCAAAGCCGATGGTTCGACCAGCGTGTTTGCCCGTCACTGATATCCGATACCTCTCATGAAGGAAATCCCCATGAAAACTCCGTTCATCGTCCTGGCCACTGTACTAGGCACTGTATTTTCCATTCCTGCCATCGCTGCCGACGAGCATGCGGATCACACCGCCATGCACGGCGAAAAAAGCGGCGTTTCCGCCCAGATGACCGATGGCCTCGTCAAGAAGGTGGACAAGTCTGCCAGCAAGCTCACCTTGTCCCATGGCCCGCTGCCCAACGGCATGCCGGCAATGACCATGGTGTTCC
>NZ_JAQVCN010000062.1 GCF_028689785.1 Zoogloea sp. | reverse complement strand
GGGTGTCGATCAGCCGGAGCAGGTGATCACGCGGAACCAGCTGGTCCAGCGTCACCATTTCCAGTTCGGTCTGAGCGGAGGCGGCGGCAGGCTTGAGCATGCCGCTATTATAAAAATACGAAGCCCCCGACGGGCGGGGGCTTGGGGCTTTGTCAGCAGTCTGAAAGCCCGCATAAGCGGGCTTCGTCCTCAAATTACACGGGCACGACCGGTTACCCGGAAAACCCATGTCTCTATGCGCTGAAGTATAGCACCACCAACTCACACGAATCCATAGCTTGCCGATGCTGAGGCACCTCACTCTTCCCAGGCTAGGCCTTCTTCAAGACCGAAACAGATCAAGACCTTCTAGGGTGCTATGCCTGGAACCAAGCGGTGGGTTCTGCGCTGCTTCCAATCCTGGGCGACTTCGAGGTGGCACTGCGCAATGCCCTTCATCGAGCACTGTCGCAGCACTTTGGTGGCACCGACTCCTTTGACTGGATGACGCCGCGCTCCAACCCCGCACACGCCGTTAACCCTGCGGCCCCGGAGTTCTTACCCGCTTGGCACAAACTGAGTCAAGAATCAAAGAACAACGTCAGCTCTGTAGTGGAGAAAATCAAAAGCAAGAAGGGCCCAGGCTACGTCGTTACGCCTGACGATGTCGTGGCGGCCCTTCCCTTCGGGTTTTGGGAGGTGTTAATTGATGGCCTCGGCCACAGGGCTCATCCCGCAGGGCTGCAAGCTAGCATTTTGGCGAACGTGTTCCCGACTGCCCCGGATACCCTCGCGGTGCCTCATGGCACCCAAGCGTTCAGGAGGAGGGTCAAGAACCTGCTCAAGCGGATCCGGGACGTCCGCAACCGGATTGGGCATCATGACTCACTCTGGACGACTCCCGAGTTCAACAGGCAAGGGGATGTGGGGTTCATTCCTCGTCAGCCCCGCCACTGTGTCACCAGTCTTCGGCTTTTTGCGAACAACGTGTGTTGGTTCAGTGGTTGGATTGATCCAAGCATCCCGACCTACATCCAAGACAGCGACCATTGGTGGTCTCTACAGGTGCTCCTCAATCGGCAGGCTTTGATCACCTATCGTAAGCTCGGTGGAAAGCTTGGCACCTACCGAGCAATCCTGGATGCGATTGAGCTGCCCCGACACAGCAAAGTAAAGCGAGCCCAGCCTCATCTCAAATTCGTTGAGCGCGTGACCTCCAGGCGCTACCACTACTGAGCTTACGCAGCTCGCCACGCGAAAAAACGCCCACCGGGTGAGGGTGGGCGTTGAGTCTTACGGCTTGCCGCCTAGCGGGCTTGTTTGCTTGCACGACATGCGTCAACCGACATGCAAGCCGCTTCCCGCTGCATGCTGTCTCAGCCGCAGGTACCCACGGCGCCGCAGGCGGTGCAGAAGTCGCAGCCATCTTTGCGGATCACCGAGTGATTGCCGCACTCGTTGCACAGGGCGCCCTGCATCAGTTTGGGCTCGTTGTTGTCGCGGGGGGATTCGAGGATGCCCATCTCGCGGGTCGGGTAGCCGGCTTCGTCGAGCACGCCGAGCATGGCGTAGCGGTGGATGATCAGCGCGGCCAGGTAGGCAACGGTGGAAGGCCAGTTCTGCTGACGGCGGGTGCCGGGCACGAAGGCCATGAAGTCGCCCAGGGGTTCCGGGTAATCGATGAGCTTGCGCAGCTTCATGCCGATCCAGGCCGGGTCCATGACGCGCATGTCCAGGGAGAGGATGCGTGACAAACCGTCCAGGGCGCGGGGGTAGTTGCCCGACAGCCACATGGAGTAGGGGCGGGTGACACCGTCGGGCAGGGTGATTTCCTTCAGGCCGAGCACGAAGTCTTCGCCGGTGGCCGGGTTCTGGATGTCCACCGTCCAGGACAGGGTGCCGTCGGTGCCGGTCTTGGGCTCCTGCAGGCTGAACACGCTGTCGAGCACCGGTGTCGGCAGGTCACCGTCGAGGGCGTTGAGTCTTTCGCAGCGGTAACGCACCACCTGGGCGAAGGCGGACACCACGCCGGGCATCAGCTTCTGTTCGCCGTGGGGCGGGAAGCGCAGCTCGAAGGGCTTCTCACCGACGGTCTTGGACAGGGTTTCGAGCTTGAGCTTGAGCCACCCGCGGTCGTTGGCACGCATGTCCATGGACAGGGTCTTGGCGACAGCACCCAGGCCACGGGGCTGGTCGGCACCATTCACCCACACTTCGAAGGGGAAGGAGCCCTTGGCGGGGCTGTCCTCGACCGGATCCATGTGACCCACGAAGAGGGCGAAGTTGCCCTGGGGCGTGTTGAGCATGTAGGTCCAGGCGGCGTTGCCGTCCGGCAGATCCGGGCGGCCGGGCCAGCGCAGGGACGACAGTACCGGGGCGGGCAGGCTCTTGATGGACAGGCGACGGTTGGTGTCGTCGGACATCTCCACGTCCTGCGGCTGCTTCTGCTCGCTGCTCGGGGTGACCGACAGCACGGAGCCCAGCACGCTGTTGGGACGGTAGGTGGCCAGCCCCTTGAGGCCAGACTTCCAGGCGTCGAGGTAGAGGTTCTCGAACTCGACATAGGGGTAGTCGGCGGGGACGTTCACCGTCTTGGAAATGGAAGTGTCTACATAGGGTGCAACGGCTGCAACCATGTCCTTGTGAGCCTTGGCGGAGATCTCCAGCGCGGTCACGAAGTACTCGGGCAGCTTGGCAACATCGCCACCCAGATGCTTGTAGAGACGCCATGCGTAGTCTTCGACGGCGTGCTCCTTGAAGGTGCCGTCGGCCATCCGCTTTTTGCGGGTGTAGGTGTAGGAGAACGGCGGCTCGATGCCGTTGGAGGCGTTGTCGGCGAAAGCCAGGCTGATGGTGCCGGTGGGGGCGATGGACAGCAGGTGGGAGTTGCGCAGGCCGTGCTTGCGGATCTTGTCCTTCACGTCGGCCGGCAGGCGGGAGGCGAAGTTGCCGCCAGACAGGTAAAGATCGGCATTGAACAGCGGGAAGGCGCCGCGCTCCTTGGCCAGCTCGACGGAGGCCAGATAGGCCTGGTCGCGCATGTATTCGGAGATCTTCGTGGCCATGGCGCGGGCTTCGTCGGTGTCATAGCGCAGGCGCAGCATGGCCAGGGCGTTGCCCAGGCCGGTGAAGCCGAGGCCGACGCGGCGCTTGGACTGGGCTTCGGCATGCTGCTGCTCCAGGGGCCAGTGGGTGGCCTCAAGCACGTTGTCGAGCATGCGGATGGAGGTTTCCACCGTTTTGCCGAAGGAGGCGAAATCGAAGCTGGCCTTGTCGCTGAAAGCGTCCTTGACGTACAGAGTCAGGTTGATGGAGCCCAGGCAGCAGCAACCGTAAGAGGGCAGGGGCTGCTCGGCGCAGGGGTTGGTGGCCTCGATGGTTTCGCAGTAATAGAGGTTGTTGTCCTTGTTCATGCGATCAAGGAACAGGATGCCCGGCTCGGCGTGGTCATAGGTGGAGCGCATGACCTGGTCCCACAGCTCGCGGGCCGACACTTTGCGGTAGACCCACAGGCCATCGTCGCGCTGATAGCCACCGGCTTCCTTGATATCGTTGGACGGTTCGGCCTTGTGGGCGAGTTCCACGTCGCCATCGGCCTCGACGGCCTGCATGAACAGGTCGGTGACCGCGATGGAGACGTTGAAATTGGTCAGGTCGCCGTGGTCCTTGGCGTGGATGAATTCTTCGATGTCCGGGTGGTCGCAGCGCAGTACGCCCATCTGGGCGCCACGGCGGGAGCCGGCGGATTCGACGGTTTCGCAGGAGCGGTCGAAGACGCGCATGTAGGACACCGGGCCCGAGGCGTTGGACTGGGTGCCGCGCACCATTGCGCCCTTGGGGCGGATGGAGGAGAAATCGTAGCCGACGCCGCCACCACGACGCATGGTCTCCGCGGATTGGGCGAGGGCGGTGTAGATGCCGCAGCGGCCGTCCACGGACTCGGTGATGGAATCACCCACCGGCTGCACGAAGCAATTGATCAGAGTGGCGGCCAGGTTGGTGCCTGCAGCCGAGTTGATACGGCCGGCGGGCACGAAGCCGCGCTCCTGGGCTTCGAGGAACTTGGTCTCCCAGAACAGGCGCTTTTCCTCGGACTCCATGGCCGCCAGAGCACGGGCGACACGCAGACGAACATCGGCAACGTTCTGCTCATTGCCCTTGGCGTATTTCTCGAGCAGGACTTCGCCGGAGATCTCCTGCGGCTCGAGGTTGGCGGCAGAGGCGGGCTGGACTTTGGCGGGTTTCGTCGTGGCGGTCATGGCTTTTTTCTGGCTGATCGGGAGGTGTGTTGAGCGGCGCATAGCTTACCTCGAAGCTCGAAATTTAGACAAATTTTTTTAGTTGTTTAAAATCAATGAGATAAAAAAATCAATAGTGTATTTAAAAGTTTTTTTCTACTACATTTAGTAGGAAATTTGGCCGGAAAGATCAAGAAAAACTTCCATTGAAGCGCGCCAGAGCCTTGATTTTTCGGGGGAAATGCTGGGCGCCGCGGGTGGTGGACGATGGGGGTGCTGATCGAAAACCACGGATCGGTGCAGGGAAATTTTCACGGCTCGCCCAGGAGGGGCGCGGGTTGCGGCGGATCGGGGACTGGCTGAGGGAATGGGTAAAACTGCACCAGGACCGCCCGAAAATGATCACGGAACGGCTGGAAACATGCGCCATTGCTGGGATTCTGAGCAGGCTTGGAGGCGCGAGGGCGGGCTGTGCGGGTGTTGCGGAAAAGCTGCGGCGGAAGAACTGCGAGGGGGCAAATCGGACTGCTCCCCCCAAAAAGTCGAGTTCACACCCTCTGAAGGTCGAAGTTCACACCCAGTTCACACCCTGAGTTCACACCCTCTGCCTCGATTGGAGCGGGCATCGGTCAGTCACTTCACTCCCCCACAGGCCTGATAGCCGGATGCGTTGTAACGGCGGTGCCAAATGTCGAGCAAAAAATAGACGAGGAGCTTCATCGGCGCTCAGCTGCCGGTGCCCGCGAGTGCCACAACGTCCGAGATCATCTTCGAGTCTAACGCTCCCACCAATCGGGCCTGGCGGTAGATGAGCATCGCCATCTTCGCCTTACGAGTTGGCGTTGCCGTCAAGCTCTGATCCGCAAGGGACTGATCCAACCCGACCAAGACAGCTTCCATTGTCGCTTCCTCGAGAAACCGAGGCGACAGCCTGAGGATCGCGGAAACCCCGCGTTCGGCAATCGAGTCCAGCGCCTCCATGGCGACTGTCGTATGTGTGCCGTCGGTGATTACCGTCTCCGGGATCGCTGCGATGACCTCTTCCCATGCCGCCGTGAAGCTATCGCCTCGGAGGCCATGAGCCTTCGCGACTTCGGAAAACAGAATCTCGGCTGCCGCAACTTGGTTCAGCTCCTCACCCATTCGCTTTCCGGAGGCTAAGTAGTAGCCGTCAACACCGACTGCGGAGACTGCCTCGAGATACCGAGCATCCGGGGCGCTACTACCTGCCTCGTAACCCACCTGGGCCCGGCGGCTGACCCCCCCAGCCTTCGCCATCTCCTCCTGAGTCAAGCCAAGTCGTAGCCGTTCGCTCTTGAGCCGCTGTGAAAAGTTCACTGAAAACCTCTTGACGTGCGCAAAATTTAGCGCAAAATGTTTGTGTGCGCAAAAAACTGCGCAAAACGAAATTTAATCACCCTTAAGTATAGGAGGAACCATGGACAGCAAGCGTTTGCGGACGCCCCAGGAAGTCCGCGAGGAGTTCAGCAGGAAAGGAATCAGCGTCGCCGGCTGGGCACGTCAATACGGCCTGAATCCGTCGGTTGTCCGCTCTGTTCTGTCGGGCGGCAGAAAGTGCCAGTTCGGGCAAAGCCATAAGGCCGCCGTGTTGCTCGGCCTCAAAGAAGGCGAAGTCATTGAGGAACAGGGCCATGACAACGTCTGAGCGTTCCCCGAAGGGGCCGACCCTTGTGGATTGCCCGTCCCCCAACGAGATCGCTGACAAGCTGCTGTCTGTGGGCAACAAGCGCAGCGAGGCGTACCGGCGCGGGCTGGTCGATGTGCTGGCCTTCCGCCTCAATGGGACGCGCATCCGGTGCCCCTATCAACCCGGCACGCCGGAGTTCGACGCCTACTTCGCGGGTAATGACCGTGGTCACTTCCAATGGCGTTTGATGGTGGACAGCGAATGGAAACCGAACTGATGTGGCTATCGGTTTCTCAGCTCGCTGAGTTGGCTGAAATCTCGTCACAGAACGCTCGAAGCGCCATGAAAAAGTGCTTTGAAACGGAAGGCTCTACTTGGCGCGGTGCTTGCCTCGTCGTGAGGATGGCTGATGCAGCTGGCGGCCCTGGTGGGAAGGCTTACCAAGTCAAGGCGAACAGTCTGCCTCTCGAGCTGTACACGAAGTTCCGCGACCAGAACCCGGATCTCTTCAAGCCCGCGCAACTCCCCGCGACGACCAAGACCATTACACCGGACGTTGATCTGTCCCGGATCTCGTTACTGGTCAAACATCGGCACGAGGCGGAGTGGAAGGCCGAACTCATCAAGCCGGCGCTTCGTTGGCGGACCGGAACACCTGCGCGTTGTGCAGTGTTGAGCAAGTTGGCAGAACAGACTCACATCCGGCCAACGGACGGCAAACCGGTGACCTTCAGCCTCGATACGTTGCGCAAGTTCTGTGCGGATTTCGAGGCGGGCGACGTCGAGGGCCTGATGCGTAAAGCCCGGACCTTGGAGGCCGAGCATCGTCATCTGATCAACAAGAAGTGGGAGAAGGCCTGCCCGCTTGAGATGCCGGTGAAGACCCGCATCGCCGAGGAAATTGAGCAGTACGTGGTGGATCTGTGGGGCAACGGTGCGCCGAGCCGGGACAAGGTGCGGCACATGGCCAGCGCCAAGCTCTTCGAGCTGTGCCGTCTGGCCGGATGGGAGGATGCAAGCCTGCAGGCTTGTGATGTGGGGCAGTACATCGTCGAGCGAAACCAGAGCTACCGCGACCTGGCGATTCGCCACCGTGATGCGAAGCGCTTTTCCGATAAGCACAAGCCGCGTGTGGCGCGGACCCGTGAGGGGTTTGCGCCGGGTGAGGCGATTGTGGCCGACGTGCACCCGGTGGACGTTCTGCTGCTTCGGCCGGATGGCAGCACCTACACAGCCCGGATGATCGCCTGGTATGACTTGGGCACCAACCGCTTCTTCTACACCCTGTTGCACCCGGGGCCGCGCCAGTCGGTGACTCAGGCAGACATTGCCCGATCCTTCTTCGAGCTGTGCCAGGCGTGGGGCGTGCCGCGCAAGCTCTACATGGACAACGGCAGCGAATACAAGTGGGCGGAGATGATGGACGCCTTCCGGGCCTTCGCCGTGCTGGTGAAGGAGATGGAGGTCAGGATGGAGTCGCTCGAAGCCCTGGAGGCGCGCTTTGCCGCGGAGGATGCGGGCGAGCTGCCGAGGGGGGATGACGTGCCGGATCAGGAGGCGGCCGTTACTTCGGAGGAGGGGGCCATCGTTCGGGCGAAGCCCTATAACGCCTCGGCCAAACCGGTGGAGGGTGCCTTCAGCGCCCTGGAGAAGCTCCTGTCCATGCTGCCCGGCTACATCGGCGGCGACCGCATGAACAAGAAGCTCGCGAAGGTGGGCAAGCAGCCGGACGCTTACCCGGGGGACGCCGAGGCCTTCAATCTGGCCTTTGATGAGGCGGTGTCGTCCTACCACAACACGCCACAACGGGGCTTTCTGGGCGGCCTCACGCCCAACCAGAAGGCAGAGATCGTCCCGGAGGGCTACACCGTCACCTTTGCACCGGAGGTTGTCTTCCGCGTGGCCTTCGCTGAGGAGCGGACGCCGAAGGTCCAGACCAGTGGCATCCAGATTGATGACCGCTGGTACTACGACGATGCCCTGATTCCCTACATGACCCGCAAGGTTACGGTGCGTTTTGCCAAGTGGGCGCCGAACGCCGTGATCCTGGTTCGGGAGCGTCCGTTGCCGGGTGTGGGGCAATACACCGTGATTCACGAGCGGCGCGTGTTCGGCATGTTCGACCCGGCCGGCGCCGTCGAATCCTCACGCCGTGAGGGCGTTCAGAACCGGCACTTCCGTGCATTGAAGAAGCGTGTCGGAAAGATGGACATGCTGGAAGAAATGCAGCGCTACAACCGCGTGCACCAACACCTTGCCGACGAGCGCCAGGCCGAAGGTGGGCACGCTGCTCCGAAGGTCCGCCAGATCGGGATGAACGATGAGATGCAGGCGCTTCAGGGGCAACTGGAAATCCAGAACCCCAATCCCATCGAGCTGCTGGGGGCGGGCGAGATCATCGACAAGAAGGGGGACATTCACCGCCTGCCGTCGCGTGAAGATGCCTTGAAGGAGAAGGAGGCACTGCGCCAGGCGCAACCAAAACCTGTACCGGTCAAGTGCGAGATCGGGCCACGTAAGGAAAGGAACGTAGTCCGTGAAAGCAACATGGAGATGGCTGACAAAGCACTGGCTGAGGCCAGAAAGAGAAGGAAAACGGACAGGTAGCAGCCTGTCCGTAACCCACAACCGTGCCACGGGAATGGCACGTAACTACCAACTGGAGTCGTTAGCATGACTGAAAAAGTAACGGACGCGCAAGCCCCGATGGATCGAATCCGTGCCGAGGGCATCGTGGATCGGATCAACGCCTATCTCTCGGGCGGGGTCAGCGTCACGCGGATCTGCGCGGAGTGTGAGGGTGGAATCCGCGCCGAGCAGCTCGAAAAGCTCATGTCAGAGCAGGCCCTCAGGCCGACTACATTCGGGGAGTGGTTTGGCTCGCCGCGCGCAACCGAGACCTTGATTGCCCTGGAGAAGTGGGCGGACGAGGAGGATCGCGACAATGAGCGACAGCTTGATGACTACGCCGTGACCGAGATCTTCCGGCAGGTCTACGGCATCTTGAACGTGGCGCACAAGGCGCGCTCCTTGGTGGCGATCACCGGCGCCTATGGGGTGGGAAAGACCTTTGCGGCCCGCCGCTACGCCATGGACAACCCGCGCCGGCCCAACGAGCCGGGGGCGGTATGGTTCGAGTTCCCGCCGGGAACCAAAGGGGATTCCGGCGTGCTCGATGCGGTGCTGTCGGCGCTGGACCCCTACGGCGCGCCGAGCGGGAGCGTGAACGCCAAGCTCGACCGGGTGTTGACCCTGCTGAAGCCGGGTGACTTCCTGATCGCCGATGAGTGCGGCCTGCCGGCTGAGAAGGGCACGGGCCTGCGTTTCATGGCCTACATCCACGAGCGTGCGCGGATACCCATTGCAATGATCGGCAACCCTTCCTTTCATGCCGCGGTGTGGGGGAAGCGCACCGATTACGACGCCCTGGCCAGCCGGACCCGTCACACGTCCCTTGATGGCAACAGCGCCGAGGACGTGGCGCACTTCATGGACTGGCTGAATCTTTCGGGGCGGCGCCTAAAGGATTCCATCCTGGCCGTGGTCCGCCAACCCGGGCGGGATGGCGGGTTGCGCGGTGCCGTCACTGTTCTGAATGAGCTGAAAGCCCGTGAGATGGAAGTGACGGCGGAGAACTTTATCTCGATTGCGAAACAGTACGGGAGGATGGAGTGATGACCACACGAGACACCATGCTGCAGATCATTCCCTTGGCCATGCGGCGCACTGCGGAGTTTGGGATCACGGTAACGCTCGATTCCCTGATTCATCACGTGGTGGGGCAAGACTCGCTGGAGGCCTGCACTGACATTGAGCTGTTTGCCCTGGTCCGTGCGCTTTACGCCTATGAGGCCTTCGTGGATCTGAAGGTGACAACCCCCAAGGGCGAAAAGGTTGTTCAGTTGATGGCCGTGACGACGCGCGACATCCTCGACCTGACCGAAAGAGAGCTGAATTGGCTGCTCTATCGGTTTGCCTACTTCTCCGAGCCCAGGGGCCTGGCGTGCGCGGCCGAAGCGGGGCTCCTCGACGCATGGCTTCGCATGATGCGCCTTTGGGAAGCCTCGCAGTTTCCCGGCGTCGACAACCTGAGCGCCAGCCAGGCGCGCCAAGCCAGGTAAGGGAGGGCAGGGCATGACGACGAGAAAATCCTTGATCGCGATGGTGCACATCGCCAAGTCCCGCATGGGCATGGATGACGAGACCTACCGGGACTGGCTGGCCAAGAACACCGGCAAGCGCAGCAGCAGCGACCTGAGCGACCGGCAGCTGGCCACGTTGGTGCAGACACTGCGCACGGCCGGCTATCTGGACGAGGCGCCCGCCACGGCGAAGGTGATCGCCGGCAAGGGCGCCAACCGGCCGACCGATGCCCAATGGAAGACAGCCCGGGGCCTGGTCAAGAAGCTGGGGCTGGATGGCGGCCTGGACGGCGAGGCCTTCGCCAGCTTCGTGAAGCGTGTGGGCAAGGTGGATAACCCGCGTTTCCTGACCAAGACAACGATGGCTAGCGTGCTGGTCGGCCTGGAGAAGTGGTGGGCCGACCGTGAGGAGAAGAAGGGAATGACCGACAACAAAGGCCCTAAGGCTTCCAGCAAGGTGGAGTGACCGATGAGCTCCACATGGGAAGAAGAGAAGTACGCGCGTCTGACTGAGCTGATAGCGAGCGCATTTCAGGTCGGCGAAAAGCGCGTCAGGGAGAAGGAGCGGAAGGGCTTCGTGTCCGTCCTAGATGATGCCCAGGAAGCCCATGCCGCCTTCGCTGCGGTCGCCGGCCTCGCGGAGTGCGCCCGTGATGATCAAGGGATCAGTGTTCGCGGCCACGAGCTGGCGGCCTTGCTGCGGGTGGTAAATGCGCGCCTGGAGCGGGCGATTGATGTGGCGTCGGCGGCAGCGGCCGGGGAATCCGGCGCCGTGGTGTTCATGAGGGAATGAGGAGGTGATGATGGAATCGAACTATGCAGCGGAGCGGGCCACAGTGGCCGAGATTCAGGCTGGGGATGGCCGGAGGCCGACAGTGCCGAACCCCAAGGACCTACTGGCCAGAAAGCTGGAGGTCAAC
Source organism: Zoogloea sp. (assembly GCF_028689785.1). Lineage (GTDB taxonomy): Bacteria > Pseudomonadota > Gammaproteobacteria > Burkholderiales > Rhodocyclaceae > Zoogloea. Next base: position 18,415 of record NZ_JAQVCN010000062.1, on the reverse strand, counting down.
GGCAATGCGCTGTACGCCCTGGCCATGCTGCTGAAGATGGCGGACGAAGACAAGCTGCATCGGCTCAGTGAGCTCGACGACACCAGCCCGCTCTATGAGCCGATTGGCCACCTGGTGGGCATCCTGTCTGACGAGGTGATCAATGCGGCGAATGAAGCAGGGGCAGGCTGGTAACGCGGCGGAAGGGATGGACAGAAAGGGCGCTTCGGCGCCCTTTTTTCGTTGACTACTGAAAACCGCTTTAAACGCGTTTTGAGCGGTTTTTATGGGCTTTGGCTACATGCACCGCCACGGCCCGGAGATCGTTGAAATTAACGGGGTAGTAACGGGGTCTGTGCGCGGTGTGGTGCTGGCTTGGAGGCACAATGTTCCGTCAAGCATGCGCGCATGCGTTCTGGGGGCGTCGAGAAAGGGGCGAAGCAGTTCGTGATTTCGACACGACCCAGTAAGGGGTATCGGATGGGAATCGAATCTACCTCCCCGTTCTATGCCTTACGCCACCCTATCCGAAATGACGAGCCGCTACGGCGATGCCGAGCTCGTTGAGCAAACCGACCTGACCGGCTCCGGCGTCGTCAATCCAGTAACGGTAGATCGTGTGCTCGCAGACGCATCCGCCTTGATTGACGGCTACCTTGCCAGCCGCTACAGCCTGCCACTCGTGGTTACGCCCGATCTCCTTGTGTCGCTGTGCTGTGACTTGGCGCGCTGCGCGCTCTATGTGGATGCTGCCCCCGATGTCGTGAAGGCGCGCCGTGATCAAGCGATGACGGCGTTGCGCGACATCGCCGCCGGCCGGCTTCGCCTCAACGTGGGTGCCGGCGCAGACTCGATGCCAGCGCCCTCCGGCCTGGCCGTTGTTGTGCAGTCGGGCCGCAAGGTGTTTGGTGGAGGGCTGCGCTGATGTTGATGGAACTGGAGCCGTTGATCATTGCCCGCCTGGCAGCCATCCCATCGTTACTCGGGGCCTACGGCGCCGCCGAGTTTGCCGGGGTGGCTAAGGCTGGAAAACCTTCCCCGTGCGCCTATGTCGTGTACGGCGGGTATCGCCCACTTCAAAGCAGCGAGGACGGCGCCGTTGCGCGCGTGGAGGAGAGTTGGATGGTCGCTCTCAGTCTCAAGTCGGCAAGCCCTGCCCAGGGTGCCGATCCAGCCCGTGCGGCGGCGCGCCCGGAGGTGGAGGCGGTGCTGCGGGCCTTCATGGGCTGGAGGCCTGAATCACAGAGTTACAAGGCCTTCAGGCTCGCACCCGGGCCACGTCCGGAAGCTGAGCCGGCCCGCCTTCTCGTGCCTATCGTTTTCACGGTGGAACACGTGATCAACTTGGACGCAGCTCCAGTTTCCCTCTGAGACATGCTCATCGGCGGAGCCACCCTGACGAATAGTTTCGGCCTCTAAATTCGTGCCGATGTGGTTCAGTCTTGCGGTTAACCGTCTTTTAGTGTGCGTGATATGGCCTCCGCTTCTGGTGAAGAGAACATTGTTTACCCCAAGGCCTTTACCTGGCTCGTTGAGAAACTCGGCGCGGATAGAGCGCTCAGCCTGAGCGATGCATTTGGCGGATTGAAACTTCGTATCCCGAGGTCTGAGAAGAGCAAAGTTTTTGCAGAGATCTCAGAGGTGATCGGTGTTGAAGGGTGCCGGATTCTTATGGAGTCATCACGTGGAGAGGACATTTACATCCCCAATCTTCAGACGGTTCGTGTGCGTGAACGCAACAAGGCGATTCGGCTGCGGTTTGATGAATTGACCGGCGCGGTGCCAAGTGGAGATGCTCCCGTTTCTGGCCGCGCTGCAGTTGATCGGCTGGCGCGTGAGTTCTATCTGTCCGGGCGACAGATAGAGGTGATAGTTAATTCTTAGGGGTGGGATGTGAGAACAGGAAGAGGTCGGTGCGGAATTTCGAGTTGGAAAGTAAATAGCGGCAATTGGGAGACCGCTGTAGAAGATGATCTTCTAAAACCCAGCAGCTTGCGTGGTGTTCAGTTTGCTGTGATTAATCGCTACGCTGGGCCAGGCGCACCGACTATCCAATTCACAGTTTTCATTCGGATTGTGCCGAACGGGAGTTGGCTGGAAATCAGCACTTATCACAAGCTAGGTGCAAAGGGTATCGGTATTAGTAGTGACGTCACCGTTTTACCTGGCGAGTTCTGCGCGGGCCTGATCGACGATATGGCGGTTTGTGGGTTTCGAGTTGATGTGAAGCGCAGCCTAGGAACCGAGGATGTTCCGGTCCTCATTGAGTGGTGCGCCATTGATGACAGAGAGGGATGGTAAGGCGATGAGTAGTGTGGAGATTCAAAAGCACGTGCAGGGCATTGCTGAGCTTGAAGCGCAGCTTGCTTCCGCTCAAACCGAGCGTGACAAACTGGTGGCACGTCGTCGTGAGGTCAGGAACTGGCTGGCAGGCCACCGCCAAATGAGCGCGGATCAACTTGAGACGATTGGGGTCAAGCAGCAATTCTCGTCGTACCAGGTTGAGGATGAAGATCTCGCCCGGAGTCTTGAACAGGCAGGGCAGGTGCTGACCCGGATGGAGTCAGAACTTCTTGAGCGGCGTAGCGCTTCGTTTCCTGCCGCTTTGGTCTTGGAGGATAAGAAAGGGCGCTACACGTCACTCCGTGATGAATTGGCGAAGCTGTTCCAAAAAGATGGCGATTTGATCGCGCGGCGTGATGAGGCGTGCAAGGAAAGCGCTCGAACTCAAGGCGCGCTTCGGGCTGCGAAGGAACGGAAAGCGCGGGCTATGTCGGTCGACGAAATGACGGTTTCTGACCAAGCGTTTTCCGAAGCTGGTCGGCGCCACGATATGGTTCAAGAGTTGCTCCGCAACCTCGACACGATGCTTGTTGACAACGGCAGCGCAAAGAGTCAAGTGAGGGATCGCCTCCGAATGGCTGAATGCGAGCTGTGGCGTGCACAGTCCGCTGCCGTAATTGAATCGATTCGGGGGAAGCCTTGGTTCGAGGAGTATCAGGAGATGATGACAGATGCCTTTGCTTCGGCCTTGATGTCTGGTGATGCGTTCGACTTGGGCCGGTTCTTGGCGGTTGTTTTCACCGGTCGAGTCGAAGATCCGAGAGTCGCCCCGAAGATTGTCAGCGGTCGCCAATCTGAAATGGCAACCGATCTCGGCATCGAGATCAAGGACGTGCCGTGAGCTCCTTTTTCATGACGGGGATCGGAATGGCAATACTGACCCTTCGGGTGCGTCCCGGGGATCGGGTTGTCAGGCTGATCCCCGCCGGGGAGTTTCACGCGCCGCGCGGTGCGATGTCGGGCACCGGCCCATGGATGCTGAGCGTCCAGGCCGCCCGGAGAATCATCGCCAGTAACTCTGCTCGCCAGGCTCACATCGTGGTGGACTATGAGCATCAGCAGATTGCCAGTGCCACCAACGGGCAACCGTCCCCAGCGGCAGGATGGGTTGATCCACAGTCGTTATCCTGGGTTGAGAACGGCCCCGAGCCGGGGCTGTATGGGGCTGTGACGTGGACAGCAAAGGCTGCGGCCATGATCGCGGCCGACGAGTATCGTTATCTGTCGCCGGTCTTTCCCTATGACGTAACGACCGGTGAGCCAACCGATCTGCTTCATGTCGCATTGACCAACACCCCCGCAATTGACCATGCCTCTGTCGCGTCATTGTCTGCTGTCGCGGTGGCACCGTCCCTCTCGGTTGATGATCAGCGAGGCATCCACCACTTCAACCGCAACTTCGGCCCTTTGGGGGTATTGCACCCTGAGACTGCCCGGCTTGTCGCTGCGCTCGGTATCGGGCGCGACGCCTACATGGTTTCCATTGGGGCTCGTGTGTAGTGAGGATCAGACGGCCGGAGCACCATCGAGCGCCTGAGCCGCTGCCCCCCGTTCCGGCCCCGTAGTGGGAACCACACCGATATCCAGAAAGGACGCCATCGTGCTCCATATTCACCAAGCGCTTGAAGCCGCACGCGACGCGCTTACCGCGCCCGCGCGTCTGGTCGTGAAGCTTGACGCGCAGGGCATGATTCAAGCTAACCACTCCCCCTACGCTCACGAACTCGCCTTGATCGAGACGGCGATAGCTGAATGGCGCCTGTTTGATGCAGGCCTGCCAGCGCTGATCAGAAATCAAAAAGCGCCGGCCGAGCTGCCCGAAGGCGTGCAGGTTGAAGGTACGCCTGATCGCAGCACTCATTTCGACCGATAGGGGATATTGTGGCTGACAAAAAGCTCGGCATCGCCCTTGTTGTAACGGCCGATGCGGGAAATGCCAAGAAGCAGGTGGAGGCCCTGAGCGAGAGTGTCGGCGGGCTGAATCAAGGGGTCGGTCAAACGGCCACAGGGGCCAAAGCGGCCACAGATGGCCTTGATGCCATTGGAGGGGCGTCGGAGCGTACAGGCAAGAAGGCTTCCGAAGCCAACGAGGCTATCTCGGCGAGCGTGCGATCAATCTCGTCTGAGCTGAACACACTCAAGGGTCTTTTTCTTGGGTTTGAGGCTGCCAAAGGGTTGGCTGCAAGTGCCGCGGGGGTCGCTGCTACAGCAGATGCCTATACCAACCTCACCGCCAAAGTGAAAATGGCCGTGGGCGAGGGCGAGGCCTTCACCTCCACCATGAAGAGCATTGAGGACATTGCCCTCAACACCAATGCCTCCCTGGACTCTACCGCGACCCTGTTCACTAAGCTGGCCGATGCCGGCCAGAAAATCGGCGTCGGCCAGGCGGATGCCCTGCGCCTGACCGAAACGGTGAATCAGGCGATCGCGCTGTCTGGTGCATCGGCCCAGGCCTCTGATGCCGCGCTTACGCAGTTGATCCAGGGGCTTCAAGGTGGCGTGCTGCGGGGTGACGAGTTCAACAGCGTGATGGAGCAATCCCCACGCCTCGCCAAGGCGCTGGCCGATGGCCTGGGGGTGACTACCGGCGAGCTGCGCAAGATGGCCGAAGCGGGTGAGCTTTCAAGCGAGACGGTCATCCGCGCCCTGCAGGGCCAGGCCCGGGCCATCGAAACGGAGTTCGGCAAGCTGCCGCCCACCATCGGCCGGGCCATCACCGACCTGCAAACCCAGTGGCAGATCTGGATCGGCGAACTCGATCAATCCACCGGTGCCAGCGCCACGGCTGCGGCCGCTATCGAGGGACTCGCCAAGAACTTTGACTTCCTGGCCAGCGCCCTCATCAACACCGGGCAGGCCTATCTGGCGTGGAAGGCCTACGGGATCGCTGCCGAGTTTCTGGCCCTGAAGACGGCGGTATCCGCCGCAACGGTGGCCAAGGTGGCCGACACCACGGCCACGGTCGCCAACACGGCCGCCACTCAGGCCAACACCACGGCCCAGATCACCAACAACGCAGCCAAGGCGGGCGCGGTGACGGCGGGGGATGCCGCTGCCGCCAGCGCTGGCCGCCTGGCTGGCGCCCTGAGCTTGCTGAAGGGCTTTGGTCTGGCCTTCCTGGTCACTAACCTCGTGGACATTGGCAAGTGGCTGGGGGAGTCGGCGGCCAAGGCCATGGGCTACGGCAAGGCGATGGAAGAGGCCGAGATCCGCACCCGAGCGGCCGAGAAGGCTGCGAAGGAAGCCGCGGCGGCTGACGCCGAGCTGGCCCAGCAGAAGCAGCTGGCCGCAGACAAAGCCCTGGGCCTGTCGGAGCAGGCCAGGAAGCTGGTGGCCGACTTCGGTTCGATGACCAAGGCGGGCGACGGTGCCGCTGCCGCGCTCGAGAAAATCGGCAAGGATCTCGACCTCTCCAACATCAAAGGCATTGCCGATGCCGGCGCCGCACTGGATGCCTTGGCCCAGCGGGGCAAGATCAGCGCCGACCAGGTGCAGGACGCATGGGAAGGCGCCCTCAAGGGCATCGACCTGCAGGCATTCGAGGTTAACGCCCGCGCCGCGTTTGACGAGTCGGAACAGGGTGCCCGCCGCCTGGCTGCCGCCCTGGAGGCCCAGTTGGGCGAAGCCCTGCGCCGCACCGGCAAGGACTGGGGCACCCTGGCCGGAGGCATCAACGACGCAGCCCAGGCCGCCATCAACGATTTCGACGTGCTGGCCGCCCGGGTGGATGACATCCGGGCCAAGGGCCTCAACGCGGGGGCTGCGCTGGCCGCGAGCCTCGACCAGGCGGCCGCAGCGGCCAGCACCGAAGCCGCCGCCAAGGCGGTGCTGGATCGGTGGGTAGAGCTGGGCAATGCCGGGCTGGTGACGGGCGAACGCCTGGCTCAGGGGCTGGCCAAGGCCAAGGACCGCTTCGACGAACTCAAGCCCGGCATCAACAGCCTGGCCGAAGCCTTCGAGGCCCTGGGGCTCAAAAGCCGCGAAGCCCTGCAGGAGGCGGAAGCGTCGGCCCGTGAGGCCTTCGAGTACATCAAATCCAATGGCGGCACCCTGGCCGAACTGCAAGCGGCGTGGGAAAAGTACGGCGCAGCGGCAAAGGCCGCCAACGGCGGAATCCTGCCCGACGTGCTGCGCCTGCAGCAGGAGATGTACAAGGTAGGGGATGCGGGTGAAGCTGCCGCGGATCGTATCGGCGCGGCGTGGGACAGAGCATCCGACAAGCTTGGCGACTACAACTCGGCCGCGAATAAAGCGGCCGATGACTGGGTTCGGGACACGAACGGCAATGTGCTGTCATCGTCCGTCGACGTCGATGCACTTGCATCGCGATACACCAGCAATGCCGACCAGGCCGAAGAGTTCAAGCGGCTGTTCAACGGCTTCTATCAGCAAGGCAGTAACCAGTCCCAGTTTTACAGCAGCACCCAAGGGCTGGATCTGGAAGCTATCCAGCGATGGGCGGCCGAGATGGCCGCAGCCGAGTCGTGGAGAGCCTCAAATGGTAACAAGAGCAGCGGGGCGGCCGCTTCTCCAGTTGGACTGGGAAACATAGTGACGCGCTCCTCTGGTATCTCTTCGGACGTCTCCACGGGGACTACGCCAGGCACCTCGGTTCAGTCGAAGAATTACACCGTTACGCTCAGACTCAACGGAAGGGAGTCACAGGTGAAAGTTGTGGATCAAGTCAGCGCAGAGGCCCTCATTCGGGTGCTCGAAGAGGCGAAGATGGCTATGGTCTAGTTCTCTGTGGCTAGAGTGAAGTATGATTTTTGCTTAGAGCGAGGCGTGGGAATTCGGCATCCACGCTCATGCGATGTTCGTCTTGAGCGACGGGCGTGTATGGAGGGACGGCCGGCCTCCCGCTCTGCCCCTTCCGTTTGGTCGCTGTGCCAAATCCCCCGCAATTTCGAGCACTAGTAACGGTGCCTGTGCTACTGCTTGATCGCCCGCTTTTATTTCTGCAATCCCTTTTTATTTCTGCCGTATCCCCACGCCGCGTTTCGCGCTCTCAGCACGCTCCCGGGCCCGCAGACCGGCTTGAACTTTCCTGCGAGTGTGGCTTGCTCATGGAGAATGCCGATTGGGTTGTCGAATCCTCGCCCACCCAGCCCGGCTGGCCATCACAAGCGCCACAGATGGGCGGCTACGAAGGCACGCCAGGGCGAAAAGGGGTGCAGCCAGTCGGCGGTGTCGGCGACGGCGGGTTTTGCAGTCTGGTCGAGGAGGGTCTGCAGGCCCCGCCGTACGGCAACGTCTCCATGGAGCGCGGCGTCGACGTGGCCGAAGCCGCGCAGCAAGGTGTAATCGGCTGTCCACGGGCCGACGCCCGGAATGGCCAGCAGGGCTTCCCGCACATCCTCGGCGGAGCTGCGGTGGGCCCACCAGTGATCAAGGGGCAGCGTGCCTTCGAGGACTCGGGCGGCGATGTGCACCAGTGTTTCGGCCTTGCGACGGGAGAAGCCGGCGTCCGTCAAGCGTGTGGGTGAAAGGCCGATCACGGCCGAGGCATCGGGAAAGCAGGCGAGATCGCCTTGAGTGCAGCCGCAGGCTTCGATCAGGCGTTTGCGCAGCGTGATGGCTGCAGCGAGGCTGATCTGCTGACCGGTCACGGCCCATGTCAGGGCTTCGAAGGGGGTGGCGGCCTGGGGGAGGCGCAGGCCTGGACAGGCGGCGATCCGCGGGCCGAGCTGGGGATGCTCACGCCAGGCTGCTTCAAAGGCCGCCACCGGCTGGTCGAGGCCGAGGAAGCGCCGGGCCCATTCGTGGAATTCCGGCTCCGTCGTGTCGGGCATGCCATTCCGGCAGAGCTGCAGCGCCACGCTGCCCTCGTCAAAGCGCAGGGTGAGGCTGGCGGGCTGGCCCTTCCACATCACGCCCTTGTCCAGGCTGTCGGGGCCTACCCACTCGGCCAGCCGGTGGGGGTCGCGGGCGTGGAAGGTGAGAAAGTCGGCCCGACGGAAATGCCTGGGCAGTGGCAGATGGCAGCTCAGGGATGCGCTGGCGGATGGCGTCATTGTTCTGCTTCCCGTTCAAGCAGGGTGCGCTTGCGCTCGACCCCCCAGCGATAGCCTGCCAGTGCCCCATCGGTGCGCACGACCCGGTGGCAGGGAATGGCGACTGCGAGCACGTTGGCGGCACAGGCGCTGGCCACGGCCCTTACGGCTGCCGGGGCGCCGATGCGCCGGGCCAGCTCGGTGTAGCTTAGCGTGGTGCCGGGCGGAATGCCCTGGAGGGCCTGCCAGACTCGTTGCTGGAAGGCAGTGCCGCGGATGTCGAGGGGCAGGGCACTGGCCTTGGCCGGGTCTTCAACAAGGGCGATCACCTGACTGAGTTGCTCGGCGAAGGCGGCGTTGCCATCGCTCAGGCGGGCCTGGGGGAAGCGGGACTGAAGCTCGTTGGCCAGGGCTTCGGGCGCGTCGCCCAGGCTGATTGCGCAAATACCGGTGGGGCTGCTGGCAACAAGGATTGCGCCCAGGCTGCAGCGCCCGATGGCGTAGTGGATGTCGGTGTCCCGGCCTCCTCTGCGGTAGTTGCGGGGCGACATGCCAAGTGCAGGAGTCGATGCGGCGTAGAAGCCGGCCGCCGAGCCGAAGCCGGCGGCGTGGAGGGCGTCGGTGACGCTCTTTCCGCTGCCCAGCTGAGCCTGCAGTCGCGCCGTTCGCAGGCCGAGGGCGTATTGTCGGGGCGTAAGGCCGGTGACGGCCTTGAAGATCCGGTGCACGTGCCAGGGGCTGAGGCCGGCGTGCTGGGCCAGCGATTCGAGGGAGGGAGGCGTTTCGGCCTGTTCCATGTGGCGGCACAGGGCGGTGACCAGGGCGGCATGACGCTGGGTCAACGGTGGTTGGTCGGGCTGACAGCGCTGGCAGGGACGAAAGCCTGCGGCTTCGGCCTCGGCCGTGGTGGCGAAGAAGCTGACGTTCTCAGGGCGCGGCTGGCGGGCACCGCAGGATGGGCGGCAATACACGCCCGTGGTGCTGACACCGAAGAAAAACTCGCCGTCGGCCGTCGCATCCTTGTTGATGATGGCGGCCCAGCGCGGGTCGTTGCGGATGTGTGCGGCGCGTGCGGCGCGGGCTGTAGTGTGGCCTTGCATGGCTTGGCCTGCCTTTCCTGGCGTGTGTCCGAGGGCTCCAATCTAGCCGGCCTCGGCCAGCCGTGCATCCGCTTCCTTGCGATCGAATTCGTCTCCTGCAGGTCTTTGATTGAAAACAAAACCTCAAAATCAACACAAACACGAAAAACAAAATGTTTGATCTATTTGATGGTGGTGGTAGGTTTGTTGTTAAGTTGTGACGATTTTCAGCGAAACACAAAGGATTTTATTGTTTTTGCGTAGAGCCCGCTGAGCATGGAGCGATCAAGGTTATGTCTAGCTTGACCCAGGTTGGGTGGTATTGGAACCGGCTGCGCTGTATGTCCGTATCGGAGATCGTCGAGCGGGCCGGGGCCACCGCCGGTCGGGCGATGGTGCGTCGTCGCCTGCCCGAGCCGGTGGCTGCACCCAGGCTGGACAGGGTGGGGGTCAGCTGGCTCCCCGTCACCGTGCCCGCCTTGCGTGGCGTCGCCTTGCAACGGGCCGACGAGGTGCTGTCTGGTCAATGGAGGATCTTCTCGCGCCTGATGGGGCTGGGATTTCCTCCGGAGTGGAACCGCAACCCGGACAAGGCCGTGCTGCTCCCCCTGACGGACGGAAAGCGGATGTCTTTTAGGGCTACGGCGGTCGTCGGCGACATCAAGTATCTGCGCGAGCTCAATCGCCACCGGGAACTCGTGGTGCTGGCCCAGGCCTGGCAGCTTACGGGCCGGGAGCGCTACCTGGACGGTATCGCCACCTTGCTGGAGAGCTGGTTCGCCGAGTGCCCGCATCCATGTGGGCCCAACTGGTCGAGCGCCCTGGAGGCGGGGGTCCGGTTGATCAACTGGGCCATCGTGTGGCAGCTGATCGGCGGCATGCAGTCCCCCCTCTTCGAACGTCCGGTGGGCAAGGTCCTGCGCACTGACTGGCTCGGCAGCATCTGGCAGCACGCGGAGTTCATCTGCGGCTTCCGCTCCAGTGATTCGGCGACGAGCCACCCCCTGATCGGGGAACTGGCCGGGCTGTTCGTGGCGGGGGCCACCTGGCCCCAGTGGCGTGAGGCTCAGAGGTGGCGACGGGTCGGGCGGGACGGGCTGGAGCGCGAGGTGTTGCGCCAGACGGCGGCCGACGGAGTGCACAAGGAGCAGGCCACGGGCTACCAGCAGTTTGTCTGGGACTTCCTGCTCTTTGCAGGGCTGGCCGCCCGGGGAACCGGCAAGCCTTTCTCCGAAACCTACTGGCGGCGGATGGAGGCCATGCTGGAATACGTGGCCGGCATCATGGACTCGGGCGGACACGTACCCCTGTTTGGCGATTCAGACGACAGCGTGGTGTCCGGCCTGTCGATCGGTGCGGGCGCTTGCCTCTTTCAATCCCAGCTGGCCACCGGGGCGATGTTGTTCGGCAACCCCTCCCTGGCGCGCAAGGCTGGTGTGCTCGACCCGCGCACCGTCTGGCTGCTGGGGGCGGATGTGTGTACCGGCTTCGACCGGTTACTGCTGCAGCGGGCACCGGCCACCCGCCGGACGGATTTTCCGGAGGGCGGGGTGTTCGTGCTGGGTAGCAATCTGGATTCTCCGGACGAGCTCCGGGTGGTGGCCGACGCCGGCCCCCTGGGCCTCGGCGGGGTGGCTGCCCATGCTCATGCGGATGCCCTGTCGTTCACCTTGTCGGTGGCAGGGCGGCAGTTTCTGATCGACCCGGGCACCGGGACATATCACGGCCCCGGAAAATGGCGGCATGGCTTTCGTGGTAGCGCCATGCACAACACGCTGGTGCTGGGCGGCGAGGATCAGGCGGTTTCCGGAGGGCGCTTCATGTGGCTGCGGCGCTTCCGCACGAGCGTTCTTGAAAGGGAGGACGGCCCGGACAGCGACCGGCTGGTTGCAGAGCATGATGGCTACAGGCGCCTTCCGGGCAAACCGGTGCATCGTCGCAGCTGGCTTCTGGACAAGCGGAAAGGGTGCCTGAGGGTGAAGGATCAGGTCTTTGCCGGCACATCGCAGAATGTCACGCTGTACTGGCATTTCAGCGAAGACTGCAATGTGACCTGCACCCCCGAAGGCTTGAGCGTGTCGAGCGGCCCGATCTGCCTTGACATGGTGCTGCCGGAGGGGGGCGCTGTGAGCGTGCTGCATGGTTCCGAGGTGCCGCTGGCGGGGTGGGTGTCCCGGGGCTACGACCTCGTGGAGCCCAGTACAACGGTGGTTTGGCGTGGCAGCGTGATGCCCGGAGAGGCGCTCGAAACCGTGTTTCGCCGCCTCTGAGAGGGCAGCTCTTCAGCCTTGACTGGGGAAAAACAGGGCGATCACCGCAGCGCTTTCGTCTCGGGCCGTAGTGCGGATGGCGGCCAGTTTGGCGACATCCAGATCAAGTCGGGCGAGGGTCATCGGGTCGATTCGCGAGAGGGCAGTTTCATCCGGGTCGTCAGCCTCAACTTCGCCTTCCTCCTCGGTGGCCAGGATATGGTTGGCCACATGCAGAAGGGCGGCCTCGGTGACGTGGGGCCCGCCCATGACCGGGTTGAGCTGGGCGCCGATGGCAGTGGCAAAGCCACTGGGCAGATGCCATGCCGTGGCGAGTGCGGCGCCAACCTCTGCATAGTTGCAGCCAACGATGTGATCTTCGACCTGATGGATGGGGGCATGGCTGCGTCGTGACTCGGCCAGGGCGGCATCGGCGGCCTCGGGGGCGGCCTGGAACATCACCAGGTGGCCGATGTCGGCCAACAGGCCTTCCACGAACATGCGCTCCGGATCGCCGGTGCCGAGCTGCCGGGCAGCAGCCCGGGCGGCCAGACCGCGGAAAACACAGTCTTTCCAGAAGCGGATCATGTGCATGCGGGCGGGGCGGATGCCCGAGAACGCGCCAATCACCGAGGTGCAGAGGACAAGGTCGTGGACCTGCTGCATGCCCATCAGGTTGACCGCCCGGCTGATAGTCTCGATCTTGCCTGGAAAACCGTACAGCACGCTATTCGCCGCCCGCAGTACCCGTGCCGTAATGCCGGCATCGCTGGAGACCGCTTCGGCAAGCTCCTGCACGGAACTGTCGGGGTCATCGAGCAACGCCCGAATGCGGTGGTAAACGGCAGGAAGGCTGGCAAGCCTTTCGATGCAGGCAACGAGTTCTTGGGGTGTGCTCATGGGCTTGATCGTTGGCGGGGGACAAGAGGGTCTACGGCAGTACGACGCGCCTCTTGAGCAAGCACCCGGTGCTCATGGGGTTTTTCTGTGTGTGACAAAAATCCTGTTTTTATCAAAGACCTGCTGACCGTTCGGAAATTGAGCACGACCGCCGATCGATTGGGGAAGAGCACGGCGGCCAGCCTTGCTATGCTCAACTCAACGATCCCGGAACGGTCCGCCGGAACGGGGCCGGTGATCATGGAGAACGGGTTTTCAATGAAGCTATTGAGCTGGAACATTCAGTGGGGCCGTGGTGCCGATGGCGTGGTCGATCTGCAGCGGACGATCGCCGCCATACACACCCTCGGCGATTTTGACGTGCTGTGCCTGCAGGAGGTGTCCATCGGATTCGCCGGCCTGCACGGCGGCCAATCGGTCGATGAAGTGGCTGTGCTGGCGAAGGCCTTCCCGGGCTACAGCGCTCACTTTGCCGCGGGGGTGGATGTGCCCGATGGGGCCGGCGGACGAAGCTGTTTCGGCAACCTGACCTTGTCGCGCCTGCCTGTCGGGCAGGTCTTTCGTCACAGTCTGCCTCGCCCGCCGGAAGAGGGCGTGCCGAGCATGCCTCGGGTTTGCCTTGAGGTGGTCGTGGAAAGCCCTTCGGGCTCGCTTCGGGTGCTCAACACCCACCTGGAGTATTACTCCCGGGTGCAGCGCATGACCCAGATCACGGCCCTCCACACCCTGCAGTGTGATGCGGTACGCCTGGCCAACATGGGCGGGCAGACTGGCCGGGACTGTGCTCCAGATTCGCCGTTTGCGGTGTGGCCACGGCCGGCTTCGGCCCTGGTCTGCGGGGATTTCAACTGCGAGCCCGGCAGCCCCGAGTTCTACCGCATGACTGCTCCGATCAGCGCCGACGTGTCGGGCTGGGAGGATGCCTGGCGGGCCTGTTACGGTGATATTCCGCACCTGAACACAGTGGGCCTGAACGGCGCCGAGTGGCCCGACCGTGCCTACTGCTGCGATTTCTTCTTTGTCAGCGCTGATCTTGTGGATCGGGTGGAGGCCGTGGCGGTGGATCAGGCCACCGCCGCTTCCGACCATCAGCCGGTGGTCCTCACCTTGCAATAAAGCGGTTTTCCCATCCCCATCGCGGCACTCCTGTGGGGCCACATGAATTCGACCCCACGAGCCTCCAGCAAGCAAAGGGGCCGGTCGTCAGCAGACGCCGGCCCCATATTGGCTTGCGTATCGACTACGGCCTTACAGCTTGACCAGTTCTTCCTGGTAGCGCAGGGCGTTTTCCACGTAGCCGTCGGCACTGGCCTGAAGACGGCTGATCTCGTGGTCAGTGAGTTCCCGGATGATGCGGCCCGGTGAGCCGCATACCAGCGAGCGCTCGGGAATCACCTTGCCTTCGGGGATCAGGGAGTTGGCGCCGATCAAACAATGCTTGCCGATCACAGCACGGTTGAGCACCACGGCATTGATCCCGATCAGGGAGCCTTCTCCCACCGTACAGCCATGCAGCATGACCTTGTGGCCGATGGTGACGTTGGCGCCGATGTCCAGGGGGACGCCATCGTCTGTGTGCAATACCGAGCCGTCCTGAACATTGGTGTTGTCACCAATGGTGATGGGGTCGTTGTCTCCGCGGAGAATCGCACCAAACCACACGTTTACATTCTTGCCGAGGCGGACGTCACCAATGACGGTCGCGTTGTCGGCAATCCATACACCCTCCCTCAACTGCGGAGTGCGTTCTCCGAGGCGGTAAATCGGCATGTTATTTTCCTGTTATGGTGGTTTCAGCCGTGCCGCCGAATGGCCGGCTGAAGAGCGCGCCATAATAACAGGGTAGCGTTCGAGTGCAAGGGGAACTGGACTCATTGTGGGCCAGTTTAAGCAAGGGAAATAAGGGCTTAGCCTTATGTGGCGGGCCTGTCCGGGCGATGGCGTAAGCGATGCCTAGCGATGAGGAGATGGGTGTGGAGACAGAGGATTTTGTCGTTTTTGAACAACAGGAGGGTATTGTCACCCTGACGCTGAATGCCCCGGAAGAGCGCAACGCCCTGTCGAGCCAGGCCCAGTGGGACGCCGTAGTGAGGGCCTGCGAGCGGGTGCAGCGGGACGGGTCGGTGAAGGTGGTGATCCTGACCGGCGCGGGCAGTGCCTTTTGTGCCGGTGGCAACGTCAAGGATTTTCGCGACAAGCGGGGTCTGGCAGAGGGCGACGGCATGGCGGTGCGGGAAAACTACCGCAACGGCATCCAGCGTATTCCTCTGGCGTTCTACCGTCTCGATGTACCCACGATCGCCGCCGTCAATGGGCCGGCAATCGGGGCCGGCTGCGATCTGGCCTGCATGGCCGACATCCGTATCGCCTCCGAGAAGGCCAGCTTCGCAGAGAGCTTCGTCAAGCTCGGGCTGATTCCGGGTGACGGCGGCGCCTGGCTGCTGCAGCGGGTGGTGGGTTATGCCCGGGCGGCAGAAATGAGCTTCACTGGTGACCTGCTGGACGCCCGGCAGGCGCTGGAGGTGGGGTTGGTGTCCCGGGTGGTGCCAGCCGAGCAGCTCCTTGACGAAGCCCGCGCCTTGGCTGCCCGGATCGCAGCCAATCCGGGGCAGGCCCTGCGTATGACCAAACGCCTGATGCGCGAGGCCCAGAGTACACGGCTCGATTCCATCCTGGAGCTGTCGGCGGCCTACCAGGCGCTGACCCACAGCTCCATTGAGCACGATCAGGCCGTGGCGGCGTTTCTTGATCGCAAGAAGGCCTGAACCATGGCGGCAGATCTGGATACGCTGACGCAGAAGATCACTGCCTTTCGGGATGCCCGGGACTGGGCCCAGTTCCACTCCCTGCGCAACCTCATCGTGTCCCTTAACCTGGAAGCTGGCGAGTTGTTGGAGCTGACCCAGTGGAAGAGCGATGCCGAGGTGGCAGAGCTGCCGCACGATCTGCAAGCCCGGGAGGCACTGGAGGACGAGTGCGCCGACGTGCTGCTCTACCTGCTCCTGATTGCCGAGCGGGCCGGTATCGACCTGGAGGCTGCCACCCTGGCCAAGCTCGCCAAGAACGAGGCCAAGTACCCGGTGGCACAGTTTCGGGGTTCCCGGCGCAAGTACAACGCGCCGGAGTGATCAGCAGGGAGGCGGTGGGGCGGGGGAGGTGATAGCATCGCGCCCCTGATCCTTCGTTCCCGCGTCCGGGTGCATCTGCCATGCTGAGTTATCGCCACGCCTTTCACGCCGGCAATCACGCCGACGTGCTCAAGCACTTCGTCCTCGTCCAGTTGCTCGAGTACTTCAACCAGAAGGACAAGCCCTACTGGTACATCGACACGCACGCGGGTGCGGGCTGCTATTCCCTCGACGAGGCCTTCGCGCGCAAGAATGCCGAGTTCGAGGACGGCGTCGGGCGCCTGCTTGGGCGCAAGGATGTCCCCAAGGAGCTGAAGAGTTACCTGAAGCTCGTGCGTGACCTCAACGACAGCGGCAAACTGCGCCTCTATCCGGGGTCACCCTGTTGTGCAGCCCCCTTGTTGCGGGAGGACGACCGGATGCGCCTGTTTGAACTGCACCCTGCTGACCGGCGCCTGCTGCAAAAAACCTTCGAAGACGCAGGCAGCAAGGCCATCGTGCTGGAGCAGGACGGTTTCACCGGAATCAACGCCTTCCTGCCCCCGCCAACCCGCCGGGCCCTGGTGCTGATCGACCCGCCTTACGAGATCAAGACCGACTACCGTACCGTACTGACGGCGCTCAAGGAATGCCTGCGCCGCTTTGCGACAGGGACCTACGTGGTGTGGTACCCCAAGCTGCATTCCATGCATTCCAGGGAGCTGCCGGACAAGCTCAAGCGCCTGCCGATCACCAGTTGGCTGCATGTGAGCCTGGACGTGAGCAAGCCGTCGGAGGACGGCTTCGGTATGCATGGAAGCGGCCTGTTCATCGTCAATCCGCCCTGGACCCTGCCGGCCACCCTGCAGAAGGTGATGCCTTACCTGGTGGAGGTGCTCGGCCTGGACGACGGTGCCACCTTCACCCTGGAAGCAGAGATGCCCTGAAGACATTTCCGCGGGCGGGCTTTCGCTCTGCTTCGATCTGCCGAGTAAACAGACAAGGCCCCGGGAAAACCGGGGCCTTGTCTTTGATGCGCGGCGCCTGGCTTACAGCAGGTGCATCTTCTTTGCGGCTTCGGTGAGTTCGGCACGGAAGTCCGGGTGGGCGATGGCGATCAGGGCCTGGCAGCGCTGCTTGGCCGTCTTGCCACGGAGCTGGGCCACGCCGTACTCGGTCACCACGTAGTTGATGTCATTCTTGCTGGTGGACACATGGGTGCCCGGCGTCAGAGTCGGCACGATGCGCGAAATGGCGCCGTCCTTGGCCGTAGAGGGCAGCACGATGAAGGCCTTGCCGCCCTTGGAGCGGTTGGCGGCACGCACGAAGTCTGCCTGACCACCGGTGCCCGAATAAGGAATGGGACCCAGGCTCTCTGAACCGCACTGGCCGAGGAAATCGATTTCCAGGGTGGCGTTGATGGCGATGAGGTTGTCGTTCTGGCCGGCCAGGTAAGGATCGTTGGTGAAGTCCACCGGATGCATTTCGAACATCGGGTTGCGATCAATCCAGTCGTAGAGCTTCTTGGAGCCCAGGGCGAAGGTGGCCACCATTTTGCCCGGCAGGTAGTTCTTGCGCCGGTTGGTGACCGCGCCGGCTTCCACCAGGGTCAGGATGCCATCGCCGATCATTTCGGTGTGGATGCCCAGATCCTTCTTGTGGGTCAGTTGCATCACCACGGCGTCCGGAATGCCGCCGTAGCCGATCTGCAGGGTGGAGCCGTCCTCGATCATGTCGGCCACATACTTGCCAATGGCCTCCTGGACAGGCCCGATGGTGGGCAGGCCAACCTCGAGAACCGGCTCGTTGTTCTCCACCAGGGCGGTGACCTGGGAGATGTGGAGGTGGCAGTTGCCGAAGGCAAAGGGCACGTTCTCGTTGACTTCGACGATCACCGCGCGGGCCTTGCGGATGGCCGCCAGGGTGTAGTCGGCCGCGATGCCCAAAGAGAAATAGCCGTGCTGGTCCATCGGCGATACCTGGGTGAACACCACCTCGGAAGGCATCAGATCCCGATCGATCAACTGGGGCATCTCTGAGAAATAGCTGGGCGTGAAGTCCACAACGCCTTCGCGGAAACCCGGGCGGGTTGCGCCGCTGAAGAAGTAGGCGGTGTGACGGACGTGCTCGGCGGTGGCCGGATCCAGGTAGCCGAACTTGCGGACAGCCAGGATCTGGGACACCTTCACATCACGGAAATCACGGCGATGCTCGGATAGGGCGGTGAGGAGCGCGGGCGGTTCCGCAACTGCGGTGGGCACCACGATGGTGTCACCGTTATGCACGTTGCGGATGGCCTCGGCCGGCGTGACGCGTTTGGCTGCGTACTGTTCCTGATAATCCATGTACTTTTCTCCCACGGTCGTTGTTTTGGCGAAGATTAAACCACGTCTGTGCAGTGTGGCCTGTACTCGATTGTAAAGGGCAACGGCAAGCTTGCTTCTGGTCTGGATCAAGGAAGGCGAGAGCGCTCAGGGGCTGGCCGAGCGGTTGCGTCCGAGGCAGGTACGATGGCGCATATCTACCCGATCGGCAAACCAGGCGGTGGTCAGCTTGCGCTGAATTTTCGGGCTCTTGAGATCGATCCGCGGCATGGTCTCCCGCGGGAGTCGGGTACCGGCACGGTTGTCGGCAAGGGCAAAGACCTTGGTGTAGAGAGGTGTCGCCGAGAAGCGTGGGGTCTTCTCAAGGCGCAGGTCGCGCTGCATTTCGGCGCGCGACAGGCCCAACTGGCCTGCCAGGCTCTGCAGTGCGGTCAGGGT
>NZ_JAQVCN010000061.1 GCF_028689785.1 Zoogloea sp. | reverse complement strand
CGCCAACACATCATTTCGATCCCAACGAGCCCCACAGCCGTTGGCCGCTACCGAGCGTTTCTCGTCGTCTGAGAGGGCTTCAAAAACACGAACCCCCGGAAAAACCAGGGGTTCGTCAGCAGTCTGGAAGCCCGCTTATGCGGGCTTTGGCCTTTCTGGAGCCCGATCCATGAGCTCAAGAACCCAAAGCTGAATTTTGCACTAAAACCATATTGCATGGCTCAGCTCCTGCACCGCTCGACATTGATGGAGCCGAAGCGGAAAACAAGCCCTGAAATGCAACGCCCACCTTTTCCAGATGGGCTTTTTTATCTGGCGCTCGTGGCGTCGTTCAACCCCTTCTACCCCTCCGCCTCGCCACGGTGCGTCAGCCGGTACAGAAGCGGCAGCACCAGCAGGGTCAGGGCCGTTGAAGAGAGGATTCCGCCGATCACCACCGTCGCCAGCGGCCGTTGAACCTCGGCCCCCGTGCCGGTGGCCAGGGCCATCGGGATGAAGCCGAGGGATGCCACCAGCGCAGTCATCAGCACCGGACGCAGCCGCGTCAGCGCACCCTCGTGGATGGCCTCATCCAGCGAACGTCCCTCCTCCCGCAGTTTGCGGATGAAGGCGATCATCACCAGCCCGTTGAGCACCGCCACGCCCGACAGGGCAATGAAGCCGATCCCCGCCGAGATGGAGAGCGGGATGTCACGCAGCCACAGGGCGGCGATGCCGCCGGTGAGCGCGAAGGGAATGCCCGAGAAGACCAGCAGCCCGTCCTTCATGTTGCCGAACATGGCGAACAACAGGGTGAACACCAGCAGCAGGGACACTGGAACAACGATCTTGAGCCGCCGGGAAGCTGACTCCAGTTGCTCGAAAGTGCCGCCCCAGGCGGTCCAGTAGCCCACCGGGATCTCCACCTTGCCAAGGCTTGCCTGGGCTTCAGCCACGAAGGAGCCAATGTCACGCCCGCGGACGTTGGCACTGACAACGACGCGGCGCTTGCCGTTCTCGCGGCTGATCTGATTGGGGCCCGGTGCATAGTCCAGGCTGGCCACTTCACTGAGCGGGATATAGGCCGTTCGTGCATCCCCGGCGCCATTGCCGCGCGGCAGGGCGATGGGTAGCCGCCTGAGCGATTCGGGGTCCGAGCGCAGCGCTTCTGGCAGACGGACGACGATATCGAATCGGCGATCCCCCTCGAACAGCGTACCCGCCTCCTGGCCGCCAATGGCGGTGGACACGGCATCCTGCACGTCACCCACATTAAGGCCATAGCGCGCCGTCTTGTCCCGGTCGATATCGATGGTCAACATTGGCAGGCCCGTGGTCTGTTCAACCTTGACCTCGGATGCGCCAGGGATCTGCTCCAGCACCGCGGCGATCTTCCCCGCGGTCTCGTTCATCACCTCCATGTCGTCGCCAAAGACCTTCACCGCCACATCACTGCGCACGCCGGAGATCAGTTCGTTGAAGCGGAGCTGGATGGGCTGGGAGAACTCGTAGGTGTTGCCCGGCATCTCCTCTGCCACCTTCCGAAGGTCGGCCAGCAGCGCCTCCCGGCTGCGCCGGGGTTCGGGCCACAGGGCTTCGGGCTTGAGCATGATGTAGCCGTCCGAGATGTTGGGCGGCATGGGGTCGGATGCGATCTCGGCCGTACCGGTGCGGGCAAAGACCCGCTCCACCTCCGGAAACTCGGCCTTGATCCGGCTCTCCAGCCGTTGCTGCATCTCGATGGACTGGCTCAGGCTGGTGCCCGGGATACGCAGCGCCTGGATGGCCAGGTCGCCCTCGTTGAGATTGGGGACGAACTCGCTGCCCAGCCGCGTCACCAATAGCCCCGATAGGAGGATCGTCACGGCCGTGGCGGTGAGCACCACCGGCGCATTGACCATCACCTGCCGCAGCGCCGGCTCGTAGCTGCGCCTGGCCACGCCCATCAGCACGTTCTCCTTCTCATCCACCCTGCTGCCGATGAACAGCGCCACCGCTGCGGGGATGAAGGTGACGGAAAGGATCATCGCCCCGACCAGCGCAGTGACCACCGTGAAGGCCATCGGGTGGAACATCTTTCCCTCCACCCCTGCCAAGGCGAAAATCGGCAGATAGACCACCATGATGATGAGCTGCCCGAAGAGCAGCGCGCGGCGGGCTTCCTGTGATGCCGCAAAGACCTCGTGAAAACGCTCCGCCCGGGTCAGCGGCCGGCCGAAGCGTGTCTGGGCATGGGCGAGACGCCGGACGCAGTTCTCGACGATGACCACGGCGCCGTCGATGATGATCCCGAAATCCAGTGCCCCCAGACTCATCAGGTTGGCACTGACCCGATAGCTGACCATGCCCGAGAAGGTGAACAGCATCGACAGCGGGATGACCATGGCGGTGATCAAGGCTGCGCGGATGTTGCCGAGGAACAGGAAGAGAATGACGATCACCAGGATCGCGCCTTCGAGGAGGTTCTTCCTTACCGTGTCGATGGCCTTGTCTACCAGCACCGTGCGGTCGTAAACCGTGACCACGTGGACTCCGGGCGGCAGGTTGCGGTTGATTTCCGCCATCTTCTGATCCACAGCCCGGGACACGCTCCGGCTGTTCTCGCCGATCAGCATGAACACCGTACCCAGCACGACCTCGCGGCCGTTGTCGGTGGCCGCACCGGTGCGCAGCTCACGCCCGATGCCCACATCAGCGACATCGCGGATGCGGATCGGCACGCCCTGCACATTGCCCAGGATCACGTTGCGGATATCTTCCTGGGTCCGCAACTGCCCCGGAGCACGGATCAGGTACTGCTCGCCGCGCTTTTCGATGTAGCCGGCGCCGGAATTGCTGTTGTTGCGATCCAGGGCAGCCACCACACTCTGCAGAGTCAGGCCGTAGGAAGCGAGCTTTTCCGGGCTCGGTGCCACCTGGTACTCCTTGGCGAAGCCGCCTATGGAGTTGATCTCGGTCACGCCGGTCACGTTACGTAGCTGGGGCTTGATGATCCAGTCCTGGATCTCGCGCAGGTCGGTGGGTGTGTAGGGCTTGCCGTCCGGCCTGAGCGCGCCGTCCTCGGCCTCCACCGTCCACAGGTAGATCTCCCCAAGCCCCGTGGAAATCGGCCCCATGGCCGGCGTGATGCCGGCGGGCAGCTTCTCGCGGGCCTCCTGGATGCGTTGATTGACCAGCTGCCGTGCAAAGTAGATGTCGGTGCCATCCTTGAAGATGACGGTCACCTGCGATAGCCCGTAGCGCGACAGGGAGCGCGTCTGCTCCAGCTGCGGCAGGCCGGCCATCACGGTCTCCACCGGGTAGGTCACCCGTTGCTCGACTTCCAGTGGCGAATACCCCGGCGCGGCGGTGTTGATCTGGACCTGGACGTTGGTGATGTCGGGCACGGCGTCGATGGGCAGGCGCTGGTAGTTGAAGATACCCAGCGCCGCCATGCCCAGGACGGCCAGCAGAACCAGCCAGCGCTGCTCGATGGCAAGGCGGATGATGCGTTCAAACATGGCTCATTCCCCCTCAGTGGCTGTGCTCGGCGCTGCCCTTGCCGAGTTCCGACTTGAGCACGAAACTGCCCGACGCCGCATAGGGCGTACCCGCCTCAAGGCCGCTACGGACTTCGATCCGCTCACCATCCGAACGGCCAAGGGTGACCGGCCGGGCGACAAAGCCGTCGGCCACCCGGACGAACACCACCGGCCGGTCATCAATCGTCTGAAGCGCATCGGTGGCAATGCTCACCGGCACCCGGGCCTCGCCCGACACGACCTCCACGTTCACAAACAGGCCGGGCCGCCAGGCCATCTTCGGATTGGACAGGGTCACCCGCGCCTTCGCGCTGCGGGTGTCCTGCCCGAGGAGCGCCCCCACATAGGCGATGCGGCCTTCCGCGGAGGAGTCGAAGGCTGTCGCGCGCACCACTACCTTCTCCCCGACCCGGACCAGGTTCAGGTCCTTCGCCGGCACCACAATCTCGGCCCATACCGACGACAGGTCCGACAGAGTGAAAATGCTGGCGTCTTCCTTCACCGCCTCACCTAAGGTGATGTGCTTCTCGACTACGACGCCGTCAAATGGCGCCCGGATTTCGTAGCGGCTCAGGCGCCCGGCCCCCCCCGCGGAGGCACCGAGGGCAAGCAGCTTCTGCTGCATGTTGGCCACGCTGATCTCGGCTTCGCGCAGCGTCTGCTGGGCGGCCAGATAGTCCTGCTCGGCGGAGATCTTCTCCTGCCAGAGCTGCTTTTCCCGGATATAGGTGGATTGGGCAAGGCTCAAGCGCCTCTGGGCGGCCAGCAGTGCGCTGCGCAGCTCCGAAAGCCCTGTGCTGGCAATGACAGCCAGCACCTGCCCACGCTTGACCGGCTGCCCCAGATTGGCGGGGACGCTCTCGACGACTCCGGCCAGTCTCGGCACCACGTGAGCCGTGCGGTCTTCGTTGAAACGGATCTCTCCGGGCAGGATACTGCTCGTCCGGATGGTGGCCGGCCCGGCCTTGTCGACACCGATACCGGCCGCCCTGATCCGGGACTCGCTCAGCACCAGCGCATTGCTGTCAGCTTCGGCGACGGACGAGCTCGCATGGTGCTCCGGATCTTCATGTCCGGCCTCATGATCGTGCCGCTCCGCGGCCTTGACGCCGTGGTGCTCGCCATCGTCGTGGCCACGAGCATCGCTGTGGGCGGCGTGATCATCGGGAGCACCCGCCGGGGCGCTCCCCAGAATCCAGCCACCGGCAGCAATGCCACCGATGAGAATGGCGGCAATCACCGCAAGCTGCTTTCTGCTCAGGCCCAGGACTGTCCTGTTAGCTGTGTTGTTCATGCTGTTTCTCTCAAAGAGGTTCGGCCGTCGCAGATGACGGCAGGGTGATCGCGCCGAGGACCCGCTCCAGCTCGGCCGCGGTCCGATGCGCATCGGCGAGGCTCCTGAGGTACTGGGTGCGGGCCTGGAAGAAGGTGCGCTGGGCGTCGAGCACATCCAGGAAGCTGAACTTCCCGAGCTCGTAGCCCTTGCTGGCCGCCTCGTAGGCGCTCCGGGCGCCCGGCACGATCTCCTGGTGGAGGGTTTGCGCTTCCATGAGCAGGGCTTTGAGGCGTTCGTGGTTTCCGGTCACCTCCGCGCCAAGGCGGAGCACTGCGGTGTGCAGTTCATCCCGTGCCTTGTCTGCCCGCCGCAGGGCCTCCAGCAGCCCACCCTGGTTGCGGTCGAACACCGGCAGCGGAATCGACAGGCCCACCACCGCCTGATTGCGCCCGAGTTCCTCGGCCCGCTTGGCGCCCAGGCTCACCGTCACGTCTGGAATCCGCTTGGCCCGGGCCAGCTCGGCCAGGGCCGTAAAGCGCTCCACCTCATGGCGGGCCCGGGCCAGCTGCGGAGCCTTGTCCAGGCGCGCCGCCAGCTCCTCGTCCGACAGCAGGACGGGCAACTGATCAGTACGGCCTTCAGCCATCGAAAAGCGGGGCTGGGCGCTGCCCCAGGTAGTGACCAGGCGCTTCCGGGCGGCCGTCAGATCCACCCGGGCCTGGCCCAGTTCGACCTTCGCCGACGCCTCGGCAACCCGCGCCTTCGTCTCCTCGACGGGCGAGACCTTGCCCGCCACAACCCGCCGGGACGCGGCCGCGGTCGCTCGCTGGGCCAGCGCCAGGAGGTCTTCCATCTGCTGGATGCGCTCCTGCGCCACCAGAACCTCAAAGAAGGCAGCGACGGTAGCTGCCCTTATTTCCAGGCGTCGGCCTAGCAGGTCCGCCATCGCCACATCACGCCCGCGCTCTGCCGAGGCGATCCGCGCGGTGCGCTTGCCGCCCAGCTCCACCATCTGGCTGATCTGCAAGGTGGTGGTGCGTGTCGCACGATTCTGGGTATCTTCAACCGACGTCGACACCTCCGGGTTCGGCAGCAGGCCGGCCTGGATGACTGCGCCCTCCACTGCACGCAGTTCATTGGCCGCCGCGGACAACTCCGGGTTGGCAGCCATCGCCAGGACGATCGCCGCGTCGAGCGTGAGCGGACCGGTCGGCTCTGCAGGGTTGGCGGCCATTGCGGCAGACACCGCGTACTTGCCAATGCCTGCGCCGGCTTCGGCATGCACAGGCAACGCCATGAGCGCGAGCGCGCCGGCTACTGCAAGGGTGAATCTTGGTTTGGATTGCATCCGATTCTTCTCCAGAAAACATGGAAGTGGAATCGGCGAGGCATGACCGCATGCCGCACGGGGCGCGCAAGAGCGCCCTGCGGATCAACAGTCGAAGGAGATGAGTGCCAGAACTCGCCTCGCCGTCAGGCGAAGCGGGGCCAGTTGGGGCGGTCTGGCTGGGCTTGAGGTGGCGTGGGCAGCGCAAACGCCGGGGCCGGGGCAGGCGTCGGCGCAATGGCCAGGGATGCTACGCGGGAGGTGTCGGAGTACATGGCGCTGCAGAAAGCATGGCAGACATGGCAGTCGCCATCTTCCAGCGCCGACAGAGGCATGTCCGGCTCACCGACATCAGCTTCACTCTGGTGCTCATGGGTGTGGTGCCCGAAGTGGAAGGCCTGCGCACCTTTTTCATGGGGGCAGTACTGCGCCGCTGCGGCCCAGACGGCTTGCAGCGGTAACAAGAGCAGGAAGAAGACGGCAATCCAGCGGCGCATGGGCGCAGAGTCTAACCCAAGGAGGCAGCCGATTGACCTCGCTTTTTGGCCGTCCGCACTTAAGCCGCCACTTTTTTCGCAAGATTTCTGCTGCGGCGCACCACCGACCCAGCGGACATCGGTATAATCCGCGGCGTCATTGGGGAGTAGCCTCTCTTCGCCCAGAAGAGGCTTGCGTCAACATACTTGCCGGCCACGGCATGGCGCAAGCGGTTCCCATACTTGGCAAGACCATTGACCACCCAAGCTCCCAAGGCCGGAGAGCTTGCGTGGTCAATTGGAAACTCCGGCCAGTACTGCATGATGGAATCCTTTCTCGTCTCCACTGGCATCGTTGCCCTCGCTGAAATCGGCGACAAGACTCAACTTCTTGCTTTCATCCTTGCGGCCAAGTTCCGCAAACCTGTCCCCATCATCATCGGCATTCTGGTTGCCACCCTGGCCAACCACGGCTTCGCCGGTGCGTTGGGTGCCTGGATCACTTCCCTGGTAGCCCCGGAAGCCATGCGCTGGGTCCTGGGCCTGTCGTTCATCGGCATGGCGATCTGGACGCTGATCCCGGACAAGTTTGATGAGGAAGAGGCGAAGTTCGCCAGATTCGGGGTTTTCGGAACAACACTGATCGCCTTCTTTCTGGCCGAGATGGGCGACAAAACCCAGGTGGCCACCGTTGCGCTGGCGGCCCAGTACCATGCCTTCATTCCCGTTGTCGCCGGCACCACGCTGGGGATGATGATCGCCAACGTACCGGCGGTGCTGCTGGGCAACCGTATCGCCGACAAGATGCCGGTGCGCCTGGTTCACATGATCGCCGCAGCCATCTTTGCCATCCTTGGCGTAGCCACCCTGCTCGGCGCAGGCGAGTCCCTCGGGCTGTAGGTTCGGCTCAGGCCGGGCCTTGCTCCATGCTCACCTCGGGGGCCGGCTCGACGCTGCCCATGATGGCTTCCGGGATTGCCTGCAGAGGTAGCACGCGGGTGACGGCCCCCATCCTGATGGCCTCACCGGGCATGTTGAAGCCCACACAACCGGCCTCGTCCTGGGCAATGGTGCGGGCACCGGCCTCGTGCATTTCCTTGAGACCGCGCACGCCATCATTGCCCATGCCGGTCATGATGATGCCCAGAGCCTCCTTGCCGGCAAAGCGCGCCACCGACCGGAACAGCACATCCACCGACGGGCGACGCCGGCTCACCGCCGGGCCGTCGATGATATCCACCACGTACTGGGTTCCGCTGCGCTTGAGCAGCATGTGCGCACCGCCCGGCGCAAGCAGCACGCGACCGGGAAGCACCCGGTCACCGTGGCGGGCCTCCCGCACCTCGACCTGGCACAAGGGGTTGAGCAGCCGCGCAAAGGCTGCCGTGAAACCCTCAGGCATGTGCACTACCGCCACCACGCCTGGGCTGTCAGCCGGCAAGGCCCGTAGCACCGTCTCCAAGGCGCGAGCGCCACCTGCCGATGCTCCGATCGCCACCACCGGCGGAAACCTGCTGCAAGACGGGCATGCGGCGATGGGTCGTGGCGTGATGGGTCGCGGGGCGATGGGCTCGCCCCCTGCCGGAACGATCCGGGCATGGGATGCGGCACGGACTGCATGCAGCAGATCGTCAGAGAGATCCGTCGAAACCTTGCGGGGAATCCCGGTGGGCCGGGTGACCGCGCACACGGCCCCTGCACCCAGGGCATCCATCGCCAGCTCAATGCCGGCCTCGGTCGGCGGTGCGGAGACGACGACAGGGGTGGGCCTTTCAGCAAGGATCTGCCTGAGCAGCGCCACGTCATCCACCCCGGCCAACCCCAGCTGGAGGACGATCACATCCGGCCATTGGGCCTGCAGGGCTTCACCCACACGCTGCAGGTCAGCAGCAACACCGGTTATCTCGACCTCCCCTCTGGCAGAAGGCTGCGCTGTCAGCACCTGGCACAGCACGGCGGAATCATCAACGATCAAGACCTTGATTGAAGACATGGATTGACTCCCGATGGTCTGGACCGCGTCAGGCGTCCTTGAAAAGGATGCCGGCAGCGTCGATGTCGCTGGCGCCTGCAAAGATGGATACCGGCCGTGGCTGCCGGGCAGCGATACCGCGGCGGAAGGGCTGGGGCGGGCATGGCATTCACTGGGCGCTTGGTGTGGCACGAAGATTCATCGCACGCAGCTTTTTGGCCGGCCTGGCCTCGGGGCTCACCCGCAGCCAGGTACGACGAAAAGCTCGCACCAGGGCGGCAATCTCATGGCCGTCCGCTGGCGCCCCCATGACCACGACCTCGTCGGGCAGGCGCTGGCGGACCCCCACCCTGTCCGCCTCCGACGCCACCAACACGATGATGAGCATCGGTCGTTCCCGGGCGTGGGCCACGAGGGCTTCGACCATGCTGAAAAAATCGAGGCCGGCGAGGCTAAGGTCGGTGATCAGCGCTTCGGGATTGGCTTCGCCGATACGGATCAATGCCTCAAAGCCATTCCGGGCCGTCACCACCCGACAGTCAGGCAGAACGTGCGCCAGCAAGCCCCGCAGGGCTTCACCGTCTTCAGGCTCTTCACGCAGCACCAGTACCCCGAAGGGAGCCGCAGGCGCCACCAATGCAGCATGCCGGTGTTTGTGCATCAGACGCTCTACCGAGTCGAGCAGGATGCGACGATGCCCGCCGGGCGTCTTCCACGCCTGCAGATGCCCCTCCTCGACCCACAGCTGTGTGGTGCGCACACTGATGCCGAGCAGGCGGGATGCCTCACGGGTCGAGCAGATGCGGGTGGTGTCGGGGTGCTCGGTCATAGTCCATCTACAGCCTCAAGATATTGTTAATTCTAACATTTGATCTTGTTATTGTCGTATTTGTTGTTTATTTAAACGTGAAAATTACACGCGAGATCTGCTGACCTGCAAGCTGAATGCACTTAGATGGCAATCTTAAGCAATGATTACATTGAGTATTTTATTGTTTTCAATACCTTCAACCTCCCCAAAAAAAGAGGAGCTCCGAGCCTGACAGGGAAGTCCGCCTGGCGATTTAAACATTAAATTCGATAAATTCACACACCAACTCACCTTTGCCCGCTACGACAAACGCCCCTGCCGGCCATAACCGGAAGGGGGGCTGAAGAGGTATCCAGGATGCCTGGGGTGACACCCGGGCACGGGGCCGGCTAAGGCAGGCGTGTTTCGAGAAGGGATCGGGCGAAGCCGTTCAGCTCATCATCCGCCCTCGCCCACGCGTCACCATCGAAGGTGGTGATTCGGTCGCCATTACGGCGCAGGATGCGCTTGCCGTCGGCACTGAAGCGTGCGTCGCGCACCCGGTCGGTCTCGCCTTCCAGGGTGCTGAGGGCCTGCCGGCTCCAACTCCAAACCCGGGCCGTACCATCTGCCCCCGTGGAGACAATGCGCTCCCCGTCGGGATGGATGTCCAGGCTGATCACCGGTCCGGCGTGGGCAGCGACGCCATTGTGGTCCTGCCTGGGGGCATCCAGATCGTAAAGGCGCAGGTGGCCACCCGAGCCCCCGCTGGCCAGGCGCCGACCACGCCGGTCAAAGGCCAACGCGTAGATGGGGCTGTCCAGATCGTCTGCCTCGAAGACGGCAGCCCCGCCCGCAACCGGCAACACCCGCAGGTGACCGCTGTTCAGGCCCAGGGCGAGCAGCGGCGCGTCAACACTGCAACCCGCCGTGCGCACCACCTACCTTTGTGCAGCAGATTTCGGCCGGCACTGCTACTGCCGGTTTCGAAGAGCTCGCCAGTAGCAAGTCGGAAGCTGTACCGCCCATTGGCGCTGAGGATCAGCCCGTTGCCCATGGGCGGCAGAAAATCGGCCGGCTGAAGCCGCCACAGCTTGACCGTACCATCGGCGCCGGCGCTCACCACCCGAGCACTGTCGGGCGCAAACAGTGCGGCCCGCACTTCCTGACCATGGCCACGGAACTCCCGGGCGCGGAAGGCAAAGGGTTCGTCCCACACTCGCACGGTGTCGTCCCGACCATAGGACAGGATGCGCCGGCCGTCCGGGCTGAAATAGGCCGCCAGCGCGCCCCCCGCATGGATGCCGGGCAGGACATGGGGAGCAGCACCTTCGGGCTGGACGTCGGGCAGCACATCCCAGATGTACACGCCACCATCGGAGCTGGTAGCCACCAGTCGCCGCCCGTCCGGTGCGTAGCGCACCGACGTGGCCGACACCGGGGGTTGCTCCGGCTGGACAGGGAGCGCCAGGGGGTGGCCGATGAGGTGGCCACGGGCAGTCCAGCGGTAAAGCGTGCCATCTGCCACCGCCACTGCCACTTCGGCGCCATCGGGCGAGAAGCTGGCCCCGAAGACTTCATCCGGATGGGTCAGGGTGGCGCTCAGGCGGCCATCAGCCGCATCCCAGATGCGGGCGGTGTTGTCGTTGTTGCCATACGACAGCACCCATTTGCCACTGTCGTCAAAGCTGGCCGAGCCCACATTGCCGAAATGCCCCGACAGACGGGTGAGCGAGCACGCCCCGCTGGTGCCGGCGAGCAGCAAATCCGGGGTAGTGCCGTCCTCCGATTCGCGGATGGCCACCACCCGCTTGCCGTCACGGCTGATGTCGGCGTCCAGCCACGGCGGACCGCCAGCATGGCCACACTCCGCCAGCAGCTTTCCGCTTCGCTCCCAGACCCGCAGCAGGCCATCCCGGCTGGCCGAAACCACGCGTGCCCCATCCTCCGAGACGGCAATCGCCACCACCGGTCCGGTGTGGATGATGCGCGCCTGTACGGCGAGGCTCTGGCTGTGCAGCAGGCGCGCTTCGCCGTCGTCACCGGCGCTGACGATCCATGCTCCGTCGCGACTGAAGGCCACCGCATTGGCAGCACCCTTGTGGGGCGGCAGCGCGGGGTTGTGCAGAAAGCCGGAGATGGCCAGGCGCAGGGTATTACGCACATTGCGGTCACTCGACCCGGCAGCCAGGCCAAGGGCCTCCTCCAGCGCCCGACGGGTGTCCACCTCGATGCGGTCGGTCACTTCGGCAGCAATCCGGCGGGCGTTGGCCTCCTGCCTGTCCTGCTGCAGGGTGTAGAGATTGAGCCCGACCGCAGCCACCAGCGCGAGGCCCGCCAGGCCACCCAGACACTGGTTGCGGCGGCGGAACCGCTGTTCAGCCCAGGGGCGCACGATTTCAATGAAGGCGTCGTGCTGCAACTCGTAGCTCACCCCGCCCGCCGCATCCCGGGTGCGCACGATGCGGTGCTCGCGGAGCACATCGAGAACCCGCTCGGTACGCTTTTCAGAGGTGCCCGCCTGGGCGGCCAGAGCTTCGAGGGGATAGGCGATCTTGACGCCGTTCCGCGGCGCCAGCGCCTTGAGGATCTGCGCTGCGTCGATAGACTGGAACAACCCGAAATGACGGGTCACATCGTGGAGATAGGCCGCGATGATGCCTCGACGCCCACCGAGGGCCAGGTAGTCAGCCATGCGCAGGCCAGGCTTGCCTGTGGCCAGGGCCTTGTCCCACAGACAACGGCAGATCAGTTGCAGGAAGGGCAGCTCTATGCCGCCACGGAACAGTCGGCCAGCGGATTTCTCGGGGTCACCGGGCGCGAGATCATCCAGGAGGCGATCCACCAGTTCGTCGTCACACACCCCGCCAAAGCGTCGGGCGGGCGCCGCAATGGCTTCCCGCGCCCGCGCCCGGTCCAGATGCTCCAGGTGATAGGTGGAGGCAAACAGGGCCAGTACCTGCCCGCGCAAACAGGCATCGACACTGGCCAGAAATTCCTCGCGAAAGGACAGCACCACCCGCAGGTCGAGGGGCGTGCGCAGCAGAGCCCCGAGGGCGGCAGGCAGATGCCCCAGGTCGCCGGCGTAACGCTGCAGGTATTCCTCAAACTGGTCCAGCACCAGAACCAGGGTGTTGTCGTCCCGCGCTAACGCCGCCCGGGCCGCGTCCACCAACTGCCCGGCACCGGGCGCCAGGGGGCCGCCGGCGATAGCCTGGGCTAGCGCATCGCAGGGGTCGGGCGTATTCCACTTGTCGAAGTACACCACCTGGGCTTCTTCGGCCCGCAGCTCCGGAATCACCAGGGCCCGCAGCAGCGAGGTCTTGCCCACCCCGGATGGCGCATAGAGCAGCGTGAGTGGATGCGAGAAGAGCTTGTTGATGAGCAGCTGGGCATCCCGCTCACGGCCAAAAAAGCGGTCGCGCTCGGCCTCCGTATAGGGTTTGAGGCCGACATACGGCTCATTGACGTCGGCAGGCAGCAGGGAATGGGGAGCGTCGGACATGGAATGCCCTATTTGAACTGTCCGAGGGTCTGCACGAAGGCTTCACAGTCTGACTGGAGACGGTCTTCCGCTGCCACCAACTGAGCCCAGAAGCGCTCTTCAATGGGCGAGACCGCTGTACGCACCGCGTAGCGCCGACGCGGCCGCACCTGCCCCTCATTGCTGAAGATGTGACCGACCAGGCGGTAATGCCACACGTCCAGGTTGTAGCCGAGAAACAGCAGGGCGCTCTTCTGCAGGCGCCGCGAGAAGGCGCTGGGCGGCTTGGTGTGTTCGTTTTCCAGGCGGCCGAGGAAGGTCATGTGGTCACTCTCGGTGATGACCACGGTGTCGATGCCCGAATGGCGGTCGGCCAGCTCATTGGCGAAGGGAGAGCCAACAATCTTGTAGATGATCCGATCCCCATGCTCCCCCAGATCGGAGATCAGCCAGTTGTCGGCCAGCTTGATCTCGACCGAAGACACCTGCCCTCCCCTGCGGATCACCAGCAGGCGTCCATCCAGCTCGTCATCCTCGGCCGTCAGGATGTGGGTGACCACCGTGAAAGGCAGCCCGGCCTGCTCCAAAAGGCTCTCGAAAACCCAGTCGTAGCTGGCAGAGACGATGATCCAGGGCGTCTGCATGGCCGCCAGGAAGCGGTGGGTCTGGGTTTGCGTCTGGGCCTGCAGAATGCTCTGGCTCTGTTCGCGCAGCACGGTGGTGAGACGCTTGAGGAAGGCGCCCCGCTCGCCGCCGAACACCAGCAACAGGTACTCCGCCGCGGTGGCCAGCGGATAGCGCTCGTCCAGACGCATGCCGGCCTCCAGGCCAGCTGTCTCGATCAGGGCGCTGACCAGCCGGAAGGCACTGAGGGGGCCACTGCCGAAAACCCCGTCACCCAGCAGGGGTACCAGCCGCCCTTCGTCGAGGGCTCCGCGGATGGCCAGAAAGAACTCGCGGTTGCCGCGCAGGGCGGTGGCCGTCGGTGCGGCAGTGGTACGCCGGGCAACCTCGCCACGGCTGGAGTTTGTGTTGAAGCCCTTGCTCAGGGGTTTGTTCTCGGGTGCCTCCGCTTCGATGCGGGCCTGCACGTAGCGGCAGATCTCATCGGCGGTGAGGATGCTGTCACCGTCGTCTGCCTCGAAGGTCTCCACGCCATGAACAAACCAGCGCACCAGGCGTGAAAGTGGCACGCTCCGTTCGGCTACATCCCGGTCGAGCACCGTGCTCCCCGACAGCACGTACTTACCCTGCCCCTGCCCCAGGTTGGCGACCAGAATTGACGGAATATCCACTTGCCCGACCGCATCCGTGGTCAGGCTGTAGATGCAGTCAAGCAGGATGATCAGTTGCGAGGCACTGCTCTCGTTCAGCGCCCGCTTGGCAATCCACTCCATGGAAATCGCCGTAGCATCCAGGTAATCAAGCTCGGAGTCGTTGGGGCAGAGGTAAAGATCGCCCCGGGCCGACAGCTTCGCATGGCCGCAGTAGTAAAGCAGCACGGTGTCGTTGGGGAGAGCATCCTTGAAGACCTTCTGCAGGCTCTTCATCAGGGCTGTTTTTTCCGGGTTGATCAGGGTTTCCACCTGAAAGTGCGTGTCGTCCCGGTCAGCCAGCAGCTTGCGCAGGGCATCCACGCTGGTGGACGCACAGCCGGGCGCCTGGAAGCCAGTGCCGTGGGCGTAGGCATCCACGCCCACCAACAGGGCCGAACGGCTGCCCCGTACACGCTTCTCCAGCGGTGCGATCAGCACCTCCGCCAAAAGGGGGTCGTCCGCGTCGCCGTTCCAGGCGCGCAGGTCTATCCACTGGGACTCTGTAAAGCCGAGGGGGACCTCCTCACCGTCAAGACAGACCTGCAGCAAGGTCCGGCGCTGGGCTGCACGGCTGGCTTCGGAACGCACGAAGTCCTTGTTCCGGGAGCTCTCGCTCCACAGCACCAGCACGCAGCGGGCTTCATCGATCTGCTCCTCAAGCTCCTTGCGCCAGGTGCAGGCGGCATCCAGGTCTTTGTCCCACCACACCGAGAAGCGCATTGCCAAGGCCGTGGCGAGGGCTTCGGCCTGGGCCCGGTCAGCGTGTCCGTAGCTGAGGAAGATGTCGGCCATGGTGCATGCCTACTGGGCCACTCCGGGCACGGCGCCCCAGGGGGTGTAGCAGGCACACGCGGATCCGACAGGCATGGCTACGGCCATCGGACAGGGGCCGGCGTTGGTCATGCAGAGGGTAGCAAACCGCGGGCGCGGCATTTGCTGCTGTGGCGACATCGACGGCACGCGCTGCTGCGTGGTGCCGCCGCACAGGCGATCAATCTCCGCCTGTGGCACGCCCTCGTTTCGCAACTGGATGCGCTCGCGGGTCGTGCAGAAAGCCAGCGCGTCGGCAACCGGCAGACCGGCGACCGCCAATAGCCCTAGCAACACCAAGCGATGCGTCATGGAATTCATCACCCCGCGACCGGAAGCCTCATTTCCGTTATACGGTGCGACTCTCCGAATGTCCATGCGCGATGGAATGAACGCCCATGCCGAAAGACTTCTCGGCCTGCATCACCCCTTGCGGCTGATCCGCCCCAGGATGACAGAGGGAATGTCCTGGAGCGGCAGGATGCGGTCTACCGCACCGAGCTTCACGGCCTCTTTGGGCATGCCATACACCACGCAGGTAGCCTCGTCCTGGGCAACCGTCCAGGCACCCGCATCGTGCATTTCCTTCATGCCCCGGGCGCCATCATCACCCATGCCCGTCATGATGATTCCTACCGCATTGCGGCCGGCAAAGCGGGCCACCGAACGGAACAGCACGTCCACCGACGGCCGATGGCGGCTGACCGGGGGGCCGTCGACCACGTCCACCACGTACTGGGC
Source organism: Zoogloea sp. (assembly GCF_028689785.1). Lineage (GTDB taxonomy): Bacteria > Pseudomonadota > Gammaproteobacteria > Burkholderiales > Rhodocyclaceae > Zoogloea. The sequence goes on along the minus strand of NZ_JAQVCN010000061.1, from coordinate 13,913 downwards.
GCCACTGCGCTTGAGAAGCATGTGGCGGCCGCCCGGTGCGATCAGCACCCGACCGGGCACCACCCGGTCTCCTTGGCGCGCTTCGCGCACCTCCACCTCGCACACCGTATCGAGACGCTGTGCAAAGGCACCGGTGAACTTCTCGGGCATGTGCTGGACAATCACAATACCTGGGCATACCCGGGGCAGAGCGCGCAACACAGCCTCCAGCGCCTGGGTCCCCCCCGTCGATGTGCCGATCGCCACCACCGTCTCGGTAGTCTGGGCCATCGCCGTGCCCGGTGGCAGGATGGCGTCGGCCGACAGCTTCGGCGCCGTCGGCACGGCAATGCTCTGGCTCGCGGCCATCAGTCGTCGCACCTTCGCCCGCGCGGCCACCTTGACGGCGCTGACAAGGTCATCCGAGCTGTCTGTCAGAAACTGCTTGAGCCCAATCTTGGGCTTGGAGACGACGCAGACCGCACCCGCCGACAAGGCCTGGAGTGCCGTCTCCGACCCCTTCTCGGTCAGGGTCGAACAGATCACCACCGGCGTGGGGCGCTCAGCCATGATCTTGCGCAGGAAGGTGATTCCGTCCATGCGCGGCATTTCCACATCGAGCACGATGACGTCCGGCCAACATGCCTTCATCCTTTCGAGAGCGAATAAGGGATCGACGACCGCGCCGATGACCTCGATGGCGCGATCCTCGCCAAGTGTTGCCGACAAGACCTGGCGGACCACCGCCGAATCGTCAACGATCATAACTTTGATTGGGGGCATGGCTTTCCTTTTTTCATAGTTGTCATAGCTGTTCGAGTGAGATCAGCTCGACCATCCGGCCGCGTGTCTCACGATGACGCGCCCGCTCCAGATATCGAAGAGCAGATGGCGATGACCGCTCCCCTCAACATGTGCGCCTGCGCAGCTCAGGCAGTGGGCACGCAACAGCTCGTGGGCGAGGACCACGTTCTTCTGCCCGATCAGGGGGGTGCCTCGCCCGCGGGCGAGGTCGGGAAACATGTTGCCACCGCCGAAGAGGCGGACCCGGTAGTCTTCGGGCCGCGTCCGGGCAGAACGAATCTCCCTGAGCATCAGGTCGAAGGCCTCATCTCCGTAGCGTCCGTCCAGCCCCCGGGAGGAAGTGTGGCTGCGACGGGGCAGCACGAAATGACACATGCCTCCGATCAGCCGGTCGGGGTGCCAGAACACCACCGACACACAAGAGCCAAGCACGGTGCGGATGCGCGTGTGGCGGTCGCCGAAATACCACTCGCCCGGCCGCAGGAAGATCTCGACGACGCCGTTGGGCATGCGCATGATTTCAGGCTGCCGGCTTGCGATAGATCGACGGGCGGGCGGTCTTCAGTGCATCGGACACGCCGTTGAGATTCTCCGAATGACTGAGCATGAAATAGCCCCCCGGCTTTAGCAGCGGCAGGACGCGCCGGATCACCTGACGCTTGGTCTCCAGGTCGAAGTAGATCATCACGTTGCGCAGGAAGATCACGTCGAACTGGCCAATCTCCGGCAGCGTGGTATTCAGGTTGATCTGGCGAAAATTGATGCGCCCACGCAGTTCGGGCTTCATCATGAAGGTGCCATCCTGGCTGCCGATGCCCTTCAGGCAGTACTTCGCCAGCAGCGGCCGGGGAATGCCCGCCGCGTCGTCCATCGGATAACGCCCCTCCCTAGCGTGGGCCAGCACGCGGGTGGACAGATCCGAGGCAACGATCTCCCACGGGCGCCCCCCCAGCACCTCGGCCATCACCATGGCGATGGTGTAGGGCTCCTCGCCACTGGAACAGGCGCCGCTCCACACCCTCACCGTGCTCTGCCCCTTCAGTTCAGGCAGGGCCTGGCTGCGCAAAAAGTCGAAATGCTTGGGCTCACGAAAGAAGTAGGTCTCGTTGGTGGTCAGCAGGTCCACCGCAATCTGGCGCTCCCCTGCATCTGCCTGCACCCGCCGAAGGTAGCTGCTGTAGCCGTCCAGATCCAGCTGGCGCAGCCGGCGGGCCAGCCGCCCGGCCACCAGCTGCTTCTTGGCGTCGGACAGGCTGATCCCGGCCAGGGAGTACATCAACGCACGGAACTGGCCGAACTCCTGATCCGTGAGCTGGCCCTGCAGCCCGGTGACATGGCGCTGGACGGCGATCGTCGTCATGGTCTCAGCCCGCCATGCTGTTGCCGAGGCGCGACACGACGCCGGCGTCTGCCGGTGCCCCCAGGCGGGAGAGCTCGTCGAGCATCGACAGTTCATCCGTAGACAACACCGCCTCCACGTTGAGCAGGATCACGAAGCCGCCATCCACCTTGCCCATGCCGCGGATGAAATCCGCCCGGATGCGCGCGCCGAAGGCTGGCGGCGCCTCCACCTCGCCAGGCGGTATCTCCAGCACCTCGCTCACCGTATCCACCAGAATGCCCAGCACCTGGCACTCGTCGCTGCTGCCCATCTCGATGATGACGATGCAGGTGCGCCGGGTGATCTCGGTAGGCTGGCCGCCGAAGCGCGCCTTCAGATCGATCACCGGCACCACCGCACCGCGCAGGTTGATGACCCCGCGGACGCTCGGCGGCATCATCGGCACGGTGGTCACCTGACCATACTCGATGATCTCCTTCACGCTGAGGGTCTCGACGGCGTACATCTCGCCGCCCAGGGTGAAGGTCAGGTACTGGCACGGTTCGACAACAACCGCGGGCACGTCTTTTCTGGCAAGCGTAGCCATTTCTCAGCCCTCGAACTGGACATACTCGGTTTGAAAGATCGGTGCCCGACCCGACTGGCGGCCGCTCTCCGCACGGCTGGCGACCTCGGCTCGGGCAGGCCGTGCCCGATGACCGCTGGCGAGCTTGAAATAGGCCATCGCCTTGCTCAATTGCTCGGCCTGGGCACTCATCTCCTCGGCTGTGGCGGCGAGCTCCTCGGAGGCGGAGGCGTTCTGTTGGGTCGTCTGCGAAAGCTGGGCCATGGCAGCGTTTATCTGGCCGACGCCGGAACTCTGCTCGTCTGACGCAGAGGCGATCTCCTGGACCAGATCGGAGGTCTTGGTGATGCTCGGGATGATCCCTTCGAACAGCGTTCCGGCCCGTTCGGCCAGGGCCACGCTGCTGCGGGCGGTCTCGGAAATCTCCTGCGCCGCTACCTGACTGCGCTCGGCAAGCTTGCGCACCTCCGCCGCCACCACCGCAAAGCCCTTGCCGTGCTCGCCAGCCCGGGCCGCCTCAATGGCCGCGTTGAGGGCCAGCAGATTGGTCTGGTAGGCAATGTCATCGACAATGCCGATCTTGTCGGCAATGCTCTTCATCGCCTCCACGGTCGAGCGCACGGCCGCGCCACCTTCGATCGCCTCCTTGGCCGCCTTGGCCGCCATGCTGTCGGTGAGGGTGGCGTTTTCGCTGTTCTGGGTGACGGAGGCCGACATCTGCTCCATCGACGCCGAGGTCTCCTCAACGCTCGCCGCCTGTTCGCTGGAGGACTGGGACAGGCTCTGGGCGGTGGCGCTCACCTCTTCCGACGCGCTGGAGAGCGAATCGGCCGAGCTGCGCACCTCGGTGATGATGGACGTGAGCCGCTCGTTCATGGTCTTCACGCTGTAGAGCAGGCTGGTCGTGTCGCCGGCCTTGGTGTCGACGGTGATCGTCATGTCGCCTTCGGCGATTTTCGTAACGACAGCCGCCGCGTAGGCCGGTTCGCCGCCCAGTTGCTGCATGAGGCTGCGGGTGATCAGCACACCGATGAGCGATACCGCAACCAGCGTGATCGCGCCAATCCCCATCGCCACCCAGCGGGCGCTGGCGAGGCTTTGGGCGGCGTCCTCGGCGGTCTTCCGACCCAGCTCTGCGTTGTACTGGCGGTGCTCTTCGAAGGCATCCCACAGGCGGGCCATGGTGGCTTGATTGGCCATGAGCAGGTCCCGCGCCTCTTCCAGCTTGTTCACCCGCGACAGCACATAGACCCGATCACGAAGCTGGTCAAACTCGGCCAGCGCGGCCCGGTCGGCGGCCAGCAAGTTCTTGTCCTTCTCGTCGCTGAGCAGGCCTTCATATTTCTTGAGCGCTTCTTCAGTCTTGCGGTGGTTGGCAGTGATCTTCTCTTCAAGACCCGCCATCACCGCTGCATCAGACGCGGCGATGTGCTGCCACAGCTGGGTGCGGGCAGCCGCCATCGGCGCGAAGGCTGCGTCCAGCGTAAGAACGCTGGGCACCACGATCTCATTGGCGTAGTTGGTGGTTTCATAGACCCGACTCATCTGGGTCAGGCCCACGATGGCCAGGAGGATGATCCCGAAGGCGGCTGACAGGATCAGGGACAGCATTTTCTTGCTGACGGTCATGACGATTCTCCAAAGAGTGGCCGACGGCTCAAACCGGCGACAGGGTGGAAGACAGGTGACGGGAAACGGGTTGGCGCGCGCTCACCTGCCGAACCAGCCCGGGAACATCAAGAATCAGGGCAACTTCTCCGCTGCCCAGAATGGTGGAGCCGCCTATGCAGCGGATATGGCTGAAGACCTTGCCGAGGGGCTTGATAACAGTCTGGAACTCGCCAAAGAGCTGATCCACCACCAGCCCGGCCCGCTCCCCGGCGTACTGCACTACTACAACGTTCTCGCGGCCGGGCGCCTCGCCTGGCATGTCGAACAAATCACGCAGGCGCACGAAGGGCAGCACCTCGCCACGCAAGTTGAGGTAACTCGCGCCCTGCTCGGGCTTGTCCTTCTCGGGCAGCTCGATGCACTCCAGCACCTGCTCAAGCGGCACCACGTAAGACGCGCTGCCGGCTCCAATCAGAAAGCCGTCGATGATGGCCAGCGTCAGCGGAAGACGCAGGCGTACCGTGGTGCCCTGCCCTTCCACACTGTCCAGATCGACGGTGCCGCGCAGGGCCAGGATGTTGCGCTTGACCACATCCATGCCCACCCCGCGCCCCGAAAGGTTGCTGACCTGCGCGGCGGTGGAAAAGCCGGGCTCGAAAACGAGGCCGAAGATCTCCTTGTCCGACAGCACCTGGCCTTCGCTCACCAGTCCGCGCTCAATCGCCTTCTGCAGGATGCGCTCCTTGCGCAGTCCGCCGCCGTCGTCGCTCACCTCGATGACGATGCTTCCCGACTCGTGATAGGCGTTCAGGCTGAGCCGGCCCTGGCGCGGCTTGCCGCAGGCGGCGCGCACCTCGGCCGGCTCGATACCGTGGTCCAGGGCATTACGCACGATGTGGGTGAGCGGATCGCCGATCTTCTCGACGACGGTCTTGTCGAGCTCGGTTTCACCGCCATGGATGTCGAGCTGGATGTCCTTGCCCAGCTCGGCAGCCACATCCCGGACGACCCGGCGGAAGCGGCTGAAGGTGGCGCCGATCTGCACCATCCGCAGATTGAGGGCTGAATCGCGCACATCCTCCACCAGCCGTGACAGCACGCCGGTAGCCTCCACCAGTTCGGGCACCTTGACCCGCCGCGCCACAAGCTGGGCCCCCGCGCCGGCAATGATCAGTTCGCCCACCAGGTTGATGAGCTGGTCGAGTTTGGCGGCATCAACACGGATCAGCGTGGCCTCCCCCGCCGTCGCCGACTTGACTTCCTGCTGACGCGCAAGCGCCGCATCCACCACGGGTTTGTCCACCAATTGCTGGGCCACGAGAACTTCGCCCAGCAGGGGGGCAGGGCTGCCTTCGGCAAATGCCGGCCCCATGCGCTCCTGGGTTTCCAGAGCCTGGGCGAGTTCGGCTTCGGTGAGGGAGCCGCAGCGGACCAGCATCCGGCCGAGCAACAGGCTGTCCTCGGGCATGTCGGCAAACAGCGCACGGTAGTCTGCAAGCGGGCCATAGGGCGGAATCAGGCGCACGACACTGTCCGCACGCACAAAATCGAAAGCCCCGTCGACGCTGGCTTGATCGGTTTCGCTGGCAAAGCTGAGCTCGTAGCCGATATAGCAGCTCTCCGGATCAATCACCGACAAAGGAGGGATATCGCCGAGGATGAGCTCAAGGTTGACGATCTGGCCAAAGGTGCCGAGGTAACGCAGGATCGACAGCGGGTCCATGCCGTCACGCAGCAGGTTGGGCCCGGAGCGCAGGGAGATGTGCCACATGCCGCTGGCGACGCTGTCGTTTCCGCGCTCTGGCGCCGATGAGGGCGGGGCGATGTCGTTGCCGTCGGGCCAGTCCACATCGCTGAAGTCCTGCTCCGCCGACGCGGAGGCAGGGGCTTCGAGGTAGGTCTCAAGCCGGGTGGCGATGGCATTGCTGCGCCCGGAGAGAACGTCGTCGGGGGCCTGCCCCGCCGCGACCCCATCAATGAGCCGCCCAAGATGATCACAGACCTCAAGCAGCAGCCCGCCCAAGGCCGGGCTCATGCCCAGGCGATGGTCGCGAACCCGGTCCAACACGCTTTCGGCGACATGGGTGAAGGCCACCACATGGTCAAGGGAGAACAAGCCCGCGGAGCCCTTGATGGTGTGGGCAGCGCGGAAGATGGCATTGACCGCTTCCGCATCGTCGGGGGTCTGTTCAAGCAGCAGGAGCGCTTCCTCCATGTGCTGGAGCAACTCACGGCTTTCGACGATCAGCGTTTGCAGGGCGTCGTCCATTTCGGCACTCATCGTGGCGGTCTCCTGCTGTTCAGGCTTGCGCCTGAAGCGCATCGCTGAAAAAGTCTGTCAGACGGCAGAAGGCCAGCGCCTCACTGACCCGCGCACTCACGCCAAGCAGGCGCAGCTTTCGATCAGCTGCCGCCGCCTCCATGCGCAGGGAAACCAGCAACTGGATACCCGCGGCATCGATGTCGCTGACACCGGACAGATCCAGCTCCACATCGCCGGGGGCGCTCATGGCCACCAGCAGTCGGTCACGCCAGTCCCTGGCGGTATAGATCGTCATTTCGCCGGCAATCACCACGCGGCTCGTGCCGAGATTGCATTGATCGGATGCATTCATGTTTGTCTCCTCGTTGGGACGTGGACGTGATCAGGGCAGGATCAGCTTGGCTACCGCGGTGAGCATCTGCGGCGGCTGGAAGGGCTTGACCACCCACGCCTTGGCGCCCGCCGCCTGGCCTTCCCGTTTCTTGTCGTCACCGGCCTCGGTGGTGAGCATGATCACCGGTGTGAACTTGTAGGCAGGGATCTGCTTTAGCGCTTTTACGAAGCTGATCCCGTCCATGTTCGGCATATTCACGTCGCTGATGATCAGATGGATCTTGCGGCCGTCGAGCTTGGTCAGCGCGTCCTTGCCGTCACATCCTTCGATCACTTCGTAACCGGCCCCCTTGAGGGCAATGCCCACAACCTGGCGCAAGGACGTGGAGTCATCCACGATCAGGATGGTCTTTCCCATGTCGTTTTCCTCAGAAGAAAGTGATGCCTGCAGAATCAGGGGCATTGCTGCCACCCTCTCCCCGATGCAGGGAATGTTGTTCGGGGGTGGAGTAAGCCCGGCTCATCTCGGCCATCCAGGTCGAGGTGTTCAGCGCTTCCGGCTCGACTCCCGCCTTGAGCTCCCCCATTGCGCAGTCAAGCCGCGATCCGAGACGCCCCATGTCGTCCGCCACATGGGTCAACACCTGGCTGACCCGATCCTGAAACTGCAGGGAGACCAGCACCTCCGCGATGTCCCCGGCCAACATGTGGCCCTCGTCAGTTATCAGGCGGGAAGCGCCCACCAACTCGCCAGCGGCACTGCGCAGACGCCGGACAACTTCACCGATCCGTTGGCTCGAAGTGGACACCAACGCCTGGTCGTCGCTGGCAAAGCGGTGGGATACCGCCAAGGTTTCCTTGATCGCACCGGTAACCGATCTCACGGTATCGCCAATGCGCTTGCCCATTTCACCGGAGACGCTGGACAGCTTTCTGACCTCGTCGGCAACCACCGCAAAGCCCCGCCCGGCCTCTCCGGCACGGGCCGCCTCGATGGCCGCATTGAGTGCGAGCAGATTGGTCTGCTTGGCCACATCGCCCACCTGCCCCGCCATTTCTTCCAGGGTGGCAGTGATACTTCCCAAGTCTTCCACGTGGGTCAGAAGCACCTCCTTGTGGGACAAGGCTTCGTGCAGGGCGGTGACAATCTCGTCGAGTTCCTTCTCGGTCGCATTGAGGAGGCCCGCAAGATCGTCACCCGCAGCACCCCGTGACGCATCCAGAGCGGAGCCGATGCGCTGGGATATCTCGGCAAAACGCGATGACAGCGCCGTGATAGCGTCCTCGGTCTGAGCACGGGCCACATGAATCTGCCCACCCCAGATCGGCAGCACCTGTTCGCACAGATCGTCCAACCCGCGCACATGCAGGCTCTCCCCTCTGACCACTCGTGCCTGCTCGGCCAATTGCCGGCGCTGCTCACCGAGCGCCCGCTGATGGCCGCGCTCGAAAGTCAGCCCCAGACCTGCCGTCACCCCCCATTGGAGCAGTGCGAGACCGATGACCAGCGGTTGAATGCCCCCCACCACGAGCAGCAATGCCGCGGTTGCGCCCCCAAGGACGACCCAGGCCCAAGGCACCCCAGCGCCGGTCAGATCATCCGTCTGTGCGGCCGCCTGCCATTCCATGCCCTTGCTCATCTCGCGCCCTCCTGTCTGTCATGGCCCATTTAGTCGTGCCTCCGCCAATTGCGCAGAAAAACCCTCACCAGCGCCGCCAACTCAGCGCCGTCCACCGGGGTGCTCATCATCACTACTTCGTCTGGCAAGCGGCTCCTCAGCCCCATCCGGTCGGCATCGGAGGCCACCAGCACCACAATCAACATCGCCCGGCCTCGCCCTGCGGCTGTCAGGGTTCGCAGCAGCCGAACAAGGTCCAGCCCCGTGACCACAAGATCGATGATCAGCACCTCGGGTGCCCGCTGGCCGATGCGGATCAACCCTTCAAAACCGTCCTCGGCCACAGCCACCTGACAGTCCGACAGCAACGGCGCCAGGGCTGCCTGTAAAGCCCGCCGATCCGACTCGTTTTCGCGCACAACCAGAATCTGGAACGGCTCGGCACCGACGCCGCCGGAACACCTCAGCTCACCCAACAGGCGCGTCACCGACTCAACCAGGATCCGGCGATGCCCACCAGGCGTCTTCCAGGCACTCAGGCGCCCTTCCTCGACCCACTGCTGGGTTGTACGAACACTCACCCCCAGTTGCTGAGCAGCCTCTCGGGTGGAGCAGGTTCGGGATGTCTTGGTCTCAGTCATGGCGTTTGGTCACTGTTTTGGCGATATTATCATTATTGACGTTTTGAGCAATATTTTTTGTATTTAATGTTTTTATCTGCATTAGTAAGCGCTTTTCCTACATTCAAAAGACATCTCTCACTGACTTTGATCCTACTTAATCTGCGTACAAACACACACAACTTAATGTTTTTATTGGATATTTATGATTCAGAAAAATTCGCAAGCGAGGTCGCGCCAAAGCGTAAAAGAGCGATCTGACGAGAATCCATCGGATCAATATAAAGTTGTTTTTATTGTTTTTGATATTTTTTACCAAACCTACCTCTCCCGCGCTCGAAGGCAAAAAAAAAGCCCCTGACCGGTCTCCCGGTCAGGGGCTTTTTGCTGCATCGGGCCGGACTCACATCCGGCCGAGGTGCAGTGAGGTGTTACATCTCGACGGTATCCGCCACTTCAGTGAAGGCAGGGATCTGGTCGAAATTCATGTAGCGGTAGATCTCGGCGGCCTTGGCATTCACCACCTTGATCTGCTCCATGTACTCTTCCTTGGTCACGATCCGGCCGGCCAGGGCGCACATGGCGGCCAGTTCGGCGGAGCCCAGGTAGACACGAGTGTCGATGCCCAGACGGTTCGGGAAGTTGCGGGTGGAGGTGGAGATGGCGGTGGAACCCTTGCGGATCTGGGCCTGGTTGCCCATGCACAGGGAGCAGCCGGGCATTTCCATGCGGGCGCCAGACTTGCCGAGCACGCCGTAGTAGCCTTCTTCGGTCAGGATCAGGGCATCCATCTTGGTCGGCGGGGCAATCCACAGACGGGTCGGGATGTCGGACTTGCCTTCCAGCACCTTGCCGGCCGCACGGAAGTGACCGATGTTGGTCATGCAGGAGCCGATGAAGACTTCGTCGATCTTGTCGCCGGCGACTTCGGACAGCACCTTCACATCGTCCGGGTCGTTCGGGCAGGCCAGGATCGGCTCGGTGACTTCGGCCAGGTCGATCTCGATCACGGCAGCGTACTGGGCGTTGGCGTCACCCTTCAGCAGGGTGCCGTTGGCGATCCAGTCTTCCATGGCCTTGATGCGGCGCTTGAGGGTGCGGGCATCTTCGTAGCCTTCGGCGATCATCCACTTCATCAGGGTGATGTTGGAACGCATGTACTCGACGATCGGATCCTTGTTCAGGGCGATCGCACAAGCAGCGGCGGAGCGCTCGGCGGCGGCGTCGGAGAGTTCGAAGGCTTGTTCCACCTTCAGATCAGGCAGGCCTTCGATTTCGAGGATGCGGCCGGAGAAGACGTTCTTCTTGCCCTTCTTCTCGACGGTCAGCAGGCCGGCCTTGATGGCGTACAGGGGGATGGCATTGACCAGGTCACGCAGGGTGATGCCCGGTTGCATCTGGCCCTTGAAGCGCACCAGCACGGATTCCGGCATGTCCAGCGGCATCACGCCGGTGGCAGCGGCAAAGGCCACCAGGCCGGAGCCGGCCGGGAAGGAGATGCCGATGGGGAAGCGGGTGTGGGAGTCGCCACCGGTACCGACGGTGTCGGGCAGCAGCAGACGGTTCAGCCAGGAGTGGATCACGCCATCGCCCGGACGCAGGGACACGCCACCACGGGTGGAGATGAAGGACGGCAGCTCGCGGTGCATCTTCACGTCCACCAGCTTCGGGTAGGCGGCGGTGTGGCAGAAGGACTGCATCACCAGATCGGCGGAGAAGCCGAGGCAGGCCAGATCCTTCAGCTCGTCGCGGGTCATCGGGCCGGTGGTGTCCTGGGAACCGACGGTGGTCATCTTCGGTTCGCAGTAGGTGCCGGGCAGCACACCCTTGCCTTCAGGCAGGCCACAGGCGCGGCCAACCATCTTCTGGGCCAGGGAGTAGCCGGTGCCGGCATCGGCCGGGTTCTGCGGCAGGCGGAACAGGGTGGACGGGGGCAGACCCAGGGCTTCACGGGCCTTGGTGGTCAGGCCACGGCCGATGATCAGGGGGATACGACCGCCAGCGCGGACTTCGTCAAGAATGACGAGGGTCTTGAGCTGGGATTCGGCGATCACGGTGCCGTTCTTGAGGGCAACGACCTTGCCGGAGGCCTCATCCACCGTCAGTTCGATTTCGTCGCCCATGTCCATCTGGCCGGCGTCGATTTCGATGGGCAGTGCACCGGCATCTTCCATGGTGTTGAAGAAGATCGGGGCGATCTTGGAGCCCAGGCACACACCACCGAAGCGCTTGTTCGGGACGAAGGGGATGTCTTCGCCGGTGAACCACAGCACCGAGTTGGTGGCGGACTTGCGGGAAGAACCGGTACCGACCACGTCACCCACGTAGGCGATCAGGTTGCCCTTGGCAGCCAGAGCTTCGAGCTGCTTCAGGGGGCCACGGGTGCCGGGCTCGTCAGGCTCGATACCCGGACGCGGGTTCTTGAGCATGGCCAGGGCGTGCAGCGGGATGTCGGGGCGGGACCAGGCGTCCGGGGCGGGCGACAGGTCATCGGTATTGGTTTCACCGGTGACCTTGAAGACGGTCAGCTTCTGGGAAGCGGGGACTGCCGGGCGGGAGGTGAACCACTCGGCGTCGGCCCAGGACTGCAGCACGGCCTTGGCGTTGGCGTTGCCCTTGTCGGCGAGTTCCTTCACATCGTGGAAGAAGTCGAACACCAGCAGGGTCTTCTTGAGGCCTTCGGCAGCGGCAGCGCCGGCTTCGCCATCGGCGAGCAGGTCGATCAGGGGCTTGACGTTGTAGCCGCCGAGCATGGTGCCCAGCAGTTCGGTGGCCTTGACCTTGGAGACCAGGCCGCAGGCGACTTCACCCTTGGCCACCTTGGCCAGGAACTCAGCCTTCACCTTGGCGGCGTCATCCACGCCGGCGGGAATGCGGTAGGTCAGCAGCTCAACCAGGAAGCCTTCTTCGCCGGCCGGCGGGTTCTGCAGCAGTTCAACCAGGGCTTGGGTTTGCTGCTTAGACAGGGGCAGCGGCGGGATACCGAGGGCAGCGCGCTCGGCAACATGCTGGCGGTAGGCTTCAAGCATGGGTAGATCCTTCCTAGACGGTGGTTACATGACAGGTTAGCTGACGTGCGCGACCGGCCGTTCCGGGCCCGGAGCGCCTCTCCCGAATGGACTGGCACCTTGTTCTGATGTGGCAGCGCCAAGTCTTATATATATTATATTTTATTTCTGTGAGGATTGTGCGCCTGCACAATCCATAAATCCCGCAAACCCGACGTCCCCTGCCCTTCAGGACTTGAGATAGTCGGCCAGCACGCTTTCGACGGCCTTCAGATTGATCGGCTTGATCAGGAGATCGTCAAAACCGGCCTCCACGAGGCTCTGCTTTTCTTCGGGAAGTGCATGGGCAGTATAGGCGATGACTCGCAGTCCATTGAACTTGACGTCCGCTCGCAATCGGGCAAGCACTTCTTCGCCGGACATGCCTGGCATGCTGATGTCGAGCAGAACGACGTCGAAACGCTCGGCAGACAGCCGGGCCAGGGCGGCCGGGCCATCCTCGGCCTCTTCAGAGCTCATGCCCAGCCGGGTCACGAAGGCGATGGCAAGGCGACGGTTGATGGCGTTGTCGTCAACGACGAGCACCCGTTTTTTAACTGCGGAGGATTCGCTCATGGAATGGAAGTCAGGTGTTTCAGCTGGATTGCCCATCAACCGGGAGAAAAAGAGTGAAGGTTGAGCCTTCACCCAGACGGGACTCTACGATCAGGTCACCGGACAGCATGTGTGCGAGTTCCCTGGCCAGAGCAAGCCCCAAACCGGTTCCGCCCTGCTCTCGGGTGACAAATTGGTCCAATTGACGGAATTTTTCGAAAATGTGCTCGTGAGCCTCAGCGGGAATGCCCCGTCCGCTGTCTGACACGGCAAAAGCCAGACGGTTGCCTTCCTGCCGGACATTTACGCGAATTCCCCCATTGTCAGTGAACTTGACGGCGTTGTTCAAGAGGTTGTTGAGAATCTGGCGCACCCGCTGTACATCCATATTGATGCTGGCGGGAGTCCCTTCCGCAATGCTCAGCGCCAGGGTCAGCCCTTTGGCTTGGGCATGGGCTCGGTGGGTATTGACGATCTCGGTTGCCAGGCTCGCCACGTCCTGGGTCTGCCACTTCAGCTCGATCCGCCCGGCCTCGATCTTGGCCAGGTCAAGCAAGTCGTTGACGATGTCCAGCAGATGCTGGCCCGAGCTGTGGATCGTGGCAGCGAACTCCTGCTGCTCGGGGTCGGCCAGATCGAGCTGAAGCAGCTCCGAATAGCCGAGGATGCCGTTGAGCGGTGTGCGCAGCTCGTGGGACATGTTGGCCAGGAAATCCGACTTGAGCTTGTTGGCCTCTTCAGCCCGGGCTCTCGCCTCCTCCGAACGCTTGAACGAGAGCTCGACCTCGTCGGCCATGCTGTTGAAGGAACGTGCCAACTGCCCCATTTCATCGTCCGATCTGACCTCCAGCCGGTGCGACAGGTCGCCCTCCTGAAAGCGGCCGAGGCCATGGATCATGTTGGTGATGCGGCGGGTGATGAACTGGGCCATCCAGATGGCGACGACGATCACCAGTGCCACCATCAGGATGGTCGACAGGCTCAGGGCGGCGGCGGTCTCGGCCAGGTTGTGTTCGATGGCTTCCAGCAGGCCGGCCCGCTCTCCCTGGAAGATCTTGTCCCGCTCGGCAATGGTCAGGCCGATACGCTTTGCTGACTCGGTGGCGGCACGGTGGAAATCATCCACGTTGGCACCGATCGTCACAAAACCGAAACCCCGCCGGGACTCGCCGTAC
>NZ_JAQVCN010000112.1 GCF_028689785.1 Zoogloea sp. | reverse complement strand
GTTCAGCTCACCCATCTGGGACAGCAACTCACGCATGTTCTGGGCGCCAGCCCCCGAAGCCGCCTGGTAGGTCATGGAAGTGGCCCACTGGACCAGATCACGCTGGAACAGACCACCCAGGGCCATCAGCATCAGGGACACGGTGCAGTTGCCGCCGATCCAGTCACGACCGCCCTTGGCCAGGGAGTCCTTGATGACGTTGAGGTTGACCGGATCGAGGATGATCACGGCCTTCGGGTCCATGCGCAAGGAGGACGCAGCGTCGATCCAGTGGCCGTTCCAGCCGGCAGCACGCAGCTTGGGATACACCTCATTGGTGTAATCACCGCCCTGACAGGTGATGACGATGTCCATCGACTTGAGCTCGTCGATATCCTTGGCGTCCTTCAACGCGGGAGCATCTTTGCCGAAGTTGGGTGCCTTTCCACCGGGGTTGGAGGTGGTGAAGAACACCGGATCGATCAGTGCAAAATCATTCTCTTCGCGCATGCGCTGCATGAGCACGGAACCGACCATGCCACGCCAGCCAACCAGACCTACTCTCTTCATTTTGATCCCCGATCAGACTTGATATGTTTTTCTTGATTGATTACAACGCAGCGATCACCGCATCGCCCATTTCCCTGGTGCCCACGCGGCGGGTGCCCGCTTCGTAGATGTCACCGGTACGATAGCCCGCAGCCAGCACCTTCTTGACGGCATTCTCGATACGCACGGCCTGAGCCTCGAGATTGAAGGTATAGCGCAGCATCATGGCCGCCGACAGGATCGTGGCCAACGGATTGGCCAGCCCCTTGCCGGCGATGTCCGGCGCGGAACCGTGGCTGGGCTCGTAGAGGCCCTTGTTGTTGGCATCGAGGGATGCAGACGGCAGCATGCCGATGGAGCCGGTGAGCATGGAGGCTTCGTCGGAGAGGATGTCACCGAACATGTTGCCAGTCACCATCACGTCGAACTGCTTGGGCGCGCGCACCAGCTGCATCGCGGCGTTATCCACCAGCATGTGGGACAGCTCCACGTCCGGGTAATCGGCCGACAGCTCGATCATCACGTCACGCCACAGCTGGGTGCACTCGAGCACGTTCATTTTGTCCACCGAGCACAGCTTCTTGCCACGCTTGCGGGCTGCTTCGAAGGCGACCTTGCCGATGCGGCGGATTTCGGATTCGGAGTACACCATGGTGTTGAAGCCGACGCGCTCGCCACCTTCCTCGCGAATACCGCGGGGCTGGCCGAAGTAGATGTCACCGGTCAGCTCACGAACGATCAGGATATCCAGACCAGCAACGACTTCCGGCTTCAGGGTGGAAGCATTGGCCAGTTCGGGATAAAGGATCGCCGGGCGCAGGTTGGCAAAGAGGTTGAGTTCCTTGCGGATGGCCAGCAGGCCGCGCTCGGGGCGCTGCTCGCGGGGCAGGTTGTCCCACTGGGGGCCGCCAACGGCGCCGAGCAGGATCGCATCGGCAGCCTTGGCGAGCTTGCTGGTGGCCTCGGGATAGGGGGTGCCAGTGGCATCCACTGCACAGCCGCCGATCAGGGCGGTTTCAGCTTCAAAGTCAAAACCGTCGCCACGCAGGGCGTCGAGCACGCGCAGGGCCTGCTCCATGATTTCGGGGCCGATGCCGTCTCCGGGCAGAACGCAGATCTTCATTATGTCTTTCTGTTTTGGTTGGATGACGCCGACCCTCGGGCCGGCGGGCAATCAGGCAAACAGCCAGGGCTGTTCGATGCGACGACGGGCCTCGAACTCACGGATCTTGTCGGCATGCCGCAAAGTCAGACCGATGTCATCCCAGCCATTGAGCAGGCATTCACGACGGAAAGGATCCACATTGAACGGGATCACCTTGCCATCCGGGCGCGTAATGGTCTGGGTTTCCAGATCCACGCTCAGACGGTAGCCGTTTGCACCAAGACACTGGGCAAACAGGGCATCAACCTCAACGGCGTCCAGCTTGATCGGAAGCAGTCCGTTCTTGAAACAGTTGTTGAAGAAGATATCGGCGAAGCTCGGCCCGATGATGACGCGGAAGCCGAAGTCTTCCAGCGCCCACGGGGCGTGCTCCCGCGAGCTGCCGCAGCCGAAGTTATCGCGGGCAAGCAGGATCTGGGCGCCTTGATAACGCGCTTGATTAAGCACGAAATCAGGGTTCCGGGGCCGCCCGGAATTATCTTGCCCCGGCTGCCCGACATCCAGATAGCGCCATTCGTCGAACAGGTTGGGACCGAAGCCACTGCGCTTGATCGACTTGAGGAACTGCTTGGGGATGATCGCGTCGGTATCGACATTGGCGCGATCCATGGGCGCCACCAGACCATCAAGTTTACGGAATGGATTCATTTACTTGGCTACCTTCTGGATGGCTTCGCCACCCTTTTCAATATCCTTGCCCAGACCTTGCACGGTATTGCAGCCCGTCAGGACAAGCATCGCAATGACGCCGGCCATCGCCGTCAATCTACGCAGATGAGTACGCATGTGTGCGCCTTTCCGCTCAGGCCAGTTCGCGCACATCGGCGAACCGCCCGGCGATCGCCGCAGCAGCGGCCATGGCCGGGCTGACCAGATGCGTTCGCCCACCCGCGCCCTGACGCCCTTCGAAGTTGCGATTCGAGGTAGACGCGCAGCGCTCGCCCGGCTCGAGCCGGTCGGCGTTCATGGCAAGGCACATGGAGCAACCGGGCTCACGCCATTCGAAGCCGGCGGCGATGAAGATCTTGTCGAGACCTTCCGCCTCAGCCTGACGTTTGACCAGGCCGGACCCCGGCACCACCAGCACCAGTTTGACATTGTCGGCCTTGCGACGGCCGCGGGCCACAAAGGCTGCCGCACGCAGATCTTCGATGCGCGAGTTGGTACAGGAGCCGATGAAGACCTTGTCGATGGCAATCGCATTGATCGGGGTACGCGGATTGAGGCCCATGTACTGGAGCGCCCGTTCCATGCCCTCGCGCTTGACCGGATCTTTCTCGAGGACAGGATCGGGCACGATGCCGTCAATCGCCGCAACCATTTCAGGAGAGGTCCCCCAGGTCACCTGCGGCTTGATGGCAGCACCATTCAACTCGACCACTGCGTCGAAGACGGCGCCATCATCGGAGTGCAGGGTGCGCCAGTAGGCGACGGCCCGGTCCCACTGTTCGCCACGGGGCGAGAAGGGACGGTCCTTGAGATAGGCCACGGTCTGGTCATCCACGGCAACCAGGCCAGCGCGGGCACCCGCCTCAATGGCCATGTTGCAGATCGTCATGCGCCCTTCCATGGACAGGCTGCGAATGGCACTGCCGCCGAACTCGATGGCGTAACCCGTGCCGCCGGCCGTGCCGATACGGCCGATGATGGCAAGCACCACATCTTTGGCCGTCACACCTGCACCGAGCTGACCATCAACGCGGACCAACATGGTCTTCGACTTCTTCTGCAGCAGGCACTGGGTGGCCATCACGTGCTCGACCTCGGAAGTACCGATGCCGTGGGCCAGACAGGCGAACGCGCCGTGGGTCGAGGTATGGGAATCGCCGCACACCACGGTCATGCCCGGCAGCGTGGCGCCGTTCTCGGGCCCGATGACGTGGACGATGCCTTGCCGCTCATCCTTGAACGGAAAATAAGCCAGGGCACCGACCTCGCGGATATTGCTGTCCAGGGTTTCCACCTGCTGGCGGGAAACCGGATCCTGGATGCCCATTTCCCAGTGATCGGTGGGCGTATTGTGGTCCGCCGTCGCAACGATGGAGTCGACACGCCACGGCTTGCGGCCAGCCAGCTTGAGGCCTTCGAAGGCCTGCGGGCTGGTGACTTCATGAACGAGGTGACGGTCAATGTAGATCAGCGCGGTACCGTCATCCTCGACGTGCACCACGTGGCTCGACCACAGTTTTTCGTAAAGCGTTTGCGCTTGCATGGGCGAAGGAATGGTAGAGGCAGATAAACCTTGATTATTTCACAGGCTTCGTGTGCTGAGTAGCTTGCTCGTAGAGCGGCATCACACGGGCCGCATACTGGGCCAGATCCTGCTGCCGGCTCTCGCTGGAAGGATGGGTGGATAACCACTGGGGCGGCTGCCCGCCACTGGCTTTACCCATCTTTTGCCAAAGAGTGATTGCGGCACGCGGGTCATAGCCCCCCCGCGCCGCCAGCTCGACGCCGATACGATCAGCCTCGATTTCGTGCTCGCGGCTGTTGGGCAGTTCGAAAGTCACCTTGGCCACGGAGCCGATCAGGTCTGTCCCCATCTGCCCCACCCCGAGGGCCGCCCCCAGCACACCCACCCCGATATTGGTCACCATCGCCTGGGATGCCCGCTCCCGGGCGTGTTCGCGCAGGGCGTGTGCGATCTCGTGACCCATGATCGCAGCGATTTCGTCATCGCTAAGCTGCAGCTTCTCGATGATGCCGGAGTAGAAGGCGATCTTGCCGCCCGCCATGCACCAGGCATTGAGCTCGGGCGAGGTGAGGACATTCACCTCCCAGCGCCACTGGGGCGCGTCAGGGCGGAAGGCTCCGGTGGTGGGGATCAGACGATTCGCCACGGCACGCACCCGTGCCACCTGCTCCTTGTCGCGGTTCAGGGCGTTCTTCTGCCCTGCCTGCTGGAGAATCTTCTGATAGCTCTGAGAGGAAGCCTTGTCCATCTCCCCCGACGAAACCATCATCATCTGCTTGCGCTCGATACCGACGGCACCCGTATGGGTCGTATTCACCGTCTGGCATGCGCTGACAAACGCTACGGTCACAATCATCGGGGCCATGCCCCGCATCCAGTTGAATCCCATGCTCATATCTCTTTCCTGTTACACACGCATCAATGGGCGTCAGCCTGAGCCACGCCCCCATCCCTCCACCAGCCCAGCAGCACGATCAAGCCGACCAGAGCAAACAGCGACCCCAATGAGTACGTCCATTCAGGGCCGATCGAATCCCAAGTGTAGCCGCTGACAAGCCCTCCAATCATGCCACCGGCCCCAAAGGAAATGCTTCCGTACAAGGCCTGCCCTCGGGCCTGATGCTGAGAACCGAACCAGTGATTCACCGCCGCCACCGCCGCCGCATGGTAGGCACCAAAGGTCGCCCCATGCAGGACCTGGGCAAACAGAAGCACAACCACTGAATCTGCCCCCCAGCCTATCAGAGCAAAGCGCAGTACCGCCGCAACGAAACTCAACACCAGCAGATCCCGCAGTGAAAAGACCTTTAGGAGCTGGGGCATTCCCATAAACACAGCGATTTCCGCGACCACTCCAAGGGTCCACATCCACCCGACTAGCGACTTGCTGTAGCCATGAGCGACCAGATGAAGCGAATAGAAGACATACAAGGCACCATGGGCTGCCGACATGAAGAAACACGCTGCCAGCAGCCCGCCCACCTCGGGGCGCCGGAGGATCGAACGCAACGCCACCGGCTGCTGGGGCACTCCGAGCTTGACGGCCTCGGGAATCAGCATGGCGCAGGTGAAAATGCCTACCAATATGGCGAGGGTAATCCATAGCAAGGCCCGCACCGGCAGGCCATCAAGCAGATAGCCGAGCCCAAGCACCGCGATCACGAAACCCACCGACCCCCATACCCGTATATTTCCGTAGCGGCTGGCCTGGCCCTTGAGGTGGGCAAAGGTCAGCGTCTCCACAAGGGGCAGCGCCGCGCTCCAGAAGAAGGACAGGAAGGCCATGCTCAGGAACAGCCCGACATAGGCGTCCGTAACCAGGAAGCCGGCAAAGCCGATGACCGAAAGAAACGCCGACAGACGCACGATGGGTGTACGCACACCCAGCCAGTCTGCCAGCCAGCCCCACAGGGTCGGTGCCAGCATGCGCATCACGGACATCAGCGACATCAGCACTGCGATCTGCGCAGCGGAGCTGCCGATGGACTGCAGATAGAGACCGAAATACGGTGAAAAGGCGCCGACGAAAGCGAAGTAGAAAAAGTAGTAGCCCGACAGGCGCCAATAAGGAATCATCGGCGCGATTCTACCCGGCATCGGGATAGGGGCGATCAGGTTGCCTGACCGTTCCCCTCCCACACCACCCGGCATGCGGGTCCGCACCGGGCGGTTCGAGTAGTTGAGGTCATGAGAGCCGAGGCACGCCGAGCCGTTCGAAGTAG
>NZ_JAQVCN010000111.1 GCF_028689785.1 Zoogloea sp. | reverse complement strand
GTCTCCCCGTTTCTGAGTCGTCATCCTTCTCGTCCTGCTGCTGTTGGATGCCCTCGTTTTCCATCAGGAAGGTGATGACCTGGTAGTAGTAGTCCAGTTTCCCGGTGAAGCGCCAGGCCTCTTGTTCCGGGTAGGCGAAGACGATGTATCCCGCCTTTTCGAGCTGCTGGAATACCTTACCGAGCATCGCGTTGGCCGATGCCTCGTTTGCAGCGAACTCCTTCCCCAGGGTGGCAAACTCTCGAAGCTTCTCCTGAAGGTGCGGGTTCTCTGTGACGGCCTTCAGGATCGCGGGATAATCGATACGGTCGCCCGGTGATGGGGCAGCATCGGTTTTCAGGCTGTCCATGCAAAGTTCGACAAACTGAATGACCGGCCGGATGGTTTGCTTGATCGAGACCATCACACGCTTGGCCTCTGCTCGCTGCTCCTTGCCAACCCTCACCCACGAGGCGTAATAGGCCTGGCCGTTGGGCGTGGTCGTCAGCCGGCGCTTGATCTTGCCGAGGTACGCATCGACTTCGGACCGGAAGGCTTCATCTGCCAGCGCGCGAAACAGAAATGGAGCGGAGGCCTCGCAGATGAACTCGCCTTCAAGGAGCTTGGGGACAATTTGCTCAAACATTCGCATGCTCCTCATGTTCCAACTTCACGGTGGCCAGCGTGCGGCCCGGCAGGATCTTGTAGTTTTTGGTGAAGAGCGGGGCGAGGTCGGGATCGACGTCGGGGAAGGCGGATACCAACGTGATGTTGTTGCGCGCCAGCAGGTTGAGGAGGGCGGTCGCGTTGCCGACGGACAAATCCTTCAACTCGTCCACAACGAAGGGTACAACGACCCGTTCCTTGCGCCGGATGCGGTTAATGAAGCCGATCAGGATAACCACCAGAATGATGTAGGACAGGCCATTGGAACTCATGCGAGCCAGCGAGGCTTCGTTCTTTGCCACCTTGCTGCCGTCACCGTCAATGTTGGCCGTGACCTGCAGGTTAATCAAGTCGACCGGATCGGCGACAAGCCCCTTGTCGTCGCTGAGAACCATGGCCACATCGCGGGCCGCCGAAATGAAACTGGCCGGCGGCAGGGCATCGCCTTGGGTGTGCCAACTGTCATACTCATGGTGCAAATTCTCAATTGCCTGCCAATAGTTTTGCTTGTCCACATCGGTCGTGATGATCACGGAGACGTCAGCGATGTTGGCAAATACCTGCCCCTGGTGAAGATGGGACTTGAGGTCGCTGGCAAAATTCCCAACTTGCTTCTTGAAGTTGCCCAGGCCGCTCCAGAAAGCAGAGATGTTCTGGGCGAATGTCTTGCCAAGCTGAATGAGGGTGGCCTTGTTCTGCGCATGTTCATGCTGGTACCAGCCGCGCAACCCCTCGATCCAGAGGTATTCCTGCCCGGGTGGTGGGTAGCCTATGCGCTGCTGGGCTGTGGCGTGGTAACGCTCAGGGCCGGTACCGGGCGTGCTCATCATCTGCTTGCGGATGTCGTCGACGCCCTCGTGAATGCGTTTCAGAAGCTCAGCGTACTCTTGCTGCAACTGCCGCCGGCGGGCGGTGAGGAGTTCAAGCGAGACCCGATCGTCGAAGCCGGCCTCGAAGGTCGCCTTGTCTTTGGGCCAGGAGACCAAGTTGGACATCTGGCCATATGCCTCGCGCCGCGACTTTTCGGCTTTGTCGATCGCATCTGTAACCTCCTTGGCGATCCGGTCGTGTTCTTTCAACCGGGCATCTCGTTCATTAACGAGATCACGATGCGTCTCCTCGAGTTTCTGTTTAGCGGCCTTGGCTGTAGCTTGGTTGTCGACGTGCTGCTGACGTTGAGTCCATGAGACTGCTAACCAGTCGCGGTATTCCGCAACATAGCGCCGGTCCTTGTTGGCCTGGTCGATCCTCTGGTCGAGTAGTTGGATGTCCGTGCGGATCGGGTCCAGGACGGACACGTCAACCCCGTTGGCCCTCAGAGCTTCGTTGCGCTGGGTGGCGATTTCTGCAAGCCGTTCCTTGAGCCGCGTAGCAATGCCTTGTATGGCGCCGTCAATGGATCCGACCTCCGTATCGTGGGCCTGCTTCAACCCGGCCAATTCTTTCGCATTGGCCTTTTCCAGATCGCGAAGTTCGGAAGCATGCCGTGTTTCCGTGTCCGCAAGGGATGCTCTGGCGGCTGACAGATTAGACCGGCAGGATTCCAGGGCTGCCACGGCCGCACGGCGAGCAGTTTCCTTGCTTGCCTGCAGCCGCGCTCTTGCGGTGGTGAGTCGTTGATCTGCGCCGCCCTTGGCAGAGATGGCCTGGTTCAACTGTGTCTGGTGCGCGTCCCGGGCATCCTTTGCCAACTGGCGTTGCCGCGAAGCCTCTGCGAGCTTTGCCTTGTCCTCGTCGTGCTGCCTTTGGCGCTTCTGGACCAGTTGGCGTAGGCGAGCGATTTCTTGCTGGATGCTTTCTTCTGAAGCCAGCCGGGTTGCATCCAACTGATCCAGGTCAATGCTCACGCCAAAGAGGTCGTCTCCTCCGGTGAGGGCAGGGGACAAGTCGGTGCGCAGCCGCGTCTTCTCAGAAACGGTGCGCCCGACATTCTGGGCCCAGTCCTGCTTATGGGCGCGCAAGAATCCGAGCAGGGTTTCTTCTCCGGCATTGCCGGCGTCTATGACGTCCTGCAGTTCGCCCTCTGCCTTTTCCAGCGCCTGCTGGCTGCCATTCATCATGGCCTCTTCGTCGATGACTTGCTGCTGCGCGCGGGAAAGCTTGCGCTCAAGAGGCTCAAGACTGCCGCGAAGTTCATCGATCCGGCGCATCGCTTCCTGGCCGGCCTCAAACTCAAGGTCGTAGGCTTGCTGGCATTCGGGGTCGGGTTGAGGGTTGCGCGCCTCAACCTCGAGTTTTGCGACATCAGCACCGAGGTTGGCGACATTGGAGTTCAGCCCGGCCAGTTCGGTGCGCTGCCGATCGGAGACCTGACGCTGATTCTCGGCGTGCCGGCTGTAGATGGCCGCCTGACGATTCGAGAAGTCCTGCACCAAGCCCGACTTGCGGGCTTCGAGTTGGCGGGTGTCGTCGTCGGCGTCCTTGCGCGCGCCGGCATCCATCTTGTCGAAAACTTCCACGACCGATTTGGAAGAAGCCTCCAGTTCCTGAAGCCGGGCCCGCTGCGCTTTCACTCGGGTTTCCGTTTCGGGCAGCGCGTCGACTGCCAGCGCCCGGTCGTCGGCCTTGTCTGCATCAAACTGCAGTTTCCTGCGGTCCAGTGCGGACAGGGTGGAGGTGGCGCCGTTGATCTTCGCCTGCTCGGCAGTGACGGCGGTTTGAAGGGTCAGTGAGCGAGCGTTGAAATCGGACACCTGCTGCGTCCGCAGGTTACGAAGTCGCTCTTCCTCGGCTTCGCCGGCGACTACCTGCGCCAGGTAGTGATCGCGCATCAATTCAAAGCGGGCGTGGAGTACGGCGAATTCATCCACCGCCTGGCGGCGGTGCTGGTCATGCTGTTCCAGCTCCTCCATGATTGGAGCCTTCTCCATAACAGCGTTGTGCGCCTCGTATTCCCCAATCCAATGGGTCAATTCGCGCTTGCTCGTCCGCATCGAGAAGGCGTCGGTGTTCTCCTGGATGGAGGAGACGATCATCCGCTTGAGGTCGAAGAAGGTGGTAGCGCGCTGCAGGATGCTGGTGATGATTCGCTCAATGTGCTTCAGCCGGCCGCCGCTGCCGGTGAAGGAGTACATCGTGGCCAACTGTCGATGTTCCCGGCCGGCCTCGTTCTGGAGGATCTGGCGGTAGAGGGTCAGGGAAAGCGGCTTGGTGAAGTCGACGCCCAACTTGGTCAGATGCCGCGACAGATCCTGGCTTTGCACCAGGCCGTTCGTGTCGCGGAAAAGCTCAGGGCTGAAGGGGCGGTTGATGAAGCGGTAATTCGCCCCGTCACTCTGGCCGTCGGCATGGATCACGGACAGGACGCGCTGGCCACGCCGCTCGTATTCGAAGACCACGTACGACGAAGTGTGGGGGAGGTAGTGCCGAGCAAACTTCAGATTGTTTTCGTCGCTCTGGATTACCCGAGAAGGGGCCTCGCCGAAAAACAGAGGGAAGAGGCGTAGCAGCGTGGTTTTGCCTGATGCATTTTCGCCAGTCAAAGCGGTATGCCCGGCCAGATCAATTTCCACGGTTTTGCCGCGGGCATACGAGTCAATGAGTATCAGCCGGGTCAGCCGAAATTCCGGCGTGTTTTGATCCAGCTGTTTGTCACTCGCCGGTGTGATGTCGGTAGGAATCTGGTTCATTTTTCCAAAGGGTTCTAGTTCAATGGGGTAGCGAGATGGCAGGTGGCCACTGCATTGATGATTTATGCAAGGCTCACTGAGAGCTTGATCAAGGGTACAACATTGAGGAGGTGGGTTCTGAAATGCCTGGGATTCACGACACGGCGTTCAGTTGATGAAAGAATCCGCGTCGATGTAGGACCACTTGAAATAGGCTTCGATGCGAGGATCGCCGTCTTCTAGGGCCTCCTGGACGAAATCCTCTTCGGGCAGAATATCGCTGTAGGTCTTCGAAACGCTTTCTCTGAGGGCCCCATGGCTAGCCGCATTGGCGGTCATATCCCGATATGAAATACCGCCCCGAAGGCCTCCGGAGTTCTCACGAGCATCCAACCATTTGACTGCGGCTCGGGCATACCAGAGAACGACACACAGAAATGCCGTACGCAGGTCGTCTCGGTCGAATTTCATCCTTGCGCGCGCGGAAGGGGTTTTTCGAAGGTAGGCGATGGCTTGCTCCCCCCACTCCTCAATTCCGGCAGGGATATTGCACTTTTCCAGGACCGCGATGACCTCCATCAGCCGAGCCAGCCTCTTGTCGAACCAGTCGTCGAGAACCTTGTTGGTTGCAGCACGCTGTTCATCTGTGACGTGCATGCCGACAAAGTGCCGGATAGGTGGTTGATGGTCCATACCAAGGAGGTCCGCATAGACCTCCACAAGATGGCCTCGAGCTTCGTTTACATATCGCCATGTGCTCATGGTTCCCCCTACCGCTGACGGGATGCACGGCGCGCCAATTTGGCTTGCTGCTCTTTCGTTCGATGTTTTGACACTTGTGCCTTCTCTGCAACAGAATTCCCCTTTTCAACCAAGAGATGCATGGAGAAGACTGAGATAACGAATCCGGACAGGACGAGGGCCGAGGAAACCCATTGGTCTTTGGCTTTCCCGAAAATCCAGCCTCCCAGCATCAGAAGCATTCCTGCGATAAACAGAAGGGTAATTTTTACGCGCCGGTTTTCAAGGGTTTTTATTTGTTTTTTAGATAACAAAAGCATGCTGTTCCTTCCTTTCCGGCCACAAGCCGATCTTTACGTTTTACGTTTTGAGGCTACGCCTTCATCCCTAGTGGTTCTTGAAAACCTATCAACCAGTGCTCAACGCGATCCGGTCGGGAAAGCAACCGGGCCTCTTCAAGCGAAGAAGCGCACCTTGACCGTATAGCAGGTTGAAACGCCGTCGGTCGTACCCAGGGTCATCTCAAACTACCCAGCAGAATGCGATTCAACGCTAAATTGACGTAGTAGTTGCTGCGACCAATCTTGTTCTTCTGCACGAAGCCGCCGGCCGCCAGCGCATCCAGATACTTGCTTGCTGTCAGGCGCGAGACACCAAGGTCGCGTTCGATGAACTCGATCTTGGTGTAGGGGTGCATGAACAGGTTGTTGATCAGGTCTTGGCTGTAGAACTTGTATTCAGCGCGGATTCGGTGCTTGTAGTCGAACAACGCATCCTTGATCGCATGGATGGTCTGAATTGCCTGTCTGGATGTTTGCTCCACGGCTTCGAGCATGTACATCACCCATTCCTCCCAGGCGTCGGCATCGTGCACCGCCTGCAGCAGGCGGTAGTAATCAGCCTTGGTGCGCACGATATGGTTCGAGAGGTAGAGAACCGGTACATCGAGCAGTCCTTCCTTGACCAGATAGAGCACGTTCAAAATACGCCCGGTGCGACCATTGCCGTCGTAGAAAGGGTGGATACTCTCGAACTGGTGATGAATAAGCGCCATCCGGATCAAGGGATCGACGGGAAAACGCTCGACGTCGTTGATGAAGCGCTCCAGGTCGCTCATCAGTGCAACAATCTCGGCGGGGTTTTGCGGCGGGGTATAAACCATTTCCCCCGATCCGGTTTTCAGCGCCGTACCCGGCAGCTTGCGAAAGCCGGCGTTATTGCGCTCCAGCTCCGCTTGAATGGCGACGATGTGATTGG
>NZ_JAQVCN010000060.1 GCF_028689785.1 Zoogloea sp. | reverse complement strand
CACCCGGCCGCCGATGTCGCACAGCTCACGCCTCGGCTGTGGAAGCAGCACTTCGAAAAGGCTCCGCTGCGCTCGGATATCTCAAGACGCGTGGCGTAGCAACTACGCCGCGGGCTGAACGCTTACCCTTGTCTTTGCAAAGCACGGAGGACCGGAACGACCTCCGGATAAAGTCGAATACTGCTGATCTCAATCGCGAGCTCGTCGGCAAGCTCATCGCACAGGGCTGGCGAGAGTGCCAATCCAAGCCACGTCGCGATGGCCCAGATGTCACCGTTTATGCTCATGATCCGCGCGGCATCGTCGGGCCGCGAAATCCGTCCGGCCTGCGCTGCGAGGCGCAAAAGCCGTGCGTATGGACGGCGCCGATCTCCAATCTCAGCCAGCGTACCAAACACGTCGAACACGATCGCCTTGATCATATGGTGGGAGGGTGATCCAGAAAGTGACTTCCGTCCGCTAAGAACAAGTTGCGCCAGATCTTTGGTGTTGAACGGACCATCCAGATCTGCACCTCATTCAGATCCAGGCTCTGGGCGATCACTGGAGTGAAGTGAACTCCTTCCAGAATTCATACTCGGAGATGTCCCATGTGCCGTAAGCGCTGCAGTACTGCTTACCATCAGCGACCTCATACACGTGCGCCAACGGGTCGGACGGCTTTTTCCAGATTCGGATCAATGGCTCCATCTTCCAGTGAGCCGAACCGTTCAAAAACGGCGGGCTAACGAGTTGGATGCCAACGATTGAACCACCTTTGCTCTCCCGATCAAAAAAAGCTACCAACTCGTTCGCAGGATTGGAAATCATCACTGTTTCGGAAAAACGCCCTTCCTGTGTAGAAACAGCATAACTCACGTAAAACCATTCATTGGGCGTAGTGATACCCACCGCCCGCCAAGCATCTTTTCCAGTGCCAAGAAGGCCCGACATGAAAGGATGATGAGCTGATACGTCAGTAATAAACATTGCGATTCGAGACTTTCAGTAGCGGCGCGTGACCAATTAATCGAATGATCGCGTTGGCCGGGTGAGGACGTTTTCCGTGAACTCAGTAGGAACTGAATATGTCGGGAGGGGCAATATTGTGACGTAAACGCGGCTGACTTAAAAGCATCATTCCGAGACACTGATTGAATGCCAGTCAGCGAATCATCGTCTAGTTCACGCGCGCCAACGGCGCGTGAGCTCCTTGCGATGAACATAGTTCGCCTACGCAAGGAACGGGGATGGTCTCAGGAAGATCTCGCGTTGGAATCTGGCTTGCATCGCACCTTCGTGGCGCACGTTGAACGCCAAGTACGAAATATCTCGATCGACAACATTGAACGTATTGCAAACGCTTTGCAGATAGATGTCCACGTCTTGCTGTTGCCATAGGGTCGGTTCCCCGTGCTCAGCAAGGGGTGGAGTGGTGTTGGGCTCAACGATCACATCCCTTGGGCCACCACAGAGACGCCCGTCACCTGGCACTTGCGGGTGAGGGACTACCACTGAAGCAGGATTGTGCAGCCGAAAGAATTGTGCTGTACGGGGAAGTCCCGGTCCGCTCCGGGCTTTGCCCTCCACGGACTTCCCCAAATACGATACAAGAAAGCGCTCCCAAGCCCGTTAGGGTGAGCGTGGTGGCATGCATTGTTATCGGTGGAGGGTTTGCGACTGGAACACGTGGAGGGTTTCAGATCGTTATGAGTGGACGGTTTCCTCGGAATACGCAGCCCTCGGAAATGTGATGGTCGGCGAATCCGTCGAGCTCACGCTGGGCTACGCTGAAACCCTCGCCTGGAATGGCAAGCGTCTGCGTTTTCGCTTGCCGACCACGATTGCGCCTCGCTATGGGCAGCCAACGGGTATGCAGCCCTGGCAGCGCCCCGAAACGAGCCTCGCCGCCGAATATCCGTTCAGCCTGACGATTTCGATTCCTGAGCCGTTGAGCGGCAGCGCCGTTTTCTGTCCCACCCATCAGGTGCGCCTGAAATCCACCCCGGAAGGCCTGCTCGTCAGTCTGGCACAGGGCGCGGCGATGGACCGGGACTTCATCCTTGACATCGAGAACGACGCGGTGCAATCCGTGGGGGTGTCGGCTTCCGCACGCGATACGCACCTGGTCATGCTGACGCTGCTGCCACCGGCCGTCGAATCATCCAGCAAAGAGCGTGATGTCGTGCTGGTCATTGACTGTTCTGGTTCGATGCAGGGAGATAGCCTTTCCCTGGCGAAGGAAGGTGTGATGCTGGCCTTGGGCAGTCTAGCGCCTAACGAACGCTTCGGGCTCATCGCTTTCGGGACGGACTTTGAGAAATTCGACGAGACCCTTCAACCCGCGAACCACAATAATCTTGAGATGGCACGGCGCTGGCTGGAGCACCTCGGGAACCTGGGGGGCACCGACATCAACGGAGCGCTCGAGCGGGCCTTGGACCTGCACGATGCCCAGCCGATGGACATCCTACTCTTGACGGACGGCCAGGACTGGCAGGCGGGGGCCGCCATTCCGGAAGCCAAAAAGAAGGGAGTGCGCATCTTTCCGATGGGCATTGGCTCCGCGGTCGCCGAGGAGTCACTGCACGCGATGGCGGATGAAACCGGGGGCGCTTGCGAGCTGATTACCCCAATGGAGGACATGTCGATGCGTATCCATCGGCATTTCAACCGGATGCGACAGCCGCAAATGTCACGCCTCGACATCGCATGGCCTTCCCTGCCGATGTGGGAATGCCGTCCGGCGCACGCGTGTTTTGCGGGCGACGCGTATACGGTCTTCGCCGCCTTCCATACCCCCATTCACGAACCGGTGCAGGTGTCTTTCCAGTTTGGCCAGCACGAACCGCAAGTGTCCCTGACTACGCTGGCCCAGGACACCCACTCGGCCGACGCCCTGGTGCGGGTCGGCGCCCGGCAGCGGCTTTCTGCGCTACTTGAATCAGACCGGCAAAGTTGGGCAATAGCCCATCAGCTCATCACGTCGCAGACGGATTACCTGATTACCGTCGAGCGAACAGCGGACGAAAAAGCCTCTCAACTCCCCGAGCTTCAGATTCAGCCAAACATGCTTCCGGCGGGCTGGGGCGGAAGCAGCAGCGTGCACAGCAGCGCCGGCGCAAGTCATTCCGGCTCAGAAAGTGTTCCCGCCATCTCCCGTTGTGTACGTCCGCCTCGCTCCGTGGAAAGTAGCGAACCGCCGGCTTTTTTCCGCCGCCAACGCCGAGCCCCTGAAGAGCTTGCGCTTGAGGTGGGTAGCCTCGAACTTGAACGACTCATTCAGCACCTGAACAGCCGGAGCCGCAGGATAGCCATCGGTGGTTTTCCAAAGACGCTTGCCAAACTGCGCAGCATGCCGGTACCCAAGCAAGTGCAGGCATTGTTTGAGGAGCTACTCGGCGAAGACCTCTCCGAAGCAATCATCCTGCAGTCCTTCTACGCAGCGTTGCTGCAGCACACCGGCAGCAACGAACTGCGCGAAGAGTTCAAGCTCAAGGCTCTCGAAGTTGTGAATGCTGGGCCGTTGAATTCGATAGTCGTAGAGCGAATCGTAGCGCTGCTGGACAGCCTGACGAATGCCCGGCTATCTACCTTCGCTTGGGACATTCCCGCCTTTTTAAGAAAAGCCGCCGACTAATTTCGGGTTGCGCCCAAGAGCAAATTATTATTAACAAGGCCCTTATTCGGGCGGTGCGGCGTTGGCACCGGCCAGGCACAGGGCGCAGGCCGACAGGATGGGATCCGGCGGGTGGTGTTTCTCCACCTTGATCCGGTGTTCCCAATGATCGCCGAAGTGGTAGAGGTAGGTGAATGACCGCATGCCCACGAGCGCGGTCTTGAGCTGGATGCGCTGCTCGGAACGGGGCGGATCGCCCCAGTCGAACTCCGGATCGGGGACGCCGTAGTGCTCGCCGGCGATCTCGAATTCGTGCAGATGCCCCTCGTGCCAGCCCATGACACACTGGATGACGTGATGAAGCCTGGCGAGGGTGATCGACTCGGGCACGACGATCCGGCGCCAGATGGCGGGCTTGATCCCAGCCAGTTCGATGCGCAGTTGCAGCAGATCGGCCGGTTTGCGGCTGCGCGGCTTGAGGGGGACGACGGTGCTCATGTCAGGCGGCGTTGAGAAGGGTCTTGGCAGGATTGAGGTTCCAGGGCAGCAGTGCGTCGATCCGGTTGATCGGGTGTTCGGCGATCCGCGTGAGCCCTTCGCCCATCTGAAGGACGTCCTCACCCGCCTGCCGACTCAGCCGCAGAGTCGGATCGGGGAGTTGTTGCCGCATCGGTGGAGGCCGGCTGGCGCGGTCACACCTTGAGGTTCTCGGTCAAGATGGGTTAGCCGGGGCTTACACTCTTCAAGTAACCAGCAAGCGAGGAACCCAGAAAGCCTTCAAACGAGGCGGCAATATTTAGCCGACACCAGCCTACCCTCTGAAACCGAACGAGACATCGTCTAAGCTTAAAAGGTTCTAACGGTAGCCTCTCATCGCAGCCCAGGTTTGTGGCTGGAAGGTAACGACTTTATTCTCAACAGCTTCGCGAAAAAGGTGTTGGTTGGTCCAAAAATACATGACTTTATTTTTGGACCTCCGACGACAGCGAAGCTCAGTGCTTGAATCGCTATACCTTCAAGTTACGACTTTATTTTCGTCACCCAATGAAACGGTGCATCAGCGGATGCAGACCTTGCTTACCTGCCGGAGATCCGTCAGCCCCGTCAGTACCTTCTCGATACCATCCTGACGCAGGGTCCGCATGCCCTCCTCGAGGGCAGCAGACAACAGACTGGCCACCCGTGCCCGCTCCTGGATCAACTCCTTGATCCGATCGGAGCCTGGCATCAGTTCGTGGAGCCCGAGGCGACCCTTGTAGCCTCCCGTGCAGTGCTCGCACCCAACCGGGGCATACAGGGTAAAGCGGCCCTGATCATCGGCATAACGCCGGCGCCAGTCCTGCAGGATCTCATCCCGGGCCCTCACCGGATCCTCCTGAAAAACGGAGGTCTGACGCATGTCCTCGCAATACTCATCCAGCAGGTGACGAATCTCTTCGTCGGCCGGCTCGTAAGACTGGCGGCACTTGGCACACAGACGCTTGGCAAGACGCTGGGCCAGCACGCCCAGGAGCGCATCGGCAAAGTTGAAGGGGTCCATGCCCATGTCCAGCAAACGCACCACCGACTCAGGGGCGCTGTTGGTGTGCAAGGTGCTGAAAACCAGGTGGCCCGTCAGGGAAGCCTCGAGACCGATGGATACCGTCTCCTTGTCACGCATTTCGCCGACCATGATCACATCCGGGTCGGCCCGCAGGAAGGAGCGCATCACTGTCGGAAAATCCAGCCCAGCCTTCCGGTTTACCTGAACCTGACGCAAGCCTTTCTGGGTGATTTCCACCGGATCCTCGGCCGTCCAGATCTTGGTTTCCGGAGTATTGATGTGACCCAGGATCGAATGCAGGGTCGTGGTCTTCCCGGAACCGGTCGGGCCGCATACGAAGAAGATGCCATAGGGTTTGGTGATGGTCTTGAGGAGGCGCTCGTAGTTGCCTTCCAGCAGACCCAGCTTGTCCAGGGGCAGCGGCTCGCTGTTGGCCAGCAGGCGCATCACCACATCCTCGAAGCCTCCTGCGGTCGGCACGGTCGCCACCCGCAGCTCGATATCCAGAGGGGCATAGCGGCGGAAGCGGATCTTTCCGTCCTGGGGCTTGCGTCGCTCGGAGATATCCAGATCACACATGATCTTGATCCGGGTCACGATCGGGTTCCGGTAGCTGGCTGGCACCTCGATGTAAGGCACCAGGGAGCCATCCTTGCGGAAACGGATCAGGGTCTTTTCCTTGCCTGGCCGGGGCTCAATATGGATATCGGAGGCACCCTGACGATGGGCATCAATGATGATCCGGTTGACCAGCTTGACCAGCTCGTTATCGGCCGCCGCGGAGACATCCTCGGCTGCGTTTCCCAGTTCCACCTCATCCTCGGACAGGTCGGAAAGAAGATCCGTCACGGAGGCATCATCGCTTACCTGCCCCCCGAAGAACTGGGCCGCCGTCTGCATGAACTCCAGATGGGTTGTCACGCAAAATACCGGACGTGCCTTGGGAAAAACGTTCTGCACCACCTTGGAGGCGACAGCCTGCTCCGGATCGGTGACCAGGGTCAGGAGCCCCTCCTGGTTTTCCTCCAGGGGCAACCATTCGGCCTGCTGCACATAATCGCGCTTGAGGTTCTTGAGGAGATCGAAGGGCTTGACCCGATCGGGCCGGTAGGGCTCATAGGGGACACCGAAGAAACGGGACAACGCCGTTCCGATCTCTGCAGGCTTGAGGTGGAATTCGGTGAGCAGGAGCTGCTCCAGGGAGATGCCCCGCTCACGGGCCTGACGGGTGGCGTCCTCCAGC
This sequence comes from Zoogloea sp., assembly GCF_028689785.1. GTDB lineage: Bacteria > Pseudomonadota > Gammaproteobacteria > Burkholderiales > Rhodocyclaceae > Zoogloea. Next base: position 24,174 of record NZ_JAQVCN010000060.1, on the reverse strand, counting down.
TCTGCAGCGGTGATCCTGGCATCGAGAACCAGGCCTTCATACTTGGATTTAGGCTGCAACAGGGCATGACGGCGGTGCGAAAAGGCCACGGCCAGCGTCTGACCCAGCCCCTGGATTCCCTCTTCGACGACAGAAGAAAAGGAGTCACCGCTGCGGCTGTTGATCAGCTGGATGACACCGAGGATCTCGCCCTCATCCGGCGTGACAATGGGCGCCACCAACATCTGGCGACTGCGGTAACCAGTACGCTCATCCACCTCCCGGCGAAACTCCATCCGTGGAGACAGGGCCTTGAGCTCCCTTTCGTCATAGACATCATGAATGTTCAGGGTCTTCCCATGAAGGGCCACATAACCGGCGACACTGTTCTCGGCGATGGGGAGCCGGATCGTGCGAATTGTGTGAAGACCCGTTTTCAGGCGGGATGAAATGGTGGTCTTGTTTTCATCCACCACGTAGATCGTCAGTCGATCGGCAGCGAAGAGCGCACAGATTTCTGCCGACAGCTCAAAGATGATTTCATCAATGTTTTCGGTTGCATGGACCCGGTTTGTAAGCGCCTGGAGCCCCTTGAAAAAGGTCAGCCTGCTGGCCACATCACCGAAACTGCTCTTGTGGTTCATGGATGGTTGCTTCCCGAAGTACGCCCCGTCAGGAGCTGCAGGGATAAGGAACAGAAAGGGAGTTGAACGCCACCCCGCCAACCTCGCTAAAGCACGAACTCGAGGCCGTTATGGATGGCCCGGGGGGACAGCCGCCCTCCATAGCTGGTGATTTCTTCAAGGGTTGCGGCTGCCCGACTTGGTTTGAGATGGGTAATCCACACCTCGGGGTTACTGACAATCCGGTCAAGGAACAGCGCCAGCAAGCTCGGACAGAGATGACGGGAAGACAAGGCCAGGTCCTGCAGGGCATCCGGAAAGGCTGTCTCGACAATCAGATGTCGCAAATCCGGAATGGCGTTGATGGCCGCAATCAGAGGTTCGGAATAGGTCGTATCGCCAGAAAAAACCAGGCTCCCTCCTGCGCAACTGACCTGATAAGCCACTGCTGGCACGGTATGCAGCGCTGGCAGAGCCCTGATCGTACGCCCATCGCTCAGGCGTGCAGATTCCCCCACCCGCATTTCCTGAAACCGCAGGAACGGATTCTGCCGGTCCGGTATGGATGAAAAATCAGGCCAGATCAGCCAGTTGAAGATGTGGGAGCGCAGGATGCGCAGGGTTTCCGGAGTACCGTGCACCACCAGAGGCATGGCACGGGCATCACCCACGGTGTCCACCAGCAGCGGAATCATGGCGATGTGATCCAGATGGGCATGGGTCACAAAAATGTGATCAATCCTGAGCAGTTCATCAAACTCCAGATCCCCCACTCCCGTTCCTGCATCAATAAGCACATCCTGGTCCACGAGCAAGGCGGTGGTGCGCTGATCACGCCCCCCTATGCCGCCACTGCACCCCAGCACCCTCACCTTCATCGCATTCCCATGAATTGACCCACGCAAGAGGGCTGGCCAGAAAACGCCGAGCACACGCGCATTGATGCAGCAACCCGCTCAGGATACAGGCCGGCGGAACACGCCGGCAGCAAAAACTCACCCACGAAAAACAAAATGCATAGCCTGTTCATGCGGCCTGAGGCTGGGAAAAGAACTCCATCTTGACGCCCGCAATCTCAATGATGTCGTGGTCATTGAGTCGATGGGCCTGGGCATCCAGGGCGTGGCCGTTGACCGTCGGAAATACGGTACCCTCCACATGGGTAATGAAATAGCCATGGGGCCGGCGGGTGATCACCGCGACCTGAGTCCCCGGCTTGCCAAGAGTGGTCAGGGACTTGGACAACTCCAGCGTACGACCGGCGTGGGTGCCGCTCAGGATCTGGATCATGCCCAGAACTGCAGGCACCGCGGACGGAATGGACTCAGGAGCAGATGGCGCCTCATCCAGGGGGGCCGCCTGGCCAATGCTGGTGCGGGCAAAGGCAACGGCTTCGTCCTGCTCGGACAAGGGCACCGCCGCGTCTGATAAATACTTGATGCGGTATTTCCCCAACTCCACCACATCATTGTGCTTGAGCACATGCTTCTTGATGGGCTGGCCATTCACATAGGTTCCGTTGGTGCTGTTCATGTCCTCCAGAAAGGCATCATTCAGAATCGTGACGATGGCAGCATGCTCACCGCTGATGGCCAGATTGTCGATCTGGATGTCGTTATGAGGCTTGCGGCCGATGGTCGTGCGTTCCTTCTCCAGGGGCATTTCCTTCAGCACCAGACCATCCATGCTCAATATCAACCTGGGCATTCCTGTTCCTATCCGAATCCAGCTTTACTCGACACTTCCCTGAGGCCTGTGACCCTGCAGGGACGAGACCACGACCACCGATACATTATCCACCCCGCCCCGTTCATTGGCCATCTCGACGAGACGGATCGAGGCCAGCCTGGGATGCATCCCCAGGTCCACCAGCACCCTGGCGATATCCGCCTCCGCCACCATTTCGGTCAGGCCATCGGAACACAACAGATAAACGTCTCCGCCCCTGGCCCACCCGGTTGTCACATCCGGCAAGACTTCAGGTTCCGCACCGATCGCCCGGGTCAGCAACCCGCGGAGAGCAAAGGCACCTGCCGCTTCTTCGGCAATCATGCCCGCGTCCACCTGCTCGCGCAACACGCTGTGATCCCGTGTGAGACATTGCAAGCCCAGGGCACGCAAACGGTAGACCCGCGAATCGCCCACATGACAGATGAACACCTGTCCGGACTGGGTGACATGAATTCCAGCAAGCGTGCTGCCCATGCCACGCAATCCAGCCTCGACCGCAGCGGCGTGACATACCGCACGGTTGGCGCAGGTACAGGCAGCCCGCAGGTCGTCCTCACCGGGACGCCCACTCGTGACAACCTGCTGCATGTACTCCATCCAGGCCAGCACCGTCAGACGTGACGCCACGATCCCGCCGGCATGCCCTCCCATGCCATCCGCCAGAACAGCCAGCCCATGGGGCTCATCCAGGCAAACGTGATCTTCGTTACGACAACGAACCCGCCCAGGATGGGAAGCACCCGCCATGCGCCAGACAAACATGTGCTCGTTCACCATGAAGATCCGGACGGACACAAAAGGAAACGAAAGGGAAATGCCCCGGCAGCCACCTGCCAAGACTCACTGGAAGCAGGAATTTTATCCCTAACAGGACACGCATCGAACAACCAAAAAAAACCGCGCCCGGCAAAGCTGGGGCGCGGTTTTGCAGGCAAAAAAGCCAGTTACAGCATGGCCTTCAGCAGCTTGGCCATTTCGGACGGGTTGCGCGTCACGGTGAAACCACACTCTTCCATGATGGCGAGCTTGGCATCGGCCGTATCGGCACCACCGGAAATCAGCGCACCCGCATGGCCCATGCGCTTGCCCGCGGGGGCAGTCACACCGGCGATGAAGCCGACGATCGGCTTCTTCATGTTGGCCTTGCACCACATGGCAGCTTCAGCTTCGTCAGGACCGCCGATTTCGCCGATCATGATGACCGCATCGGTATCCGGATCGTCGTTGAACATGCGCATCACGTCGATGTGCTTCAGACCGTTGATCGGGTCACCACCAATACCGACAGCGGAAGACTGGCCCAGACCGATTTCGGTCAGTTGGGCAACAGCTTCGTAGGTCAGGGTGCCGGAGCGGGAAACCACGCCGATGCGACCCTTGCGGTGAATGTGACCCGGCATGATGCCGATCTTGATTTCATCGGGCGTGATGAGACCCGGGCAGTTGGGACCCAGCAGCAGGGTTTCCTTGCCGCCGGCAGCAACCTTCTTCTTCATCTTGTTGCGCACTTCGAGCATATCCCGGACGGGGATGCCTTCGGTGATGCAGATGGCCAGATCCAGGTCAGCCTCAGCGGCCTCCCAGATGGCGGCAGCAGCGCCAGCGGGCGGCACGTAGATCACGGACACGGTGGCGCCGGTTTCGGCGGCCGCTTCCTTGACGGAGGCGTAGATGGGGATGTCGAAGATCTTCTCGCCAGCCTTCTTGGGATTAACGCCGGCAACGAAGCATTCCTTGCCGTTGGCGTATTCCTGGCACTTTTCCGTGTGGAACTGACCGGTCTTGCCGGTGATCCCCTGGGTGATGACCTTGGTGTCTTTGTTGATCAGAATGGACATTCGCTAACTCCTTACTTGACCGCGTCGACGATCTTCTGGGCCGCTTCGGCCATGGTGTCGGCAGCGATGATCGGGAGGCCCGAATCGCGCAGGATCTGCTTGCCGATCTCTTCGTTGGTGCCCTTCATGCGGACAACCAGCGGAACCGACAGATGCACTTCCTTGGCCGCGGTGACCACGCCAGTGGCGATGGTGTCGCAGCGCATGATGCCGCCAAAGATGTTGACGAGAATGCCCTTGACCTTGGGATTCTTGAGCATGATCTTGAAGGCTTCGGTCACCTTCTCGGTGGTGGCACCGCCGCCCACGTCGAGGAAGTTGGCCGGCTCGGCGCCGAACAGCTTGATGGTGTCCATGGTGGCCATGGCCAGACCGGCACCGTTCACCAGACAGCCGATGTTGCCGTCCAGGGAGATGTAGGCCAGATCAAACTTGGAGGCTTCGATTTCGTCGGCATCTTCTTCATCCAGATCGCGGAACTCGACGATTTCGGGATGACGGTAGAGGGCGTTGGAATCGAAGTTGAACTTGGCGTCCAGAGCCTTGATGGTGCCGTTGCCTTCCAGGATCAGCGGGTTGATTTCCGCCAGGGAGCAATCGGTTTCCATGTAGGTGGTGTACAGCTTCTTGAGGGTATCCACAGCCTGGGCAGTGGAGCCTTCGGGAACGCCGATACCGTTCGAGAGGAGCAGAGCCTGCTCGTCGGTCAGGCCGACGGCCGGATCAACGAAGACCTTGAGGATCTTCTCGGGGGTGGAGTGAGCAACTTCCTCGATGTCCATACCGCCTTCGCTGGAGGCCATCATGGCGACCTTCTGCGTGGCGCGGTCGGTCAGCGCGGCAACGTAGTATTCTTTCTTGATGTCGGCGCCTTCCTCGATGAGCAGGCGACGCACCTTCTGGCCTTCGGGGCCGGTCTGGTGGGTGACCAGTTGCATGCCGAGGATCTGATCGGCGTACTGGCGCACTTCGTCCAGGGACTTGGCGACCTTGACGCCACCGCCCTTGCCACGGCCGCCGGCGTGGATCTGAGCCTTGACGACCCAGACCTTGCCGCCCAGCGTTTCCGCTGCCTTGACTGCTTCATCGACTGAGAAACACGGCACGCCGCGCGGCGTCGTGACGCCAAATTTTCTCAGGATTTCCTTGCCCTGATATTCGTGAATTTTCATGGTTGCCCTTCGATCGAAGTCTTGGCCTTGCAAAGGCCGCTCACGCTTGGTTGATGGGACTCTTCGGAGCACACATGCGCTCCGCGATACAGTACGCCGTTCTCCCTCGTCCAGCGTACGCACCGCTCTTTCTTGAGCACACCGGATCTTCATTGACAGGCATGCAAAAGACGATCCTGCACCCGCCCGGGTCCGGTTTGTTCCAGACTCTGACCGACTACGGATCGGGTGATTATATACGAAACAACCGGCACCACTGATTTCACGCTGCAGCGCACAGAAAATGCCGGGTCAATCGACAGGGGAGCCCCTGAACCATCGGGGGTAATAACGCATCACCGTTGCAGATGTGGTCTCGAGGGCGTGACAGCGATCAAGCTGGAAGGGCTTTTCTTCCGAATTCTCCACATCGCGGCGGAAGGTCACCATGATCTGGATGGCTGCGGTCGGCAAGGACGCCAGCAATTCGGTGAGGTGGGTGCAGCCGCGCACGTCGGCGAACATCTCGGCAGCCGTCCTGCGGAAGCCCCGCACCAGGTTCAGCCCCACGAGACGCCGGTAGGCCGGGCCAATGGTGTCACAGCCTCCGGGGTAGGGCACCCAGTCGGAGCAAGCCTCCACTTCCAGGATGTTGAACTCCCTGTCAATGGTCAAACGCATGAAAAGGTCGTGAATGGGGTCCCCCCCCTTGCGCATCCCGGATGCCAGGGGAAAATCCTGATCCTTGATGTCGCTGAGGCGCGCCTCCAGGTCCAGGAGATCGTCCTCACGCAGGAATCCCTGGATCTCGATGCGGCGGGTGTGGACGCGCTGGCGTCCGGCTTTGGGCTCAGAAAGAGGCATGACGAAAGTGAATTAGACCGAAACGCATGTAAAAAGCGGGTGTCCGCTCCCTTTGTCGCGAAGATTGACAGGACAAACGCCCTGCTGCGACCTGGAAACTTCTTTAGAATACTGCAGCGCTGCCGAGACCGCACTTTCGGCATGCCCCGAACGCTCTCCAACGATACCCGGCCGGTTCCAAGTTCGAGCCACTGCATGCACCCAGCACCAACGTTCCTACCGCTCCTGCTGGCGGCGCTCCTCGCCCCTTACGCTACCCCTGTCGCCGCTCTCGGGGTTGGAGAGCTGGTGCCCCACTCCTTCCTCGGAGAGCCCCTGCGTGCGGAAGCGCAACTGCTCAGGGCAGGCGACGAACGCACGGACGCCCAATGCATCCGCAGTGCGCCCGCCGGAGGTAACGACGACATCCCGTGGATACCGGGCATCCGGACCCAGCTTGTCGGAGACAGGGTGCTACTCACCACCACCGAACCGGTCCATCATCCCGTCGCCATGATCAGCCTCCGCCTGGGCTGCGGGGCCGAGCTCCGCCGGGACTTCACCATTCTCCTGCAACCGCCGCGGTCAGCCAGGATCAGCTGGGAGCAGGCAGCGTTCCCGCAAGCACTCCAGTCTTCCCCGGGCAATACCCCAGCCCCCGGAACGATGGACGGACCTTCAAGGAAGGCCAGGGCGTCCTGGCAGGACGCACCCCGCACAGGCACACTCCCCCTCAGCACCGCGGCGTCACCACGGGGGGCCCGTACGCCGCCGGCCAACAGCCCCAAGGCCTCCGCCCGCCTGCCACGCCGCGAAGATCGCCTGATCATTGGCCAGGGCGCCGAAGCCGGTCTCCAGCCCCTGCGCATGAGCCTCGACCTGGCCACCCCGCCCCGCGACATGCCCCCTATGGCGAGCGGCGAAGCATCCCGCCAGGAACAGAAGATCCTGGCCGATATCGACGACCGGATTGCCGCCCAACTGGAGGTGGATGAAAAAATCCGGCGCCTTGAGGAATACCAGACCCTGCTCCGGGACCGACTCGCCCAGCAAGCGCCCTCCCGAGCGCCGGCTCAGCCCGCAGCACCGCCGCCAGCCAGCCCGGAGGAAGGATCACCGGCCGCCCCGAGGGCGGACATGGGGGGATGGACCCAGACCCTGATCGGAATCCTGACAGCCGTGATCGGCGGAGGCGCGCTGATCTGGCTACGTCGCCGGCGGAACGAAGACAGACCAACAGGTGCTCCGACAGAGCCCGGGCGCGGGATGTTTCCTGCAGATGCCGATGATGTGGCGCCCATGACCTCCCACGCCCCCCTGACCGAAGGAGCCTCGCTGGTGGAGTCCCGGGCCCAGCCCCGGACGACGACCAGCAACGCCAGGCGCCCCCCGGACACCACGGGCGACTGGAGCGAACCCGAACCCGCCCCCGCTCACCCAATCCCCTACAATCCGGAGGAAGACGAACAGGACTCGGCGCTCGAACTGGCCGAGATCATGATGTCCTTCGGACGCACCCAAGGGGCTGCCGAAACCCTGGCTGACTATATCCGCAACAACCCACGCCAGGCGGTCAAGCCCTGGCTCAAGCTGCTTGAGGTCTATCACGTGGCGGGCATGCGCGCTGAATTCGAGGTGCTGACCCGCCAGCTGAACAAGACCTTCAATGTGAAGATGATCGGCTGGAACGACTTCAAGTCCGTTCGGAGCGCGCCGGACACGCTCGAACAGATGCCGCATCTCATCCAGCAGTTGCAAGCCATCTGGCGCACCCAGGAGGCCCAGGTCTATATCCACCAGATCCTGAGAGACAACCGAAACGGGACCCGAGAGGGCTTTCCTCTGGTCGTGGTGGAAGAACTACTCTTGCTGCTGGCGATTCTCGACGACGAACTGGGTACTTACCGCCCCCCCTCGGATCTCAGCCTGGTGGCCATGGAGCCCCGACCCGACCCACACCAGGACTCCGCGACCGCCTGAACAAGAAATCGATCCCGTCAGACCGGGTTATCGATCTCCACAAACTCCACCTCAAGCCCGAAGCACTCGGCCAGATGGGCCCCCAGCGCCTGAACCCCGTAGCGCTCACTGGCATGATGTCCCAACCCCAGGTAAGCCACGCCGGTCTCCCGGGACAGGTGGGTCGTGGGCTCGGAAGCCTCTCCCGACAGGTAACAATCCACACCACAGGCCGCAGCCTGCTCGAAGTAGCCCTGCGCACCACCGGTGCACCAGGCAATCCGCCGAACCAGCTGGTTTTCATCACCCAGCATCAGGGGATCACGTCCCAGACGAGCCGCAGCCTGGCGGGCCAGTGCGCCCAGGGTCAATGGCTGGCGCAGACGGCCCAGCCAGCCGATATCCTGCTCTCCAAAGCGCCCCTCCGCCTCCCAACCCATCAGACGCGCCAGCTGGGCATTGTTCCCCAGCTCCGGGTGGGCATCCAGGGGCAGGTGATAGGCAAACAGGTTGATGTCATGGGTAATCAGGGTCGCCAGACGCCTGCGGCGCAGGCCGGTGATGCGGCCATCCTCACCACGCCAGAAGTAACCGTGATGCACCAGAACCGCATCCGCCTGACGGGCAACAGCAGCATCCAGCAGGGCCTGGCTGGCCGTCACCCCGCAGACCACACGCTGGATTCCCGCGCGGCCTTCCACCTGCAACCCGTTTGGGCAATAATCCTTGAACCGTGCAACCTCCAGGAGGTTCTCGAGATACTGCTGCAATGCGGCTCTTTCCATGGCCGTCCCCCCTCAATATCAGGCATTTTGGCGCCCCATTGCCTGGCGCGCCGGTGAGCAATTCTACGATGCATCGTCTCTGGATGATCTTCACCCAGGCCGTCACCCTCTCGGTGGCGATCCTGTTCGTGATCAGCACCCTCAAACCCGAGTGGCTCGGTGAGCAGCGCACCCCCCTGCCCTCCATCACCATCCAAGAAGCCACCGCGCCCGTGGCGGGCGATGGCGGCCGCCCCATGGCCTCCTATGCCGAAGCCGCCCGGGCGGCCCTCCCCGCCGTGGTGCACATCTTCACCAGCAAGGAAGTGAAGGCGCTGCGCCACCCCTTTGCCAATGATCCCCTCTTCCGCCACTTCTTTGGCGACCGTCTGGAAAATCGGCCGCAGCAACGTACCTCAGGCCTTGGCTCAGGCGTCATCGTCTCGCCGGAAGGTTACGTGTTGACGAACAACCACGTGATCGAGGCCGCCGACGAGATCGAGGTGGCCCTCAACGACGGGCGCAAGCTGCCGGCCCGCATCGTCGGCCGGGATCCGGAGTCCGACCTGGCCGTCCTGCAGATCCAGTCCGACGGAAAATTGAAGGCCATCACTTTCGGTCGCACTGAACAGCTTCACGTGGGTGACGTGGTTCTGGCCATCGGCAATCCCTTCGGTGTCGGCCAGACCGTCACCATGGGCATCGTCTCCGCCCTGGGACGCACCCACCTGGGCATCAACACCTTTGAGGATTTCATCCAGACGGATGCAGCCATCAACCCGGGCAATTCGGGCGGCGCCCTGGTGGATGCTGCGGGCAACCTGGTGGGCATCAATGCGGCCATCTACTCCCGCTCCGGGGGATCGCTCGGGATTGGCTTCGCCATTCCGGTCTCTCTGGCCCGCAACGTGATGGAGCAGATCATCCACAACGGCTCGGTCACCCGGGGCTGGATCGGGGTCGAGGTTCAACCCATCACCCAGGAATTGGCCGAATCCTTCGGCATGCCCTCCTCCGAAGGCACCCTGATTTCCGGCGTGATGCGTGGCAGCCCCGCCGATCGGGCCGGCGTACGCCCCGGCGATGTTCTGCTGGATGTGGAAGGCCGCCGGGTCAACGATCCTCAGGCCATGCTCGAAGCCATTGCGGCACTCGCCCCCGGACGCAAGGCCGCATTCGGCCTGCGCCGCGGCAAGGAAGGCATTCAGGTACAGGTAGAAATCGGCCGTCGCCCGCCTCTCTCCAGGGGAGACTGAACGGCAAGCGGCTCAGCTCATCCGCTTGCCCCAGTACGCCAGCACGTCGATCATCCGGTTGGCAAACCCCCATTCGTTGTCGAACCATACCAGCAGATTGAGCAGACGATCACCGCTCATCCGGGTCTGCCCGCCATCCACGATGGCCGAGTGGAAGCTGTGATTGAAATCGATGGAAGCATGGGGATCATCCGTGTACGCCATCCGCCCCGACTCCCGTCCCTCCACCACCCCCTTCACCAATGACCGGACTTCGCCCACCGTGGTGCTGCACTTCAGCGTCGCCACCAGGTCGATGGCGGATACATTGACCACCGGCACCCGGATCGCCTTGGACTCGATCCGACCGGTCAGTTCAGGCAGCAGACGCTGCACTCCACGAGCCAGCCCTGTGGCCACCGGAATCATCGACTGCATCGCCGAACGGGTGCGGTGCAGGTCCGTGTGGTGATAGCCATCAATCAGGGGCTGGTCGTTCATGACCGAATGGAGGGTGGTCAGCATGGCCTGCTCAATGCCGAAGGCCTGTTCCAGCAAAGCCAGGACCGGCACGATGGCGTTGGTGGTGCAGGATGCCGCCGAAACGATGCTCTCGCGCCCATCCAGGAGTTCATGGTTCATGCCGTACACCACGGTCCGGTCCACGTCCTGGGCCGTCTGGCCGGGATGCGACAGGAGCAGCCGCTTGCAGCCCGCCGTCAGGAAACGCTGCAGTTCGTGGCGGTGGCTGTAGCGCCCTGATGCCTCGATCAGGACATCTACCTCAAGGGCAGCCCAGTCGACGCCCTCAGGGGTGTCCGCGTGAAACACGCGTATCGGCTGGCCATCAATGCACAGGCCATCCCCCAGAACATCCACCTGGCCCGGAAAACAACCATGGGTGGAATCAAACCGGGTCAGATAGGCCATGCTTTCCAGGTCAGCCGGCTCGTTGATCGCGACGATCCTGAAATTCGACCGTACCGGAGAGGCCAGCAGGGCACGCAGAAAACAGCGCCCGATGCGCCCGTAACCATTGATTGCGATCTTGAGCGTCATGGCTCCCTTCCCAGAAATTTATGGACCCGGCCGCTCCCGCGCGCCAAAACGATGTCCCAATCCCATGCCCAGCCCCATGGCCACCACATAACCGACAGCATCAAGGCTACCGCTGCTGGCCGTCACCAGAGCAGGGCCCGGGCAGTAGCCCGACAATCCCCAGCCCACGCCAAACAGCAGACTGCCCACAATCAGGCGACTCTCGATGGGGCCGTGAGGTACCACCGGAGTCCGTCGCTGCAGCCACTGGAATACCGGCAAGGTGACGGCAATGGCACCTCCCATGACCAATCCAAGGGAAGGATCCCAAAGACCGCCTATATCCAGGAACCCCTGGACCTTCCCCGGCTGGACCATGCCGGAAATCATCAGCCCCAGTCCCATCAGAAGACCAGCAACAAGGGGCAGGCCCCACTCTCGGAGGCGCCTCATGATGCCCCCCCTGATACGAGACGCAGCACGGTAACGGTGGCCACACCCGCCCCCATAAAGCACAGCACCGCCACCAGGGAACGGGGCGACAGACGGGACAAACCGCATACCCCATGACCACTGGTACATCCCCGGGCAATACGAGTCCCGTACCCGGTTACCAGGCCCGCCACGAACAATGCCGGCCAGGAAATACCAAAGCGCGGGCCCTCGCCCCACTCTACAACCCCAGGCATCAACCATGGGGCGGAACACAACCCCAGCAGAAAGGCCAGCCGCCAGCCCAATCCATCCCGGGCGCCGGTCAGGACCTCCCCAAAAATACCGCTGATGCCGGCAATGCGGCGACAGCCCACCATCAGGACCACCGCAGCCAGACCAATCAAGGCTCCACCGCCCAGGGATTCCCAGGGCGTGAAATGGACCCAGTCGATTTTCATTCCTCATCCTCCAAATCCGCTCGAGATCACTTTAAACGGCGATCCAACCCACCAGTTTACCCCACGGACGCCCTCTGACCCGAACCGGGCCTGACCAAGACCGCTCATTCATTCCGGCAAATCAATAAAAACGATTCCAGAGAATAAAGTCTGCTGGCCATCATCAGGAAAAGTCGAACAGCCTCCTTCGCAGCTTCAGGCTGGCTTGCCTCACCATCGGGCCAGGCGGCCTACCCTGCGTCCTGCGCTTCCGTTTTCCCACAATTTATGGTGTTTAATGATGTCCGCCCGACATATGGGCCTCTTTCATGGATTACCGCCCATCCGGCAGCCCGACAGAAACCCAATGCAGCACCGCCAGCGCTTCCTCCAGATCCAGCACCTTCTCGAACACCACGAAGCCCTGTGGCGTCCCTCGCCCTTTTACCAGCCCCGCCCCACCTGGTGCGAGATGCACCCGGACCTCAGCGCAGCCCTGCTGAGTCTGGATGAAGATCGGGTGAATCATCTTGCCGCTGATCCCGTAGCCAGCCGGCAATGGCTTGCCGGCTGGCTGCCCATTGTGAAAGAACTACCCACCCTTGAGACCCTCCCTCCCCTGCCGGCCCGCACCCGGCCCGCGGCTGGCGTTCATTTCGACTGGTCCATACCAGGGCGCAAGCGGCAGCAGATCGAGGCCTTCGCCAATCATGTGCCCGCGACCACGGCACCGCTGCTGGAGTGGTGCGCCGGCAAGGGACACCTGGGCCGACGCCTCGCCCTCGCCGATAACCGGGCAGTCCATTCCCTGGAGATCGATGCCGGACTGTGTGCGGATGGACGCCATCTGGCCACCCGGGCCCGGGCGAATCAGACCCTGATCTGCGGCGATGCCCTGGCACCAGAGAGCAGGGATCATGTTCCGGGCCGGGAGGTGCTCGCCCTCCATGCCTGCGGCGAATTGCATCGGCATCTGGTTCGCCACGCAGCCACCGACGGAGCCCGCGGCTACCGGATCGCACCCTGCTGCTATTACCGGGGAGCCCAGGAGGGATACCGGCCCCTCAACCAGGACGCCCGACTGGCCATGGATGGCGGCGCCCTCCGCCTGGCCGTCACCGAAACGGTGACCGCCCCCCAGCGTCTGCGCCAGCGCCTCGCCCGGGATCAGGCCTGGAAACAGGGCTTGATTGCCCTGCGGAACAGTCTGGAAGGTGAAGCCGTCAGGCCTTATCCTCCCATGCCAACCCATCTGCTCTCCGGCGATTTCATCCGTTACGGCGAAGCCGTCGCACGACGCCAGGGGCTCGTGCTGCCCGCACGGGTGGACTGGGAGCACTGGCTCGCCGTTGGTGAGGCACGGCGCCAGGAGGTACGCCGCCTCGAACTGGTACGCCATACCTTCCGCCAATGCCTGGAGTTGTGGCTGGTCCTCGACATCGCCCTCGGACTCGAGGAGGCTGGATTTGAAGTAACCCTCGGCCACTTCTGCGACCGTTACCTGACCCCCCGTAACCTGCTGATCAGCGCCGAACGTCAACGCTGACTCCATGAAGAAAAGCTCATGACCCCATCTCCCATTCCCCTGTCTTTCCTTGACCTGGTGGCTGTCCGAGAGGGCGGCACCGTCGCCGAAGCACTTGCCACAGCCCTTGAAACCGCCCGTTATGCCGAACACCTGGGCTTTGCCCGTTACTGGCTCGCAGAACACCACAACATGGTGGGCATCGCCAGTTCTGCCACGGCCGTGCTGGTGGGACACATCGCCGCGGGCACATCGACGATCCGGGTGGGCTCGGGCGGCGTGATGTTGCCAAACCATGCTCCCCTGATGGTGGCCGAAGCGTTCGGCACCCTGGCCGAGCTCCATCCCGGACGCATCGATCTGGGCTTGGGGCGCGCTCCCGGAACGGACGGCCTCACCATGCGGGCCCTGCGCCGGGATCGTATTGAGCGGGAAGAAGATTTCCCCCGGGACGTCGCCGAATTACAGCAGCTGCTCGCGCCGGCCGAACCCGGCCAGCGGCTGATCGCAGTCCCCGGGGCAGGAACCCGCGTCCCCATCTGGCTCCTCGGGTCAAGCCTGTTCTCGGCTCATCTGGCAGCCGAGCGGGGCCTGCCCTATGCTTTCGCCTCCCACTTCGCCCCCCGACTGCTGCTGCAGGCCATTCAGACCTATCGCAGCCACTTCCGCCCCTCTGAGCAGTTGGCCAGGCCCTACGTGATCGTCGGCGTCCCTCTCATCGGCGCTTCCACAGACAACGAAGCGGAGTACCTGGCCAGCAGCACCTACCAACGGGTGCTGGGCATCCTGCGCGGAGATCGCCGCCCTCTGCAACCTCCCGAGGAAGGCTTCATGGAAGGTCTGCAGCCCGACGAACGTGCTGCGATCAGAAGCTTTATGGCGGCAGCCGTCGTCGGCGGGCCGGACACACTCCGTACAGGTCTGGCACAGCTGATCTCCGCCACCGGGGCCGACGAACTGATGCTGGTCAGCGACATCTTTGATCCGGAACTGCGGCTGAACTCCCTGCGCCTTGCCAGGGACGCCCGCGACGCACTGGAGACAGCAGCGACATGACCCCGGCAGACCTGCAAGGACTCGTGACGGTGGTGATGCCCTACGGAAAGTATAAAGGCCAGTTGCTGGCCGATCTGCCAGGGAGCTACCTGGCCTGGTTTGCCCGACAGGGATTTCCGGCCGGGACACTCGGACAACTCCTGGCCTTGATGTACGAACTGGATCACAACGACCTGCGGGCACTGCTGCACCCCTTGCGCAAACTCTGAAAAAACGGGTGCATCATCCAGCGGCACGTCACCCTGAACGTGGAAAATTCATCCACAACCCTCGCAGTGGCGATGTCCTCCTGGCCGCATGCTGACTGATCAGTTCGTCAAGACGATCAAACCCGAGGAGCACTTCGACGCGGAAGGGCTGTACCTCCGCCCCAGCGAGTGCGGCACCAAATCCTGAGTGCTGCGTTCGCGGGTGTCCGGCAAACCCGCAAAACAAGTCCTGGGGTGGTAGGCCCCCTGGCCAACTGGACGCCGAGCCCCGCGCAACCGGAGCTCTTCGGCCCTGGGGTGGACGCCCTGGGTATGACGACCGGCGCTCGGAGTACGCCCGCTTCAGCGCCGATCCCGTTTTCTGGGAGCCTCCAAGCGCCGGTCATCGGCGCTACACGGCCTGACCAGGTCCGCGCGGACGCCCTCGGGATGCGCCTGGACGAACACCGCCCCCCCGCCACCCGTCCGGTCCCGTTCAGCAACACCAGCCCGGCGACCCCTGTCGGCGGCCCGTTGGCGAACAGCGTTGAATTCCCGGCGCGAAGCACGCCGGCTCCGAAGGCTCCGAAGGCTCCGAAGGCTCCGAGCGTAGCGTCAGCCAACGCCGAGGCGCCCGCAGCTCCGAAGGCCCCCAAGAGCGATAAAGCGCGCCAGTTTGAAGCAGAGCTCAACGCAGCCGTCGCCGAGGGGGTGCCGGGCGCCGCTGTAGTCCGCGACGAGTGGAACCAACGAAACAAGACCATCGCGGACTACAAGGAACTCTCGGCCAAGCTGCGTGACGTCAAACAGGGTCCGGACATCCCGGTGAAGACCGCGGAGCAGAGCCTGGCGGAGAAAGCGAACATCACACCGGTGGAGCTCACCGATGAAGAGCGCCTCGCCGCCGGCCACGCCAGGGTAGTGAAGGACGGCCAGGTGTCCTGGCTGGCCCCGGAGGAGTTGGAGAAGCGCAAGACGAAAGTCGCCACGACCGACAACGCTCAGGTCGCCCCGGAGGACATCGAAGATCCGAAGCACGCCAAGGCTGTGAAGATGTTCATGGCCGGGGACTCCATGCGGGCGATTGGGCGGGAGGTCGGCGTGTCACACGAGACAGCACGATCACTGCTGATGCAGTACGGCTACGTCGTCGCTCAGCGTGACAAGGCGTCCACTGCCGAGCGGGAGACCGGCAAGGCATACGCCGCCGACGAGACCGTGGAGATCGTCGGCGCCGAACCCGAATCCGCACCACTTGGACTGGACATCGATCCGGAATCGGAGGCGTCCGCTGCGGACATGTCGGCCGAGATGCCGGACGACTACAGCAACAACGACGAGGTCGTCGACCGTGACTTGGAGCTCGGCGGCATCTCGATGCGCAACCGTCCGGATTCTGGGGCGGCCGTCGCCGCCACTGAGGATATCAAGGCGAAACGCGACGCCGAGCAAGAGCTGCACCGACGTCGGGCTGCGGATCCTGAGCTGTACGCGCGCGCCGGCAGCTACCTGCGGACCAAGGGCATCACCCGCAAGGGCGACGCGGTCCGCAGGGGGCTCATGATCAAGGCCATGGACGTGCTGTCTTCGGACACCCCGGCCCGCAAGGCCGAGCGAACACTGCGAGACTTCGCTATGGCGCTCGGCGGCAAAGAGTACACCACCAAACTAGAAGCCCAGGAAGCCCAAGAGGAAGAGGCGGCCGTTCTCGCCAAACAAACGGAAACGTTGGATGCCGCGGTCGAACGGATCGTCGCCGGCGACGTCGACGCCGTGATGGCCGCGTTGGAGCTGCTCACCGGCGAGAACGGCCGCACGCTGCGGCGACGCCTGGTGGACCACTTCGGGATGCCTAGCAGCTACAGCAACGAGCAGATCATCCAGTATTTTATGGAGCTGCACGAAGAAGCCGAAGCCCGGATGCAGCCGCTGGTCGAAGAAGCTGCTACGCTGTGGGGGGAAGGGTTCGACGGCCTGACGCCGGCACAGCAGCGGGCGTTCGCCACGGACCTGATGAACATCGGCGACCTCAAGTACGACACGCGCGTGCTGCGCCAACTGCGGGAAGAAATCAATGGACAAGTGGGACGAAGCGAAGAAGGCGGTGGACAAGTTGAAGTTGGACCAGCTGCCGGAAGAGATGAAGGACGTACTGCGGAAGAAGGGGCACAGCCTGATGCTGTCTCTGGACCGGGCGAATCGAGTAAAGGCCCAGTGGTCAAAGTCCGCAAGCGCCGAACCCTCCAGCGAGGCACCCAAGACGTAGCACCGGAGCGGACCACCCCCGACGACGCACCGACCACCTCCGCTCGTCGGATCGAGCCCCTGACCGGCAGCCGGGCCTTTGTGCGCGCCATGGTGGGGCTGCGCAGCAACCTGCCCAAGAGCCCCACGCTCGACGCCGATCTGCGCGAGAACCTCGTCGCCGGCGACATCAAGGGCGCCCTGGACGCGATCGCCGCCGGCGGCAGCTCCGTCGCTGCCCGGCAGCTGGCCAAGAAGCTCTCCGCGCTGATGACCGACGCCGTCCAGGTCGAGGTGGTGGAGCCGGGCAAATACTACCCCGAGGGCGTGCCCAACATCCTGGCGTCGGCCTACGGCGTGGCCGAGCTCGACCGCGACAACAAGCGCGTCACGATCTACCTGCGCAGCGACGTGGGGGTAAACGAGGAGACGGTTCTCCACGAGGCGCTCCACGCGGCCCTGCAGTCGCGGTACGACTTCTTCGGTTATGGGGCCACCGACGGCAAGGCCGGCGCCGCGGCGCTCGCGCAGTTCAACGAGACTTGGAAGGCGTTCCAGGCCGAGGTGAGCCGGGCCACCGGTGAACTGCCGATCGGCGTACGCGAGGCGGCCCGCAGCCCCGACGAGTTCATCACCTACGCGTTGACCAACCCGGAGACCCAGGCCTGGATGCAGAGCCGGCGGTACCGCGGGCGGACCCTGTGGGAGCGGTTCAAGAACTTTGTGGCCTCGGCCCTGGGGTTCCGCAGCGCGCCCAACTGGCTCGACGCTGCCATGCGGGTGAGCGACGAGGTGCTGGAAGGTGCCGCCCAGGACAAGGCCGACTTCTCCGCGTCGGAGGCGCTGGCTGGGCGCACTGCGGTGTCCCCCCAGCTGATCGAGATCGCCGACCGGTACGGCCCCACCGCGGCCAAGGCAGTGACCGACACGTCGAGCATCATGCGCAAGGCCGGTGACTCGATGCTGTTCCTGCACGACTTGGTCGACAAGTACAAAGGCCAGCTCCCGTCGGCGGGCGCGGCCAAACAGTTCTCGACGCTGTAGGGCGGACAAACTGAACCCCCAGAAGGCGGTGGTTGAACCGTAACACAGGCGCCGTAGGATAAATCCACCCTGGCGCCTGTACCAAACCGCGTACCACGATCTACCCCACAGCCGCCTTCGGGCGGCTTTTTCGTTTTCAGATCGACAGATTAGGAGCACCCATGAAGGATCGCGTCTACTGTTACCACTGCATGACACACCACCCACGCGAGGCCATGCGCCGGGTGATGACCCGGACCGGAGAGCGCTGGAGATGCGTTCGCTCCATCGAAGGGGCACAGGGCAACACCCGGGAGAGAGAAGCCTTCGGAGAGCGCCAGACGGAAGTCAATCGGGCACGCGCACGGAGCCTGCAGCAAGAGCAAGGACGACGCTGGGCCAGCCTGCGCTGAAAACCAGCCCCCCGCAAGCCGGCATGATCCAGAGCCTCAACCGTGTCAGTGGGATTTCATGAGTTTGACAGGCAGCATCAGGAGACGCGGAGAGCAGCCTCTCGGCCAAGCCGGATTTCTTGTACAAAGCCCTGGGAAAACCGCCCAGACCTCCGAAAAAGGTTCTTCGCACGCTCCGGGGGAAGTGGTGGTTACCAGGCCCGAGCCTGGTAGATTGGCAGTTGCCAAACCAACTGATTTCCTTGCTCTGGCCCGCCATGGGCGATGCCATGTTGGGCCTGGCCTCCGTCGGTACAGGATCAGGTAAGCGAGCCCCTTGCGTAGTGCGCCCGCACAGCGTCAAGTCATCAAGGCCATCGTCCCCGGAAAAGCGCGATAAAACAAAAAAGCCCGATCACATGAATGACCGAGCTTTTTTAAATTTGGTTGCGGGGGCAGGATTTGAACCTGCGACCTTCGGGTTATGAGCCCGACGAGCTGCCAGACTGCTCCACCCCGCGTCTGAGAAACGAATAATACCCTAATTCGTGTTTAACACCAAACTATTTTTGCAACGCAACATACGCCCCTTCACCCTTCACCCTTCACCCTTCACCCTTCACCCTTCACCCTTCACCCTTCACCCTTCACCCTTCATCAGGGGGGTGCGAGTCGCAAGCACCCTCAGGCCCCCACAGTGGCTCCGCTCCTTCAACGCAGGGGGAAGCTGCACCGGGACAAAACCGCTCACCGGCTCGGAGACCGCCAGGCGTAAGGACAGACAGGACTGCTCGGGTGCGGATTTCGTCGGGCTCGAACGTGCGAGGCCCCGGGCGGAGTGGACCAACGCGTTCTGGCTGCAACTCCTGCTTGCATCCCTGGCCCTGTGGCTGGCGCCCGGCATGGCTTCCCTGACAACCTGGCGCCCCCTGGGGAAAAGGGAGGCCATCAGGGCATGAGCCACCTGTAGGGTTGGGCAGCTACGTCAGGGGCGTTCTTCGCGTTCCGCTTCCCACGCCTCGGCAAAGCTCTCGAAGGCCTCCCGGGTCAGCGGGGGGCTGAACAGGTAGCCCTGGTAGGCCGGGCAGCCCAGGCCGGCCAGGAGGTCCCGCTGCATGTGGGTCTCGACACCCTCGGCGATGACGCTGAGGCCCAGGTTGCGGGCCAGGGCGACGATGCTGCGGGCGATCACCGCGTCGTTGGGATGGACGTCCAGATCGCACACGAAGGATTGATCGATCTTGAGCTGGTCGAGGGGCAGGCGCTGCAGGTAGGCGAGGGACGAGTAGCCAGTGCCGAAGTCGTCGAGGGCGAAGCTGACGCCGCGGGCGCGCAGGGCGGTCATCTTGGCGATCACGTCTGCCAGGTCGTCGAGCAGCAGGCTCTCGGTCAGTTCCAGCTTGAGCTTGTGCGGGTCGGCGCCGCTGCGGTCGAGGACGGTACACACCTGCTCGACAAAGTACGGCTGGCGAAACTGGCGGACGCTGACATTGACGGCGATCACCAGGTGGGCGCGGGTAGGCAGGGCGGACCACTTCCTGAGCTCCTGGCAGGCGGTTTCCAGCACCCACAGGCCGAGCGGATGGATCAATTGGGTCTCCTCGGCCAGCGGGATGAAGCGGGCCGGGGTCACCAGGCCCAGGCGCGGATGCTGCCAGCGCACCAGGGCTTCGGCGCCGATGATGGCGCCGTGCTCGTTGACCTGGGGCTGGTAGTAGAGGCGCAGCTCCTGTTGCTGCAGGGCGGTGCGCAACTCCTTTTCGAGGGCGGCGCGGGCGCTCACGGCGGCCTGCATTTCCGGGTCGAAGAAGCGCATGGTGTTGCGCCCGGCCGCTTTGGCGCTGTAAAGGGCCAGGTCGGCTCGCTTCATCAGTTCGTCGCTCGCCCCTTCGTGGTCGGCGAACAGGGTGATGCCGATGCTCGGCGTGCAGTGATAGTCGTGGCCGGCCAGGTCGTAGGGAATGTTGAGGGTGGCGAGGATCTTGTCGCCGACGATGCGGGCCTGGGTGGCGGCCTCCGCGGCGACCGGGTGGAGGTCGTCGAGGAGCACCACGAACTCGTCGCCGCCCAGGCGGGCCACCGTGTCCCCTTCGCGGACGCAGCTGACCAGGCGATCGGCGACCTGCTGCAGCAGGAGGTCGCCCATGTCGTGGCCGAAGGTGTCGTTGAGGGTCTTGAAGTTGTCCAGGTCGATGAACAGCAAGGCGCCGTGACGCTTGCTGCGGGCGACCGTGGCCAGGGTGTGGCGCAGCCGGTCGAGGAGCAGGCGGCGGTTGGGCAGCTGGGTCAGGGGGTCGTAGAAGGCGAGGTTGCGGATCTCGCTCTCGGCCTCCTTGCGTTCGGTGATGTCGGTGAGCGAGGCCACGTAGTGGCTGGGATTGCCTTCACCGTCAAGAACGGTGCTGATGGTCATCCACTCGGGGTAGATCTCGCCATTCTTACGGCGGTTCCAGATCTCTCCCTGCCAGGCGCCGGTGCTGCGCAGGCTGGCGTACATGGAGTCGTAGAAGTCGCGATCGTGGCGGCCCGAGCGGAGCAGGCGCGGGGTTCGCCCGACCGCCTCGGCCTCGGAGTAACCGGTGATCTCGGTGAAGGCGCGATTGACCCGCAGGATGGTATTGCTGGCGTCGGTGATGAGCATGCCCTCCTGGGATTCGAAGGCGATGGCGGCGATCCGCAGGTCGATCTCGGTGCGCATGTGCGCGGTAATGTCGCGGCTGATGCCGAACAGGCCGGTGACCTTGCCTGCCTCATCAAGGATCGGCCATTTGCAGCTGTTGATCCAGCCGCGCCGGCCTGCGCCATCGTAGTAGGGGTCGGTCTTGTCGATCAGCGGCGTGCCATCGCGGATGATGGCGATTTCCTCTCCGTGGTAAATCGGGCCGGTATCCGGGGGGAACACGTCAAGGGTGTGCTTGCCGATCAGGTCGCGCCAGCTGCGGTGCCCGGTGATCCTGGCGAGGGCCTGGCTGCAGAAGCGGAAGCGGCTGTCGGTGTCCTTGAAGTAGATGAAGTCGGTCGTGTTCTCGAGAAAGCTCACGAAGTCCCGATTGAGCTCGTCGCGCTCGGCCTCGAGGCGACGGCGTTCCGTGATGTCGGTGAGAGTGCCCACGTAGTGGGTCGGGTGGCCTTCGTCGTCACGTACCGTGGTGATGGTCAGGAAATGGGGGTGGATGCTACCGTCCTTGTGACGGTTCAGGATCTCACCGGCCCAGGTGCCGTGCTGGTATAGCCGCTCCCGGATATTGGCGTAGAAGGCGCTGTCGTGGAGCCCGGACTTCATGAAATTCATGCTGCCGCCGATCACCTCCGCCGCGGTGAAGCCGGTGATGGTGGTGAAGGCTTTATTGATCTGCAGGACCCGGTAGGCGTCATCGGTAACGACCATCCCTTCCTGGGATTCGAAGGCGATGGCGGCGATGCGCAGGCGCGCCTGGTCGGCCTCCCGCTCCCGGGCAAGGCGCTCGAAGCGCGCGAAATACAGCCCGCTCAGGGCGAGGGCGGCCAACAGCACGACGCCGACGATGCCTGCCGATCGGGTTGCCTCCTGGCGCCAGTCCTCGAGTGCCTTCTCCTTGTCGAGGCGCACGACCAGCACCAGCGGGTAGGCGCGGGAGGCCCGGTAGGCGGTCAGGGTGGTGCGCCCGTCGGGCAGCTGCTCCTCGAAGCTGCCGATCTCCGAGGCCGCGAGCCGCTTCAGGACCTCCTGGTCGGCGTCATGGCGGCCTGGTTGCGCCTGTTCGTCGGTTCCGAGCAGCAGCAGTCCGTCGTAGCGGAGCAGCTCCACCGTGCCCTGCCGCGGGTCCAAATGGGCGCTGTAGAAGTTGAGGAAGTAATCAGCATTCACCGAAGCGGCAGCACTCATCCAGCTTTCGCCGGAGAGGCGCACATCGCGGATTACCGGGATGAAGCTTGAGAGCGGTACGCTGCTGCCGGGCGCGTGGCCGTCGTGGAAGTCGTGGCCACCCAGCAGCGGGCCGACGCGCAGGATCTCGACGGGCTCCGGGGCGGGGGGCAGGAACTGGTCCGCCGTCAGAGGGACGCCCTTGTTGCGGGGGTCGGAAGTGAGGTGGATCCGGCCTGTTGCGTCGAGGGTGCTGATCGAGCGCAGGTAGGGGGCGTGGCGCAGCAGCCGGGACAGGCCGGTGCCGCCCAGCTTGTCGCTGGCGGCCTGGACCAGGCTGGTATCGATGATGTTGAAGCTCTGGGTCAGGTGGTTCTCGAAAGTGCGGGCGGTCCTAGTTCTTGCTGGCGCCGGCGGGCACTGCAATGGGGTCGAGCTTGTGGCGCCGGATGGCGTCCATCAATTGACCGTTTCGGGTGGCGTCGGCAAGAAACTGCTCTACCCGTGCATGCCATGGGTTGTCGCCCTGCTGCATGGCGTAGGCGTAGGGCGTCAGGTGATAGGTAGAGGCCGGCGCCACCAGACGGGCCCAGTCGGTCGTTTCCAGCATGCGCCGGCTGAAGGGGAAGTCGGTCATGAACACGTCGGCGCGTCCCGACTCCACCTCCTGCTCGCGCCCCTGGGTGGTGTCGGTGACCAGCAGGGTGGCCTGGCGCAGCTTGTCCCGCATGATCGGTTCGTGCAGGGTACCCTTGGCCACGGCGACCACCACGCCGGGCTTGTCGATGTCGTCCCAGGTCTTGATCCGCCGGTTGCTCTTGGTGGTGATGGCGTAGATGTCGCTCATCAGGTGGGGGCGGGTGAAGCGCAGCTTTTCGCTTCGCTGTGGGGTGATCCCGATGGCGAACATGGCGATGTCGCAGCGGTCCTGGGTCAGGTCGCCGATCAACTGGGCGAACGAGCTGTCCACGAAACGCACCACCACGTTCAAGTCGCGGGCGAGGGCCCGCGCCATGTCGATATCGATGCCTTCCAGCAGCTGGGTCTTGGGGTTGCGGTAGGAGATACCGTAATAGTCGGGCCAGATGCAGACCCGCATCTCGCGAGCAGCCAGTACCCGCTCGAGGTGCCCCGCTGCCTGACCCGCACTGGCCATGGCGATCAGCCCGGCCGCCGCGAGCACGCGTTTCATTGTTGCTTTCCGGGCTGGGCGAAGGGCGCCATGGGCAGGATCAAAATGGGACAAGCGATAAAAGATCTGCATATTCTATGCAAACAAAGGTGCCCGGACCAGCCAGCGCGGCCTGTCTCTCAGACCCGGCGTGACCTTATGCGCGTTGCTTCCGGTCCCTGCTTCACCTTGACCGCCCCGCCCGCTGGCGAAGCCCTTGCCGTGGCGGGCCGCGACCTCTTCAAGGGGCTCGAGCGCCAGGTGCCGCTGCGCAAACGGATAGCCTGCACAGGTGGCGCGGACGAACAGGTGTTGCAGCCGGTCGAGGAACAGGCTGAAGCCCAGCAGGCCGGTGGCCGGGGCGTACCACTACATGTCGGTGTCCAGCCACACCATCAGCGAAACTTGGGCCTTGAGTACCGCGTTGTCGTCGGCCCAGTTTGTCGTCTTGTATCTGCCCCGCGGGCGCCTGCCTTCACTCATGGCCAGAGCCTACCCGTTGGCACAGTGGGTTTGTGCAACAAAGCCGCACGAAGCCAAAAACAAAAAGGCCAACCCCGAAGAGTTGACCTAAGCGCTTGACTTTATTGGTGCCCCCTGACGGAATCGACTTCCCTTGATTGGCGGGCCTTTCCGGGCTTCGTGCGTAATTTTTGGGGAGTTCGATTGCAGGCTGGGCGGCAGTTGGGGCTGGATGG
>NZ_JAQVCN010000110.1 GCF_028689785.1 Zoogloea sp. | reverse complement strand
CGCAAAGGCGACGGCGAGCCCGGTGTCAAAACCCTCTGGCAGGGCTTCGCAAGGCTCAGTAGCTTCGTCAGAGGGGTTGAGCAGATGCGCTCGATGCATGCGTTATGAATTGTGTGGAATGGTATGCCTTCTACCTCGTCCAGGTGCCCCTGAGTGGCCGTGAGCTGATCGACACGGGCGGGCAGACGGTGTGCTCTGCAGGCAAGGTAGGCTCGGTGATCAACGCCACGGGGGCCTCCCTGATCCGCCATGAAGCCAATACCGAAAAGCTCATCGTCCGCGTCGAGCGGGATGTGCTGGAACGCAACTGCATTCAGCATCTCGGCCACGCCCTGCGCCAGCCCATCGGCTTTCAGCCCTCGGTCACCCTTGACGGTACTGCCGGGAGCCGCTGGACGAGCCTGCTGCGCTGGATCTACGAATCCCTCGCCCTGGACGAACATTGCTTCGACTCTCCGATAATGTCAGCCCAGGTCGAGCAGACCGTCATCGCCACCCTGCTCACCTGTCAGCCCCACAATTACACCGAAGAACTGAACGGCGAGGAGCGCTCCATCGCCCCGGCCTTCGTCAAGCGCATCGAACGCTATATCGAGGACAACGCTGACCAGCCGATCACCATCATCGACCTGGCCGAGCACGCCGGCGTCAGCAGCCGCTCCATCTTCAATGGCTTCCGCCGCTTCCGGAATACGTCGCCAATGCTGTACCTGAAAGAGGTGCGCATGCGCCGGGTGAATGAAGAGCTCAAGCGCCTCACCCCCGCCGAAACCACAGTCACCGCCGTGGCCTATCACTGGGGCTTCACCCACCTGGGTCATTTCACCACCGATTACAAACGCCGCTTTTGCGAAAGCCCCTCGCAGACGCTGGCGCGGTAGAGACGGAACGGGCTTTCCCGCCGCGTTAAAGATGACTGGAGGGCCGTGGGGTCGAATTTATTCGACCTGCTCACGCCAATCACCGGCAAGCCGCTGATCAAAGTCCGCGGTCGAATGAATTCGACCCCACGGAGAAAGCCACCGAGCCCAAGGTGGCAGACAACTTCAAACTGGGGAAAGCAGGATGAATTCAATTCCACAGGGTTGGAGACGCTGCACTTCCGTTCGCCCCTGACACCCCGGAAACCGCCTTTTCATTTGTGCACTAAGGGGATAGCCCGAGCAGTATGTGGAGCGTCGAACAAGAACCGACTCAATACCATGTCTCCCAGATTCACCACGGCCTCATTCAATCTGCAATCGGGAGATCAAGATGTCGGACCAACCCATTATTCGCCGGCGCACCCAGAAGCCGAATGGCATCAGCGAGGAGCGCGTCAACAACCAGAAGACCCAAAGCCAGTATCAGCCCTACAAGGATGCGGCCTGGGGATTCATCAACCACTGGTATCCCGCGCTCTTCAGCAACGAACTCCCCGAGGACGAGATCCAGGGCATCCAGATCTGCGGTGTCCCCATCGTGCTGCGGCGTGCCGAGGGAAAAGTGTATGCACTCAAGGATCAGTGTGTGCACCGTGGCGTGCGCATGTCCGAAAAGAAGATGTGCTTCAACAAGCAGACCATCTCCTGCTGGTACCACGGCTTCACCTTCGACCTGAAGGACGGCAAGCTCTCCACCATCGTTGCCAACCCCAATGACAAGCTGGTGGGCACCACCGGGGTCACGACCTATCCGGTGCATGAAGTGGCCGGCATGATCTTTGTCTTCGTGCGCGAGGACAACTATCCGGACGAAGACGTTCCGCCTCTCGCCCAGGATCTGCCGTTCCGCTTCCCGGAGAACAGCGAGCGCTTCGCCCACCCCCTGTGGCCGGCATCACCCAGCGTGCTGGATGCAGACGCAGTTGCCCTTGGCATGCACCGTACCGGCTACGGCAACTGGCGCATCGCCTGCGAGAACGGTTTCGACAACGCCCACATTCTGGTGCACAAGGACAACACCATCGTGCATGCGATGGAATGGGTTCTGCCGCTGGGCATTCTGCCCGCGGGCGATGATTGCATCGAAGTCGTGGAAGACGCCGACGGGCCGAAGGGCATGATGCAGTGGTTGTTCACCGACAAATGGACCCCGGTGATGGAGAACCCGGTACTGGGCCTCAAGGTCGAGGGCCTGAAGGGCCGCTTCTACCGCACCTCGGTCGTGTTGCCGGGCGTGCTGATGGTGGAGAACTGGCCGGGTGAGCACATCGTGCAGTACGAATGGTACGTACCGATCACCGATGACTTGCACGAGTACTGGGAAGTGCTGGTGAAGGTGTGCCCGACGCAGAAGGAGCAGGACGACTTCCAGTACAAGTTTGACCGGGTATACAAGCCCCTGTGCCTGCACGGCTTCAACGACTGCGATCTGTATGCCCGCGAGGCCATGCAGAACTTCTACGCCGACGGCTCCGGCTGGGACGACGAACAGCTCGTTGCCACCGACATCTCCCCCATCACCTGGCGCAAGCTCGCATCGCGCTGGAACCGGGGCATTGCCAAGCCCGGCCGGGGTGTGAACGGCGCGACCAAGAACTCGGCCATCCGCTTCCGCGAGACCGCCGAGGGCAAACCGCCGCGCTACAAAGTCGACAAGGTCGATTTCTGACACCGCCCCTCCCGGGACGCCTCCCGGGGACAGATCGTCGCGCCGACCTGCCGCCAGCCCCTCGAAGGACGCGAACGGCCGGCCACGCCTCCACGCAATGCGGGCTCGATGCCCGCGTTCAGACAGGACCCCAGCGCATATGCAGCAGAACCCGGAAATTGCCCTCTCCATCGACATCGATGGCATCAGGACGAACTACCACGACATCGGCGAAGGCCGCCCGGTCCTCATGATCCACGGTTCCGGCCCTGGCGTGAGCGGCTTTGTAAACTGGCGCCTGGCCATGCCCGAGCTGGCCACTCGCTGCCGGGTGATCGTGCCCGACATGCTCGGCTTTGGTTACAGCGACCGGGCCCCGGACGGCCACTACTCGCCGGAACGCTGGGTGGCCCAGGCCCTCGGCCTCCTGGACGCCCTCGGCATCGCCCAGGCCGACATCGTCGGCAACTCCTTTGGCGGGGCCCTGGCCCTGATGCTGGCCATCCAGCACCCCCAGCGCGTCCGCCGACTGGTGCTGATGGGCGCCGCTGGCGTGGATTTCGAGCTCACCCCGGGCCTGGATGCCGTGTGGGGCTACCAACCCTCCATGGACAACATGCGCGCCATCATGGACATCTTTGCCTTCGACCGCTCGCGCATCACCGAAGACATCGTGCGCTCCCGCTACGAGGCCAGCATCCAGCCCGGTGCCCAGGAGGCCTTCTCGGCCATGTTCCCGGCCCCGCGGCAGCGCTGGGTCGCGGCCCTGGCCAGCCCCGAAGCCGCCATCCGCACCATCCCCCATGAAACGCTGATCGTCCACGGCCGGGAGGACAAGGTGATCCCCCTCTCCAACTCCCAGCGCCTGTGCGAGCTGATACCCCGCGCTCAGCTGCATGTGTATGGCCGCTGCGGCCACTGGACACAGATTGAACACGCCGGGCGCTTTGCGCGCCTGGTCCGGGATTTTCTGACCGAATAAGACCCACAAGCCCCCTCCCCCCTCTGGCGGGCATGGGTGACGAGGAGTGATAAATGGAAAAGAATGACATCAAGGGACGCTGGTACATCCAGTCATGGACCCAGGAATACGACGACGGCCGTGTCGTCCATCCTTTCGGCGAGAAGGTCGAAGGCTTCATCGAGTACGGGGACGGCACGATGTTCTGCCTCGTCACCAAGTCGCCCCGCACGCCCTTCACCAGCGGCGGCCAGTGGGACGCCAGCGACGCCGACAAGGCCAGCGCCTACAACGAATACCTCTCCTACGCCGGGGCCTATTCGCTGGAAGACGGCTACGTAACCCACCACGTGGAGCTGTCCATCTTCCCGAACTGGCAGGGTGGCAAGCAGCGCCGCAAGATCGTGCGGGGCAGCGACGGCGAGCTGATGCTGGTTGCCCGCCTGGAGGAAGGCACCCCCGAAGCCCGCACCGCCAGACTCACCTGGCGCCGCACCCGCTGAGGAGGCCGCGCCATGAGTTTGGTAAAACGCCTGGCCTATGTGGAGATAGAAGCGAGCGACCTGGAGCGCTGGGCGGTATTCGGGCGCGATGTGTTTGGCTGCGAGCTGGCCGAAGACAGCACCGCCGACTGCCTGAAACTGCGCATCGACGCCCGCCCGTGGCGCATCATGCTGTCCCGCGGCAGCCGGGACGACCTGAAGGTGATCGGGCTGGAGGTGGCCGACCGGGCCAGCCTGCAGACGGTGTGCGCGCGCCTGGAAGGCGCCGGATACCCCTTCCGGATCGCCACCGCCGAGGAGTGTGCCGCCCGCAATGTCTATGAGATGTGCCTGCTCACCGACCCCGCCGGCATCGAGGTGGAGGTGTCCTACGGCGCCTTGCAGCAACCCCAGCGGCCCTTCTGCGCGGGGGTCGGGCATGGCGGCTTCATCACCGGCGACCAGGGCCTCGGGCACCTCATGCTGGTGGTGGAAGACCCCCGCCGGGTGCAGCAGTTCTACAGCGACATGATGGGCTTCATCACCAGCGACTACGTGTCCACCAAGAACTATGGTGGCCTCGCGGGCGACTTCATCTTCATGCGCTGCAATCCACGCCACCACACCCTGGCCTTCGGGCGCCTGCCCATCCCCCGCCGCCTCGGGCACCTGATGCTGCAGGTCAATCGCATCGACGATGTGGGGCTCACCCTCGACCGCGTGCATGCCCACGGCTTCCGCCAGACCCGCTCCATCGGCCGCCATGTGAATGACAACATGTTCTCCTTCTACGTGGAGTCCCCGTCCAAGCTGCAGTTCGAATGTGGCTGGGGCGGGCTCGAAGTGGCCCCGGACGACACCGACATCAAGCTCTTCGACGTCACCAGCGTCTGGGGCCACAAGCACCTGTGAACACCGCCAACGGAGACACCATGAACACCACCTCCCCGGGCGAACAGACGGATGCCCTGGCCCACGCGCTCTACCGCGCCCTGCGTGACGGCGTGGCCATCGACCCGCTGACCGGGCACCATCCGGCCCTGAGCATCGAAGATGCCTACGCGATCCAGCAAAGGCTGCTGGCCCTGCGCATCCAGGATGGCGAAAAGATCATCGGCAAGAAGATCGGCGTCACCTCCCGCGCCGTGATGGACATGCTGGGCGTCGGCCAGCCCGACTTCGGGCTGCTCACCGACACCATGGTCTACAGCACCGGCGACGCGATCCCCATGCGCACCCTGATCCAGCCCAAGGCCGAAGGCGAAATCGCCTTCGTACTCAAGCACGACCTGATGGGCCCGGGCCTCACCGCAGCCGACGTGCTGCGTGCCACCGAGGGGGTGATGGCCTGCTTCGAGATCGTGGACAGCCGCATCAAGGACTGGAAGATCCGCATCCAGGACACGGTGGCCGACAACGCCTCGTGTGGCGTGTTCGTGCTGGGCTCGTCGCTGGTGGATGTGCGCAGCCTGGATCTGGTCACCTGCGGCATGGTGCTGGAGAAAAATGGCGAGGTGGCCGTCACGGGCGCCGGGGCCGCGACGATGAACTCGCCGGTGAACGCCGTGGTATGGCTGGCCAACACCCTCGGCCGTCTCGGCATGGGCCTCAAGGCCGGCGAGATCGTGCTGTCGGGTGCCCTGGGCGCCATGGTCCCGGTCAAGGCCGGCGACAACCTGCGCATGAGCATCAGCGGCATAGGCAGCTGCGCCGTGCGCTTCACCTGAGAGCGTGCGCATGAATCTACTGCGCGGCCCGATTTTGCACCTGCGATGCTCACCGTACCCCAGTACGGCTGCGCTTCTCGGCACAAACTCGAACCGCTCGCTACGATTCCTTCACCCGCTTGGAGAGCTGGCGCTCTCACGATTGCAGCTGCGCGGCTCCCGTACTCCTCCCCCGACCTCCCTGGACGGGGGCCGCGCAACCTGCACCAGCTTACTTCTTGGCGGACAGCTCCGCCGCCCCCGCAAGAGAGAATTGCCATGACCCAGAAAATCAAATGCGCCCTGATCGGCCCGGGCAACATCGGGACCGACCTGCTGGCCAAGCTGCAGCGCAGCCCGGTGCTGGAGCCGGTGTGGATGGTGGGGATCGACCCCGACTCCGACGGCCTCAAGCGTGCCCGGGAGATGGGCATCAAGACCACCGCCGAGGGCGTGGATGGCCTCCTGCCCCACGTCCTCGCCGATGGCGTGCAGATCGCCTTCGACGCCACCAGCGCCTACGTGCATGCCGAGAACAGCCGCAAGCTCAACGCCCTGGGCGTGCTGATGATCGACCTCACCCCCGCTGCCATCGGCCCCTTCT
>NZ_JAQVCN010000109.1 GCF_028689785.1 Zoogloea sp. | reverse complement strand
GGGAGGCCCAGGCCTGGCAGGTGGGCGCCAACGACCAGGCCCGCACCGCCGGGGACTATCGCCAGCTCATCGTGTCCTGGAAGAGCGGGGCGGCGGTGCGCCTGGGGGATGTGGCCCGGGTCCGCGACGGGGTCGAGAACGACCGCAACTACGGTGCCGCCAACGGCCGGCCCGCCGTGTTGCTGATGGTCAATCGCCAGCCCGGCGCCAACATCATCGAAACGGTGGACCGGGTCACCGCGCTGCTGCCGCTGCTGCGGGCCAGCATTTCCCCCGCCATCGACGTGGACGTGGTGATGGATCGCACCCCCACCATCCGCGGCTCCCTGCGGGAAGTGCAGCACACCCTGGTGATCTCGGTGGCGCTGGTGGTGTTGGTGGTCTTCCTGTTCCTGCGCAACTGGCGCGCCACGGTGATCCCCAGCGTGGTGGTGCCGGTTTCCCTGGTGGGCACCTTCTCGGTCATGTATCTGGCCGGCTTCAGCCTCGACAACCTCTCCCTGATGGCCCTCACCATCGCCACCGGTTTCGTGGTGGACGACGCCATCGTGGTCCTGGAGAACATCGCCCGCCACGTGGACGAGGGCATGCCGCCCCGCCAGGCGGCCCTCAAGGGGGCACGGGAGATCGGCTTCACGGTGCTCTCCATGAGCCTCTCCCTCATCGCCGTGTTCATCCCCATCCTCGCCATGGGGGGCATCGTGGGGCGGCTGTTCCGGGAGTTCGCCATCGTGCTGTCGGCGGCCATCCTGGTGTCCATGGTGGTGTCCCTCACCACCACCCCGATGATGAGCGCCCGCCTGCTGCGCCCCCGGCCGCCGGAAGGGCAGCGCCATTCCCTCGACCGCTGGATCGGCAGGGGCATCGACGGCCTGATCGGCGCCTACCGGCGCAGCCTCGCCTGGGCCCTGGACCACCGCAAGATCGTCATGGCCGTGCTGCTGGCCACCGTTGCCCTCAACGTGCATCTCTTCCAGAGCATCCCCAAGGGGTTTTTCCCCACCCAGGACACAGGCCGCCTGCGGGGTTTCGTCGTGGCGGACCAGGCCATCTCCTTCCAGGCCATGCGCGAGAAGATGGACCGCTTCCTCACCATCGTGGGCGCCGATCCCGCGGTGGCCACCGTCACCGGCTTCACCGGCGGCTCCCAGCGCAACTTCGGCTCCATGTTCGTCACCCTCAAGCCCGTGGGCGAGCGCAAGGAATCCGCCGAGGCCGTGATCGGGCGCCTGCGCAAGAAGCTGGCCGGTGTGCCGGGGGCGAGTCTCTACCTCAGCGCCACCCAGGACATCCGGATCGGGGGGCGGCAGGGCAACTCCTCCTTCCAGTACACCCTCCAGTCCGACAGCCTGGAGGAGTTGCGCCTGTGGGAGCCCCGCATCCGCAACGCCCTCAGCCGGCTGGAGGAGATCACCGACGTCTCCAGTGACGATCAGAACCAGGGGCCCCAGACCACCGTGGTGTTCGACCGGGACGCCCTGGCCCGCCATGGCCTGACCATGCGCGCCGCCACCTCGGCCCTCAACAACGCCTACGGACAGCGCCAGGTCTCCACCATCTACAACCCCCTCAACCAGTACCGGGTGGTGCTGGAGGCCACGCCGGAATACCTCCAGGGCCCCGATTCCCTGGCCCGGATCACCCTGGTCAGCTCCACGGGCAGCCTCGTGCCCCTGTCCGCCGTGGCCCGCTTTGAAAGCACCCTGGCGCCCCTCACGGTGAGCCACCAGGGTGGCGCCGCGGCCACCACCCTCAGCTTCGCCCTGGCCGAGGGCCGCTCCCTCAGCGACGCCACCCTCGCCATCGACTGGGCGATTGCCAGCATCGGTGTGCCGGTGGGCATCCGCACCAGCTTCGAGGGCTCCGCCGGCGCCTTCCAGAAATCCATGAGCAGCCAACCCATCCTCATCCTGGCCGCCATCCTCACCATCTACATCGTGCTGGGCATGCTCTACGAGAGCCTGATCCATCCGGTCACCATCCTCTCCACGCTGCCCTCGGCGGGCGTGGGGGCGCTGCTGGCCCTGATGCTGATGGACACGGAATTCAGCCTGATCGCCATGATCGGCGTGATCCTGCTCATCGGCATCGTCAAGAAGAACGCCATCATCATGATCGACGTGGCCATCGAGCGCATGCGCCAGGGCACCGTCAGCGCCCGCGAGGCCATTCACGAAGCGGCGGTGCTGCGCTTCCGGCCCATCCTCATGACCACCCTGGCGGCCCTGTTCGGGGCCATTCCCCTGGCCATCGGCACCGGCGACGGCGCCGAGTTGCGCCAGCCCCTGGGCATTGCCATCGTCGGCGGCCTGATCCTCAGCCAGATCCTCACCCTCTACACCACCCCCGTGGTGTTCGTCCTGATGGACCGGCTGCGTGCCCGCTCCGCGCCCGGAGGAGAACCCCGCGCACACCTCACCCGCCTCAACGGCGCGAGCTGACCATGAAGCCACACTCGACCCCATCGTTCCCCGCCCTGGCCGCCGCGCTCCTGCTGTCGGCGTGTACCGTGGGCCCCGACTACGTCCGTCCCATCGTGGACACCCCCGCCGCCTTCAAGGAAGCCGGCGAATGGAAGCCCGCCAGCCCCCAGGACCCGGCCACCTCCGACACCTGGTGGCGCATCTTCCAGGACCCGGTGCTGGACGGCCTGCAGGCTCAGCTCAAGATCTCCAACCAGAACCTCAAGAGCGCCGAAGCCCAGTACCGCCAGGCCGTCGCCCTGGCCGACGCGGCCCGTGCATCCTGGTTTCCCACCCTCAACCTCAATGCCGGCGCCACCCGCTCGGCCACCTCCGCCGCCACCGCCACGGCGGGCAGCGCACCGCCCCGCAACAGCTTCAGCACGGGCCTCAGCGCCAGTTGGGAAGCCGACGTGTGGGGCCGCATCGCCCGCACCGTGGAAGCCGCCGATGAACGGGTCCAGGCCAGCGAAGCCGACCTCGCCGCCGCACGCCTCTCGGCCCACGCCACCCTGGCCCAGACCTACATGCAGCTGCGCGCCGCCGAACGCCAGCAGGCGCTGCTGGAAAGCGCCGTCCGCGCCTACGAAAAATCCCTCCAGCTCACCCGTAACCGCCATGCCGCCGGCGTCGCCAGCAAGGCCGACGTGGCCCAGGCCGAAAGCCAGCTGCGCAGCGCCCGGGCGGCGGTGCTGGAAAGCCGCCTCTCCCGCAGCCAGTACGAACACGCCATCGCCGTGCTCATCGGCCAACCCCCGGCGGGCTTCAGCCTGCCCGCGGCCCAGGCCCCGCTGTCCGCCGTGACGGTACCCGTCACGCTGCCCTCCACCCTCCTGGAGCGGCGTCCCGACATCGCCGCCGCCGAACGCCGCGTGGCCGCCGCCAATGCTGCCATCGGCGCCGCCCAGGCCGCCCGCTTCCCGGTCCTCGGCCTCTCGGCCCAGACAGGCTTCCGCCGCTCCGAGATCGAAGAACTGTTCACCCTGCCCAGCCGCTACTGGTCCCTCGGACCCACCCTCGCGGCCACGCTCTTCGATGCCGGCGCCCGCAAGGCCGCCGTCAGCCAGGCCCAGGCCAGCTGGGAGCAGGCCGTGGCCACCTACCGCCAGACGGTGCTCGTCGCCTTCCAGGAAGTGGAAGACAACCTCGCCGCCGCCCGCCTGCTGGAAGAAGCCGCCCTGGAACAGGGCGCCGCCGTGGCCGCCGCCGCCGAAGCGGAAACCATCGCCCTCAACCAGTACCAGGCGGGCACCGTGAGCTACCTCAACGTGCTCACCGCCCAGACCACCCACCTCACCGCCCAGCGCAGCGCCAACGATCTCGCCGCCCGACGCCTCGTGGCCGCCGTGCTCCTCGCCAAGAATGCCGGCGGCACCGTGGCCAAAGGGCCAGAACAGCCGCGCTGACCCCGGCCTGCACCCTCGCCGCCGTTACCCCTTACCCCACCCACCTGCTGCCGGGTTCTATTGTTGTGGAACCGTCATGCGACGGAGGTGAGTGTCAAGTGAGAAATTACGTGGCGGGGGCGGGGAGGGGTGGTCAGAATGGGGGCAAAAACATTGGGAATGTACGGGCACCTCGAATAACCCGAGGCTTTCAGTAAACCCCCACCGCACAACGATGATCGCGACCGAATTCGGTTCAATTCCTTCAGCAAATCCCCGCCTTCTTCGGCGGCGCCGTCCCGTTTCTGTCTCGAATCGCCTCGGGCGCCGGCGATTTAGCCTATTTCGGGCGTCAGAAAGCCTTGATTCCCGCTTTCTGGAAATAAACCAGCCGCTTCAGGTTGTAGCAGGCTGCCATCATCGTCATCGCAAAGTTCGCCCGCGCCTGGCCGATGGTGCGAAGCAGCTTGCCGCCCATCTGCTCGATGGCCCCGAACACATGCTCGACCCGCGCGCGCGTCCTGGCGATGCACTTGTTGCGCCGCTGCTGACACTCGGACAAGGGCTTGTTGCGATGGCCCTTCCTCTGGATCTGGTTGCGAAAGCCGTTTTCCTTCAGCCAGGCCTCGCGCTCGGCAGACGGATAGCCCCGGTCGGCATAGACGTCCCGGCAGGTGTGCTGCTTGGGCGCCGGCACCAGGGTCGCGTCGATGATCTGCCCGCCCCGGGCGATGAAGCCCTTTTTGAGCAGTTGCGCCGAGACGCCGTCGAACAGCGCCTTGGCGCCCGCTTCGCCGATCCGGTTCTCGAAGGTCCACACCGTGGTGCGATCGGGGATGGTCGTTGCGTTTGCCAATCCGCAGAAGCGCTGGTAGCTCATACGATCGAGCAGCTGGTACTCCATCTGCTCGTCCGACAGGCTGTACAGCCGCTTCAGGACCAGGATGCGCACCATCGTCTCGGTCGGGTACGGCGGGCGGTCGCCTTGTGCACTCACCGGGCGCAGCGCGATCCGATCCACCTCGGCCGCCAGCGCCGTGAAATCGATGTGCGACTCGATCTCAGCCAGCGGATCCCCCAGGGCAATCGTACCGACCCGACATACCCCACCGCAAAACATCGTTCACCTTCATAGCCTTACACGCCCCCTGTTCACAGCCGCAGAAAGTGTGTAGTTTCCTGGCTTTTTGGGCTTCCCATGAAGACAGGAGTGATGCCGCTGATGCAGGTGTTTGTTTCGATCTCTGATCCGCGCAGCCCTCGGCACACACAGCACGATCTGGCCGAACTTCTGACGGTCGTGGTGTGCGGGGTGCTCAGTGGCGCAGACGACTTTGTGGGCATCGAGGAGTGGGCCAAGTTGAAACTAGACTGGCTGCGGTGCTTTATGAAGCTTGAGCAGGGCATCCCGTCCCACGACACGCTGGCACGCGTGTTCGGGCTGATTTCGCCCGACGAGTTCGAGGCCGCCTTCCGGCGCTGGGTGGGGATGGTGATCCCGGCGCTGGCCCAAGACACGGTGGTGGCGATCGACGGCAAGACCAGCCGCCGCTCGCACAACAAGAAAGACACCGACGCCCACCCGCTGCACCTGGTGAGCGCCTTCGCCGCCGGCCTCGGGGTTGTACTGGGGCAGAAGGCCACCGAAGAGAAGTCCAATGAGATCACCGCCATCCCCGAGCTGCTCAAGACCCTGGCGCTCCAAGGGACGATCGTGACCATCGACGCAATGGGCACCCAGACGAAGATCGCCGAAGCGATCCGCAAAGGCGAGGCCGACTATGTGCTGTGCGTGAAGGACAATCACCCGAATCTGCTCGATTCGATCATGTTTGCCGGGCTGGGCCCCGAGGGCGCGCTGCAGCCCTGCTCGACCGACGAGGTCACGGCCACGAAAGCGAATCATGGCCGTCTCGAGGTGCGCCGCTGCTGGGCCTACGACGCGGTGGATCGGCTCTACAAGCATGAACAGTGGAAGGACATCCGCAGCTTTGCCATCATCGAGCGCGAGCGCACGCAGGACGGGCGGACGAGCATTGAGCGCGCGTATTTCATCAGCAGCCTGCCCGCCGACGCCGCACGCCTGGCCCGCGCCGTGAGAAGCCATTGGGAAGTGGAAAACCGGCTCCATTGGTGCCTTGATGTTCAGCTCGCCGACGACCAGTTCCGCACGCGGAGCGGCTTTGCGGCCAACAACCTCGCGATCGTCCGCCATATCGTGATGAATCTGTTGCGCCTCAACACCACCAGCAAAGTGGGAATAAAGAACAAAAGACTGATGGCTTCGGCGTCTGACGAGTTTCGGGCGGAAGTGCTCGGATTCATGACGTGACGGTGCGATTGCCCTGGCGGATCCCCCAGGGTGTCGATCTTCTTGCGGTGGTGATCAAAGGCGAACAGGTCGGTCTTGATGGCGCTGCGCGGTTTCATCGGGGTAGATGGCAACGGGGTTCAGGACGGCAGAATTTTACCAAGGAGCGGGTGGGGCGAGGTTTTTCGAGGCGCCC
>NZ_JAQVCN010000108.1 GCF_028689785.1 Zoogloea sp. | reverse complement strand
TGGTGTTCGTCGGCAAACAGGTCAGTCTTGATGGCACTACGCTGTTTCATCGGGATAAGCTGCAGCAGGGGTCAGGACGATGTAATTTTACCAAGGGTGGGCAAGCTGAGGTTTTTCGAGGCGCCCGATCTGTAAATTCATAGTCGGCCATGCAGTCTGCTGCTGGATCACGCTTTACGTTTGAGAACTTTACTGAATTATTGTCAATAAACGTATAGACGTATAAATCAGGGGTTGGGACGCCATCAGTAAGCAGTGATAGTCTGCCGTCTTTGACTTCCCGGTGCCCCTTCTCCTTCCCAAGGATTCGTGTTTTTTCCGGGTCGCTGTAAAAGGTGACTTCGAATTTTCCGTCTGCTGTTCTGCCCATTTTCCAAGCCATAAATGAGCACTTCCCTTCTTGGCTTCTTTGCCCTTGCCAATTTCCGACCAAGCGAGTGTCAGTGGATTCGGCAATAGACGAAAACGAAGCAAAAAGAAGAGGGGCTGTGAGAAACAATGTCTTCATTCTGAAAGCCATATTTTCCCCTGAGGGTTGTTTAAATTTCTGACGTCAAGTGGGCGACATCCGTTACCCAATTTTCCAGGACGCCCCGATTGGTCGTGTTGTGAATCCTGAAAATGCCATCGCGATGCTGTCAGCCGAGATGTCGTCTCCCTTTCGGGAGCTGGGGGGCTGATCGCTTCGATGGTTGGATCCTCTGGAGGCTTGTCGATGGGTCAGCACTTCAGCCTTAAGGAATCGGATATGTTCATGCGTTATGAATTTACCGCTACGTCCATACTGATGACAAGTAAATTATTAGGTGTGCCGTTGCTCGTTGGCGGCGCGTGCGGCTGTCGCTGACT
This sequence comes from Zoogloea sp., assembly GCF_028689785.1. Lineage (GTDB taxonomy): Bacteria > Pseudomonadota > Gammaproteobacteria > Burkholderiales > Rhodocyclaceae > Zoogloea. The sequence goes on along the minus strand of NZ_JAQVCN010000108.1, from coordinate 5,725 downwards.
TAACAGCCCTACCGCAGCCCCTGCTGCTCCGCCAGCTTCTCCTCGATCCGGCTCACTGCCCGCTGCAGCGCGGGCAGATAGCGCCGTTCTGCCTCCTTCAGCGTCACCATGCGGTTCAGATAGACGAGGTTGATCGCCCCCAGCGGGCGCCCGTTGAGCATGATGGGCAGTGCAATGGCCCCCACCTTGCGCTGGGAGGTCCATTCCCCGTCGTTGCTGCCGTAGCCCTGTTCCCGGGTACGTCCCAGCACATTGGCCACGAAACGTTCGTCGGCGGCCAGGCGGGCCTGGTCGTCGGTGCCGGCGCGGGCCAGTTGCAGGATCTCTTCTCGCTGGTCGTCCGGGCAGGCGCCCAGGAAGGCGCGGCCGGCTGCGGTGAGCAGCATGGGCATGGTCTGGCCCACCATGGCCCGGTGGAAGGACAGGGGGCTGAAGCGGTGGGTGGATTCGCGGATCACCAGATGGGCACCCTGGGGGGTGGTCAGGTCCGATGGCCACACCACCGCCTGCAGCAGTTCCGACAGCGCCGGGGCGACGATGCCGGAGATCCAGTCGTCATCCCGGAAGCCTTCCGCCAGGGAGCGCACGCGCAAGGCCAGACAATAGCTGTCGTCCGAATCACTGCGCCGCACATAGCCCTCGGCGATCAATGTCTCCAGCAGGCGGCGCACCGTGGTGCGGTGCAGGCCGGTGGCCGTGGCCAGCTGGCCGAGGCTGGAACGGCCCCCTTCCTGTACGTTGATGGCCCGCAGCAGGTCCAGCCCGCGGGTCAGGCCGCGTACCAGGGTGTAGTCCGATCCTGTGTTTTTGCGTGGCAAGTTATCGTTTTAAATCAGCGTTGTGCATCTGGTGGACGTTCCGATTTTATTTTTTGCCCGGCGCGCTTGCAACCCTAGAATCCGCTCAACAAGTTTCTCATAACGTAATTTCCGGCGCCGGCCCTTCGCGTTTCCCGCGGTGGTTTCCCCCAGGCGAATCGGGAACACCAGGAGACATTCATGAGCGAAAACCAGCGCTTCGACGCGGACGTGATCGTTGTCGGAGCCGGCCCGGTCGGTCTGACCATTGCCAACACCCTCGGTTTGCACGGCATCAGTGTGATGCTCCTTGAAAAGGGCGACGCCCTGATCGATTACCCCCGCGCCGTCGGCATGGACGACGAATGTCTGCGCAGCATCCAGGGTATCGGTCTTGTGGAGCAGGTGCAGCAGCACCTGACCCCTTACCACTGGATGCGCTTCGTCAATGCCAGCGGCCGGGTGTATGCCTCCATCGAGCCGCGCACCGATGAGTTCGGCTGGTCCCGGCGCAATGCCTTCAACCAGCCGGCGGTGGATCGGGAGCTGATGGAGGGCCTCAAGCGTTTTGACAATGCGCGGGTCCAGATGTCCACCGAACTCCAGTCTTTTGAGCAGGACAAGGACGGCGTCACCCTCAAGCTCAGCCACGCGGGCAGCCCCCAAACCCTGCGCTGCCGCTACCTTGTGGGCGCCGATGGGGGCCGCAGCGTGGTGCGCACCCAGCTGGGCGTGGGCTTCGGCGGCTTCACCGACACCTCCCAGTGGCTGGTGGTGGACATCCGCAACGATCCCCTCGGCGTGCCCTACATCTACATGCACTCCGACCCCAAGCGCCCCTACGTGTCGGTGGCCCTGCCCGACGGTGTGCGCCGCTTCGAGTTCATGGTGTGGGAAGGCGAGACCGAGGAGCAGATCACCGCCCCGGCGCGCATGGCCGAGCTGCTCGGCAAGGTGCTGCCCCCCGGCACCGACATCAACAAGCTCGACTTCATCCGCAAGCGCGTCTACACCCACAACGCCCGCATCGCCGACCGCTGGAAGGTGGGCCGCGTGATGCTCTCCGGCGACGCGGCCCACATCATGCCCGTGTGGCAGGGCCAGGGTTACAACACAGGCATGCGCGACGCCACCAACCTGGCCTGGAAGCTGGCCTGGGTGGTCAAGGGCAAGGCCTCCGACACCCTGCTCGAAACCTACAACATCGAGCGCCCGCCCCACGCCAAGGCCATGATCGACCTGTCGGTGGCGGCCGGCCGCATCTTCTACCCGCGCAACGTCTTCAAGGCCGCCTTCCGCGACGCCAGCACCTGGCTGCTCAACCAGATCCCGGCGGTGAAGCGTTACTTCAGCGAGATGCGCTACAAGCCCATGCCCTTCTACCCCGAAGGCCTGGTGGTGCACGAGAAGACCCCGCGCAAGAACTCCCCGGTGGGTCGCCTCTTCATCCAGCCCCGGGTGCGTACCCAGGCGGGTGAGGTGAAGCTGCTGGACGACGTGATCGGCACCGGTTTTGCCCTGCTGTCCTGGGGCGCCGACCCCAACTACTGGCTCACCCCGCGCAGCAAGGCCATCCTGGCGGCGATGGATGCACGCATCCTCACCGTCAAGCCGGTGGTGCAGATGCAGCGCCGGGTGGACATCAGCGATGCCACCGAAGTCATCGGTGACGAACAGCTGCGCCTCAAGGACTGGTTTGGCGAGCACCCCGGCTCCATCGCCCTGATCCGCCCCGACCGCTTCGTGGCCGGCATCTCCTTCCCGGTGGAGATCAACGAACTGCTCGAAGCCGTGGCCGGCAAGATGGGCCTCAAGGTGGACGCCGCACACCCGTCGGCGGCTGCGCTGAAGGAGGCCGCATGAGCTTTCTGCTGCAATGCCTCTCCCACACGCCCCTGAAGGGCTACGTGGACCCGCTGCCCGACGTGGTCGAGGAGGCCGGCCGTATCGTCGCCGCTGTGCACGCCGAGGTGGAGGCCTTTGATCCGGAGCTGGTCTTCCTGTTTGCCCCGGACCACTACAACGGCTTCTTCCTGGACACCATGCCCCAGCTGTGCATTGGCACCTCGGCCACCTCGGTGGGCGACTACATGACCTCGCCGGGCCCGCTGGACGTACCCCGGGACATCGCCGAAGCCTGCGCCCAGCACGTGGTGGCGGCCGACATCGATCTGGCCATTTCCTACCGCATGCTGGTGGATCACGGCTTTGCCCAGCCCCTGGAGGAGATCTGCGGCAGCCTTGCCCGCTACCCGGTGATCCCCCTCTTCATCAACAGCGTCGCGCCGCCGGTGATCAGCTTCCGCCGGGCCCGCCAGTTTGGCGAGGCGGTGGGCGAGTTTGCCCGCAAGCTGGGCAAGCGCACCCTGATCGTCGGTTCCGGCGGCCTGTCCCACAACCCGCCGGTGCCCCAGATCGCCACCGCCGTGCCGGAAGTGGCCGAGCGCCTGATCGCCGGCCGCAACCCCAGCCCCGACGCCCGGGCCGCACGCCAGCAGCGCACCATCGACGCCGCCACCCTCTTTTCCACCGGCGACAGCCCCTTGCATCCGCTCAACCCCCAGTGGGACCAGGCCTTCATGGCCAACCTGGCCTGCCAGGACTGGACTGCGCTGGACGCCTATGGCAACGCCGCCATCACCGAGGCGGCCGGCGCCTCGGCCCACGAAGTGAAGACCTGGGTGGCCGCCAACGCCGCCATGAACGCCGCCACCGGCGGGCACTACCAAGTGCAGTCCCGCTACTACCGGGCGATTCCCGAATGGATCGCCGGCTTTGCGGCCCTCACAGGCGTGGCCACCTGACCCCGAACAACAGCATCCAAATACCCAACCGAGGAGACAAACCATGAATAGCCGCCAACTCATTGCCCTGGGCATCGCCGCCCTGGCCGCCACCCCGGCCCTGGCCGACATCAACGTGGGCGTCATCGCTTCCCTCACCGGCCCGGCCGCAGCCCTGGGCGCCGAAACCAAGAAGGCCGTGGCCCTGTTTCCCACCACCATCGGTGGCGAAAAGCTCAACTTCATCGTCCTTGATGACGGTACCGACCCCACCAACGCGGTCAAGAACGTGCGCAAGCTGATCTCCGAAAACAAGGTGGACGCCATTCTCGGCCCCAACCTGATCAGCACCGCCGTGGCCATGGCCGACGTGGCCAACGCCGAGAAGACCCCGATGATCTCCGTCGCGCCCCTGGATGTGTCCGGCGACAAGCGAGGCTACATCTTCCGCAGCGAGCCCTCCGCCGACTTGATGGTGGGCCGCGTGGTGGCCGACATGGTCGAAGGCGGCGCCAAAACCGTGGGCTTCATCGGCTTCTCCGACTCCTGGGGCGAGCTGCTGCTGAAGGCCCTCACCAAGGCCACCGAAGGAAAGATCAAGATTGTCGCCACCGAGCGCTACGGCCGCGCCGACCCCAGCGTGCAGGCCCAGGTGCTCAAGGTGATGTCGGCCAAGCCCGACGTGGTCTTCGTCGGTGCCTCCGGCACCCCCGCCGCCATGCCCCAGATCACCCTGCGCGAGCGCGGCTACAAGGGCAAGATCTACCAGTCCCACGGCGTCACCAGCAAGGAGTTCCTGCGCGTCGGCGGCAAGGCTGTCGAAGGTGCGCTGATCCCCGTGGGCCCGGTGCTCGTGGCCGAACAGCTGCCCGACAGCCACCCCACCAAGAAGGCCGGCGTGGCCTTCGTGAAGGAACTCGAAGCCAAGAACGGCCCTGATTCCCGCTCCACCTTCGCCGGCGCCTCCTGGGATGCCTGGCTGCTGCTGCAGAACGCCATCGTCACCGCCCAGAAGGGCAAGGTGAAATCCGGCACCCCGGAGTTCCGCAGCGCCCTGCGTGACGGCATCGAGAAGACCAGCAAGCTGGTCGGCACCAATGGCGTCTACACCATGGGCGCCAACGACCACGCCGGCTACGATGCCAGCGCCATCGTGCTGATCAAGGTCGAAAACAACCACTGGAAGCTGGTGAAGTGATGAACGACGCTTCCCTGCTCGGCACGGAAGCCGCGGCCGGGCTGCTCAAGGCAGCGGCTGCCGGCGGCCACACCATCGCCCCCCTGCGCGACCGTCTGCGCCACGCCGATCAGGACGGAGCCTACGCCGTCCAGGAGGCCAACACCCAGGCCTGGCTGGCCGAAGGCCGCCGCCTGGTGGGGCGCAAGATCGGTCTCACCTCCCTGGCCGTGCAGGCCCAGCTGGGGGTCGATCAGCCCGATTTCGGCATGCTGTTTGCCGACATGGCCGTGGGCGATGGCGAGCCGGTGGCCCTCGGGCGCCTGATCCAGCCCAAGGTCGAGGCCGAGGTGGCCCTCGTCATCGGTCGCGATCTGACCCACGAGCGGCACACCTACGCCGACCTCATCCGCGCCACCGAGTACGTGCTGCCCGCCATCGAGATCGTCGATAGCCGGATCGAGAACTGGAACATCCGCTTCGTCGATACCGTGGCCGACAACGCCTCCAGCGGCCTCTTTGTGGTCGGCGGTCAGCCGCGTCTGCTGAAGGATGTGGACCTCACCGCCTGCGCCATGGAAATGCGCCGTGGTGCCGAAGTGGTGTCCACCGGCAACGGCCGCGCCTGCCTGGGCAGCCCCCTCAACGCCGCCGTATGGCTGGCCGACGTGATGGTGCGATGCGGCCGCCCCCTGCTGGCCGGCGACATCGTCCTCACCGGCGCCCTCGGCCCCATGGTCAGCGTCCGGCCCGGCGAACGCTTCGATGTCAGCGTCGAAGGCCTCGGCAGCGTCACGGCCCTGTTTGGCTGATCCGCCCTATCCAACAAGAGAGAATTACCATGACCCAGAAAATCAAATGCGCCCTGATCGGCCCGGGCAACATCGGGACCGACCTGCTGGCCAAGCTTCAGCGAAGCCCGGTGCTGGAACCGGTGTGGATGGTGGGGATCGACCCCGACTCCGACG
>NZ_JAQVCN010000008.1 GCF_028689785.1 Zoogloea sp. | reverse complement strand
TCAATTTCGCGCACGGGGCCCAGTACACGATGGGCGCCTTGGTCGCCTGGCTGGCCCTGACCAAATTCGACAGCCACTACTGGGTGGCCCTGATCGCCGCGCCGCTGCTGGTGGGCTTGTTCGGTGTCCTCCTGGAGCGCACCATGCTGCGCAAGCTGTACAAGCTTGATCACCTCTACGGCCTCCTGCTCACCTTCGGCCTGGCCCTCATCATTGAAGGCGTGTTCCGCGACCAGTTCGGCATTTCTGGCGAATCCTACGAGGTGCCCGAGGCGCTCTCCGGTGGTATCCACCTGGGCTTCATGTTTCTGCCGATCTACCGCGCCTGGGTCATCGTCGCCTCCCTCACCGTGTGCTTCGGCACCTGGTACATGATCGAGAAGACCCGCCTCGGCGCCTACCTGCGCGCCGGCACCGAAAACTCCCAGATGGTCCAGGCCCTGGGCATCAACGTTCCCCTGCTGATCACCTTCACCTACGGCTATGGTGTAGCGCTGGCGGCCTTCGCCGGTGTGCTGGCGGCGCCGGTATTCCAGGTCAATCCGCTGATGGGCTCCAACCTGATCATCGTCGTCTTCGCAGTGGTGGTGATCGGCGGCATGGGCTCCATCCTGGGTTCCATCGTCACCGGCATCGGGCTGGGCCTGATCGAAGGCCTGACCAAGGTCTTCTACCCCGAGGCCTCCGCCGTCGTCGTCTTCGTCATCATGGTCATCGTCCTGCTGGTGCGGCCCGCCGGGCTGTTCGGCAAGGCCTGAAAGGACACCCCGTGAGCTCCGCCAAACAACCCTCCGCCCTGATCAAGACCGAGGTCTTGTATATCGGACTGTTCATCATCGGCCTGATCGCGCCCTTCGCGGTCTATCCGACCTTCCTGATGAAACTGTTCTGTTTCGCCCTGTTCGCCTGCGCCTTCAACCTGCTCCTTGGCTTTGCCGGCCTGCTGTCCTTCGGACACGCGGCCTTCCTGGGCACGGCAGGCTATGTGTGCGGCCTGATGGTGCGTGATCTGGGCGTGACGCCCGAGGTGGGTATCCTCGCCGGCACCGTAGCTGCGGGCGTGCTGGGCTGGATCTTCGGCCTGCTGGCCATCCGGCGCACCGGCATCTACTTCGCGATGATCACCCTGGCCCTGGCCCAGATGGTCTACTTCATCGTGTTGCAGGTGAAGGCCACCGGGGGAGAGGACGGACTGCAAGGTGTGCCCCGCGGCCATCTGTTCGGCCTGATCGACATGTCCGACAACATCGCCATGTATTACCTGGTGTATGCAGTGTTCAGCATCGGATTCTTCATCATCTACCGCACCATCCACTCACCCTTCGGCCAGATCCTCAAGGCCATCCGCGAAAACGAGCCCCGCGCCATCTCCCTGGGCTACGACGTCAGCAGGTTCAAGCTGATCGCCTTCGTCATCTCGGCCTCCCTTGCCGGGCTGGCCGGCGCCACCAAGACCCTGGTGTTCCAGCTCACCTCCCTGTCAGACGTGCATTGGCACATGTCGGGCGAGGTAGTCTTGATGACGCTGCTGGGTGGTCTGGGCACCATCCTCGGCCCCGCCGTCGGCTCCGCCACCATTGTTACCCTGCAGAACGAGTTGGCCGACAAGGTGGGCTCCTGGGTCACAGTGATCATGGGGCTGATCTTCGTCGCCTGCGTGCTGGCCTTCCGGCGCGGCATCGTTGGCGAGATTCAGGCACTCATCCACCGTGCAGGCATCCGCTAGCACGGCACACGCCGATGCACCCCGGGGGGGCGATGTTCAATGAAAAACGGACGGTACAAACCGCCCGTTTTTCATTGCCCTGACTTCACGTCAGATCCGGAAACGGGACACCGTCTGCTGCAGTTGACTGGCCAGGTTCTCCATGTCCTGAGCGGCCCGAGCGGTGGAGTCGACCGCCTCCGTGTTGTCCCGGGCCATCTCCGCAATGGTCTCGATGCTTCCGGCCACTGCGGCGCTAGCACTGCGTTGCTGCTCGGTGGCTTCGGCGATCTCATCGAGGCCACGCCCGACCTCGACGACCGACTCATTGGCCGACACGATCGCGCTCGACACTGACGCAACGGCCTCGCGGCTTGATGTCAGGTGGTCAAGCCCCCGGTGGATCGCCTGCCGGACTGCCACCGACTGCTTTGACAAACGTGAGGTGACGGTGTCGATCTCACCAGCAGAACGGGCCGATTTTTCAGCCAGTTTCCGCACCTCGTCGGCCACTACTGCAAAACCCCGCCCCTGCTCCCCGGCCCGTGCGGCTTCAATGGCGGCATTGAGGGCCAGCAAGTTGGTCTGCTCGGCAATGTCCCTGACCTCCTGGGTCATGGCGGTGATGGACGAGGTGGACTGAACAAACTCCTCGACCGACTCGGCCATCTGACGCACGGCGTCCTCCGCATGGCACACCTCGGCGACCAGGGACTCAAGGGTGCGCCCTCCCTCCTCGGCCCGGCGCAAACTCTCCTGAGAGCGCTGATGAACCCGTTCGGCGCTGGTCGCCACATTGGCAATATTGGTCGCCATGTGCTCAACGGACGCCGCCGCACTCATGGACTGATCATTCTGCCGCCGTGACCCGTCTGCCACCCGCCCGGCACTAGCCGCCAGCTGGTGGGCCGACCCTGTTACCCGGGAGGCGGATTCAGACACATGACGAACCAACTGCCCGATGGTCGCCAACATTTCATTGAAGGTCGCTGCCGTCTGGCCGATCTCGTCCTTCCCTGCCACCTTCAGACGACGGGTCAGATCCCCCTCTCCTTTAGCGATCTCCGCCAGGCTGCAGTTCATCTCGATGAGGGGACTGACGACAAACTTGCGGATGAAGAAGACCACGAACGCGATCAGGGGAAGCGACAGGGCAAGGGCGGTGAAAATGCTCTGCCACATGAAGGTACCGACCGCAGCATCGACCTTTTCGAGGGAGACCTTCATGCTGACCAGCCCCAGCGGCGTTCCTACCGGAACCTGATGGCAGCCGACACAGTTCTTACCCAGATAATTCTCCGAGGCCAGGGCAGGCTTGACGATCCTCAGGTACTCGCCATTCCTGGCATCACTCTCCACCCGGACCAGCTCCTTGCCACTGGCGATCACGGCCTGCTCGTCCGCGTCCAGCGCGGCTGATGGGCGATTGCCGGGGCCAAACTGCTTGCTGACGGCCTCGGCACGGATCACGACGAGATCCTTGATGACGGACAGCTGCTTGATCTGATCGAGAAAGACCTCCCGCTGCCCCACCGTCCCGGTGATCATCATGCCGGTCAAGCCCGCCATGGTCATCTCATGGATGGAATGGGCAAAATCCTCAGCCTGAGCGATGGCAGTCTGACGATTCACGCTGGTTTCCCAGGCAATCATGCTGCCCCACGCTACGACCAGCATCAGCCAGATGGCACCCGTCAGACGCAACCAGATGGGTGTGTCGGCAAGCTTGCGCATGTATGTGCTCCTCAAGACAGCCGGAGATCATCATGACCCGGTCTGAAATACCTGCGACAGGTCTACGGCAGGGACACGGTGCGCCTTAAGGCAGTAGCGAGGAGAAAGTCAGGAAACCGGCTTGGGTGCTGCGGGGCGCGCGTTGAGGCGCTGGGTAGCCCCATTCCAGTCCGCCCGAGCCAGCAGAGGCCAGGCCAGAAGGGCGCGATCGAGAGATGCGTCAATGAGCTCGGATTCCTCGCGCCGAGGCGGCTTGAGGACGAAGTTGACCACTTCATTGCGGTCGCCGGGGTGACCGATACCCACCCGCAGACGCCAGAAATCCTGGGTGCCCAGATGGGCGGTAATGTCCTTGAGGCCATTGTGCCCCCCCAGACCACCACCGAACTTGAGCCGCAGCTGCCCGGGGGGAATGTCGAGCTCATCATGGACGACGAGTATCTCGGCGGGCTCAATGCGATAGAAACGGGCCAGCGCAGCCACCGACTGACCAGATCGATTCATGAAGGTCTGCGGCATCAGCAGCCAAACACCATCCATACGGGCGTTGGCCGCCAGACCATGGAAGCGTGCTTCCTTGCCAAAGGAAGTACCCAGCTCACGGGCAAGGCGCTCACAAAACCAAAACCCGGCGTTATGCCGGGTTTCAGCGTATTCACTGCCGGGATTGCCGAGGCCAACGACAAGCTTCGGTGCAGGCTGGCTCATCGTTCGGAAGGCCTCGCAATCCTCAGGTGAATCAGGCAGCCGGGGTTTCCTCGGCAGCATCATCGCCACCGCGGACAGCCAGAATGGTCGCCACAACCGGGTCTTCACCGTGGGTCAGGGCCTTCACACCCTTCGGCAGGGTCAGGGCGGAAACGTGGATGGAGGAGCCCGTCTTCAGGTCCTTCAGGTCCACTTCAACAAACTCAGGCAGATCACCCGGCAGGCACTCGAGATCAAGTTCGGTCAGCGGGTGAGAAACCATGCCACCTTCGAGCTTGACGCCCGGAGCGATGTCGGCATTGATGAAGTGCAGGGGCACCTTCACGTGGATCTTGTGGGTGGCGTCAACGCGCTGGAAGTCCAGGTGCAGGACCTGCTGCTTGTACGGATGCCACTGGGTGTCCTTGAGGATCACGGACTGGTTGGCGCCATCCAGCACCATGGTCAGCACGGAGGCATGGAAGGCCTCGTTGCGCAGGGCATGGAAAATCTCGTTGTGGTCGACTTCGATTTGGGCGGGAGCGCCGGAACCGTAAACGACGGCGGGGACACTGCCAGCGCGACGCAGGCGGCGGCTCGCACTCGTGCCCTGCAGAACGCGCGTTTTGGCGTTGAATTGAATGGTCATCTTTACTACTCCAGTTTATGGGCCCGTCCGCGACCAGACGGGCTGAAAAAAGCCGGAGGGCTCGCACCCACCGGCTTGAAAAGAAATGTCTTACTCGTTGAAGAGGGAGCTGACGGACTCTTCGTTGCTGATGCGCAGGATGGTGTCGGCGAGAAGCTCGGCGATCGACACGAAACGGATGCGCTTGCAGGCCTTGGCCTCATCGGACAGCGGTATGGTGTCGGTCACCACCAGTTCGTCCAGATCGGATTCATTGATGCGGCTGATGGCAGGACCGGACAGCACCGCATGGGTACAGTAGGCCATCACACGCTTGGCGCCGTTTTCCTTGAGGGCCTGGGCCGCTTTGCACAGGGTACCGGCGGTGTCGACGATGTCGTCCATGATCACGCAGGTGCGCCCTTCGACTTCACCGATGATGTTCATCACCTCGGAGACGTTGGCCTTGGGACGACGCTTGTCGATGATGGCCAGGTCACACTCGAGACGCTTGGCAAAGGCACGGGCCCGGACCACGCCGCCGACGTCCGGCGACACGACCATCAGGTCTTCGTACTTCTGTTTCTCAAGATCATCCAGCAGCACGGGGGCCGCGTAGATGTTATCGACGGGGATATCGAAGAAACCCTGGATCTGGTCGGCGTGAAGATCGACGGTGAGGACGCGCTGCACACCCGCGGCCTGCAACATGTTGGCCACAACCTTGGCGGTGATGGGCACACGGGCCGAACGCGGACGACGATCCTGACGGGCGTAGCCAAAATAGGGAATCGCTGCAGTGATGCGACCAGCGGAAGCCCGCTTCAGCGCATCCACCATGATCAGCAATTCCATGATGTTATCGTTGGTGGGAACGCAGGTCGGCTGCAGGACGAAGACGTCCTTGCCGCGCACGTTCTCGAGAAGTTCGACATTGACTTCGCCGTCGGAGAAACGGCCAACAGTGGCCGAACCCAAAGATTTCCCAAGACGACGCACGACATCTGCGGCCAGTTTGGGATTGGCGTTGCCGGTGAAAACCATCAGGCTGCCCGAAGCCATGATCACCTCTCGTTACTGCGAAGTAGAACAGCTTAAAACAAAACGGGCAGGTTTTTGGCCTGCCCGCTGAATTTGGCTGGGGAAGAAGGATTCGAACCTTCGAATGCCGGAATCAAAATCCGGTGCCTTGACCAACTTGGCGACTCCCCAAAAAATCGTTTTCGCCACCTACACAAGCCAGCCTTGCAGCGGATGCCTGTCGAGCCCTGAGGCTACCCAGACTTTCCAGCCCTGCGGGGCTGCGGTGGATACCTGGCTTGCTTTCTCCTCCGAATCGAAGGGAGCAAAGATGCAGGCTCCTGAACCGCTCATTCTTGCTGCCCCGTACTGCGACAACCAGACCAGCGCTTCAGCCACTTCGGGAAACCGTTTGCAGACTGTGGCCTGCATGTCGTTCCGCGTTGTGTGTGTTGCGAAGGCGCGCATTATTATGGGTTCGGTGTTCCGCGTCAACTCTTCTGCAGAAAAAATTTCAGCGGTGGGTACGGCGACCTTCGGCGCCACCATCACATACCAGGCCGGCGCCACACTCAGGGCCTGGAGCGCTTCTCCAACGCCCTCAGCAAAAGCGGTCTGGCCAAAGACAAAGAAAGGCACATCGGCTCCGAGACGCAAACCGATCTCCTGGAGGCGTTTTCCTGGCAAGTTGCAGCCCCACATCCGGTTGAGGGCGATCAATACCGTAGCCGCATCCGAGCTCCCACCGCCCAGCCCGCCCCCCATGGGAATGCGCTTGCATACGCCGATATCCACCCCCTGCGTTGCGCCCGTAATCTCTTGCAGGGCCCGCGCCGCACGCACCACCAAGTCAGCATCAGGCGGAACCCCCGGCACATCGGTCGTGCGCAGGATGCGGCCATCGCTGCGCAGGGCGAGGTGGATCTCGTCTCCCCAGTCAAGCAGGCGGAAAGCGGTTTGCAGCAGATGGTAGCCATCCGGGCGGCGGCCGACGATGTGCAGAAAGAGGTTGATCTTGGCGGGCGCGGGCAAGCGCACGTCCGTGCCCGCCGGATCAAAGGGAATCAGGTGCATGTCAGGGGTTCCAGCTATCGACGATCAGACGCAGGCGAGTATCACCACGATGAACTTCAAGCTTTCTGGGAAGATCATCGGTCGCTTCTCCGGCGTACTCGATGTAATCAATGATCCAGCCACGGTCGATCACCTGGCGAGGACGCCCAAGGGCATCAAGTTCGCGCACCTCCGCCCCCTCCCTTACCCGAGCGGTAACCCAGAGGGGCAACTCGGCGAAAGGAGCACTGACGCCGAGCACACGCTCGGCAAGCTCGGCGGCAGTATCCGCCTCGACCCGGCGCCCGTCGGAGAGTGTCATGCGGGCCCTGCCGGCCCGGCTTTCGATGCTCGCCAACCCCTGACCCAGAGGCCCGGTAAACAGCCAGGCATCGCGTTCAACAGTATGCTGCCAATCCACACCCACCACGGCGCTGCGTTCGCCATCACGCACCTGCAGACGCCCTTCAAGTTGAAAACGGGCCATCTCTCCAAGGCTCCGCAAGGCAGCCCGGGACGGAACATCCGGGGTGGTGGCGCAGGCACTCAGGCCCAGCGCGCAAACCAAGGCCAGCGCTCTCAAGGCTTGAACTTCTTGATCACGTCCGCCAGCACCGGGTTGTCGGGATTCGCCTTGGCAGCATCCTTCCAGGTACGGGCAGCCTCATCGCGCCGCCCCATCATCCACAACACCTCTCCGAGGTGTGCGGCGATTTCGGGGTCGGCCCTCAATTCAAAGGCCCGCTGGAGCTGGACAAGGGCGCCATTCAGGTCGCCACGCCGGTACAGGGCCCACCCAAGGCTATCGAGGATGAAGGCATCATTGGGGGCTATCTCGAGGCCCTTGCGGATCAGGCCCTCGGCCTCATCGAGGCGCAGGTTGCGATCCACCAGGGAATAGCCCAGCGCGTTGTAGGCGTGGGCGTGATCGGGCTTGAGGGCAATCAGCTTGCGCAACCGCCCTTCCATCACCTCGGGGCGACCGATACGCTCGGCCATCAAGGCCGACTCGTAAAGTAGCTCGGAACTTTCCGGATCTCCCCGCAAGGCCTCGTCCAGGACGTTGAAAGCGTCTTCATTGCGTCCCGCATCACGGAGGATCTGAGCCTCCGCCAACACAAGTTGCTGGCGATCGGCCGTGGCAGCCCCTCTGGCAACCCCTTGCAGGTACTGCCTGGCTTCGGCCATCTGGCCACGGCTGACCATGACCTGAGCCACCCGCGCCTGGGCTGCGACATAGCGGCTACCCTGGGGAACGGACTTGTACCAGTTGATCGCCTCATCGTAACGTTTCGCCTCTTCCGCGATCTGTCCAAGATAGCTGCGGATGCTGTCTTCCTCGGCAAACCCCAGATCAAGCAGGCGGCGAAAATGAGCCTCTGCGCCGGCGCCGTCGCCCAACTGCATGGCGAGCAAGCCCGCCGCATGGATGGCATCCTTGTCGTCAGGCTGACGTGTGAGAATCTGCTCGAACTGCGCCCTGGCCGGCGCGAACTGCTTGCCTGCCACGAGGAACCGGGCCAGGGTAATGCGGGACTCGCGCGCCTCCGGATGCTCTTCCAGGTAGGCCTGCAACGTCCGGATTCCGGAGCCGGCTGAAGCCTCGTGCTCGAACTGGGCTTTGAGGATCACCGCCTGCTCCCAGTCGGGCCGCAGGCGCAGGGCGCCCTCCAGATCCTCGGCGGCCGCCGCCCCATCACCCGCCACGAACGCGGCATTGGCGCGGGCAAACCAGGCCTCTGGATGGGTGAGGTAGGGCTCGGTAAGCTCAGTCACGAGACGCCGAATCAACGGCTTGTCAGGAATGCGCGCCAGCCCCCGGTTGAGCCCCATCAGGGCCGGGCCGAGAGCATCCCCCTGACGCGCCAGCGCGTCGGCCAAATGGGTGCGCAAGTCGTCGATGCGGGCAGTGCTGGCCAGCGCCCCGGAGGTGAGCTGCTGGGCCTGGACCGAGCCGGGCTCGATGTCGAGCCAAAGCTTCGCGGCCTCGGCAGACAGATTTGAATCGCGGGAGAACAGCGCTATTTCGGCGGCACGCCGGGCAATCCGTCCATCCCGCGTACGGCGGGCCAAATCGAGGTAGGAGCGCGCTGCCATCCCAGTCTGCCCACGGGCCGCAGCCACTTCGGCGAGCATCATCTGGTGCAGAATCTGCGGTGTCAGCTCCTGGGCGGGATAGGCCGCAGCCTTCGCCGTCTCGTCTCCGGCCCCATCCTGCTGGGCGTAGGCAGCCCCGGCGAGCAGGCCGGCCGAGGCGAGCAGGGTGACCAGCAATCGGGCCGCTTGAACAAGGCGAAAGGTAGGCTTCATGGGAGTCTCTGGAAAGGCGCTCGGGTTCCGGTCGACCGCCGTCCCGAAAGGCGTGCAGTAGCGCGACATCGTCTTTGATCGCACAGCTACAATAGGGTTCGCCGGATGTTAGGCGGTTTCCCTAAGCCCAGCAAGCGAGCCCCTCTACCCCTTTCCCATGCCCGAACTGCCCGAAGTCGAAACCACCCGCCGGGGAATCGAGCCCGAACTAACCAGGCTCGGCAGCACAGGCGCGATCATTCGCAATGCCCGGCTACGCCACCCGATACCCGAAGATCTGGATACGCTCCTCCGTGGTCAGACCCTGCTGGCCGTGGAGCGCCGTGCCAAATACCTGCTTCTGCGCTTTCCCGTTGGCAGCCTGCTGGTACACCTGGGCATGTCGGGTAGCCTGCGCATCGTGCCCGCCGGAACACCGCCGGAAAAGCACGATCACCTCGACATCCTGTTCGGCGACAGAGCCCTGCGCCTCCGTGACCCTCGCCGCTTCGGGCTGGTGCTGTGGCAAGCTGGCGACTCACCCCACCCTCTCCTCGCCGGCCTCGGCATCGAGCCCCTCGACGAAAGCTTCGACGGCCCCTGGCTGCGTCAAGCCGCACGGGGCCGCAAGACACCGGCCAAGCTCTTCTTGATGGATGGCCACCAGATAGTTGGCGTTGGCAACATCTACGCATCCGAAAGCCTGTTCAGGGCCGGCATCGACCCCACCACGCCGATCGGCGAACTAGGCCCGAAACGCTGCGCCCGCCTGGTCCAGTGCATCCGCGAAACCCTGCAGGATGCGCTGGCCGCCGGTGGCAGCACGCTGCGGGATTTCGTCGGCAGCAACGGCTCACCGGGTTACTTCCAGCAGCAATATTTCGTCTACGGCCGCGACGGCGAACCCTGCCGGAAGTGCTCCACCCCCATCCGCAAACGCATCATGGGGCAACGAGCCAGCTTCTACTGCCCGCGCTGCCAGCACTGAAACGGTTTCGGTCGGTCCCAATCCCGTTTATGCTAACAATATTGATGATTATTGCCGGCATAGCGGCTCCCAGCCAGGAATCAAGCCCGTGAAAGATGCACACATGCTCGCTGAACACTTCTCCGCCTACACCCAGTGGCGGGGAGATGTGGCCTCCGGAATCGGGGAGTTGCGCAAGTGGCTGCAACTCAACGAGATCGGCGATGCCCAGTCCGATCTGCGCCTCCAGTACCTCCTCGACCGCCTGCGCGAGGACAAGCTGATCGTCGCCTTCGTGGCCGAGTTCTCCAGGGGCAAGTCAGAGCTCATCAACGCGGTCTTCTTTGCCGGCTACGGCAACCGCATCTTGCCTTCGAGCGCCGGGCGCACCACCATGTGCCCGACCGAGTTGCAGTGGAAAGAAGGCGACAAGCCCGAGATCCGCCTGCTGCCCATCGAAAGCCGCAAGACCAACGCCAGCATCACCGAACTCAAGCGCTACCCGGATGAATGGCAGGTCCGCCCCCTGGACACCAGCTCTGCCGAGAGCCTGCAACAGGCCCTGGCTCAGGTCGGCGAGACCCGCATGGCCAGCCAGGCTGAAGCCGAAGAGCTGGGCTTCCCCATCGATCTCAGCGGCGACCACGGCATCCGCCCCGACGCGGAGGGCAAGCTCGAGATCCCGCGCTGGCGCCACGCCATCATCCAGTTCCCCCACCCGCTGCTCGAACAGGGCCTGGTGATTCTTGACACCCCGGGCCTCAACGCCATCGGCGCGGAACCCGAGCTCACCCTCAACCTGCTGCCCAACGCTCACGCCGTGCTATTCATCCTGGCCGCCGACACCGGCGTCACCCAGAGCGATCTGGCCGTCTGGCGGGAGCACGTCAACGCAGGACGTCGCCAACGCGGCCGCATCGTCGCCCTCAACAAGATCGACGGACTGTGGGACGGACTGCGCAGCGAGGAAGACATCGAGCGGGAAATCACCAACCAGGTGGAAAGCGTCGCCAGCACCCTCGAAGTCTCGCCCTCCCAGGTCTACCCGGTGTCGGCCCAGAAGGGGCTGGTGGCCAAGGTCAACGACGACCCCGAGCTGCTTGATCGCAGCCGCATCCTCAGCCTCGAACGGGCCCTGTCCACCGAACTGCTCCCCACCAAGCGCGACATCGTCCGCGACAACACCCATGGCGACGTCAACGACATCGTCAGCCGCAGCCGCGAGCTCCTCAATGCCCGCCTGTCCGGCCTGCGCGAGCAGCTCCAGGAACTCACCGACCTTCGCGGCAAGAACCAGAACGTCATCGAATACATGATGCGCAAGGTGCGCTCCGAAAAGGACGAGTTCGAACAGGGTCTGCAAAAGTACTACGCCGTGCGCAGTGTGTTCTCGAACCTGTCCAACAACCTCTTCGGCCACCTGGGCCTCGATGCCCTGCGCGATGAAACCCGCCGCACCCGCGAAGCCATGCTTGACGCCGCCTTCTCCCGCGGCCTGCGGGACGCCATGAAGGGCTTTTTCCAGCACTTGCGTGGCAATCTCAGGAGATCCACCGACGAGATCGGCGAAATCTCGAAAATGCTCGATGCCATGTACAAGCGCTTCACCGTCGAACACGGCCTCAAGTTGGCTACCCCTACCGCCTTCTCAACCCTGCGCTACGAGAAGGAGATCGAGCGCCTGGAAGAAGCCTTCAACAACCAGTTCAACACGGTGCTGACCATCGTCACCACCGAGAAGCACACCCTCACCCAGAAGTTCTTTGAAACCGTGGCCGTCCAGGCCCGGCGCACCTTCGAAGTGGCCAACCGGGATGCTGAACAATGGCTGCGGGCCGTGATGGCACCATTGGAGACTCAGGTGCGCGAATATCAGCTCCAACTCAAGCGCCGCCTGGAAAGCGTGAAACGCATCCACCAGGCCACCGACACCCTCGAAGACCGGGTCCGGGAGCTGCAGCAGGCCGAAGACCTGCTGGTCCACCAGATGACCCAGCTTGACGCCCTGGCCGAACGCATCGAACTGGCCCTGGAAATGCCGACCAGTAGCGCAGACACGCCCTCGGCCCTCGCGGCCTGAAGCTAGCAGGCTCAGCAAGGGCAGGTAAACGGCAGAAAGGCCGGGCTTCCCTCAAGGGAATGCCCGGCCTTTCTGCCGTTTCTGGCGCGACCGGCGTGCCTACTTTTCAGCGGTCAGCTTGAGAAACTTCTCCATCAGATCGTCCTTGCTTTCCGGATGCTCAGGATTGAAGGGGATGCAGTCCACCGGGCAGACCTGCTGGCACTGGGGTTCGTCGAAGTGGCCGACACACTCGGTGCACTTGTCGGGGTCGATGATGTAGATCTCGTCACCCTGGGAGATGGCACCATTCGGGCATTCCGGCTCGCAGACGTCGCAGTTGATGCACTCGTCGGTAATCATCAAGGCCATTTTGCTTAATTCCTCGTTACTTACTACTGTTGTTGATCTTCAGGCACAGGCGCTCGTAAACACCTGGCTGCACAAATTTGCTCACGTTACCGCCAAGCCGGGCAATCTCCCTGACCATCGTGGCCGAGATGAACATGTACTCGTCGGCCGGGGTCAGGAACACTGTTTCCACATCCGGGTAGAGCTTGCGGTTCATGCCCGCCATCTGGAACTCATACTCGAAATCGGACACGGCCCGCAGCCCCCGCAGGATGACCCGCGCATTGTTCTGATGGAGAAAATCCATCAACAGGCAGGAAAAACCCTTCACCTCCACGTTCGGATAGGGCGCCAGCACCTCCCTGGCGATCTCGACCCGCTCCTCGGTAGTGAAGATCGGCCCCTTGCCGGCACTCGCCGCAACACCGACGATCACACCTTCGAAAAGGCGGGATGCCCGCCTCACCAAGTCTTCGTGCCCCTTGGTAAAAGGGTCGAATGTCCCTGGATACACCGCGATGCCATCCCTCATCCTGCAGGCCTCCCCTGTCGGCGCAATCTTGCGTCTGTCAGCTTGCAGCGGCAAAGAGGTGGTAATACACCTGCCCGGCCGTCCCCTGCTTGACTCGCGTCAATCGGTCGATATTTTCGATCTTGTATTCCGCTTCCACATAGACCACGCCCCCCTCTCCGAGAAGGTCGGGCAGAAACGGCGCCATCCGCTCGATCCAGCCGGCCCGATAGGGCGGGTCAAGAAAGACCACGTCAAAGCCTTGATCAGCGGAACGGGCGAATTTTAGCGCATCGCCCCGCACAATCCGTACACGCGCCGCCTGTAGGGTCTTTGCGTTGGCCTGGAGGGCCGTCCAGGCCAATGGGTCCTGCTCGATCATCGTGACCTGAGCAGCCCCACGGGAGGCCGCCTCGAAGCCCAGGGCACCACTCCCCGCAAACAGGTCGAGACAGGTCTTACCGTCGAGATCCTGCCCCAGCCAGTTGAACAAGGTTTCCCGCACCCGGTCGGGTGTCGGTCGCAGCCCCTTCACGGTACTGACATCGATCAGGCGGGAGCGCCATTCCCCTCCGATGATGCGGATGCGGCTCAACGGGTCCCTCCGCTTCGTGCCGCGGGCTTGTCGCCCTCCCCCCCCACCACCACGGTAACCAGACGCTCTGGCGACACATGGCGCCGGAAGGCCTCGCGAATCTGGGCAGCCGTCACCGCAGAGACCTTGGCCCGGTAGGTATACAGATAATCCAGCGGCAGGCCGTAGCTGCCGATCACCGCCACCTGCTCCAGCATCTTGCGATTGGAGTCGAGGCGCAGGGCGAAACCATTGATCAGGTTCTCCTTGGCGGCCTTCAGCTCGCTGTCGGTCGGCCCATCCTTGAGGAAAGTGCCCAGGGTTTCCGACACCACCTTGAGGGCATCTTCCGCCTGGCTGCCCTTGGTCTGCAGGCCGATCTGGAAAGGGCCGGCGCTGCGCTGCGGTGCGAAGTAGCTATACACACTGTAGGCATAACCACGCTTCTCCCGGACCTCGCGGGTCAGGCGGGAGACGAAGCCGCCCCCACCGAGGATGTAGTTGCCGACCACGAGGGGGAAGAAATCCGGATCACCGCGACGGATGCCAAGCTGGCCCACGGCGATGTGGGCCTGGGCCGACGGATGAGGCACGCGGAGGGTCTGGCCTGCTACAGGCCGCGCATCGGCCGGCACCGCGGGCACCTCGCCCACCGGCAGGGCCCCGGTGAGCCGGGTGGCAATGGCTTCCGCCTCGCTGCGCGAGACATCGCCGACAATGCTGACCACCGCAGCCGCAGCCGTGTAATGGCGCCGATGGAAGTCCACCAGATCTTCACGGGTGAGGGAGGTCATGGTCTCGACCGAGGGCAGGCGTCCGTAGGGATGGTCGGGGAAGACAGCTGCAGCGAAACGGCGTGACAGGATGGCATCCGGCTGAGTGTCGGACTCCTTCAGCCCCGCAATGCTGCGTGCCCTCTCCCGTTCCACGGCAGCAGCAGGAAAGGTCGGCTGCTGGATCAGCGTGGCCAGCAGCGCCACCGCCCCGTCCCGCTCGGCAGGACTGCTGAGGGTCCGCAGGGACACGGAAGCGCGATCCATGTCGGCCCCGCCCCCAATCTGCGCCCCCAGGTCGGCCACCCGGTTGGCGATGGCATCCTCATCCAGGCTGCCTGCGCCGGCATCAAGCAGACCACGGGTCAGGCCAGCGAGGCCGGCCTTGCCGGGCACCACCTCGGAACCGCCGGCGCGGAAATCCACCAGCACATCCACAATCGGCAGGGCGCGGCTCTCGACGAAGAACACTCGGGTTCCGTTGGCCGCCGTCCAGTTCTGGATGGTCATGCCGGCCTGGGTCGTGAGGGTCGCAAGGGTAAGCGCAAGGGCCACCCCCACACGTTTGCATTGGGAAATCATCAATCAACCTCGAATTCAGGAGCCATCAGTGGCGGTGGGGAGCGGCTGCCTTGGCGCGGGCCTGGGGATCCACCGGAAGGGGATCGAGTTGGGCGACGGTCAGGGTCTCGTCACGGAAATACTTGCGGGCCACTGTCTGCACCTCGGCCGCAGTCACGGCGCGGATGCGTTCCAGCATCAGCGCGTCGTCCTTCCACGAGTGGCCTACCATCTCGTCCATGCCGATCTCCATGGCCTGGCCCATCAGCGAGTCACGCTTGTACACCTGGCCGGCCACCGCCTGGGCCTTGACCCGGCGCAGCTCGTCCTCGGACACTCCCTCGCTCTGGATACGCACGATCTCGGCCTTCAGGGCTGCCTCCACGTCGGCGGGGGTTTGCCCCGCTGCCGGAGCACCGTCCAGATAGAACAGGGATTCGCCCCGAGCAGTGCCGTCATAGCCGGCCCCGGCCGTCACCGCAACCCTGCTCCCACGCACGATGTTCCGGGCGAGGCGGGCTCCGTCGTAGCCATCCAGCACCGCTGCCAGCACCTGCAGGGCGTAAAAATCACTGTCCGCCTTCGCGTCCCGCAGCGTGGGCACCCGCCACGCCAAAGCCACGTAGGGCAGTTCGGCCGGGGCCTTGACCACGGTACGACGGGGCCCTGTCTGTTCGGGTTCGATCAGCGGCTTGCGCACCGGCAGCGGCCGGGCCTTGACGCGCCCGTAGGTCGCGGCGGCTTCCTTGAAGACCGCCTTGTGATCCACGTCACCCACCACCACCAGGGTGGCATTGTTGGGCACGTACCAACGCTGATACCAGTCGCGGGCGTCTTGAGCCGTCATGTTGTCCAGGTCGCTCATCCAGCCAATGATCGGCCGGCGATAAGGGTGAGCCTGGAAGGCGGTGGCCATGAGCTGCTCGACAACCAGAGAGCGCGGCTTGTCGTCGGTGCGCAGGCGACGCTCCTCCTTCACCACCTCGATCTCCTTCTTGAAGGACTCGTCGGTAACCTGCAGGTGAGCCATGCGGTCGGCCTCCAGGGCCATCATCCGGCCCAGGGCCTCCTTGGGCACCTGCTGATAGTAGGCGGTGTAATCATGGCTGGTGAAAGCGTTGTCCCGCCCGCCCGCCGCCGCAACCTGCTTGTTGAACTCCCCCGGGCCCAGCTTCTTGGTGCCCTTGAACATCATGTGCTCAAGGAGATGGGCCACGCCCGAGGTGCCATCCACCTCGTCCATCGCCCCGACCCGATACCACACCATATGTACGACGGACGGCGCCCTGCGATCCTCCTTGACGATCAGCTTCATCCCGTTGGGAAGTGCCGTCTCGAAGGGGTTGGCCCACACCGGCCCGACGAGGGTGGCGGTGAGAGCAAGGGCAGTACTGGCGACCCGCAAACTGCGATTAATCATAGGCTCTTGAAGCATCTGGTAAAATTCGAAAACGGTGGCCGCTGGCCGGCGTGTGGCGCGGCATCATAGCGGCATTCCGGCAGCTCGGCCAACCGGGCAAAGCAGGGGCATTTTCCCCTGACCTCGTCCCGATCGACCCACTTTCAGACTCACCACTCCATGTTTGGTTTCCTCAAGAAAGCCCTGAAACCGGGCGACACGCCGGCTCCGGAGCCTGAAGCCCCAGAAGCCCCCCCGGCGGCGGCGGCCGCACCAGCCGCAACGGCCCCGACCCCTGTGGCCAGCACGCCTGAGCCCGAAAAAAAACGCTCCTGGATGGACCGCCTGCGTGCCGGCCTATCCCGCACCCGGGAGCAGATCGGTGGAGGCCTGGGCGGCCTGACCAACCTGTTCAGCCGTCGCAAGATCGACGAAGACCTTCTTGAAGAACTGGAAACGACCCTTCTGATGGCCGACTGCGGCGTCGAGGCCACCCAGCACCTCCTCAAGGAGCTCCGTCTGCGCTGGAAGCGCGACAAGCTGGAGACAGCCGACCAGCTCCAGGGCGCACTGTCCGAAGGCCTGCTGAACATCCTTGCCCCCCTTGAGAAGCCCCTTGAGATCAACGGCCACACGCCCTACATCATCATGATTGCGGGCATCAACGGTTCGGGCAAGACCACCTCCATCGGCAAGCTGGCCAAGCATTTCCAGAATCAGGGCAAGAGCGTGCTGCTGGCCGCCGGCGACACCTTCCGGGCCGCAGCTCGGGAGCAGCTGATGACCTGGGGCGAGCGCAATGGCGTTGCCGTCATCGCCCAGGAGTCCGGCGACCCGGCAGCGGTGGTGTTCGATGCCATCAACGCTGCGCGGGCCCGCAACATCGACATCGTGCTGGCCGACACCGCCGGCCGTCTGCCCACCCAGCTGCACCTGATGGAAGAAATCGCCAAGGTCCGCCGCGTCATCCAGAAGGCTGAACCGAGTGGCCCCCATGAGGTGCTGCTGGTGCTCGACGCCAACATCGGCCAGAACGCCATCCAACAGGTCAAGGCCTTCGACGCGGCCATCGGCGTCACCGGCCTGGTGCTCACCAAGCTCGACGGCACCGCCAAGGGTGGCGTGGTGGCGGCCATTGCCCGCCAGTGCCCGAAGCCCTTGCGCTTCATCGGCGTGGGCGAGCAGATCGACGATCTGCAGGTTTTCCGGGCGAGGGAATTTGTGGATGCCCTGTTTACTCCCGTGGGTCAGGAGCCTGGCAATCCACCTGCCGCCTGAGTCTGGAAGGCACAAAAAAGCCGCTGCGGGTAACCCCCAGCGGCTTTTTCATTTGCTGCTGCCAGATCAGGGGCTCAGGGCAGCAAACGGTCGAGATCAGCCACGATACGCTCGGCAGCCTTGCCGTCCCACAGGGCCGGGCGGCGGCCCTGTTTGCCCTGGCCGGCCAGCACCTTGGCAGCCTCTTCAAGGATACGCGAAGGAATGGTACCCACCAGCACGTTGCTGCCTTCATCAATGGTCACCGGGCGTTCGGTGTTCTCACGCAGGGTCAGGCAGGGAATCCCCAGGGCCGTGGTCTCTTCCTGCAGACCACCGCTGTCGGTCATGATGAGGGCCGCGTCCTTCCACAGATTGAGGAACTCCATGTAGGACTGGGGCTTGGTGAGCAGCACATTGGGGCCCAGGTCGAGGCCGAACTTTTCGAGGTTGCCCCGGGTACGCGGGTGAACCGGGAAGATCAGCGGCAGGTCGGCGGCGATCTGCTTGAGTGCCCCGGCGATGCCGCGCAGACTGGCTTCGTCATCCACGTTGGACGGGCGGTGCAGGGTGACCACGCCGTACTTGGGGTATTGGGCCTTGATGGCCTCGGTGGCCATGCCAGCCTTGTCGGAGGCGTCGAGTTTGTCACGCTGGAACAGCAGGTTGTCCACCATCACGTGGCCCACGTGGAAGACCACTTCCTGGGCCTTGCCTTCGCGCAGCAGGTTGTCCACGCCCGCCGGTTCGGTACAGAAGAACCAGTCGGAGATGCTGTCGGTGACCAGGCGGTTGATCTCTTCGGGCATGCGCATGTCGCCGCTACGCAGGCCGGCCTCCACGTGGGCCACCGGAATGTCGAGCTTCTTGGCGTCGATGGAGCAAGCCAGAGTGGAGTTCACGTCGCCCACCACCAGCACGCAGTCGGGGCGGGCCTTCTGGCAGATCTCCTCAAAGGCCACCATGATCTTGGCGGTCTGGGTGGCGTGGCTGCCGCCACCGGCTTCCAGGTGGTAGTCGGGCTTGGGAATGCCCAGCTCATCGAAGAAGACGTCGCTCATCTCCCGATCGTAGTGCTGGCCGGTGTGGATGATGCGGAAGTCGAAGCGATCGGGCCGCGCCTGCAGGGCTCGCACGATCGGCGCGATCTTCATGAAGTTGGGACGCGCGCCGGCAACGAGGTAGATAAGGGAACGGGACATGCAGGACTCCACGGGCGGGATGACAGGCGCGCATTATCGCGCGGGGCTTGCGGGGCCAACAAAGAAATAATTGTCAGAGGCGTATCGACAAGCGCCGCTCAGGCGAAGGTTTCACACTCTCCGAGCGGCTTGCCGGCGACATCCTTGGCCGACAACTGGGGCCCCGCGTCGAGGGGCCAGGCGACCCCCACCTCAGGGTCGTTCCAGGCCAGGCTGCGTTCGTGCTCGGGGGCGTAATAGTCGGTGGTCTTGTACAGAAAGTCAGCGCTGTCGGAGGTCACCAGGAAACCATGGGCGAAGCCTGGCGGAATCCAGAACTGCCGGTTGTTGTCTTCCGACAGCTCGACCCCGACCCACTGCCCGAAGGTGGGCGAACTACGGCGCAGATCCACCACCACGTCGAACACCGAGCCGCGCACCACTCGCACCAGCTTTCCCTGGGATTGCTGGATCTGGTAGTGCAGGCCGCGCAGCACGCCCTTGCCGGAGCGGGAATGGTTGTCCTGCACAAAGCTCACGTCCAGCCCGGTAGCCTCGTGGAAGACTCGGGCGTTGTAGCTCTCCATGAAAAAGCCTCGGGAGTCACCAAAGACCTTCGGTTCGAGGATCAAAGGGCCGGCAATCGCTGTTGGGATGGCTTTCATCAGAACACTTTATCGTCGAGGATGCGCAGAAGGTACTGACCATAGCCGTTTTTGGCCAGCGGTGCCGCCAGCGTCTGCAGATGTTCGGCGTTGATCCAGCCAGCTCGCCAGGCGATCTCCTCGGGGCAGGCGATCTTCAGGCCCTGGCGCTTCTCGATGGTCTGGATGAACAGACCGGCCTCAAGCAGGCTCTCATGGGTGCCGGTGTCGAGCCAAGCATGACCACGGCCCATCACCTGCACATCCAGCGCTCCCCATTCGAGGTACTGGCGATTGACGTCGGTGATTTCCAGTTCACCGCGCACCCCCGGCTTGAGATCACGGGCAATGTCCACCACCCGGTTGTCGTAGAAATACAGGCCGGTCACGGCATAGCGGCTCTTCGGAGCCTTGGGCTTTTCTTCCAGGCTGATGGCCCGGCCGGCTGCATCGAACTCGACCACACCGTAGCGCTCGGGGTCGTGCACCGGGTAGGCAAAGACGGTGGCGCCAGTGTCACTCCGACTCGCGGCCTGCAGCTGACGACCGAACTCGTGACCGTAGAAGAGGTTGTCGCCGAGCACCAGGGCGCTGGGACCACTGCCGACAAAGTCGGCACCGATCACAAAAGCCTGGGCCAGGCCGTCGGGGCTGGGCTGCACGGCGTACTGCAGGTTGAGGCCCCACTGGCTGCCGTCGCCCAGCAGCTGCTGGAAGCGCGGGGTGTCCTGGGGCGTGGAGATGATCAGGATGTCGCGAATGCCCGCCAGCATCAGGGTACTGAGGGGGTAGTAGATCATCGGTTTGTCGTAGACCGGGATGAGCTGCTTGGAGACGGCCAGGGTGGCCGGATGCAGCCGGGTGCCGGAGCCACCGGCGAGGATGATGCCTTTGCGTTGGGTCATGGGGAAGTCTGATTACAGGATTTCGGTGAGCATGCGGTCAACACCCTGCTGCCAGGAAGGCAGAGCAAGGCCGAAGGCCTGCTGGAGCTTGCGGGTGTCGAGCCGGGAGTTGGCCGGGCGCCGGGCGGGCGTGGGGAAGGCGCTGGTGGGGACCGGGAGGATGGCCTCCGCCGCAACCTTGATCGGCACACCCCGGGCCCGGGCAAATTCGATGACGTGGCGGGCGTAGGCGTGCCAGGTGGTTTCGCCACCGGCCACCAGGTGATAGGTGCCTGCCAGGGCCGGGCTGGCCAGGGTCATGCGCGCGGCGTGGGCGCTGACGTCGGCCAGCAGGTCGGCGCCGGTGGGGGCGCCGTGCTGGTCGTTGATGATGGTCAGGGTGTCGCGCTCGGCGGCGAGCTTGAGCATGGTCCGGGCGAAGTTACCGCCGCGGGCGGCATACACCCAGCTGGTGCGGAAGATGAGGTGGCGGCAGCCGCTGGCCCGGATCAGGTCTTCGCCTTCGAGCTTGGTGCGGCCGTACACCGAGAGGGGGGCGGTGGGGGCGTCCTCGGTGCGGGGGGCCTCACCGCTGCCATCAAAGACGTAGTCGGTGGAGTAATGCACCAGCAGCGCTCCGCAGGCGGCGGCTTCGCGGGCGAGCACGCCGGGGGCCAGGGCGTTGAGGGCGCGGGCGAAGTCGGGCTCACTCTCGGCCTTGTCCACGGCGGTGTGGGCGGCGGCATTGACGATGAGATCGGGGGCCACCGCACGCACGGTGGCGGCGAGGCTGTCGGGGCTGGCAAAGTCGCCGGACAGGCCGGGGGCGCCATCGTGATCGAGGGCCACCACTTCACCCAGGGGGGCGAGGCTGCGCTGCAGCTCCCAGCCCACCTGGCCGTTCTTGCCGAAGAGGAGAATTTTCATCGGAAGTGGCCTAGCGCGCGGCGTAGTTGGTTTCGACCCAGTCCCGGTAGGCGCCGCTCTGCACGTGGGCCACCCATTCCTGGTTGGCCAGATACCACTCGACGGTCTTGCGGATGCCGCTGTCGAAGGTCTCGGCCGGGCGCCAGCCCAGCTCGCGCTCGATCTTGCGGGCGTCGATGGCGTAGCGCCGGTCGTGGCCGGGGCGGTCGGTGACGTAGGTGATGAGACGACGGTAACTGCCGGCCGGATCAGGTTTGAGTTCGTCGAGCAGCGCACACAGGGTGTTCACGATGTCGATGTTCGGCTTCTCGTTCCAGCCGCCTACGTTATAGACCTCGCCCGGTGTGCCCCTGGCAAGGATGGACCGGATGGCCGAGCAGTGGTCGGTGACGAAGAGCCAGTCGCGGATCTGCATGCCGTCGCCGTACACCGGCAGGGGTTTGCCGGCCAGGGCGTTGGCGATCATCAGGGGGATGAGCTTTTCCGGGAAGTGATACGGGCCGTAGTTGTTGGAGCAATTGCTGGTGGTCACCGGCAGCCCATAAGTGTGATGCCAGGCTCGCACCAGGTGGTCGGAGGCGGCCTTGCTGGCGGAGTAGGGACTGTTGGGTTCGTAGGTCTTGGTTTCGGTGAAAGCCGGATCATTCGGACCCAGGGAACCATAAACCTCATCGGTGCTTACATGATGGAAACGGAAGTTCGCCCTGGCCTCGCCCTCCAGGCTCATCCAGTGGCCACGGGCCGCCTCAAGCAGGGTGAAGGTGCCATTTACGTTGGTGCGGACGAAATCACCAGGGCCATGGATGCTGCGATCCACATGGCTCTCGGCAGCAAAATGGACGATGGCACGGGGGCAGTGCTCGGCAAACAGGCGGTCCACCAGCTCGCGGTCGCAGATGTCGCCCTGTACAAAGATATGGCGCGGATCGCCCTTCAGGGAAGCCAGGTTTTCCAGGTTGCCCGCGTAGGTCAGAGCATCCAGGTTCACCACCGGCTCGTCGCTTGTGCGCAGCCAGTCGAGAACGAAATTTGCGCCGATAAAGCCAGCACCGCCGGTTACGAGAATCATGGTGGGTCCTCAGGGTTTCACGGAAGGGCGCTGCCTGCAGGCCGCGCTGGAGGCCGCCCAGCCTATGCCGCAACGCCTCCGTAAAGCCTTTCGATTATGACATCCCTGGAAACTGAAGTCTGCGCACTCCACCACTACAAGACACAAGGATCAACCTCCCGGCAGTGCTGCCGTTAAGCCGGAAACAGGCTCCGCCCGCATCGGGGGAAACCCCTCACGGAGCCCGGGGCCAAAGGGAGACGCTTCGACCATGCAGGGACTTGCCAGATGGCTCATACGCACGCTGACGCCAGCCGTCGCCGTGCCGACCCTGATCGCGCTGGTGTTCTCGAGTCTGATCGGAGCGGTCGTGGTGGACCGGCTGGAGCATGCCCACCAGCAGGCCGCGCAGGACGCCTTTGCCCGGGAAACCGGGGAGGTGACACTGCGCATCGAGGAGCGGCTGAAAGCCTATCGGCAAGTCCTGATCAGCGCCCGCGCCCTGTTTCTGGCCTCGCGGGAGGTGACCCGGAGCGAATGGCAGAGCTACGTGGAGGCCCTGCATCTACCGGAAAACTACCCGGGAATCCAGGGCGTCGGCTTTGCTGTGCATGTCAGCCCCGATCAGCTGGCCCGCCACGAGGAGAGGATTCGCGCCGAAGGCTTTCCGGACTATCGGGTCAGCCCCCCGGGGCCCCGCCGCGAATACGGTGCAATCATCTATCTGGAACCCTTTGACTGGCGCAACCAGCGGGCCTTCGGCTACGACATGCTGTCCGAGCCGGTGCGCCGGGAGGCTATGACCCGCGCCCTGCAACTGGGCGTGCCGGCCCTGTCGGGCAAGGTCCGGCTGGTCCAGGAGACCACCATCGACCCGCAGCCCGGCGTGCTCCTCTACGTGCCCGTGTTCCGCCGGAGCGCCGACCTGGGGACCCCAGCCCAGCGCGAGCGTGCCTTTCTCGGTTGGGTCTACAGCCCCTTCCGCATGAACGACCTGATCGCCGGCACCCTGGGCAATGCCGGGCCGCGCATCCGGCTGCGCATCTACGACGGCCACGACACGAAACCCGAAACCCTGCTCTTCGACAGCCACCCGGGCATGGACGGCACCACTGAGCTCAGCGACCGGAATCTGCTGGAACTGGACAGCCGGGTATGGACCCTGATGTTTGATGCCCCTCCGCACTTGGCCCCCAGCCACACTACCGGAAATCGGCTGGAAACCGGCGCCATCGTGCTGATCTGCGGCCTGCTCGTCCTGCTCACGTTCTCCCTCGCCAGTGCCCACTCCCGGGCCCGCGAGCTCGACCGTATCAGCAGCTCTCTGCGCAGCAGCGAGGCCCGCTACAGCACTCTGGTCAATCAGTCTCGGGACGGCATTGCTGCCCTCGATGCCGACCTCCACTTCTCATTTCTGAACCCACGCCTGCAACGCCTTCTCGGCCACCCGGAAGGCAGCCTGAACGGAACGCCCTTCACCGCCCTGTGGCCCCCAGGCGATCCTGCCCACCGCAGCCGATTCCTCGCCCGACTGCTGCGCGGCGAACCCGCCACGTACGAGCAGACCTTGCTCACCGCCGACGGCAGCTACTTGACGGCCATCGTCACCGACGCCCCCCACCTGGACAAGGACGGCCGCCTGCAAAGTGTGATCCTGAGCGTCACCGACATCTCCGAGCGGAAGGCCTCGGAGGAACGCATCCACTACCTGGCCACCCACGACTCCCTCACCGGCCTGGCCAACCGCGCCAGCTTCCTTGACCAGATGAACAGCAGCCTGCTGATGGCACGCCGGCAGCACAGCCGCTTTGCCCTGCTCTACCTGGATCTGGACCATTTCAAGGAGGTGAACGACAGCCTCGGCCATGCGGCCGGCGACGCCCTGCTCATCGAGACCGCCAAACGCATGCGCCACTGCCTGCGCGCCACCGACCTGCTCGCCCGCCAGGGCGGCGACGAGTTCACTGCGCTGCTCCATGACATGGGCGGCATGAACGAAGCCCTCGCCGTGGCCGAGAAGATCCGCCGCGCCATCAACGCCCCGTTCATCCTCGACGGCCGGGAGACCCGAGTTTCGGTCAGCATCGGCATCGCTCTCTACCCAGATCACGGCACCGATCTGGCCAGCCTCACCCGCCGTGCCGATGCAGCCATGTACCGCACCAAATCCATTGGTCGCAACGGTGCAAGCGGCGCCATCACACGGCGCAATCCGCCGTGACGGTGCAAAGCCAGGAAGTCCGCCCCTTGACCTGATGCAATCACCCTGCCATGCCCCTTGCCCTAGAATCACCCTCGACACCACGCCGCACAGACCAACTACAAGCAGGAGAACTCATGTCCCGTCACACCAAGATCGTCGCCACCCTCGGCCCCGCCTCCTCCGACCTGCTGACCCTGGAACGCCTCGTCCACGCCGGCGTGGACGTGGTGCGCCTGAACTTCTCCCACGGCAAGGCCGAAGACCACATCGCCCGCGCCACCCAGATCCGCGAAGCCGCCCAACTGGTCGGTCGTCCGGTGGGCATCCTGGCCGACATGCAGGGCCCGAAGATCCGCGTGGGCAAGTTCGAGGAGGGCAAGATCAACCTGGTCAAGGACAGCGTCTTCATCCTTGACGCGGCCCTGGCCGGGCCGGGCAACGTGCACCGGGTTGGCCTCGACTACAAGGACTTGCCCCGGGACGTGAAGCCCGGCGACGTGCTGCTGCTGGATGACGGCCGCCTCAAGCTCACCGTCGATCGCGTCCTCGGCCAGGAGATCCACACCCGGGTCAAGGTGGGCGGCGAACTGTCCAACAACAAGGGCATCAACCGCCAGGGCGGCGGCCTCACCGCGCCGGCCCTCACCGCCAAGGACATGGACGACATCAAGACCGCCGCGCTGATCGGCGTGGACTTTGTCGCCATCTCCTTCCCCAAGGGCGCCGCCGACATGTACATGGCGCGCCAGTTGCTGCGTGCCGCCGGCAGCAGCGCCATGCTCATCGCCAAGATCGAACGCACCGAGGCGGTGGCTAACCTGGACGAGATCCTCGATGCCTCGGACGGCATCATGGTGGCCCGAGGCGACCTGGCCGTGGAGGTGGGCGACGCCGCCGTGCCGGCCCTGCAGAAGCGCATGATTCGGGCCGCCCGGGAACGCAACAAGCTGGCCATCACCGCCACCCAGATGATGGAGTCCATGATCCACAGCCCGGTGCCCACCCGCGCCGAGGTCTCCGACGTGGCCAACGCCGTGCTCGACGGCACCGACGCGGTCATGCTCTCCGCCGAGACCGCCTCGGGCAAGTTCCCGGTCGAGGTGGTTGAATCCATGTCGAGGATCTGCCTGGAAGCCGAGAAATCCGCCGAGGTCACCATGGACCGGGACTTCCTCGACCGCATCTTCACGCGCATCGACCAGTCCATCGCCATGGCCGCCATGTGGACCGCCTACCATCTCAAGGTCAAGGCCATCGCCTCCCTCACCCAGACCGGCTCCACCGCCCTGTGGATGAGCCGCCTGAACAGCGGCGTGCCCATCTACGCCCTGACCCCCGAGATGTCGGCCCGCAACCAGATGACCCTCTACCGGGAGGTCTATCCCCTGCTCATGTCCCAGATCCACGCCGACCGGGACGTGTTGCTGTGGGAGGCCGAGCAGATCCTGCTGGAGCAGGGCGTGGTGGAATACGGCGACCTCATCGTGCTGACCATCGGCGAGCCCATCGGCGCCGCGGGTGGCACCAACACCATGAAAATCGTCCGCGTGGGCGACACCCCCAAGCCCGGGGTGGTGTGACCGGCAACACAATTTGGGACATATGCTCACCTGCTGGTCGCGCAGGGGGCATGCCGGCTTGGTAGAATCGAGGTTTTACGTCTTTACCAGGCCGGCCCCGGCCACCGGAGAAAAAACCATGTCCCTCGTTTCCATGCGCCAGCTTCTCGACCACGCCGCCGAAAACGGCTACGGCCTGCCCGCGTTCAACGTCAATAACCTCGAACAGGTCCAGGCCATCATGGAAGCCGCGTCGGAAACCGACAGCCCGGTGATCATGCAAGCCTCCGCCGGCGCCCGCAAATACGCTGGCGAGGCCTTCCTGCGCCACCTCATCGACGCCGCCGTCGAAGCTTACCCGCACATCCCGGTGGTCATGCACCAGGATCACGGCCAGTCTCCCGCCATCTGCCAAGGCGCCATCCGCTCCGGCTTCTCCTCGGTGATGATGGACGGCTCCCTGATGGAAGACGGCAAGACTCCTTCCTCGTATGAATACAACGTGGACGTGACCCGCCGCGTGGTCGAGCTGTCCCACGCCATCGGCGTCAGTGTCGAAGGCGAACTGGGCTGCCTGGGCTCCCTCGAAACCGGCCAGGCCGGCGAGGAAGACGGCATCGGCGCCGAAGGCACCCTGGATCACTCGCAGATGCTCACCGACCCCGACCAGGCCGCCGACTTCGTGCGCCAGACCAACGTGGACGCCCTGGCCATCGCCATCGGCACCAGCCACGGCGCCTATAAGTTCACCCGCAAACCCACTGGCGACATCCTGGCCATCGAGCGCATCAAGGCCATCAACGCCCGCATCCCCAACACCCACCTGGTAATGCACGGCTCCTCCTCGGTGCCCCAGGAACTCCTCGAGATCATCCGCGAGTACGGCGGCGACATGAAGGAAACCTACGGCGTGCCCGTCGAAGAAATCGTCCGCGGCATCAAATACGGCGTGCGCAAGATCAACATCGACACCGACATCCGCCTGGCCATGACCGGCGCGATCCGCAAGTTCTTCGTCGAGAACCCCTCCAAGTTCGACCCCCGCGAGTTCCTCAAGCCCGCCCGCGAAGCTGCCAAGCAGGTGTGCAAGGCCCGCTTCGAAGCCTTCGGCACCGCCGGCAACGCCAGCAAGATCAAGCCCATCTCCCTGGACAAGATCGCCGCAGCCTACAAGAGCGGCTCCCTGAACCAGATCGTCCGCTAAGACCGCTACCGCCGGCCTGCCGGCGTATCGGAATCGGGGCCGGCCATGCCGGCCCCCTTCATTTCCGGAGACGTTTCCATGGCCCTCCCCTGGTCCACCCTCGTCAAGGCAATCCCCTGGTCCGAGGTCATCGCCCGTGCCCCCGACCTGGCCCAGAGCGCCCGCAAGCTGTGGCAGAAGGCCGGCCCCGACACCGCCGCAGGCAGCGCCTCACAGTCACCCGAGGGGGCCAGCCCCGGCGATACGCCCCGCTTCGTGGCCCTGGAGAGCCAGCTCGCCGAGGTGAGCCTGCGCCAGCAGGAAGGCGCCGAACTCCTCGCCGCGCTGGCCGCCCAGAACGCGGAACTCGTGGGCACCACCCATCAGCTGCAGCAGCGGGTGCGCCAGCTCGCCATTGCTCTCGGCGTAACCACCGCTCTTGCCGTGGCCGCGCTCCTTGTCGCCCTGCTCGGCGGCAGGTGATTTGTTGCACCGCAACAACGCCCCGTGACCCGCAGCACGGCACGGCCTCCGGCAGGCTTGCCAGCGCCACTTCCGTAACGGCAAGATGAACGCCCGATCACGCCCGGCCCGTCAGATCCCATGACCCTGCCACCCCATTTCTCCGAGCACGACCAGCGCCAAGCCCTTAACGACGAGTTCCACGCCCGTCCGCCGGTCCCCCTCGAGAGCCCGCAGCTGATCAGCTACCTCGCCCTGCACCACAAAGACGAGGCCCCCGGTGCCGCCCAGCAGCACCTCATCGCCCTGGGTAAGCTCCTCGGCCAGCCCATCGACGATGCCGGCACCCACCACCTGATCGACTTTGGCAGTTTCCAGCTCAAGTGGGAGCTCCACAACGAGTTCTCCAGCTACACCTTTTTTTGTTCCATCGCCCGGGGCGAAGGCCTGGACGGCAGTGCTTCGGCCCTCGCCGTGGTGCCTGAGGCCTGGCTCAAAAGCCTGCCCGGCAAGCTCATCGTCGCCACCCACGTAGAACTGCGCTCCGCCGCCGAGGTGACGCCCGAGAGCGTCATGGCCCAGCTCTCCCCCACGGGACGCCAGATGGTCGGCGCTACCGTGGCCGACGGTGCCGCCTGGGTATTCACCGATTTCCTGTTCGAGAACGGCTTCTCCCGCTTCTTGGTCATCGACGTGTCCCTGACCCGCCGTCAGGCCGGCCGCACCGTGCAACGCCTGGTGGAGATCGAGACCTACCGCCTGATGGCGCTGCTGGCCTTCCCTGTGGCCAAGGAAGTCAGCCGACTGCTCGGTGCCACCGAGCAGCGCCTCGCTGACCTGATGGACCGCACCGGCTCCGCCCGCAGCACCGAGGACGAACGCAACGTGCTGGCCGACCTCACCACCATGGCCGCCGAAGTCGAGCACTCCGTAGCCCGCACCACCTTTCGCTTCGGCGCCGCCCGGGCCTATCACAGCCTGGTAATGCAGCGCATCGCCGAGCTGCGTGAGCGCCGCATCATCGGCCTGCCCACCTTCCACGAGTTCATGGAACGCCGCCTTCTGCCGGCCATGAACACCTGCGAGACGATGGCCCGTCGCCAGGAAGACCTGTCCAGCCGCGTGGCCCGTAACAGCCAGCTGCTGCGCACCCGCGTCGAAGTGGAACTGGAGCGTCAGAACCAGGAACTGCTCGGCCAGATGAACCGCCGCGCCAAACTGCAGTTGCACCTGCAGCAGACCGTCGAAGGCCTGTCGGTGGTGGCAATAACCTACTACGCCTCTCAGCTGGTGCAGTACATGGCCAAGGGCCTCAAACATCAAATTGAGCCCCTCACACCCGAAGGCATCACCGCCGCCGCCATTCCCCTGATCGCCGGTTTCGTGGCCTTCGGCCTGCATCGCATGCGCAAGCATCTGGCCGCCGCCGACGCCGGACACTGACCGCCCCCCGCCACCCCGCTATAATCGCGTTTTGACCGACGGACACCAGACCGTGACCACTCCGATCTTCGAATCCTCCATCCGCAGCCTGACCCTGTTGGGCCGTGGCAAGGTACGCGACATCTACGCCATTGACGCCGACAAGCTGCTCATCGTCACCTCCGACCGGCTGTCAGCCTTCGACGTCATCCTTCCGGACCCAATCCCGCGCAAGGGGCAGGTACTCACCGCCATGGCCAACTTCTGGTTCGCCAAGCTCGGTCATATCGTCCCCAACCAGCTCACCGGCATTGACCCCGAAAGCGTGGTCGCGGCCGACGAACGTGACCAGGTGCGTGGCCGTGCGCTGGTGGTCAAGCGCCTCACCCCGCTGCCCATTGAGGCCGTGGTCCGTGGCTACGTGATCGGCTCCGGCTGGAAGGACTACCAGGACACCGGCGCCATCTGCGGCATCAATCTGCCCGCCGGTCTGCGTCAGGCGCAGAAGCTGCCGTTCCCCATCTTCACCCCTGCCAGCAAGGCCGAAGTCGGCGATCACGACGAGAACATCAGCTTTGAACAGGCCCAGGCCCGCACCGATGCCGTACTCGCCGACACCCTCAAGGGCACCGGCAAGACGGGCGCCCAGCTCGTGGCCGAAGCCCGCGACGCCGCCATCCGCCTGTACTCCGAAGCCGCCGACTACGCCGCCACCCGCGGCATCATCATCGCCGACACCAAGTTCGAGTTCGGCATCGACGCTGCCGGCACCCTGCACCTGATCGATGAAGCCCTGACGCCCGACTCCTCCCGCTTCTGGCCCGCCGAGAGCTACGCCGAAGGCATCAGCCCGCCGAGCTACGACAAGCAGTACGTGCGTGACTACCTGGAAACCCTCGACTGGGGCAAGGTCGCCCCTGGCCCCAAGCTGCCGGACGAAGTCATCGCCCGCACCGCCGCCAAGTACGTCGAAGCCTACGAGCACCTCACCGGCCAGCGCCTCTGAGCGTCGCGCCTGCGACACTGCTCAAAAGCACACAACCCGCCTAGGCGGGTTGTGTGCTTTTGACGGACGCCACGGAGGGGCGCAACCGGAGTTTCATCCAACATGAAACAAGGCCATCAGCGCCTGGCGCTCCTCCATCGACTCGGCCAGCGCCCGAGCCAGACACGCCTCATCCAGCCCCAGGGTCGCCGCCCGGGCCAGGCCCTGACGGAAATCCTCCTCCTCGGGCGAGAACGGATTGCGCGACTCCGCCACCAGGTTGGCGATGAAGATCAGATCAGGAATATTGGTGGGAGGCCACTCTCCCCCATAGATTTCCGGGTTGTCCACCGCATCCATCAGCTCCCGCGGCATGCTCATGGTCGCCAGCACCGCCCGCCCCACCGGAGGGTACCAGACCCGCACCAGATCCGAGAGCGGACTGTCGTCGCTGAGCAGCTCGGGGTATTCCCACACCCGGGCCAGCAGGAAGAACTGCCCAATGTCATGGACCATACCGGCAAAGAAGGCCGCATCCCGGTCCTGGGCAGTGCACAGCCGGGCCAGCACGCTGGCCGTGGCCGCCACGTCCACACAGTGCGCCCACAACTTGCGGATCAAGGGCTGATAGGGGCCAAGCACCTCCCGGTGCATCAGCTGTTCTGCCGCCACCGCCATGGCCAAGGCCCGCAGCTTACCGAAACCGATGCGCACCAAGGCTTTCGGCACATCGGTCACTACGCGCCCGCTGGGGTTGTACCAGGCAGAGTTGGCCAGCGCCACGGTACGGGCCGCCAGCAGGGGTTCGGCGGAAACCATGGTCGACATCCGGCCCAGGTCCAGGTCGGGGTTATCGAGGGCCTCCAGCACTCGCATGGTCACCTCCATGGAGGTCGGAAAGCGCAGCTCACCGCGCTCCAGTTCCTGGTTGATGGTATGCAGGAAGGCCTGCTCCGCCAGATTCAACGCCTTGTCGCTCACGCCCGTCCCCTTTGTACATGCCCGCCGCCCCGCCTCCAGCCGCCAACACAGGCGACACTCCGCGCGGAATTCGGCAAAATGAAACCACTCAACCGACTGCTTTCACAAAAATGACCGCCACCCCCGCCACCTCGCCCCTGCTCGAACTGTCCGGCCTGCCGCGCTTCGACGCCATCCAGCCGGCCCACGTGGAGCCCGCCGTACGCAGCCTGCTTGAGGCTCTGCGCAGCACCGTCGAACGCCTGCAACACGACCCCGCCACACCCACCTGGGCCACTTTCGTCGAACCCATCGAGAACGAAGGTGAACGCCTCGGCCGAGCCTGGGGCATTGCGGCCCACATGCACAGCGTTATGGACACCCCCGAATGGCGGGAGGCCTACAACTTGATGTTGCCGGAGGTCACCCGTTTTTACGCCGAATTGGGGCAAAACCTTAAGCTTTTCGAAAAATATAAAGCCATCGCCAACGGCCCCGAATACGCCACCCTCAGCCCGGCCCGTCGCCGCATCATCGACAACGAGCTGCGGGGCTTCCGCCTCTCCGGCGCCGAGCTGCCCGACGAGCAGAAGCCCCGCTTCCAGGCCATCCAGGAAGAGATGGCCGGCCTCGGCGCCAAGTTCTCCGAGAACGTCCTCGATGCCACCAACGCCTTCAGCCACCTGGTCACCGATGAGGCCGAGCTGGCCGGCCTGCCCGAAGACGTCATCGCCGCCGCCCGGGAAGCGGCCGAGAAAGCCGGCCTCGAAGGCTGGAAGTTCGGCCTCAAGATGCCCTCTTACCTGCCGGTGATGCAGTACGCCGACAGCCGCAGCCTGCGTGAAACCCTCTACCGCGCCTACGCTACCCGTGCGGCCGAGATCGACAACGGCTACAGCAAGCCTGAATGGGACAACGGCCCGCTGATCCAGCAGATCCTGGCCCTGCGTGCCGAGGAAGCCCGGATGCTCGGCTACCGCAACTATGCCGAAGTCTCCCTGGTGCCCAAAATGGCCGATACGCCGGACCAGGTGCTGGGCTTCCTGCGCGAGCTGGCGGTCAAGGCCAAGCCTTTCGCCGAACGTGATCTGGCCGAACTCCGCGCCTTCGCCAGCGAGAACCTCGGCCTCTCCCCCCTCGAACCCTGGGACGTGGCCTACGCCTCCGAGAAGCTGCGCGTCGCCAACTACGCCTTCTCCGAGCAGGAAGTGAAGGAATACCTGCCCGAACACAAGGTACTGGACGGCCTCATCAAGGTCGTGGAAAAGCTCTACCAGGTCAGCATCAAGCCCGACAACGGCCCAGTCTGGCACCCGGACGTGCGCTTCTTCCGCATCGAGCGGGCCGGCCAGCTGGTCGGCCAGTTCTACCTCGACCTCTACGCCCGGGACACCAAGAAGGGCGGCGCCTGGATGGATTCCGCCATCACCCGCCGGCGCCTGGCCAGCGGCATCGAGACCCCGGTGGCCTACCTGGTGTGCAACTTCCCCGGCCCGGTGGGTGAGGGCACGAAAAAGCGGCCCGCCACCTTCAGCCACGACGACGTGATCACCCTGTTCCACGAAACCGGCCACGGCCTCCACCACCTGCTCACCCAGGTGGACGACCTGGCCGTCTCCGGCATCCACGGTGTCGAATGGGACGCGGTGGAGCTGCCCAGCCAGTTCATGGAGAATTTCTGCTGGGAATGGGACGTGGTGCGCGAAATGACCGCCCACGCCGACACCGGCGAACCCCTGCCCAAGGCCCTCTTCGACAAGATGCTGGCCGCCAAGAACTTCCAGAGTGGCCTGGGCACCGTGCGTCAGCTGGAGTTCTCCCTGTTCGACCTGCTGGTGCACATGGATTTCGACCCGGCCACCCAGGGCTACATGGATCTCCTCGCCGAAGTCCGCAAGGAAGTCGCCGTGCTGATACCCCCGGCCTGGCACCGCTTCCCCAACAGCTTCACCCACATCTTTGCCGGAGGCTATGCGGCTGGCTACTACAGCTACAAGTGGGCCGAAGTGCTGTCGGCCGATGCCTTCGCCGCCTTCGAGGAAGAGGGCCGGCCCAAGGGCAGCGTGCTCGACGCGGCCACCGGCCAGCGCTTCTGGAACGAAATCCTGGCCGTCGGCGGCAGCCGCCCTGCCCTCGAATCCTTCAAGGCCTTCCGCGGCCGCGAGCCGCAAGTGGATGCCCTGCTGCGCCACAGCGGCATGGTGCCGGCATGAAACCCGCCGGCCCCCGCGCCATCCTGCCCTTGCTGCTGGCGCTGCTTGCCGGCGCGGGGCCGACAATGGCCCAGAGTGCCTACCGTTGGGTGGATGAACAGGGTCGCGTACAGTACAGCGACCAGCCGCCCCCCCAGGTCATCAAGAAATTCGAGGAGCGCAACGTCCAGCCCAACCGGGGCAACGCCCAAACACCCTTCCTGACCCGCAAGGCTGCCGCCAGCTTCCCGGTGACCCTGTACACCAGCAAAGACTGCGGCAAACCCTGCGACGACGGACGAGCCCTGCTCCAGAAGCGTGGCGTCCCGTTCAGCGAAACCGCCATCGACAGCGCAGAGCAGGTCGAAGCCTTCAAGACCCGCTTCAGCAAGGAGCCCTTCGTGCCCACCCTGGTGGTCGGCCGCCAGGTGGAAGCCGGCCTTGCAGAGCCCCTGTGGCACAGCCTGCTGGACAACGCCGGCTACCCGGCCGGCAAGCGCTGAGGGTGCCGGCTGCCACCATCGATTCCAATGGGTGGCGGCCCCCCTGCCGCGCTTCGGTCACTCCACCTTCAGGGGGGTGGAGAGCTCCAGCACCTTGCTGGCAACCCTGTCCTCCACTGTGGCAATCATCCGGAACGCCTTGCCCTTGTCCTTCTCCTTGAAGACGAGGGTCAAGCTTGCACTACCGAGCATGAACCGCGGGGTCAACGGTGCGGCCTTCCACAGGTAGCCGGCCCCCAAGCGGGTGCGCTCGCCATCCGGCGCAATGATGGAGAACTCGGCCATCACATCGCACTGACCGGCAGGGTTTGGCTTGCAGCCGGTCATCGTCAGCACGGTGCTGATGGGGCGCCCCACCGGAATGCTCTCGCTTACATCCAGCGTCGGGTTGCCGCCTGCCTCTTCCCAGGACTTTCGCAGGGCCGCCTCGTCAGAGGTAAGCCGCAACTGGACGAGAAAGCTGCCTGCGCTGCGCATGTTCTCCCGATCCGGGAGAGCGACCCCGCGTTCATCGACCCAGCCACCGGCATGGCTCCCTGTCATTGTGGCCAGCAGGAAGAAGGTGAGTACGCTGTGGCGGCGGCAAATCGTGTTCATGATGGATCTTGACTCTCGGCACAACTGCAAATAAGAACCATGATCATATACGCACATTGGCTTTTCTTGAGCAGCTTCAGGCACGGCCAGCCTCCCCCCCAACGAGCCCATGGTCCTGCTGGAAGGGATAGCAGCAAAGCACGAACACCGTCAGCCGCGTGGCTGGCACAATCACTTCAAACAGACACCGCTTTGTGTAGCTAGCGGCACCACCAGAAACACAAACCCACGCCCATACTGGATTTCAAGCCCCCATGAAGATCGCCACCTGGAACGTCAACTCCCTCAAGGTCCGCCTGCCCCATGTGCTCGACTGGCTCGCGGCCAATCAGCCCGATGCACTCTGCCTTCAGGAGCTCAAGTGCGAGAACAAGGCCTTTCCCCTGGCCGAGATCGAGGCCGCCGGCTATCGGGCCGTGTTCAACGGCCAGAAGACTTACAACGGCGTGGCCATCCTCAGCCGCAAGCCGCTGGAGGATGTCACCCTCGACATCCCCGGCTTCGCCGACGAACAGAAGCGCATCATCGCCGGCACCCTGGACGGGGTGCGCATCGTGTGTGGCTACTTCCCCAACGGACAGGCCGTCGGTTCCGACAAATTCGCCTACAAGATGGCCTGGCTGGAAGCCCTCACCGCCTGGCTGAAGGCCGAACTGCAAACCACGCCTCAGCTGGTGCTGGCCGGCGATTACAACGTGGCCCCGGAAGACCGGGACGCCCACCCGGACTGGAAGGACGAGATCCACGTGTCGGTACCCGAGCGGGCCGCCTTCCAGGCCCTGATCGGTCTCGGTCTGAGTGACGCCTTCCGGCTCTTCGAGCAGGAGGAGCGCAGCTTTTCCTGGTGGGACTACCGGATGGGCGCCTTCCGACGCAACTTCGGCCTGCGCATCGACCACCTGCTGCTGTCGGCCCCCCTGGTGGAGAGGTGTTCGGCCTGCTACACCGACAAGGCCCCCCGCAAGCTGGAGCGGCCATCCGACCACACCCCGGTCGTCGTCGAGCTGGCATGAACAGCGCCCCGGCCGGAGAGGCCCTGATCGCCCTTTACCCCATTCTGAGCCAGCTGACCGCCCGGGCGCGCCAGCGCCTGGAGGCCCGGGCCCAGCTTGTGCAGGTGCCGGCGGGCACCACCGTGTTTGACGAGCGCCAGGCCTGTCAGGGCTTTCCCTTCGTGATCGCCGGTGGCATCCGGGTGGTCAAGGCGGCCCCCAACGGCCGGGAGCTGCCCCTGTATCGGGTCACTCCGGGCGAGACCTGCATCATCTCCTCGGCCTGCCTGCTCGGCCAGGCGCCCTACAACGCACGCGGCGTGACGGAAGCAGACACCACCCTGCTGGTGGTCCCGACCGAGGACTTCCAAGCCCTGCTGGGCGAGCAGGCCTTTCGGGACTTCGTCTTCCAGCTGTTCTCCGAACGCATCGCTGACCTGATGCAACTGATCGAGGAAGTGGCCTTCCGCAAGCTCGACCAGCGCCTGGCCGCGCTGCTGCTGGGCAAGGGCCAACGCCTGCACACCACCCACCAGCAGCTTGCCGATGAGCTGGGGAGCGTGCGTGAGATCGTCAGCCGCCTGCTCAAAGGCCTGGCCGAGCAAGGCTTGGTGGCCCTGTCCCGGGAACAGGTAGAGATCCTTGATCCCGCCGGCCTGCGCCGCCTCGCCGGAAACTGAAGCCCTGCCGGCTCTGTAACCAAGGTTACAGACGCCCCCCGACGGCGAATGCTCCAATACGCCCACCTGAACCAATGTGCCAAGGAGGCGATCATGAAAGCGAACGTGGGCGGTATCGACAAGGTGTTGCGGATTGGCGGCGGCGTGGCCCTGGTAGCCTGGGCTGCCCTTCTGGGCGGACCGACCTGGGCCTGGATCGGCGTGGTTCCCCTTGCCACAGGCCTGACCGGCTTCTGCCCGGTCTATCCCCTGCTCGGCATGAATACCTGTCCGATGAAGAAGGACTGAGCTCCCCCTCCTCCCCCGGACACCCCCGGCCCGGCCTCCTTTGCGGTGCCGGGCTTTTTTCATTTCAGGGTGACTCCCACTGCGCACGCCTCTGCAGTATGCCGACAAGGCCTTCCGCGTGGCCAAGAGGTTGGGGCTGACCGTATCTGGGTGTCGTGATCGGTTTGTTCAACCGCAAGATGATCGCCGGCTCGATCAATCGCGCTTCGTTTTGGGAACTGGGCAGCGATTGAGCAATCCAGCATCTTCCCGATAACAACGCACCTATTGCCAAGGCATGACCTCCCAACATCTTCCCTTTCGCTTGCTCGCCGTCCTTGTCCTTTCCTTATGGGCGTCCCTCTGCACGGCGAAGACACTCGCCCTCACCTTCGACGACGGCTTCAATCCAGGGACACAGCCCGATGCGGCCCAGTGGAATGCACAGATACTGGCGGCCTTGCACACGCATCAGATCACAGCGGCCCTGTTTCCCTCCTTGGCGCGCATGGGCGGCACCGACGGGCTGGGATTGGTCAAGGCATGGGCGCAGGCGGGGCATCTCGTAGGAAATCACACGGCCAGTCATCGCAGCCTTGCCGATCCCAAGGTGTCACTGGACTGGTTCATCGCCGATGTGCAGGCGGCCGATGCAGCGATTCGAGATCTGCCCACCTTCACGCCCATGCTCAGATTCCCCTATCTGAAGGAAGGGGATACGCAGGCCAAGCGCGATGGCATGCGGGCCTGGATGGCCAAGAACAGCTACAGGAATGCCCCTGTCTCCATTGACGCCAGCGATTGGTACTACAACATTGTCTATACCGCTCACTTGAAGGCGGGCGATGCCGATAAGGCTGGGCGCGTGAAACAGGCCTACATCCGCCATCTGCTCAACCGCGCGGAATACTACGACCAGCTTGCCTACAAGGTCCTGGGGAGAAGCCCCGCCCATGTCATGCTGCTGCATACCAACCAGATCAATGCGGCAGCATTGCCCGCGGTAATTGCAGCACTCACCACCAGTGGCTGGCAGGTGACATCCACCCGCAGCGCATTTCAGGACCCGCTGTACGCACAAACACCTGACACCCTGCCCGCCGGGGAGAGCATCATTTGGTCACTTGCAAAAGCACTTGATTTTCCGAAGTTGCGCTACCCGGCGGAAGATTCCGTATATGAGGAGCCCTTGCTGCGGGAGGCAGGGTTGCTGCCTTGACCTAGCCCCTCGGCCATCCCCACCATGCCACTGGCGAAGGGAAACCCAGGCGCCCCGCTTCGACCGAGATACAAAATTCCACATACGCAAACAGTTGTGCCTTGAGGAATATTAGGCACCTTTAGATCGGCCAACTTCTTATCCTCTGCGCTTTCCGTGCCCACCAGGGCTCAATGCGCAAGAAAGGAAGTTCCATGAAGAAGCTCTCCCTGCTGACTGTCTCCGCCCTGCTGGCCTGCGGCCAGGCCGTCGCCGACGACATCAAGGCAGACGGTCAGTGGCGTGGCGTGGGTGGCGCAGCCGCTTCGTTCTCGTCCGGCAATGCCCGCAACAGCTCCGTGAACATCAACCTGGACGCCGCCCGCATCACCGCAACCGACAAGTGGTCAGTCTATGGCCAGGCCCTGTTCGCCCAGTCCAAAGACAAGGACGACAACACCAACACCACGGCCAACCTGTGGCGCGCCGGCACCCGTTACGACCACAACCTGAGCGACAAGGTATTTGCCTTTGGCGGCCTCGACCTGGAGCGCGATCAGCTCAAGCACCTCAACCTGCGTGCCGGCGTCAATGGCGGCGTGGGCTATCACCTGATCAAGACCCCGGAAACCACTTGGGACGTGTTCGGCGGTCTCGGCTACAAGGTCGATCGCTACGCCTCCTCCGGCGTGCTCATCGACAACGAGCTGCGCCGCACCTACACCACGCCCGAGATGATCCTCGGCGAAGAGTCCAGCCACCGCCTGACCGACACCACCAGCTTCAAGCAGCGTCTGGTGGTCTATCCCAACCTGCGTGACACCGGCGAGTTCCGGGCCATCTTCGACGCCGGCCTGTCAGTGGCCATGAACAAGACCATGAACCTGACCGTGGGCTTCCAGAACCGCTACGACAGCCTGGCCCAGTCCCCGGCCAAGCAGAACGACACCCTTTTCCTGGCGGGTGTAAACGTGAAGTTCGGCGCCGACTAAGCGACATCAGGCGCTACCCCAAAGCCGCCGCCGGGCCTTGCCCCGCGGCGGTTTTGCTTTGTGGGTCAGCCCCCTTCCACGCTCCAGAAACCCAGCTTGCCCAGGCTGGCCGCCAGACGCAGACGGGTGGCACGCCAACTGGACAGGGCATTGATGCGCTGCTGGGCGGCGTCGGCCATGGCGCGCTGGGCCTCCAGGAGCTCCAGGGTGCTGCCAACCCCAGCCTTGTACCGGCCCTGGGCCACCTCCAGGGATTTGGTCGCGTAGCCGAGCAGCTTCTGGGTGCTGTCCAGGGTCTGGGTCTGGGTCTGCAGGGTCTGGTAGGCCTGCCATACCTCCAGCGCCACCCGCTGCTCCACACCGCGCAGCTCGGCGTCGGCCTGCTCGAACTCGGCACGGGCCGCCGCTCCCTGGTAGTGGCGGGAGAAGCCGTCGAAGATCGGCACGTTGAGCTGCACGCTGACACTGCGGTCGTTCTGATCGAGGGCCGGCGTGCCATTGTCGTAACGCCGATCATTGCTCGAACGAACGGCATTGAGGCTCACCGACGGCAGGTAGGCCCGGTCGGCCACAGCGATGCGGGCCCGC
Organism: Zoogloea sp.; assembly: GCF_028689785.1. Lineage (GTDB taxonomy): Bacteria > Pseudomonadota > Gammaproteobacteria > Burkholderiales > Rhodocyclaceae > Zoogloea. The sequence continues at coordinate 75,927 of NZ_JAQVCN010000008.1, read as the reverse complement.
GCAGAAGACAACCTGGCACGGGCCGAGGCCAGCTCCGGGTGGGTCTTCTGGGCAAGCTCCAGCAGCGCGTCCACACTTTTCACGAAGCTCGTGTCAGGCAAATGGGCATCATCCGCATCCACTTTCACCGGGCGCAGGGGCGGCTCGCCGATGCTGACCGCCAGCTGGCCCTGGGCGTTACGGAGATTGCCCTCGGCCCGCACCCGGGCCAGGATGGCTTGGGCAAAGGCGGTCTGGGTCTGCAACTTCGAGGTCAGATCACCCACGCCGGCAGCGTGCTTGGCCTCGGCCGCCAGGAAGCTCTGCAGGTTGATGCGCTCCACCTCCTGGGCCACGGCCAGCTCGCCCTGGGCGTTGAGCAAGCCAAAGTAGGCATTTGCGGCGTCCAGGAAGATGGTCTGGATGCTCAGGTTCTGGCTGGCCGCCGCCGCCAACAGGGTCTGGCGGGCGCTATCCACGCTGGCCTCGCGCTGCCCGAAGTCGAACAGATTCCAGGCCAGATCCAGCTGGCTACCCCGCCCGCGGCTGTCGGAGCGCGTTGTGCTGCCGCCCTGCTCCAGGGTCTGGCCGCTCCGGCTGCGTGTCAGGTTAGCGTTCAGGGTTGGCAGATAGGCGGCACGGGCCGCCCCCAGGCGCGCGGCAGCAAGGGACGCAGCGGCCCAGGCCTGGCGCGCGCGCGGGTCGCGGCACAGGGCCCGACGCACCACCTCCGAAAGGCTGATGTCGCCGCCGGCGAAGGGCTCAGGGCAGCGCACCCCACCGTTCAGCTCGGCGTCCAGCGGCACCTGCCCGGGGGGTGTGAGATCCAGCAGATCGGTACGGCTCCCAAGGGGGTCAAAGGCCGCGGCCGGGCCGCATACCACCAGCAGGGCCAGCATTGCAAACAGGCGCCGCATCAGCCGGCCTCCGCAGCCTGGGCCGTGCTGGCGGCGGTCTGACGGGCGACCAGCTCGCTTACTGGCATGTCCTCCACCACTTTGCCTCCGTGCAGCATCACCACCCGCTCGGCGCTCAGAATGGTCTCGGGGCGGTGGGCGATGATGATGCGAGTCAGGTCGAGGGACTGGATGGCCGCATTGACGGCCTGCTCGCAGGTCACATCCAGGTGGCTGGTGGCCTCGTCGAGTACCAGGATGCGCGGCTGCTTGTAGAGCGCCCGGGCCAGAAAGAGGCGCTGCTTCTGCCCACCGGAGAGCACCGTGCCCATATCCCCCACCAGGGTGTGATAGCCCATGGCCATGGCGGCGATCTCCTCGTGGATCTGCGCCAGGCGGGCACATTCCTCGATGCGGGCCCGATCGGGTGCCGGATCGAAGAAGCAGATGTTGTCGGCGATGGAGCCGGCGAACAGGGTGTCATCCTGCATCACTGTGCCGATCAGCGCCCGGGGCGCCTCGCCACCGCTGCGCCGCAGGCTGGCGTCGCCGATCAGGATGTCGCCCTCCACCGGCGGAAAGACGCCCAGGATCAGGTTGATCAGGGTGGTCTTGCCGCAACCCGACGGGCCGACGAAGGCCACAGACTGGCCTGGCGGGATCTCCAGGTCGATGCCGTCCACCACCCATGGATCGGTCTCGGCATAGCGGAAGCGCAGGCCCTGCAGACGCACGGCCGGCGCCCCCAGGCTGGCCACCTCACGGCCGGGCCCGGCAGGGGCGTCCTTCTCGGGTTGGGTGAGCACGATGTCGGCCAGACGCTCGCCCTGCAGCCGCAGCATGCGCAACTCGAAGAACTTCTCGATCAGGCCAGCGACGCGGCCGTCGAACTGATCCTTGTAGGCCTTGAAGGCCATCAGCACACCCACCGTCATCAGTCCGTCCAGGGTCTGCCTCGCCCCCAGCCACAGGATGGCAATGCCCACCAGGCCGAACAGCAGGCCGTTGATCGACTCGAAGGCGATGAACAGGCGCTGGGTGCGCACCCCCGCGTTGACCTGCTCGACCACCAGGCTCAGCCAGCCGGAGCGGCGTTCGTTCTGGCGCTGGAACAGCTTGACGGCCTTGATGCCACGCACGGTCTCGAGAAAGTGGGACTGCTGGCTGGCGTGATGGACGATCTCCTGCTCGGTTGCGAGGCGCAGGGGACGGAACCACAGGGCGCGGATCAGGGCGTAAGTGAGCATCGCCGCAAGCGCCATCCAGGCCAGGGCCGGGCTGTACAGGAACATCATGGCCAGGGTCACCGCCGACATCACCCCATCGATCAGCACCGAGAAGAAGGAGGCGGTGAGCTTGCTCTGGATCTCGTCCACCGCCCCGAAGCGCGATACGACATCGCCCAGGTGACGCTTCTCGAAGTACTGCACGGGCAAGCGTAGCAAGTGGGCAAAGACATTGGTACGCCATTGCAGGCTGAGGTTGGTACCGATGTGCAGCAGTATCCACGACCGCAGGGCCGAGAAGAGCTGCTGGACGATCAGCAGCAGACCGAAGCCCAGAGCCAGGGTGGTGAGCAGATCCCGGTCGGCGGACACCAGCACATGGTCGATCACCCACTGCAGGTAGAAGGGGCTGGCCAGGGCGAAGACCTCCAGGGCCGCCGCCAGGATGAGCACCTGGGTCGCGGCCGAGAACAGCCCGTCCACGCGGCCGATCAGGTCGCGGAAGCGGATCGCCGGCGGCGGTGCCGATGGCCGGAACTCGGCGCTGGGCCACAGCTCCAGGGCCACGCCGGTAAAGCTGCGGGAAATCTCGTCGTGGGCCACCCAGCGGGCGCCGCTGGCGGGGTCATGGATGAGGATGCCGCGGCGAGTCACCTTCTTCAGCACCACGAAGTGGTTGAGGTTCCAGTGCAAGATGCATGGCGTGCGCAACTGGCCCAGATCTTCCAGGTCCAGCCGCAGGGGCCGGCTGGCCAGGCCGAGGGCGTTGGCGATGCCGATCAGCTGGCCCAGGGTGGCACCGTGCTGGGAGATGGAGAACTGGCGGCGCAGCTGGGCCAGGTCGGTGCGGCGCCCGTGGTAGCCGGACACCATGCCCAGGCAGGCCAGGCCGCATTCGGTGGCTTCGGTTTGCAGGATGACGGGGAGCGTGCGCCCGAAGGCGGCGGGCAGGCTGGCGATCAGGGACATGGGCTCAGAGCTTCCCGGTGATGCTGATGAGGGGTTCCAGAACCCATTCGTAGAGCTTGCGGCGCTCCTGCATGATGTCGGCCTCAAGCTGCATCCCCACCTGCAGGGGGCGCGCTTCGCCGTAGGCCATGATTGACTGGGCGGCCAGGTCCACCGTGATGCGGTACACCTGGTCTCCACTACCGGCGCCATCCAGCCCGGACAGGCCGAGGGCCGACAGATCCTGGCTCGACAGGGCGACCCGGGCCACCTGGGCCACACGCCCGGCGGTATGGCCAAACTTCTGGTAGGGGTAGGCGTCGAAGCGCAGCATCACCGCCTCCCCCTCGCGCACGAAGCCCACCGCCTTGCTCGGGGCAAACAGGTAGGCCTGCAGGCGGGCGCCGGGCGGCACGATGGACACCACCGGGCGGCTGCCATCCACGGTATGGCCGACCTCGGCCGTCACCGCCGTTGCCACCCCGTCCCGGGGTGCCAGCACAAAGATGCGCCGACGCAGCTCGCTCTCGGTGAGCTCCTGATTGGAGCTGGAGATGCTGCGGCGAATCTCGGCGATCTGCTTGGACTGCTCCAGAGGCATGCGCGACAGCTCGCCACGCAGCAGGGTGAGCTCGCGCTGGCCATTGAGGCGCTCGCGCTCCAGAGCCTGGAGGCGCGAGCGCTGGTCGATCAGATCGGCCTCGCGCAGCTGCACCTGTTCGCCGGCGATGTAGTCCTTCTCCAGCAGGCCCCGGTAGCGTTGCAGGGTGTCCTGGGCCAGGGCCACGCGGGCGCGCTGGCCTTCCATGGACTGCTCGATCACCCGCAGCTCGGCCTCGTAGGCGGCCTGCTTGCGGGTCAGGGCAGCGCGCTGCTCCTGCTGCAGGGACTCGGTCTTGCCCAGTTCGCTGCGCAGGCTGTCGCGGCGCGCCTCGACCTGCTCGGTGATGCTGGCCAGGCCACCGGGAGCGGCATCGCTCTTGCGCTCCAGGGACAGCACATACAGCACGTCTCCCTCGCGCACCGCCTGGCCCTCCCTCACGCGCTTTTCCACCACCACGCCGGACTGGCCCGGATAGACCTTGGACCACCCCCCCGCCGGCAGCAACTGCCCCGCCACGGTGGTGCGCTTGGTGTAGCTGCCAAAGGCGAAGAAGGCTATCAGCGCCAGGGCTGCCGTGGCTGCCAGCAGGGCGAAGACGGAGAAGGAGAGTGGCTGGCTCAGCGCCACAGGCCCAAGCCAGTTGGTGCGCTGGGCATCGAGGGCCTCGGGGCGGAACAGGGAATCGTCTTTCACGGGGGCAACGGGGGCAGGCCGGGCAAAGTCGCTGGCCGCAGGGTCGCATGCCCGCCCGGCAGCATGCGCTGAACTATTCCCGCGCTTCCGGCGCATCGGCGCCAACAGCGTGAGGAATGTCCCGGCGACTTGTTCAAATGGCAACGGGCCACCCCTGGGTGGCCCGTCATGGTCAACCGCTCACCCGCAGGCGGCAGTCATCCCTCATTCACGAAAACGTGAATCAGCAGCCGTAGGAGGGCTTGGGAGCCGGCTGGCAGGTCTGACAGGGGCTCGGGGTCGGAGCCGGCTGGCAGGGGGTGGGAGCCGGAGCGGGGGTGTAGCAGCCGCTCTTGCCGCCGAAGAGGCTGCTCAGCAGGTTCAGCTTGAAGGACAGCAGGCCGGACAGGAGACCGAAGGTGCCACCGGAAACGTTCTGGACTTCTTGGGACGAGAGCTCACGAATAGCCATTTTTGAAACCTCTTGAGAGTAAGTGAATCTATTTTTTGATGTCGCGCCACCCAAAACCCGTAATGGGTAATCAGGCAGCGAATTCACTATAACCTCAAAGAAGACTTGAATTCGTGAAATACCACGGCAAAAAGGAATATGAAAAGCATTTTTACATGTTTTTATTGTTTTTATCAAAAACACTCATTCTTGCCTCACACGCCCCCTCCACACCCCTCTAAACAACGGGGGAAGTCCGCCCAGCAACGTGATTGGCGATACGTACAAAGCTGCCCACGGCGAGCTTCTCGCCGCGCAGGCCGGGGTCGAGTTCGAGGGCGGCGAAATCCCCCTCGCCGAGAAAATCCCGCAGGGTATTGCGCAAGGTCTTGCGGCGCTGGCCAAAGGCCGCCGTGACGATACGCCCGAGCAGGGCGTAGTCGGTGGCGGTGCATTCGGCCACCGGGCGCGGCACCATGCGCACGATGCTCGACATCACCTTGGGCGCGGGACGGAAGGCCCCCGGCGGCACATCGAAGACCCGCGCCATGTTGAAGCGGTACTGCAGCATCACGGACAAGCGCCCGTACTCCTCGGTGCCAGGCTCGGCCACCATGCGCATCACCACCTCCTTCTGCAGCATGAAGGTCATGTCCTTCACCTTCTCGGCGTAGTCGGCCAGATGAAACAGGATGGGCGTGGAGATGTTGTAAGGCAGATTACCCACCACCCTCAGGGGGGCGCCGTCGGCCACCAGGCTGCCGAAGTCGAACTTGAGGGCGTCACCTTCGTGGATGGTCAGCTTCTCCGGGGAGTGGGCTTCCTTGAGGCGGGCAATCAGATCCCGGTCGATCTCGACCACGTGTAGATGGGGCAGACGGGCCATCAGCGGCTCGGTCATGGCCCCCAGGCCGGGGCCGATCTCGACCATGCGATCCCCCTCCGCCGGGCGGATGGCCTCGATGATCTTGCGGATGATGTTGGGGTCGGACAGGAAGTTCTGGCCGAAGCGCTTGCGCGCGAGATGGGGTTCGCTCATCCGTTGTTCCTCAGGCGTTCTTCTTTTCCCAGGCCGCAATCGCCTCCCGGACCCGGGCCACGGCGGCAAAACCAACCCGTTCCCCCTCCAGGATGGCTTCGTGGCGTTGCTGGAAGTTGGTGGCGGGCAGGCCCTTCAGCTCGGGCCGGATGACCACGTCGGCCCCGGCCAGCTCATCGCGCCCCAGAGCGCCACCCATGATGGCGATGGTATCGAGCAGCACATCAAAACTGCCCTGGTTCTTCTTGCCGCTAGGACGGCCCGAAATATCCACGGCAATGATGATGTCGGCGCCAAGGCCCCGGGCCTCGCGCACCGGAATCGGCGCCACCAGACCTCCATCCACGTACTCCCGCCCATTGATGGGCACCGGCGGGAACACCCCGGGGATGGAAGCGGAGGCGCGCACGGCGGTGCCAGTGTTGCCCCGCTGGAAGACGATGGGCTGGCCGCTCTGCAGGTCGGTGGCCACCGCAGCAAAGCGCCGCTTCAAGCCCTCGATGGGCTTGTTGCCCACGTTGCTGTTGATGAAGCGCTCCAGGGCTTCGCCCTTGATCACGCCCCGGTCGAAGAAGCTCCAGTCGGTGACGGCGGACTCGTCCAGCTGGATGGCCAGCTTCTGCAGCTCGAAAGGCCCATGCCCGGCGGCGTAGAGGGCGCCGACCACTGCTCCGGCACTGGTGCCGACCACCAGATCCGGCGCCAGGCCATGGGTCTCCAACACTTTGATGACGCCAATGTGAGCAAAACCGCGGGCCGCGCCGCCTCCCAGGGCCAGGGCCACCCGCGGCTTGCGGGCAGCGCGGGGCGCCACCGCTTCGGGCTTGTGGATCAAGTCGGCACAGGCGGAGAGCCCGAGGGCCGCGACGCTGCCGAGCAGCAGGCGACGACGCCCGTTCATGCCCGCACCATGCCGATGGCCAGCTCGACGGCGGCGAACAAGCTGCCCGGATCAGCCCTGCCGGTGCCGGCCAGGTCGAGGGCGGTGCCGTGATCCACCGAGGTGCGGATGATGGGCAGCCCGAGAGTGACATTGACGCCCCCCCCGAAGCTGGCGTGCTTGAGCACCGGCAGGCCCTGATCGTGGAACATGGCCAGCACCGCATCGCCCTGCCCCAGGGTGTGGGGCACGAACAGGGTGTCGGCCGGCAGGGGGCCGCGCAGATCCATGCCCTCGGCACGCAGGGCCTCCAGCACCGGGGTGATCACGTCGATCTCCTCCCGCCCCATGTGGCCGCCCTCCCCCGCGTGGGGGTTGAGGCCCGCCACCAGGATGCGCGGCGCGGCCAGGCCGAAGCGGGTGCGCAGATCGGTGTGCAGGATGCGCAGGGTGTCGGTGAGCAGGGGGCGGGTGATGGCCGCGGAAACGTCCTTGAGGGGCAGATGGGTGGTGGCCAGAGCCACGCGCATCCCCCCACCCACCAGCATCATCACCACCAGGGGCGTGGCAGTGGCTTCGGCCAGATACTCGGTATGCCCCGAAAACGGCACGCCCGCCTCACAGATGATGCCCTTGTGCACCGGCGCGGTGACCATGCCGGCAAACTCCCCGGACTTGCAGCCGGCGATGGCCCGGTCGAGCACGTCGAGCACGTAGCGGGCATTGGCCGCATCCAGCAGCCCTGGGGTAACGGGGCAGGCCAAAGGCAGGTGCAGCACTTCGAGGCTGCCGGGCCGGGGCGTGCTGCCGACGGCGTAGTCGAGGATGTCGACCGAGGGTTCGACCGCGTGGATGCGGGCGGCGATCATGTCGCGGTCACCCAGAACGACAAGGCGTGCCGGGCAGTCGAAGCGCGGCAGGGCTGCACACAGATCGGGGCCGATGCCGGCGGGCTCACCGCTGGTAATGGCGAGGACGGGAAGCGGGGAGGACATGATGGGGGAAGTGCAGGAAGGGAACGGCAGGAGAGGGACAGGACGGCTGCTGGAGCCGGCGCGGTGGAGGATATTCCACGGCGCCGGCGGCCGGATCAGCGGTCTTCGGTGCGGTATTCCACGTAGGCCCGGTCCCGCAGCTGGCGCAGCCAGTCCTGGTAGGCCTCATCGGACTTGCGCTCGCGCAGGGCATTGCGGGCCGCACCACGCTTGCGTTCGTCGGAAACATCCTGCACGCGGCGATCTTCAACCAGGATCAAATGCCAGCCGAAAGGTGACTGGATGGGCTGGCTGAGCTCGCCGGGCTTGAGGGCGTCCATGGCCTGTTCGAACTCGGGCACGGTGTCGCCCGGGTAGATCCAGCCCAGATCACCGCCCTTGGACGCGGACAGGTCGGCGGAGTGGATACGCGCCAGGTCGGCAAAGCTGGCGCCCCCTTGAACGACGCGCTCACGCAGATCGGTGAGGCGACGACGGGCATCGGCATCGGTGACCACTTCACTGGTCTTGATCAGGATATGGCGGGCATGGGTCTGCTGGACCTGGGCCGGCACCCCTGACTGGCTGCCGCCCTTGCGGTCGATCACACGGACAATGTGGAAGCCGGCTGCGCTGCGCAGGATGGAAGTAGTCTCGCCCGGCTTGAGGCTGGCAACGGCTTCAGCAAACAGCCCCGGCAGACGCTCGGCGCTGCGCCACCCCAGATTGCCGCCGGTCAGGGCGTCGGGGGCATCGGAGTAGCTGGCGGCGAGCTTGTCGAAGGGCTCGCCCCGGGCGACGCGGGCGGCCACGTCCTCGGCTTTGGCGCGCAAACGGGCGAGTTGCTCGGGCGTTGCGCCCTCGGGCGCCCGGAAGAGGATGTGGGAGAGGTTGTATTCCTCCTGCCCTGCAGTGTTTTCCGGGTGGGCCAGAAAATTGTTGACCTCGGCATCCGACACCACGATGCGGGCCTCTACTTCACGCTCACGTACCCGGGTGAGGAGCATCTCGTTGCGCACTTCCTCACGGAAGCGCTCCCAGGAAAGGCCGTCATTCTCGAGGGCTTTGCGGAACTCGGTCATGGACAGGCGGTTGCTGTCGGCAATGCGCCCGACCGCCCGGTCGAGAGTCACATCGTCGATGCGCAGGGACGTCTCGGCAGCCAGTTGGAGCTGCAGACGCTCGATGATCTGTCGCTCCAGCACCTGCTTCTCGAGCACGTCGGCGGCCGGCAGGGGGGTGCCCTGACGGCTGAGCTGGCGGGTGACCTGGGCGACACGCATGCGCAGGTCGGAGCGGGTGATGACTTCGCTGTTCACGACCGCCACGATGCGATCCACTTCGACCGGCTCGTTGGCGGCGAAGGCGGTACTGGCGAGCAGGCTGGCGGCAAGCAGGGAGACGATGAGTTTCATGGGTCGGAGGGCGCTTTCAGAAGTCGTCGTCGCTGGAGAAGGGGTTGGAGCCATCGTTGATGCGGTTGTAGCCCGGCACACTGCGGCGCAGGACATTGAGCGGGCTGGAGCCGAGGCTGCCGGCGCCATTGAATTCGAGTTGAAAGAAGAAGGCACGGGTCACGTCGGTGGCGCTGGTGGTGAGATGCTGCACCACACCACGGAACACCCAGCAGCCCGCGTTGTACTCGACCCCGGCAATACCCTGGGTCAGGCGATGGTCACGCAGATTGCGGTTGTAACGGCCTACACCATACCAGTTGCCCCACAGGGGCCACTGGCCGGTCAGATCGATGTCGCGGAAACCGTTGGGGTTGGCCGGGTCGGTGGAGTAGTTGCGCCGATAGCGCCAGCTCACCCCCAGGGTGCGGGCATAGCCGGGCTGGAAGCGGAAGCCGAAGTTGAAGCGCTCGGTCCAGTTGTCCCGGGGGTTGTACTGCCAGGCGGTATCGAGGGTGGTCTTGGGTGCCAGATTGACCCCGAAGGCCGCCAGCAGGTCGGCCTGTTTGCCGGTGCGGGCCGGCGTGTCCTTGTTGAGGGTGACGCGCTGGTCCACCAGGTAATAGCGCTGCCCCAGGGCGGCACGCATGGTCTCGGCACCTGTGGTCGGGTCGATCAGGCGGCTCTGGACAGCGGTGGTGATCTGGTTGGCGTTGGAGATGCGGTCGCCACCGGTATAAACGTTCTCGGCGAAGATCTGTGCGAAGTTGAAATCGTAGAAGCCGGTATCGAAGTTGGGGATGTTCGACTGGTCCCGGTAGGGAACGTAAAGGTAGTAGATCCGCGGCTCGAGGGTCTGCACGAAATCCCGCCCGCCGAAGTTGGCATCCCGCTCGAAGGTCACGCCGCTATCCACCGACAGGATGGGCAGGGTACGGGTGGTGGAGTTGTCGCCGGTACTGACACGGCGATCAAGCTCGTAGCGGGTGGCGTGCACGCCGATCTTCGGCGTGAAGTGGAAAGCGGCTGTCTGCAGGGGCAGGGACAGCTGGGGGTAGAAGGTCAGGCGACGCCCTTCATCCTGGGTCGGGTGGCTGAAGGCAACAAATTCGCTGGCCAGCTGAAAGGTGGTACCGCCGGGGAGATCGGGCCGGTTGGCGGTGAGCGTCAGCTGGGGCAGGCGCTTGTAGGGGATGCTTACCGGAGCAGAACCCGTCTTGGGGTCGTCCAGGGTCTGGAAGGCCTGCAGCATGCCGGTGGCTGTCCACCAGCCCCCACCGGCGTAGGTCACCGACCCCTGGCGCAGCAGGTTGACCTGGGAGGTCAGGGCCAGGCGCGTGCTCAGGTCGATGAAGTAGCGCGGGTCGGAAACGCCGTTGACATTGAGATTGCTACTCCAGCCACCACCAAAATTGTGATCATGACGCACCGAACCCACGTAGCGGCTGCGCCCTTCCACCTCATCCTGGGGCATGTATTCCAGGTAGGTAATGCCACGGAAATTGGGGTTGATGTAGCGCGCTTCGTTGCGGAACTGCAGGCCACGACGCCCCATCACGCGGGCGGTCAGGGTGTCGTCGTAGTTGGGCGCGAGGTTGAAGTAGTAGGGCACCGACAGGTCAAAGCCGACCTTGTTGGAGGTGCCGAAGGTGGGCGACAGCAGGCCGGACTTGCGGCTCTCGCCGAGGGGAAAATCAGCCCAAGGCAGGTAGGCCACGGGCACGCCCTTGAACCACAGGGTGCCGTGGCGGGCTTCACCCACCTCGTCGTCATAGTCCAGATCGAGTTCCTTGGCCTGCAGGTACCAGTCGGGGCGGGACGGCTTGCAGCTGGTCCATGATGCGTTGGAGAAACGGAACTGGTTCTCGCCCTCCAGTACCAGGGATTCAGCCGAACCGTGGCCACTGATGGGCTGCTGGCTGGCCGGCAAGGCCTGGCCGGGGAGCAGCGGGGCCTGTCCGGGGCGCGGCCCGCGCGCCGGGCGGCTGATCGCGTAACTGGGCGAATCGAAGACACCGGTTTGATCCTGCACCTTGATGCGGGCACGGGGGCCGGTCATCTCGTCCGTCCCGCGGAGCACCCGTACATTGCCGGTGGCTTCCACCTCGTCGGTGAGCTCGAAATACTGCAGACGGTCGGCATCGACCCGGGTGGCATCGCGCAGCAGCGTGGCATTGCCTTCGGCGACGGTATCCACATCCTGATGACCACTCACCCGGTCGGCGCTGATGCGGGTGACGCCGGGGCTGGTCAGGGGGGCGGGCGCGGTGGCGGGCTTGCGCCCCGGGGCACCGACAGCAGCCGGCCTGGCCGGCGCCGGGCGGGCCGCGGCGGGAGCCGCCGACGGCGTACTGACGGCACGGGGGGCCGGGCGTGCTGCCGCGGGCTTGCCGAGCAGGGCCGGAGACACCACGAAGGGAGGGAGATCTTCCGCGCTGGCTCGCCCCCACAGGGCGAACAGGGCAATCGACAGGAAGCGCAACTGGGTGTGAGGTTTCATCCCGGGGCAGGAACCAGCCGGCGAGCCGACCGCATGGTTTGATAAACTGCGCGATTTTACACGAACGCATCTCAGACTCCCGTGGAACGACGCCAACAACTCCAGTCCTGGATCGCCGCCGAATTTCCCGGCCGCCCCTTCGAACTCGCTCCGGCCAGCGCCGACGCCAGCTTCCGGCGCTACTTCCGGCTTACATTTGCTGACGATCCTGTTTCCCTGATCGTCATGGACGCCCCCCCCAGCCACGAAGACTGCCGCCCCTACATCAAGGTGGCCGAGCTGTTCGGCGCCAGCGGCGTGCATGTGCCGAAGATCATCCGGCAAAACCTGGAGCAGGGCTTCCTGCTGCTCTCCGACCTGGGCAGCACCACCTACCTGGACGCCCTGACCAAGGACAACGCCCATAACCTCTACGCCGAAGCCCTGGGCGCGCTGATGAGCATCCAGGCGTCCAGCCAGCCCGGCGTGCTGCCCGAGTACGACCGCGGCCTGCTGATGCGCGAGCTGGAGCTCTTCCCGGTGTGGTACGTGAGCCGTCACAAAAACGTCACCCTCAGCGAACAGCAGACCACCCAGCTGTATGAGGTCTTCGACCGCATCGTCGACGTGAACCTGGCCGAGCCCAAGGTCTATGTGCATCGCGATTACCACAGCCGCAATCTGATGGTGTCTGCCCCCAACCCGGGCGTGCTCGACTTCCAGGACGCGGTTTACGGCCCGATGACCTACGACCTGGCCTCCCTGTTCAAGGACGCCTACATCCACTGGGAAGAGGACTTCACCCTCGACCTGCTGGCCCGCTACTGGGAAACCGCCCGCGAGCTGGGCCTGCCGGTGCGCGAGGACTTCGCCGAGTTCCACCGGGACTACGAATGGATGGGCGTGCAGCGCCACATCAAGGTGCTCGGCATCTTCGCCCGCCTCTACCACCGGGACGGCAAGGACGGCTACCTGAAGGACATGCCGCTGGTTCTGCACTACCTGCGCAAGGCCTGCGAGCGTTACGGCGAGCTCAAGCCCCTGCTGCGCATCCTCGAACAGACCGATCCGACCGTCACTGAAGTCGGCTACTCCTTCTGAGCCCACGACCATGAAAGCGATGATCCTTGCCGCCGGCCGCGGCGAACGCATGCGCCCCCTCACCGATAGCTGCCCCAAGCCCCTGCTGGTGGCCGGCGGCAAACCGCTGATCGTGTGGCACATCGAGCGTCTGGCGGCGGCGGGCATCGCCGACCTGGTCATCAACCATGCCCACCTGGGCCGGATGATCGAGGACGCGCTGGGTGACGGCGCGCGTTTTGGCGTGCGCATCCGCTATTCGCCCGAAAGCAGCGCCCTCGAAACCGCCGGCGGCATCGCCCGTGCCCTGCCCCTGCTGGGGGATGCGCCCTTTGTGGTGGTTAATGGTGACGTCTTCTGCGACGCCGACTTCGCCGGCCTGCGCCGGGCTGCGGAAGAACTCAACCCGGTGCGCTGCGCCCACCTGCTGCTGGTGGCCAACCCGACCCACAACCCGGACGGCGACTTCGGCCTGACCCCGGACGGGCAGGTCCGCGATGACGAGGGCGAGCGCCTGACTTTCTCCGGTATCGGTGCCTATCACCCGGCGCTGTTTGCCGACGTCCCCCCCGACACGCCCGCCAAGCTCGCGCCCCTGCTGCGCACCGCCATGGCCCGCAACCGCGTCACTGGCGCCCGCCTGCTTGGCCGCTGGGTGGATGTGGGCACCCCCGAGCGCCTGCACGAGCTGGACAACAGCCTACGCACGGCCTGATCACGCAACATTCCCCCGCCGCCACGGTCCATCCCTCATACAGCCAACGGATACCGCCATGCCCCTCGACACCGCCCCTTTTCAGGCCCGCCGCACCCGCTTGCTCGCCACCATGCAGGCCGCAGGCGGCGGCGTCGCCATCATCCCCACCGCCCCGGAGCGCATCCGCAACCGGGACACCCACTACGGTTACCGTTTCGACAGCTACTTCTATTACCTCACCGGTTTCCGTGAGCCCGAGGCGGTCCTCGTGCTGGTGGCCGGCGACACCCCACGCAGCCTGCTGTTCTGCCGCAGCAAGGACATGGAACGGGAGATCTGGGACGGCTACCGCTTCGGCCCCGAGGCCGCCCGGGAGACCTTCGGCTTCGACGAGGCCTACCCCATCGCCGAACTGGACACCCAGCTCGGCATCCTGCTCGCCAACCAGCCGGCCATCTTCCACTCCATGGGCTACGAGCCCAGCTGGGACACCCGGATCACCGACGCCCTCAACCGGGTGCGCGCCCAGGCCCGCACGGGCTGCCTGGCCCCAACCCAGATCCGCGACGTGCGCAGCCTCATTGACGAGATGCGCCTGATCAAGGATGCCAGCGAGCTGGCCACCATGCGTCAGGCCGCCCGCATCTCCGGCGGCGCCCATCGCCGCGCCATGCAGGCCACCCGGCCCGGCGCCCACGAGTACGAGATCGAGGCCGAGCTGATCCACGAGTTCCGCCGCCACGGCAGCCAGGCCCCGGCCTACGGCTCCATCGTGGCCGGCGGCGCCAACGCCTGCGTGCTGCACTACGTTGAAAACGACGGCCTGCTGCGGGATGGCGACCTGCTGCTCATCGATGCCGGCTGCGAACTCGACGGCTACGCCTCCGACATCACCCGAACCTTCCCGGTGAACGGCCGCTTCAGCGGCCCCCAGAAGGCCGCCTACGAGCTGGTGCTGGCATCCCAGGCCGCCGCCATTGCCGCCACCCGCCCAGGCGCCGGCTGGAACGAACCCCATGACGCCGCCACCCGGGTGCTGGCCCAGGGTTTCATCGACCTGGGCCTGCTCGAAGGCAGCCTGGACGGCGTGCTCGAATCCGGCAGCTACCGCCAGTTTTACATGCACCGCACCGGCCACTGGCTGGGTCTCGACGTACACGACGCGGGTGAATACAAGCTCGCTGGCGAATGGCGCCCGCTGGTGCCGGGCAATGTGCTCACCGTCGAGCCGGGCTGCTACATCCGCCCCGCCGACGGCGTGCCCGAGGCCTTCTGGAACATCGGCATCCGTATCGAGGATGACGCCCTGGTGACCGACAGCGGCTGCGACATCCTGACCCTCGACACCCCCAAGAGCGTTGCCGACATCGAAGCCCTGATGGCTGCCCGGGCATGACCCTGCCCACACACCGGAGCCCCCGCACATGAAACGCCACGATCTCGCCATCATTGGCGCCGGCCCGGTAGGGATGACCCTTGCCCTGGCCCTCAAGGACGCCGGCCTCGACATGGTGCTGGTGGACGCCCGCCCCCGCGGCGCTGCCCGCCATGACCCGCGCATTCTGGCCTTGTCCCACGGCACCCGCCTGACCCTGGAACGCCTGGGGATCTGGTCGCAGCTGCCGGCCACGCCCATCGAGAGCATCCACGTCTCCCACCAGGGCGGCCTTGGCCGCACCGTGCTGCAGGCCTCCGAATACGGGCAGCCTGCCCTCGGCTACGTCGCCGGTGCCGGTGACCTGGCCGCGGCCCTGGATGACGCCCTGGCCGCCGCCGGCATTCCCATCGTGGACAAGGCCACCGTCACCGGCCTGGCCGCCGGCGCCGACGACGTGATCGTCAGCCTGTCCGTCGCCCCGCCCCTGTCGGCCCGTCTTGCGGCCTGCGCCGAAGGCAGCATCCAGGGTGCGGACGACAGCGCCCTGGTGGAGCGGGATTATGGCCAACACGCCGTGATCTCCGTCGTCACCCCGGCCGAAGGCCATGGCAACCGCGCCTGGGAGCGTTTCACCCCTCAGGGCCCCCTGGCCGTGCTGCCCTGCGGAAACGACTGTGCCATCGTCCACACCGCCGCCCCGGCCGAAGCCGACGCCCTGATGGCCCTCGACGACGCGGCCTACCTGGCCCGCCTGCAGGCCCACTTCGGCAGCCGTCTGCGTTTTGCCAGCGTGGGGCCCCGCGCCCGCTACCCCCTGCTGCTGCGCTACCGGCCCGACCCGGTGAGCCAACGCACGGTGTGGCTGGGCAACGCCGCCCAGACCCTGCACCCCGTTGCCGGCCAGGGCTACAACCTCGCCTTACGTGATGTGTGGGCCTGCGCCCAAATTCTGCTGCGGGCCGGCGGCGACCCCGGCGCGGCGGCCAACCTGGAGGCCTACGCCAGCGAACGCCGCCTCGACCGCCAGGGCACCATCCGCTTCACCGACGGCCTGGTGCGTCTGTTCAGCACAGCCTCCCCAGCCCTGCGCCACGCCCGGGGTGCAGGGCTGTTTGCCCTTGACCTGCTGCCACCCGCCCGTCATTTCGTGGCCAAGCGCATGATGTTCGGCGCCCGCGCCTGGCCCTGAGCGTTGCCCGCGACCAGCCCCGCAATGCAAAAGGCCGTCGCCGCGGCGCAGCAAACGCCGTAGAATCCGCAGCCTGCGCGCCGCCCGGCGCCCCGCTGCCCACGGGACCAGCACCATGGCCGAAGCCGACGATCTCCAGCAACACGACGACCTCGACATCCACCTGCGCGAGGTGCAGCACCTGCTCGCCCGCCACAAACTGGTGGAAGACCTTGTCCATCGCCAGGACATGCCCAAGCATGACCTGGTGGAAAGCCTGGTTCACAAGCAGCACATCCACGAGCTGACCCACAAGCTCGACAGCCTGCACTCCGCCGACGTCGCCCACATCCTGGAGGCTCTGCCCCTGGACGAGCGCCTGTTCGTCTGGGACCTGGTCAAGGCCGAGCGGGATGGCGAGATCCTGCTCGAAGTCTCCGACGCGGTGCGGGAATCCCTCATCGAGTCCATGGACCCGGCCTCCCTGCGGGCCGCAGCCGAGCAGCTGGACGCCGACGAACTGGCCGATCTGGCCCCCGACCTCCCCCGGGAGGTGATGGAGGCGGTGTATCAGGGCCTAGACCCGGAAGAGCGCGAGCAGCTGCGCGCCGCCATGTCCTACCCGGAAGACTCCGTCGGCGCGCTGATGGATTTCGAGATGGTCACCGTGCGCGAGGACGTGAGCCTGGAAGTCGTGCTGCGCTACCTGCGCCGCTTCGATGCCCTGCCCGACCACACCGATCAGCTCTTCGTGGTGGATCGGGACGAGCACTTGCGCGGCGTACTGCCCATCGACCGGCTGCTCATCAACGATCCGGAAACCGAAGTGAGCGAGATCATGCTCACCGACACCCTCACCCTCGAACCCTCCGACGAGGCCGAGACTGCCGCCCAGGCCTTCGAACGGTACGACCTGGTGTCGGCACCGGTGGTGGATTACCACCGCAAACTGGTCGGCCGGGTGACGGTGGCCACGGTGGTGGACTTCATCCGCGAGGAAACAGAGAACGAACTGCTCAACCAGGCCGGTCTGCGGGAAGGGGAAGATATTTTTGCGTCCGTATGGGACTCGGTGAAGAACCGCTGGGCCTGGCTGGCCGTCAACCTGGTCACTGCCTTCATCGCCAGCCGGGTGATCGGTGCTTTTGAAGGCTCCATCGAGAAGCTGGTGGCCCTCGCTGCCCTGATGCCCATCGTGGCCGGCATTGGCGGCAACTCGGGCAATCAGACCATCACCATGATCGTGCGCGGCATCGCCATGGGTCAGGTCCAGGACGACGCCCTCAGCCGCCTCCTGAAAAAGGAGATGGGCGTGGCCCTGATCAACGGAATCGTATGGGGTGGCCTGCTCGGGGTGCTGTCGTGGGTCCTCTACGGCAGCGGCAAGCTCGGCGCGGTGATGACGGCCGCCATGACGCTCAACCTGCTGGTGGCCGCCTTCGTGGGGGTAATGGCCCCCATGATGCGCAACCGCCTGGGGCAAGACCCGGCGGTCGGCTCCAGCGTCATCATCACCGCCGTCACCGACTCGGGTGGCTTCTTTATCTTTCTGGGGCTGGCAACCATCTTCCTGATGTAGCCCACGCTCCGGCGCAGTTCGGAGCCCCCGTGGGGTCGAATTAGTTCGACCCCACGGGGGAGAGACCGCACAGACTCTGCCTGTATCAGCCCCTATTGGCGGCAAACCAGGCATCTGCCGCCGCAATGGTGGCGTCGATGTCTGCCTCGGAGTGGGCTGCCGACACGAAGCCCGCCTCGAAGGCTGACGGCGCAAAGTAATGCCCGGCGTCCAGCATGGCGTGGAAGAAGCGATTGAAGCGCTCCTTGTCGGAGGCCATCACATCGGCGTAGCTGTTGGGCACACCGGCAGCAAAGTAGAGCCCGAACATTCCCCCCACCGAATCCGCAACGAAGCGCACACCCTGCTTTGCGGCAGCAGCATTGAGGCCCTTCACCAGGCGCTCGGTACGGGCGGTGAGCACTTCATAGAAGCCCGGGCGGGCGATCTGATCGAGACTGGCCAGCCCCGCCGCCACCGCCACCGGGCTACCGGACAGGGTGCCGGCCTGATAGACACCACCAAGGGGGGCGATCTTCTGCATGATGTCGCGACGGCCGCCAAAGGCCCCCACGGGCATGCCGCCACCGATGACTTTGCCCAGGGTGGTCAGGTCGGGGGTGATGCCAAACAGGCCCTGAACCCCACGCGGCCCGACACGGAAACCGGTCATCACCTCGTCGAAGATCAGCACCGTACCGTGAGCGGTACACAGGCGACGAAGCAGGTGCATGAACTCGGCCGACGGCTTGACCAGGTTCATGTTGCCGGCGATCGGCTCGATGATCACACAGGCGATGGCATCGCCCTTCTCCCGGAAAGTCTCTTCCAGCTGGGCCGGGTTGTTGTAGTCGAGCACGATGGTGTGCTTGGCGAAATCTTCCGGCACGCCGGCCGACGAGGGGTTGCCAAAGGTCAGCAGGCCGGAGCCGGCCTTGACCAGCAGACTGTCGGCATGACCGTGGTAGCAGCCCTCGAACTTGATGATCGCGTCACGGCCTGTAAAGCCCCGGGCCAGGCGGATGGCGCTCATGGTGGCTTCGGTGCCACTGGACACCAGGCGCACCATCTCGAGGCTGGGCAAGAGCTCGCACAGGCGCTCGGCCATGTCGATCTCGCGCTCGGTGGGAGCTCCGAAGGACAAGCCCTCCAGAGCCGCCTCACGCACCGCTTCGACCACCACCGGGTCGGCATGGCCCAGGATAGCCGGGCCCCAGGAGCCCACGTAATCCAGATATTCCTTGCCGTCCGCGTCCCACACCCGTGCCCCCAGAGCCTTTTTGAGGAAACGTGGCGTACCACCCACCGAGCGGAAGGCGCGGACCGGCGAATTGACGCCACCCGGGATGGTGCGCTGGGCACGGACAAAGAGTTCTTCGTTGCGACTGGTCATGCGGGAGCTTCCTGAGAGGTCAATCGAACAGCCCGGCATAGGCGGCCGCACGGGCAGCCGGGTCGGGCGCTGAAAATACGTCGCTGATCACGGCGGGCAGATCGGCGCCCGCGGCAATCAGCGACGGGACGTTGTCGAGGGTGATCCCGCCGATCGCCGCCACCGGCAAGCCGAACTCCACCTTGGCCCGACTCAGCATTTCAAGGGGTGCGAGGGGCGCCAGGGGCTTGGTGGACGAGGGAAACATGGCCCCGAAAGCCAGGTAATCGACCCCCGCCGCAGCGGCGGCGGCAGCCCGCCACCACTCCCCGTAGCAGCTCGCCCCGAGGATGCGGGACGCCCCCAGGGCCTGCCGGGCGCCGGCCAGATCGCCGTCGTCCCGCCCCAGGTGGGCGCCGTCGGCGTCAATCTCCAGGGCCAGAGCCAGGTCGTCGTTGATCACCAGCGGGATGCCGAACTGACGGCACAGGGCCAGCAGTTGCGTCGCCTGCAGCCGACGCAGGCCGGCGTCAGCCAGCTTGCTGCGATACTGGACAATCGCCGGACGGGCCGGCAGCACCCGGGCCACCGCAGCCAGCAGCGCCCCGGTGTCAGTCTGGTCCGGCGTCACGATATACAGCCCACGCAGTTTCATGAGTCAACATCCGTTCCGGCTGGCGGGCGGGCCCAGAAGATACGGTTAGGAATATGCTGCCCCATTCCGGGCCGAAAGGCATGCGCCAGCGCTTGCCAGGTAAAGCCCTGTGCCTCGTAGACCGCCTGCGGCATGTCGAGGCCATGGGCCAACGCAGCCGCCACAGCCGAGGCCAGCGTACACCCGGAACCATGGTAGCTCCCGCCCAGACGCTCCCAGGTGTCGGCCCGCACCACCCCACCGCTGCCGTACAAGGTGTTAACCACCTGCGGTGTCTGGGCATGGGAGCCGGTGATGAGCACGTACTCGCAGCCCATCTCCATGAGCGCCGCTGCGCAGTCCGACTGGGTTCGGCCTTCGGGGTCGCCCCCCATGCCGGTGCGGCCCGCCGCCAGCCGGCGGGCCTCCATGGTGTTCGGGGTGATCACCGTCGCCTGGGGCAGAATGAGTTCGCAGAGCAGGTCGAGCATGGCGTCCGACGCCAGCTCGTCGCCGCGACCAGACGCCACCACCGGATCGACGACGACGGGAATGTGGGGATAGTCGGCGATGATCTCGGCAATCACGGCAATGTTGTCGGCGCTGCCGAGCACCCCAAGCTTGAAGGCCTGGACTGGCATGTCCTCAAGGACAGCGCGCGCCTGCTCGGCAACAAAATCGGCATCGATCGGCAGAACGTCCTCCACGCCGGCCGTATCCTGGACGGTGAGCGCGGTTATGACGGTGAGGGCATGACAACCCATGCCTGCCAACGTCATAATGTCAGCCTGGATGCCGGCGCCACCCGTGGGGTCGGCGGCGGCGAAAACGAGAACCAGCGGGGGATTGGGATCGTTGCGGTTTATAGTCATTAGGAAAGCCGAGGACGCACAAATTTAACTGCGACTGCGCTACCATTCACGATCCAGAAGATTCTAGCCGAAATCATCGCAACGCACCCCAATGGCAAATCCCCAATACCGGACCTGGATGTGTCTGATCTGCGGTTATATCTACGACGAAGAAACCGGTTCCCCTGAAGAGGGCATCGCCCCGGGCACCCGCTGGGAGGACATCCCCCCCAACTGGACCTGCCCCGAATGCGGCGCACGCAAGGACGACTTCGAAATGGTCGCGATCTGAAGGCCAGCCGTCATCACCCCAGCCCAGGCACCACAACAATGCACGTCCGCAACGACATCGGCACGGACCCCGGAGGACCAAGGTGAATCTCAGCGGAATCAAGGTCATGGTCATCGATGACAGCAACACCATCCGCCGCAGTGCCGAGATCTTTCTCGCCCAGGCCGGATGCCAGGTGGTGCTGGCGGAGGACGGCTTCGACGCCCTCTCCAAGATTGCCGACCATGCCCCCGACCTGATCTTCGTCGACATCATGATGCCGCGCCTCGACGGCTATCAGACCTGTACGCTGATCAAGAAGAACGCCCGGCTCAAGGCCACTCCCGTCATCATGCTGTCCTCCAAGGACGGCCTGTTCGACCGGGCGCGTGGTCGCCTTGCCGGCTCGGACGAATACCTCACCAAACCCTTCACGAAGGAAAGCCTGCTGCGCTCCGTGGCCTGCCACACCGGCGCCCCGCGCCAGGCCGCTGCCAACGACTGACCTCCCACAGACGCATCTCCATGCCGATCAAGAAAATTCTCGTCGTCGACGACTCCCCGACCGAACGCCTCGCCCTTTCAGAGATGCTGGTAAAAAGCGGCTACCAGGTCGTCACTGCCGAAAGCGGCGATGAAGCCGTGGTCAAGAGCAAGACGGAGCAGCCCGACCTGATCCTGATGGACGTCGTGATGCCTGGCACCAATGGCTACCAGGCCACCCGTACCATCGTCCGCGACGAAGCCACGCGCAACATCCCGGTCATCATCTGCACCAGCAAGGGACACGAAACCGACAAGATCTGGGGCATGCGCCAGGGCGCTTTCGATTACATGGTCAAACCCCTTGATCACAGCGTGCTGCTCGAGAAGATCCGGGCTTTCAGCTAAGGCCGAAGAGCATGGCAAAGCGGATCAGTCTCCACGAATTCCAGGCCGGGCTGGCCCGGCGCCTCGCCGAAGCACGGGACACCCGCGCCTCGGCCTTTCTGGGTGTGCAAGCTGGCAAACGTCACTGGCTGGTCGACCTGACCGAGGCGGGTGAGATCCTGGCGGTGCCGCCCCTGGCTCCCGTCCCTCTCAGCGAGCACTGGTTCCGTGGTCTCGCCAGCGTGCGCGGCAACCTCTTCGGCGTGGTCGATTTTGCCGCCTTTCACGGTGACCAGGCCATCGCACCGGCCGGGCACGCCCGTCTGCTGCTCATCGGTGTACGCCACAACCTCAACTGCGCGCTGCTTGTGACTCGCGCCCTGGGTCTGCGCTCTCTCGAGGATTTCGAGCTCCTGCCCTCGTCCCCCGACGCAGACCAACCCTGGATCGGCGAGCAACTCCGGGATGCCCGAGGTACCGCCTGGACACGGCTCAAGGTGGCCGACCTGCTGAATAACACGCGTTTTCTGGACGCAGCACAATCATGATCATGAAAATCCATTCGGGAGGAGCAGCGGGCCCCGCCCGCTGAAGAGGAACCCCATGGCATTCAAGTTACCGGGTCTGTCGCGCGGCGACAGCAAACCAGCATCCACCAATGTGGACACGATCCTTGAATCCGGCGAGGTGGCACAGGCCACGGCACCCCTGCCTTTCCTGGCCGGCAAAAGTGCTGCGGAACAGTTGCGCGTGCTGCGCATCCCCTTCCTGATCTTCGCCGCCCTGACCATCGGCTTCGTGCTCTACCAGATCCGCGTCAGCAGCTTTGGCACCGCCTACGTCACGGCCGCAGGCCAGATGCGTACCCTGTCCCAGCAGCTCGCCAAGGCCAGCCAGCTTGCCCTGCAGGGCGACGCCGCCGCCTTCAACGAACTGAAAGGCAGCCGCGAGCAGTTCAACACCCTGCTCGGTGCCGTCACCAACGGCGGCGACGTGGACGGCACCTCAGTACCCGGAGGCAGCAGCGCGGTCAGCGACGAACTCGCCGTGGTCACCGAGCTGTGGCAGAAAACCGACAAGGATGCCGCCAACCTGATCGAGCAAGAAAAGAACCTGGCCAGCCTCGGCAAGGCGGTGAACACCATCAACACCAAGAATCCCCAGCTGCTCGAACTGTCCGAACAGGTCGCCGCCCTCAAGCTCCAGGGTGGCGCATCGGCCCGCGAGATCGCCGTCGCCAACCAGGTGGTGATGCTGACCCAGCGTATCGCCAAGAATGCCAACGCGCTGCTGGTCGCCAACGCCATCGACCCTGAAGTGGCCTTCCTGCTCGGCAAGGACACCAACACCTTCCGCGAGCTGATCGAGCAACTCCAGAAGATGACCTCCGACGGCAGCGATGCCAAGGGCAAGCTGGCCGAACTGGAAAACGTGGGCAAGGACAACCTCGCCTCCGTCACCGCCATCCTCGGCAGCATCCAGCGCCTGGTGCAGGCCAAGCAGGCCGGCAGCCAGATCTTCCAGAACTCCGGCCCCCTGCTCGAAAAGACCTCCGCCCTCGCCGAAGGTTATACCCGTGCCTACACCGGCTTCTTTACCTGGGTCAGCCTGGCCATCGTACTGTGTGCCCTGGCCACGGTGATCTGCCTGGCCCTGATGGCCAAGACCTACAACGACGACATCGCCCGCCGCCGCCTTGCCGCCGAACGCCTCAAGGAAACCGCCGAATTCGAGCGCAACAACACCCAGCAGGCCATTCTGCGCCTGATGAACGAGATGGGCGACCTGGCCGACGGTGACCTGACCGTACGCGCCACCGTCACCGAAGACATCACCGGCGCCATTGCCGACTCGGTTAACTACACCATTGAAGAGCTCTCCGTGCTGGTGCGCCGCATCAACGACGCCGCCATTCGTGTAACCTCCGCCACCGAATCTGCCCAGCAGACCTCCGACGAACTGATCGCCGCCACCGAGCGCCAGGCCCAGGAGCTGCGCCTCGCCGGCGAAACCGCCCAGACCATGGCCAGCTCCATGAGCGCGGCCTCCGAAGACGCCCTGCAGTCCGCCCAGGTGGCCCGCCGCTCCCTGGAGGCCGCTCAGAAGGGTGCCGCCGCCGTGGAAGACACCATCAAGGGAATGAACGACATCCGCGAGAAGATTCAGGAAACTTCCAAGCGCATCAAGCGTCTGGGTGAGTCCTCCCAAGAGATCGGCGAAATCGTGGAGCTCATTTCCGACATTACCGAGCAGACCAACGTACTGGCCCTCAACGCTGCCATCCAGGCAGCCTCGGCTGGTGAAGCTGGCCGGGGCTTCTCGGTGGTGGCCGAAGAAGTGCAGCGCCTCGCCGAACGCTCGGCCGAAGCCACCAAGCAGATCGGTGCCATCGTGAAGACCATCCAGACCGACACCGGCGACGCCGTAGCTGCCATGGAAAACGCCACCCGCGATGTGGTGGACGGCGCCCACCTGTCCGAGACCGCCGGCCAGGAACTCGCAGAGATTGAACGGGTGTCGGCCGAAACTGCCGAACTCATCGAACGCATCTCCGTCAGTACCGAAGTCCAGGCCAAGGCAGCGACCCAGGTGGCCGAGAAGATGAAGAACATTCTCGCCATCACCGACCGCACCACCACCGGCACCCAGCAGACGGCCGTCTCGATTGGCGAGTTGGCCGACCTGGCCGTCGAGCTGAAGGGCTCGGTCTCCGGCTTCAAGGTCTGAGCCACGCCGCATCCCTACCGGAACGGAAACCGACCAAGACCCATTGATGAGCTCCGCACACGAACTCGACCTCGGTCCGCTGACCTGGGTCAAAGGCGAGATCGACCTGGCCCTGGAACGGTCGGAAACGGCGCTTGCCGAAGCCGGCAGTGCCCCCGACCGCCTCGGCCGGATCAAATTCGCCCAGACCCACCTGCACCAGGCCCATGGCGCCCTGTCCATCGTCGGCCTGGACGGGTTGACCCAATTCTCGGAGCATGTCGACCGCCTGCTTGGCGAACTGGCTGCCGGTCAGGTGTCCTACACCCCGGAGGTTGCACGCCTCGCCTCCCGCTGCATCGCCGCCATCGGCAACTACCTGGACGAACTCACCCGCGGCCAGCCCGATCAGGCCCTGCGGCTCTTCGATCTCTACGTCGAACTCGCCGCGGCGCGTGGCCAGGAGCCCCCGACCCCCGGCGAGCTGTTCTACCCGGACCTGTCCCAGCGCCCGGTCTTCGCCGGCCCTGCCGACACCAGCGAAGATCCAAAGCGCCTACGCGCCCTGCGGGGGCGTTTCGAGCGCGGTCTTCTCAAGTGGTTCCGCAACGGCCTGGACCCCGCCGGCCCCCAGGAGATGCGCGAAGCAGTGTCGGGCATTGAGAGGCTGCAGGGAGTCCCCACGTCCCGCGCCTTCTGGTTTGCCGCTACCGCCTTCTTTGACGCTCTTGAGCAGCGCGACGCCCCTGCCGACCCCGCCACCAAGCGGCTGTGCGGACGCATCGACGCTCAAATGCGCCGGGTGATGGAAGGCTCCAGCATGGTCGCCGAGCGCCTGATGCGCGACGTGCTCTACCACGTGGCAAGCACCTCGGCCCAATCCCCGAGCATCGCTGCAGTACGCGAGGCCTACGCCCTCGAACGGCTCATTCCGGCCGGCAAGTACCAGATCAGTGACACCCCTCAGGCGCCTCTGCTGCGCAAGCTCCGCGAGGGCTTTGCCGATGCCCGCGACGCCTGGTCCCAGTTCTCCAAAGGCGGTGCCATCGGTCTGCCTCGCTTCCAGGAGTCCATAGCTCCGCTGGCCACCCAGGCCCGGGAGCTCAATCACCCCGAGATCGCCGAGTTCGTCGAGTCCCTCACGGATCTCGCCCTATGGCTGCGCCAAGACCCCCTGCAGTTCAACGACACCATGTCCATGGACGTGGCAACGTTGATGCTGCTGGTGGATGCGCAGCTAGACACCCACAGCCAGGGCGCGCCAGACAACACCCCGCAGATCCAGGCCCTGATCAACCGTTTGCAGGCCCACAAGCGGGGCGAGCATCTGCCGCCGCTGGACATCATCAAGCCCGAGTCCGACGACAGGCAGATCAATCGCCAGCTTGCCCACGAGATCCTCGCGAGCCTAGGTGATGTCGAGCAGAGCCTCGACAGTTTCTTCCGGGCCCCGACCCAGACCGACATCCTGAACGCCGTGCGCGCGCCTCTCAAGCAGATCGAGGGCGCCCTGTCGGTCATGAACGAAGACGGCGCCGTACGTCTGTTGCAGGACGCAGCCGCACGCATCGCCGCCCTGACCACTGCCGGCAGCGACGCCGACACTCCAGCCTTCGAAGAAATCGCTCACCGCCTGTCGGCACTCGGCGTTTATATCGAAGCCCTGCAACACGGCCCGGCCGACCTCGACCGCATCCTACGTCCCGACCAGCCAGCCCCGGCCACCTCGGGCGCCAGCATCGAAGCCGAACTTGATCAGCAGAAGCGCGACGCCGCTGCCCTGGCTGCCGCCCTCAAAGACAACCCCGACGACTTCGGCCTGCGCACCGAGCTCCAGCTCAACCTCGAGAACCTGCGCCAGGACGCCTCCCTCACTGCCAACACCGAGCTCGAGAAACAGGCCCGCCAGGCCCTCACCATGCTCGATGCCGGCGAACTCTTCGCCGAGGCCGTCCCCCTGGCCAGCAGCCCTGAGGCCCCCGCCCTGTCCGCCGAGGCCACCCGCCTGCTGGACGCCAGCGCCGCCGAGATAGACGCCGAGCTGCTGGACATCTTCATCGAAGAAGCGATCGACGTGAGGGCCACCATCGCCCGCAACCTCGTGCTCCTGGACGAGGCACCGGACGACACCGACGTCCTCACCACCATTCGACGCAGCTTCCACACCCTCAAGGGCAGCGGCCGCATGGTCGGCCTCAAGGACTTCGGTGAAGCCGCCTGGAGCATCGAGCAGACCCTGAATCACTGGCTCCGGGTCGAACAGGCAGTCACCCCGGAACTCCTCAGCCTGATCGGTCAGGCGCTGGCCGAGTTTTCCGGCTGGATCGAACAGCTCCAGTCCGGCTCCGGCCCCCAGCGCGACGTCAGCGCCCTGCTTGCCGAGTCTGCCCGCTTGCGTGGTGATGGCGATGCCGAGTTCCCGGCTGCAACGCCCACCCCGGCAGAACCGGACACTGCGCCGGTTGCCCCCCCGGCACCCGAGATTCCCGCCCAGCTCGACACAGCCCTGACCATCGAGGCTCCCGAGTTCGACGACTACCAGCCCACCGAGAGCAGCCTCATCTCCGTTTCGCTGACCGACGAGCCCCAGGAGCTCGACCTTGAGGCGACACTGCTGCTCAACGAATACGACCTCGCCGCCACCGCCCTGAACCTGCCCAGGGCCATGGTCGAGGAAGCACCGGACGAAGCCTTCGACCTCAACTTCCCTGAACTGTCCTTTGTCGATCCGGCAGGCTCGGACGCGCCCACCGCCACCAAAGAAGCCACTGGCGGGGCTGCCGGCTCCCGTGTCGACGAACTCCTCCTGCAGGACGACCTGGCAAGTCCCCACTTCGATCTGAGCTTCGAGCTACCCAGCGAAGCAGTCGAGGAACCGGTTGCAAGCGACGAAGACGTCTTCCTGCCCATCGAAGCCCTGGAGATCGTTGGCGAAGAAGCCCCCGTCACCGAAGACAGCCAGGCCGACACGCCGGACGAGGTCCTCGAAGTGGAAGACCTCTTCGAGGATGACGGGGCACTGGCCGGCACGAGGATGCCCGAACCCGCAGGGGCCGCCGAGATCATCGACGCTCCCGAGGTCTTTGAAGTCCCTGAAGTCTTCGATGCGCCTGAAACCATCGAAGCATTCGAGGCCCTGGAATCCATCGACTTTGCCGAGCCAATCGAGCGGGCAGAGCTCACCGACGTACCGGCACTGCAGGACGAGCCCCTTGAGCCCGACGCCTTCCCGGAGATCGACGAGCCTGGCACCGACGCGGAACCGGAAGCCGGTGAAGGCCAGACCGATAACGAAGCACCGGTCGAGGCCCCCGATGTGCTCGACCTCGCCGATCTGCCGGACGACGAAGACACCAAGCCGGAAGCCAGCACCGACCCGGACGAGGTCCGTCTTGGTGACGTCACCCTGTCCCGCCCACTTTTCGATCTCTACCTTGCCGAAGCCCGGCAGCATGTGGCCACCTTGCGACATGAGCTGGCCCGGCTTTCGGTCAACCCCAGCCTGATCCCCACCGGCGGTGCCATCCGTGCCGCCCATACCCTGGCTGGCATTTCCGGCACAGCCCGCTTCTCCGCCCCCCAGCAGCTCGCCAAGGCCCTCGAACTGGCCCAGCAGCGCCTCACGGACCACGACCGGGCCCCCACCGCCCCCCAGGCCGCCACACTCAACGCTGCGGCAACAGCCCTGGAGAGCATGCTCGTCCAGCTGGCCAGTCGCCAGTTGCCGGAGCCCATGCCCGAGCTGGCCGGGGCGCTCGACGACATTCTCGTATCCCACCTGGCCGAAGTCATCGCCCTGCATCCGGCCTCCGCGCCCGAAGCCCTCGTCACCCCGGCCAGCAGCCGCGACGCAGCGCCGCGTCCGCCCGAAACACCCGCAGCGCCCAGCGCCCCCCTGCGCGATGAGCTCGACCCCGAACTCCTGCCGATTTTCCTCGACGAGGGCAGCGAGCTCCTCGACAACCTCGACGCCGCCCTGCGCAACTGGCGCGACGACCCGGCGGACCCCGGCCACGCCAGCAGCGTGGCCCGCCTCCTCCACACCCTGAAGGGCAGCGCCCGGATGGTGGGTGCCATGAGCCTCGGGCAAAGCTTGCACGAGCTCGAAACCCGGCTCGAACGAGCCCGCAGTCAGGCCCCTGGCGGCCAGGGAATCGTCGACGACCTCGAAGCCTCCCTCGACCAGGCCCGCCAAGCGCTGGAGAACCTGCAGCAACCGGCCCCGGTCGCCACCGTCATCAACGAAGCCCCGGTCGCTTCCGAAGACAGCGCACCAGCCCAGCCTGGAGACACGACCGCTCCGGGAACCCGGGTACAACTGCGTGTGGAAGCCAGCCGAATCGACCAGTTCGTCAACGAGGCTGGCGAAATCAGCATCGCCCGCACCCGTATCGAAGGAGAGCTGCGCACCCTGCGCCGCTCCCTCCTCGACCTCACTGAGAACGTCATCCGTCTGCGCAACCAGCTGCGCGAGGTAGAAATCCAGGCCGACACGCAGATGCAGTCGCGACTCTCCCAGGTCGAGACCCAGCACACCGAGTTCGACCCCCTGGAAATGGACCGCTACACCCGCCTCCAGGAACTCACCCGGATGATGGCGGAGAGCGTCGGCGACGTGACCACGGTGCAGCAAAACCTGCTGCGCAACCTCGACGGCGCAGAAGTCGCTCTTCACTCTCAGTCGCGCATGGCGCGGGAGCTGCAGCAGTCGCTGATGCACGTACGCATGGTGCCCTTCGACAGCCTCGCCGAGCGCCTCTACCGCCTGGTCCGCCAGACCGCCAAGGAGCTCGGTCGCCGCGCCAACCTGGACATCATCGGCGGTCAGATCGAAATCGATCGCAGCGTGCTCGACGCCATGACTGGCCCCCTCGGCCACTTGGTGCGCAACGCAGTCGCCCACGGCATCGAGTCGCCAGAGAAACGCCGGGAAGCCGGCAAGCCCGAGATCGGTCAGATCAACCTGCGGGTGTCCCACGAAGGCAACGAGGTTGTCATGGAGTTCCGTGACGACGGCGCCGGCCTGGACTTCCAGCGCATCCGTGCCCAGGCCATTGAGAGCGGCCTGCTGGCCCCCGATGAGGACGCCGACGACAAGCGCCTCACCAACCTGATTTTCGTGCCCGGCTTCACCACCGCCAGCCTGTCCAGCCTGGCCGGCCGGGGTGTGGGCATGGACGTGGTAAAGAGCGAGACTGCCGCTGTCGGCGGACGCATCAGTGTCGACAGCACCCCTGGCCAGGGCACTTGCTTCCGCATCCACCTTCCCCTCACCCTCGCCGTCACCCAGGCTCTGCTGGTGCGCGCCGGCAACCGCACCTTCGCCATTCCCTCGTCGATGGTGGCCCAGGTGCTCGAGCTGAAGGCCAGTGCCCTTGAAAAGCTGCGGGACGAACGAGGCACCGACTGGCTGGGCGAGCACTTCGGCTACCGCTACCTGCCACGCCTGCTCGGCGATTTCGAATCCCGGCCCCAGATCGAACGCTTCAACTGGGTGCTGCTGCTGCGCGCCGGCAGCGAGACCGTGGCCCTCCACGTGGACGCCCTGCGCGGCAACCAGGAAGTCGTGGTCAAGAACGCCGGGCCCCAGTACGCCCGCATGGTCGGCTACTCCGGGGCCACGGTGCTCGGCGACGGCGAGATCGTACTGATCCTCAACCCGGTCGCCCTGGCGGCCCGCAGCCCTGCAGGTGCCGACGATGGCGCCATCCTGCAGGCCGCCGTCACGGTTCCCAGCCAGCCCACGGTGATGGTGGTGGATGATTCCCTCACCGTCCGCAAGATCACCGGCCGCCTGCTCGAACGGGAAGGCTACCGGGTGATCACCGCCAAGGATGGCGTGGATGCCCTTGAGCAACTGCTCACCGTGCGCCCCGACGTGATCATCGCCGACATCGAAATGCCACGCATGGATGGTTTCGACCTGACACGCAACATCCGCGCCGACGTGAAGCTCAAGGTCGTGCCGATCATCATGATCACCTCGCGCACCGCCGAGAAGCACAAGCGCTACGCCGAGGAGATTGGAGTCAATCACTACCTGGGCAAGCCCTACGACGAAGATGTACTACTGGATCTGATCCGGGGTTTTGCACCACCGTCCGAGTCCTGACCCGCGCCAAAACCGCGCTTTCGTCCGGGGGAGGGGCGGGCTTGGCTATAATCGGGTGTTTTCCAGCCCGACCGTCCCATGAATCTGCTCTTCGAAGAGGATGGTGCCTTCAAGACCGGCACCATCCTGACCGACAACGACGCCTCCCTGCAGGTGGAAACACCCCACGGCAAGCGCCTCAAACTGAAGAGCAAGGACGTGCTGATGCGCTTCGCCCAGCCGTCCGCGGGCGAGCTGCTGGAGCGCGCCGAAGCCGAGGCTGAAGGCTTCGATACCGAATTTCTGTGGGAAGTCTGCGGTGACGACGAATTCGTGTTCACCGACTTCGCCAAGGAATATTTCGGTCATCCTCCCACCCCGATCGAGTCCACGGCCATCCTGCTGCGTCTCCACGCCGCACCCATCTACTTCCATCGCAAGGGCCGTGGCCGTTTCCGCAAAGCCCCCGCCGAGATTCTTCAGGCCGCCCTGGCCGGGCTTGAAAAGAAGCGCCTCCAGGCCGCCGCCGTGGAACGCATGCGTGACGAGCTCCTCGCCGGCCGCCTGCCCGAAGAGCTCCAGCCCATGGTCCGGCAGCTGCTCTACAAACCCGACCGCAACCGCCTGGAAACCAAGGCCCTTGAAGCGGCCTGTGCCGAGAACGGCCAGTCGCCGGCCCGCCTGCTCCTCTCCTGTGGCGCCCTGGCCTCGTCCCACGAACTGCACTTCGATCGTTTCCTGTTCGAGTACTTCCCCGCAGGCACCGATTTTCCTGCTGTGGACGACCCTGTGGCTCCCAGCGAGCTGCCCGTGGCAGCCGTGCGCGCCTTCTCCATCGACGATGCCGCCACCACCGAGATCGACGACGCCTTCTCGGTAACGCCCACCGACGCGGGCTGGCGCATCGGCATCCACATCGCCGCCCCAGGCCTTGGCTTCGGCCGGGAGTCCGGCCTCGATGGCATCGCTCGCCAGCGCCTGTCCACGGTGTACATGCCGGGCAACAAGATCACCATGCTGCCAGAGAGCATCGTCGAGCGTTTTACCCTAGGCGAAGGCCGCGACTGCCCGGCCCTGTCCTTGTACCTGGAAGTAAGCCGCGACCTCATCGTCACCGGCAACCATTCCTGCATCGAACGCGTGCCGGTGGTGGCCAACCTGCGCCACCACGACATCGAGCCCGTATTCAACGACACCACCCTTGCCGAGGGCGGGCCAGACTTCCCCTGGAAGGCAGAGCTGAACCTGCTGTGGGAGCTGGCCACCGTCCTGGAGGCCGGCCGAGGCAAGCCCGCCGCCAACCAGAATCTGGTGGATTACAACTTCAGCGTGGACTGGAGCATAAGCACCGAGGATGGCCCCGGCCGCATCGAGATCGGACGGCGCCCCCGTGGTTCGCCCCTCGACAAGCTGGTTGCCGAGCTGATGATTGCCGCCAACAGCACCTGGGGCAAAGCCCTGGCTGAGGCCGGCATCCCAGCCCTGTACCGGGCCCAGACCGGTGGCAAGGTGCGCATGACCACGGCTGCGGCCCCCCACGAAGGGCTTGGTGTCGACTGCTACGCGTGGTCCAGCTCCCCCCTGCGCCGCTATGTCGATCTGGTAAACCAGTGGCAGCTGATCGCCTGGCTGCAGGGCAGCATGCCGGCATTTCCGCCCAAGTCCCCCGACCTCATCGCTGCCATGCGCGACTTCGAGCTCACCTATACTGCCTACGCTGAATTCCAGCGTGGAATGGAGCGCTACTGGTGCCTCCGCTGGCTACGCCAGGCAGGCCACCCAGCCATGAGTGCCCGCGTGCTACGGGAAAGTCTGGTCCGCCTGGAGGAAATCCCGCTGGTCTTCAAGGTGCCGTCCCTGCCCACGCTTCCCCCCGGAACCCGGGTTCGCCTGGCGATCGACAGCACCGACCTGATCGACGTAGAGGTGCGAGCCACCTATCTTGAAACCCTGGCAGCATCCAGCGGCGAACCCATCGAAGTGGATGAGGAAGAGATTCCCGAAGCCCTGGGCGCCACGAAAGATGAAGCGGCAGCCCCACTGCCGTCCCCCACTGCTGACACTCCCCCGGCCCATCCCGCCTGACCCCTGATGCTGCAGGCTCTCCGCCGCCTCCCCGCCCGGCTCTCCCCCGCCGCCGGTAGCGCCACCACCACACCGCTCAGCCCCATGCCGGTCTTCGCGGGTACCACCGTACGCTACGCTCTGGAGTGGGGGGTGGGCTTGTCCCTGTCCCTCCACGCCATTCTGCTGTCCATCCATTTCGTCATGCCGGACCCGGACACGTTCAAGCACCAGGACAAGGGGCTCCAGGTCGTCCTGGTCAACTCCCGCCATGTCCAGCGCCCAGACAAGGTGGATGTACTGGCCCAGAGCAACCTGGATGCCGGCGGAACCGGTGACCAATCCGGCCAGATGGCCACCCCCCTGCCCCCTCAGGAGCATTCCCGGGTTGGTGATGGCCTGGTCGAAGCACAACGCCGCAGCGAGCAGCAGCAGGCCCCCGAGATGCAGGCCATGACAGGCGCAAAGGGCAAGGCGATCCAACTGGACGCCCAGCAGGTCAGCCCGACGGAAGCCCCCAGCCCCGTCTCGGGCTACGACCTCCTCGACAGCTCTGCTGCAGTCGCCCGGATCGAAGCCCAGATCGACAAGGACCTGGTGGACTACGCCGCCCGACCTCGCAAGAAGTTCATCGGCGCCCGCGCCGGTGAATACCGGTTTGCCCAGTATGTGGAAGACTGGCGCCAGAAGATCGAGCGCGTCGGCACCCTCAACTACCCGCCCGCCGCCCGAGGCAAGATGTATGGCAGCCTGCTGCTGTCCATCAGCATCGGCGCCAACGGTGCGGTCCGCCATGTGGAGATCCAGCGCTCCTCCGGTAACAAGATCCTCGATGATGCCGCCGTCCGCATCGTCCAGTTGGCCTCTCCCTTCCCGGCCTTCCCGGAGAACATCCGAAAGGACACGGATGAGATCGTGATCACCCGGACCTGGAAGTTCACCAACGCCGACATGGTCAAAACGGAAAACTCCGAGTAACCCCAGCGAGCACACCATGGACCGCTACGCCGTGATCGGCAATCCGATCGCCCACAGCAAATCGCCCCGCATCCACAGCCTGTTCGCCGCGCAGACCGGCCAGGAACTGGTCTACGAGGCCCTCCTTGGCCCCATAAACGCCTTTGTCGGCACCGTGACGGCCTTCCAGGCTGCAGGTGGTCGCGGGCTCAATGTGACCGTGCCCTTCAAGCTCGAGGCCTTCGAACTGGCTGACCGCCACACACCGCGGGCCCAAGCTGCCGGCGCGGTGAACACCCTGGCCTTCGGTGCCGACGGCATCCTCGGGGACAACACCGACGGCGCCGGCATCCTGCGCGACATCACCGTCAACCAGGGTTGCCGCGTCGCCGGCCGGCGGGTGCTTCTTCTCGGTGCTGGCGGCGCCGCGCGGGGCACCGTACTGCCCCTCCTCGAGGCCGCCCCGGCCAGCCTGGTGATCGCCAACCGCACGGCCAGCAAGGCCGCCGAGCTGGCCGACGAGTTTGCCCGCTCCGGCCCCCTGAAACCCCTGGGCTGCGGCTTTTCCGAGCTCGCCGGACAGCATTTCGACGTGGTCATCAACGCCACCAGTGCAAGCCTCTCCGACGCAGCCCCCGACCTGCCCGACGGCCTCTACGCGCCGGGCAGCCTGGCCTACGACATGATGTACGGCAAGGGCGACACCCCCTTCATGCGCGCCGCCCGGGAGCAGGGCGCGGCCCGCCTCTGCGACGGCCTCGGCATGCTGGTGGAACAGGCCGCCGAGAGCTTCCTGCTGTGGCGGGGCCTGCGCCCCGACACCGCCTCCGTGCTGACGCAGCTGCGCGCCGGCCTCTGACACGAGCGGCGATGAAGACCGTCTGGCACTGGACCCGGCGGGCGCTACTGGCCCTGGCCCTGCTCTTCATCGCCTGGCATCTGTGGCTGTTCGGGCTCGTCGTCTGGTGGAAGTGGGTTCCCCCCTCCGAGACCAGCTTCATGAGCCTGCGCCTCGATGAACTCAACCAGAAGAGGTCCGACGCCGAACTGCGTTACCGCTGGGTGCCCTACGAGCAGATCTCCCCGCACCTGAAACGCGCGGTCATCGCCGCCGAGGACGACAAGTTCGTCGACCACGAAGGCTTCGACTGGGAAGGCATCCAGAAGGCCATCGAGAAGAACCAGAAGAAGGGCAAGGCGGTGGCCGGCGGCTCCACCATCAGCCAGCAACTGGCCAAGAACCTCTTCCTGTCACCCTCCCGCAGCTACTTCCGCAAGGCCGAGGAGGCGATCATCACGGTGATGATCGAAGCCGTCTGGGACAAGCGCCGCATCCTTGAGGTGTATCTCAACGTGGTCGAATGGGGCAACGGCATCTTCGGCTGCGAAGCCGCCGCCCAGCGCTACTACAAAACCTCCGCCGCTCGTCTGAACCCAGCCCAGGCCGCCCGGATGGCGGTGATGCTGCCCAATCCCCGCAAGTACGAAACCAGCTTCGGACCACGCCTGGCGGCCCATGCGGCACGCATCCAGGGGCGCATGCAGTACTCGGAAGTCCCCTGAGGCTTCACCCTCGAAACGGTATTTCTGCACACCCACGGGATACGTCGGCCCCTGCCCGACCGAGGGCCCTTGGGGTAGAATGCGCTGCTTTTCCCCAGTCGTGCCTCCCCCGATGCAATTCGCCGGATTCACCTTGCGAAACAATCTGTTCGTCGCGCCCATGGCCGGCGTCACGGACCGTCCTTTCCGCCAGCTTTGCAAGAAGATGGGTGCGGGTGTCGCCGTCTCCGAGATGGTCACCTCCAACTCCCTGCTTTACGGCAGCGCCAAGACCCAGCGGCGCGCCAACCATGATGGCGAAGTGGACCCCATCTCCGTGCAGATCGCCGGTGCCGATCCGGCCATGATGGCCGAAGCCGCCCGTCACAACATCGACCGGGGCGCCCAGATCATCGACATCAACATGGGCTGCCCGGCCAAGAAGGTCTGCAACGTCATGGCCGGCTCCGCACTGATGCAGGACGAGCCTCTGGTGGCCCGCATTCTGGAAGCCGTGGTCGGCGCCGCGGGCAGCACCCCGGTCACGCTCAAGTTCCGCACCGGCTGGAACAAGGCCAACAAGAATGCTCCGATGATCGCCCGCATTGCCGAAGAGTCCGGCATCCAGCTCATCGCCATCCACGGCCGCACCCGCGCCTGCCAGTACACAGGTGAAGCCGAGTACGACACCATCGCCGACGTGAAGACCCGGGTGCACATCCCGGTCATCGCCAACGGCGACATCACCACGCCCCAGAAGGCGAAGTTCGTGCTCGACTACACCGGCGCCGACGGCATCATGGTCGGCCGTGCCGCTCAGGGTCGCCCGTGGATCTTCCGTGAGATCGAGCACTTCCTGAAGACCGGCGAAGAACTGCCCCCGCCCCTGGTCTCCGAGATCCTGCAGGTGTGCAAGGAGCACCTCGCCGACCTCTACGCCTTCTACGGCGAGGACACAGGCGTAAAGATCGCCCGCAAGCACATCAGCTGGTACACCAAGGGCCTGGTCGGCTCGGCCCAGTTCCGCAAGACCATGAACACCCTGCCGACAGTACAAGAACAGATTGCCGCCATTGACGAGTTCTTCGGTCGGCTCGCTGACAGAGACAGCCGACTGGTCTATGCAGACCCCGAAGAATTTCCTCAGGAGCTTGCCGCATGAGCAGTACCAGCAATGATATCGCCGACTCCGTCTGTCGCGCGCTGGACACCTATTTCCGGGATCTGGACGGCGAAAAGCCCAATGCCCTGTACGACATGGTGATCAAGAACGTCGAGCGCCCCATGCTCGAATTCGTGCTCAAGCAGGCCGGCGGCAACCAGACCCTGTGCGCGGAAATGCTGGGCATCAACCGCAACACCCTGCGCCGCAAGCTCTCCGAACACGCACTCCTCTAATCGTCACCCCCTCATTCAGTGCCGCGCCCTGCCGCGGCCATCCAGAGAAGCCCCATGAAAGTCACCCAAGCCCTGCTCAGCGTCTCCGACAAGACCGGCGTCATCGAATTCGCCCGCGAACTGTCCGCCCTCGGCGTGAACCTGCTGTCAACCGGCGGCACCGCCAAGAGCCTGCGCGACGCCGGCCTGCCGGTCACCGACGTGTCCGACTACACCGGCTTCCCCGAGATGCTCGACGGCCGCGTCAAAACCCTGCACCCCAAGGTGCACGGCGGCATCCTGGCCCGCCGTGACCTGCCCGAGCACCTGGCCAAACTCGAAGAGCACAGCATTCCGCGCATCGACCTCGTGGTGGTTAACCTCTACCCCTTCCAGGCTACCGTCGCCAAGGCTGACTGCACCCTCGAAGACGCCATCGAGAACATCGACATCGGCGGCCCCACCATGGTCCGCGCCGCGGCAAAAAACCACGGCAACGAGGCCGGTGGCGTCGGCATCGTGACCGACCCCGAGGACTACGCCGCCATCGTCGCCGAGCTCAAGGCCGGCAACGGCGCCCTGTCCTACAAGACCCGCTTCGATCTGGCCCGCAAGGCCTTCACCCACACCGCCCGCTACGACTCGGCCATCTCCAACCACCTGACAGCCCTGGCCGACGACGGCAGCAAGCTGGCCTACCCGGAGCGCTTCCAGTTGGCCTTCGACAAGGTGCAGGACCTCCGCTACGGCGAGAACCCCCACCAGTCCGCCGCCTTCTACCGCGAGTCCAGCGCCCCGGCCGGCACCATCGCCGCCTTCACTCAGGTGCAGGGCAAGGAGCTGTCTTACAACAACATCGCCGACTCCGACGCCGCCTGGGAGTGCGTCAAGGCCTTCGACTCAGTTG
This sequence comes from Zoogloea sp., assembly GCF_028689785.1. Lineage (GTDB taxonomy): Bacteria > Pseudomonadota > Gammaproteobacteria > Burkholderiales > Rhodocyclaceae > Zoogloea. The sequence continues at coordinate 38,862 of NZ_JAQVCN010000008.1, read as the reverse complement.
CCAACACTGTGGCTTGCGTGATCGTCAAGCACGCCAACCCCTGCGGCGTGGCCGTGGCCGCCAGCCCGCTCGAAGCCTACAAGAAGGCCTTCTCCACCGACCCCACCTCGGCCTTCGGCGGCATCATCGCCTTCAACACCACCGTTGATCGCGCCGCCGCCGAAGCCGTCAGCGCCCAGTTCCTGGAAGTGCTGATCGCCCCGGCCTATACCGACGAAGCCCTCGAACTCCTCAAGGCCAAGCAGAACGTCCGCGTGCTGATCGTCCCGCTGGGCATCGTCAAGCAGCCCGACTACAAGCGTGTCGGTGGTGGCCTGCTGGTCCAGAGCGCCGACTTCGCCCCCATCGCCGCAGCCGATCTGAAGGTCGTCACCAAGCGCGCCCCCACCGAACAGGAGCTCAGCGACCTGCTGTTCGCCTGGCGCGTGGCCAAATACGTCAAGTCCAACGCCATCGTCTACTGCAAGGATGGCATGACCATCGGTGTTGGCGCCGGCCAGATGAGCCGTGTGGACTCCGCCCGCATCGCCAAGATCAAGGCCGAGAACGCCGGCCTCGTCATCCCCGGCTGCGTGGTGGCCTCCGATGCCTTCTTCCCGTTCCGTGATGGCCTCGACGTGCTGGCCCAGGCTGGCGCCACCGCGGTCATCCAGCCGGGCGGCTCCATGCGTGACGCCGAGGTGATCGCCGCTGCCGACGAGCAGGGCATCGCCATGGTGCTCACCGGCTTCCGCCACTTCCGCCACTGATCCAGGCCCCAACATGAAAATCCTCGTCATCGGCTCCGGCGGTCGCGAACACGCGCTGGCCTGGAAACTGTCCCGCTCGGCCCGCGTCCATAAGGTTTACGTCGCCCCCGGCAACCCCGGCACCGCTCGGGAGCCCGGCGTTGAGAACGTGGCCATCACGGCCATTCCGGCGCTGATCGACTTTGTCCGCCAGGAGCAGATCGGCCTGACCGTCGTCGGCCCCGAGGCTCCCCTCGCCGCCGGCGTGGTGGATGCCTTCCGGGCCGCCGGCCTGCCCATCTTCGGGCCGACCCGGCTGGCCGCCCAGCTGGAGAGCTCCAAGGATTTCGCCAAGCAGTTCCTGCAGCGCCACAAGATCCCCACCGCCCGCTACCAGACCTTCTCCGACCCGGTTCAGGCCCACGCCTACGTGGATGCCGAAGGTGCCCCCATCGTCATCAAGGCCGACGGCCTGGCTGCCGGCAAGGGCGTAGTGGTGGCCATGACGATGGACGAGGCCCACGCGGCCATCGACGCCATGCTCACCCACAACACCTTGGGCGTGCAGTACGACGAACGCGGCCCGCGGGTGGTGATCGAAGAGTTCATGGAAGGCGAGGAAGCCAGCTTCATCGTCATGGCAGATGGCCGTCACGCCCTGCCCCTGGCCACCTCCCAGGATCACAAGCGCCTCAAGGACGCCGACCAGGGGCCCAACACTGGTGGCATGGGAGCCTACTCCCCCGCCCCGGTGGTCACCCCGGAAGTCCATGCCCGCGCCATGCGCGAGATCATCATGCCGACCCTCGTCGGCATGGCCGCCGAAGGCCTGCCCTACACCGGCTTCCTGTATGCCGGCCTGATGATCGACAGCAAGGGCGCCCCCCGCGTGGTCGAGTTCAACTGCCGCATGGGCGACCCTGAAACCCAGCCCATCATGATGCGCCTCAAGTCCGACCTGGTAGACCTGGTCGAAGCCGCCATTGCCGGCAAGCTCGACAAGATCGAAGCCGAGTGGGACCGCCGCTTCGCCCTGGGCGTGGTGATGGCTGCTGCCGGCTACCCGGACAGCCCGCGCAAGGGCGATGCCATCCACGGTCTGCCCACTGAAGCGAACGCCGACGTGCACGTCTTCCACGCCGGCACCACCGAGCAGGGCGGGCAGGTCGTCACCAGCGGCGGCCGCGTGCTGTGCGTCACGGCCCTCGGCGACAACGTCAGGAGCGCCCAGAAACAGGCCTACGAACAGGTGGACCAGATCCACTTCGACGGCATGCAGTGCCGTCGTGACATCGGCTACCGAGCCGTTGGCCGCAAGGGCTGAATACCATTATGAAACACCCCTCAGGCGCACTTCGTTCGCAGACCTCGGCGCCATGCTCGAGACAGCCCGGCGCTCACTGACATGCCCCACCTGCGTATCGAATACAGCGAAAACATGGCCAGCCGCTTCGACGGCGTGAGCCTGGCCCAGGCAGCCTGTGACGTCCTACTTTCCAGTGGCGTCTTCAACCCGCCGGACTCCATCAAGGTCCGCCTGATTCCCGTGCAGCACTTCTGTGTCGGCAGCGGCGCGGAGCACGGCTTCGTGCATGCCGAACTGGCCATGCTGTCGGGCCGCGACAAGCCCACCAAGCAAGGGCTCACCGAAGCCCTGGTGCTGGCCATGAGCAGCCTCATCGGCCCGGGCAGGCAGATCGTTCAGATCACCGCCGACGCCCGCGACATGGACCGGGAGGTCTACGCCAAGCGCCTGCTGCCCGCCACCTGAGCAGATGCCGGACTGAACCCACGGCTCCTCCTGGAGCCGTCTTTTTTGTATCCGAAAAGAATCGCCATGCCCGACCGCAACGCCGTCAAAGCCTATCTCCTCGATCTGCAGACTCGCATCGTCTCTGCCCTGGAACTATTTGACGGCAAGCCCTTCGTCACCGACAGCTGGACCCGCCCGGCCGGCGGGGGCGGCCTTACCCGCCTGATCGAGGACGGCAACTTCTTCGAACGCGGCGGCTGCAACTTCTCCCATGTGATGGGCGAGGGTCTGCCCCCTTCCGCCACCGCCGCCCGCCCCGAGCTGGCCGGACGCAGCTACGAGGCCATGGGTGTATCCCTGGTGCTCCACCCCCGCAACCCTTACTGCCCGACGGTGCACATGAACGTGCGCTTTTTCATCGCCTCCGCACCAGGCAAGCCCGACGTGTGGTGGTTCGGCGGCGGCAAGGATCTGACCCCCTACTACCCCTTCGAAGAGGACGTACGGCACTTCCACGCCAGCTGCAAGGCCGCCGTGCTGCCCTGGGGTGAGGCCGAGTACACCCGCCTCAAGGAGTGGTGTGACCGCTATTTCTTCCTCAAGCACCGCAACGAGCCCCGTGGCGTTGGCGGCCTGTTCTTCGATGACCACGGTGCCGACGGCCAGGTGGACTTCGACAGCGCCTTTGCCATGACCCGCAGCGTGGGGGATGCCTTCCTGAAGGCCTATCTGCCCATCATCGAGCGCCGCCGCGACACCCCCTACGGCGAGCGGGAGCGGGATTTCCAGGCTTATCGCCGGGGTCGCTATGTGGAATTCAACCTGGTCTTCGACCGGGGCACCCTGTTCGGCCTGCAGTCCGGCGGGCGCACCGAATCCATCCTGATGTCCATGCCCCCGATCGTGAAGTGGCGCTACGACTGGCACCCCGAGGCGGGCAGCCCGGAGGCTCGCCTGTACACCGACTTCCTGATCCCCCGCGACTGGGCCTGATCGCCCCCCGCTCCCGGAAAATAAAAAGCCCGGCCCGTCTTGCGACGGCCGGGCTTTTTGCTTAAGGGCAGCCGCAGCCGCCCTGTCAGCAGGACTTAGATCTTGCCGACGAGGTCCAGAGACGGCTTCAGGGTCTCGGCGCCTTCCTGCCACTTGGCGGGGCAGACTTCACCCGGGTGGGAGGCCACGTACTGGGCAGCCTTCACCTTGCGCAGCAGCTCGGAGGCGTCACGGCCGATGCCCAGGTCGTGAATTTCGGCGACCTTGATCTGGCCTTCCGGATTCACCACGAAGGTGCCGCGCAGGGCCAGGCCTTCTTCTTCGATCATCACGTCGAAGTTGCGGCTGATGGCGCCGGTCGGGTCGCCGATCATCGGGTAGTTGATCTTCTTGATGGTATCAGAGGCGTCGTGCCAGGCCTTGTGGGTGAAGTGGGTGTCGGTGGACACGGAATACACCTCAACGCCCAGCTTCTGGAATTCGGGGTACACATCGGCCATGTCACCCAGTTCGGTCGGACACACGAAGGTGAAGTCAGCCGGGTAGAAGAAGAACACGGACCACTTGCCCTTCAGGTCGGTGTCGGTCACAGGGACGAACTTGCCATTGTGGAAGGCGGTTGCTTTGAACGGCTTGATTTCGGTATTGATCAGGGACATCGCGTTTCCTTCACAGGTTGAGAAGACTTGGAGCCTTGGATGATAGGCCGGCCGAACTCATCGTTCAAATTGATTGATGAAATCGTCTGAATTAACAAAAACTATCGATCGTTTTGGGGCGCGACGGACGGCTCGCCCCCCAAAAAAAACGCATATGGTATTCCGCCCGGCAGGATACGAAAAGCCGGGCGCGAGCTCAGCGCCGGGAAAGCTCCGCCGCGGCGCGGTAGTGACGGTTGGCATCATCGGTCCGGCCAATGCGTTCGGCCAGGCGTGCCAGCTCCACGTGGGCTTCCCAACCCGGCTCGATGGCCAGCGCCGCATCGAGGTAACTTTCGGCCTTGCCCCACAGCTGGGACTGCACGCACAGGCGGCCGAGGCTGAGCAGGAGCTGCGGATCCCGCGGGTGGCGTTTCAGCCAGTCTTCGGCGCTGGCCAGACGACTGCGTACATCGCCCCCTTCGCAACGCCCGTAGATGTCGGCCAGATTTGAATCCCAGGCCAGGGCCAGCTGCGACTCGATGGCCTTCTGGGCTGCACCACTCTCGCCTGAGGCGAGCAGGGCCCTGGCAAATTCGCCCACCAGCCGCGCATCGCGCTGCTCATCCCGGGGTACATCATGCCAGTAGGCCAGCAGGGCCTGGGCATCGCCGGCCCGCTGCCGGAGGCCTTCCTGGTGAGCACGCCGCTTCACGGGGTCGGCCTGTTCCGCGGTCAGTGCCTTGACCTTGACCAATTGTCGCACCAGACGCACCGCCTCGACCCAGTTGCCCTTGGCCTGGGCCGTGCGCAGGGCCAGGCGCAGGGCGGCGATATGACGCTGCCCACCGGCCTGCAGATCTTCAATGCGCTCCGCCGCTTCATCAAAACGGCGCCCCTCCACTGCCAACTCGGCTTCTGTCATCAAGCGCGCAACACGCACCTCGTGATCGTGCCCGGCGGCCTTGTCCAACCACTCCCGGTAACGTGTCTCGTCCCGCAGGGAGTGGGCTGCCCGGGCAGCCAGCAGCGCCGCCAGACCCGGAGATTCCTTGGCCTCATAGGCCAGGCTGGCCTGCTTGAGAGCCTGCCCGAAGCGCCCTTCGATACGCAGCCGGGCCGCATCGTAGAGCGCCTGGGAAGCGCGTTCACGGCTCTTGCGGGCCCGGAAGCTCTGCACTGCACGAGGCAGCGCGGCCGTACGGGCCACCAACCGGGACAGGGCGTAGAGCGCTGCGAAGCTGCCCACCAAGAGCAGAAACAGCAGGTTCATGGAGATCTGGATGCGATACGGCGGCCACACCAGCAGGGCATACCCCTCGTTGTAGCGGCCAGCGACCGCCAGTCCGGCGGCCAGGGCAAACAGGCCAATCAACCACAGCAATCCTCGCATGGCCGGCCTCAGTTCTTCCTGGCCGGACGGGCCGCCTTGGCCGCCGGACTGGCCGGGACCGGCTCTGCCCTGCGCTCGGAAAGAGCCTGCAGACCGCGCAGAGCATTCTGGCTGGCCAGCAGGGGAGGCAGATCAACGCCAACCGGGGATTTCTGCAGGGCCAGCAGCTCGTCACGAGCGGTGGCCACAGCGGCATTGCGCAGGTCGAAATAGCGCTCAAGCCAACTGGCCGACAAACGCATGTCCTCACGGAAGGTGTTGCCGTCACGGGTGAGCAGGGCCAGCCGGGCATTCATGAGGCGCAACTTGAGGTTTTCGCGCAGGAACACGGCATTGCTGGGCGCCAGCAGGGCCGGATCGGGGCGGTCCATGCGCTCGATGCGCACCAGCTGCCTGAACTCGCCCCAGAACTCCAGCCACAGGGCCGACAACCAGCCCGATTCGCTGTCACGGGGTGTCGGCTGCGCCTTGGGGCGGGCCTCAAAGGCCAGCGGCAGCGCATCAAGGCGCCCCATCAGGGTTTCAAGTTTGAGCGCCACGCCAGCGGAATCCACCTGGGGCAGCGCCTTGAGGGCATCGATGTCCTCCGCCAAGGCTTTGCGCACCGACAGCCACTGGGGCCTATCGACGCTGGCCAGGCGGGCATCCGCGGTCTGCAGGGCCGCCAGCGCGTTGTGCACGTTTCCGGCCAACTGGAGCTGCTGAGCCGCGATGGTTACGGCCTGATCCACCTCGGACAGCACCCGGTCGTCCCGGGTGCGCGAGAACTCCTGGTACATTGCCTCCAGGGCTACTTGCTGCCCCTGGGTTTCGGAAAAGCGGGCATCCAGCCCCCCCAGCTTGTTCTGCAGGTCCTGCAGGTTCTCCTGATTCTGCCGGGTCAGGGTCAGGGCCTCGCGGGCCACAGAATCACCGTCGGACAAACGCTTTGCCAGCTCTTCCTGCAGTTCCGCGAGCCGGCCACGGGTTTCCACCCACTGCCAGCCCAGCAAGACCAAGGCCAGGGTAGCGATGACAACGGAAGGACGTAGCCAGGTGGAGGGGGCGGCTTGCGCCGGCACGGCGGGCTGGGCCGCCTCAAGGGGCGGAAGGCTGGGGATTTCGCTGCTCATGGGCGTGAGTTTAACCCGGATAAGTGTTGTGGTTGCGCGCGGAAAAATGGGCGACAAGGCCGTCAATCAACCCGGAATCCCCGGCTGCAGTGGTGATGACTGAAGCAAACCCGGCTCCCCGGGCTCGCTCGCCGATACGTGGATGGGGAACGAACACCGGCACCCCACGCAGGGCCTCGCCGCCAGGCAGGGCTTCGAGGTAAGCCAGGCCCTCGCTGCTGGTCAGCGTCAGGGCATCAAGGCGGCGCTGTCGGGCCCGGGCCAGCAAGGGCGCGGGGTCGTCGACGGGGCCACTGCGGTGGTAGCAAGTCAGGTATTCAACCAGTGCCCCGCGGGCACGCAGGGTGTCACCGAGCAGGTCGCGCCCGCCATCGCCGCGCAGGACCAGCACCCTCAGCCCCCTCACTGCCGCGGCCTGGAAGGCCGGCAGGGCGAGGACGGATTCACTATCGAAGCCGCTGTCGGGGGCGATGATCCGGCCAAAGCCCCGGGCAGCCAGCGCCGCCTCACTGCCCTTTCCGACGGTGGACACGGCCAAGCCGGCGGGCCACGGGCTTACCCGTAACAGCGCGTCGAGGCCAAGATTCACCGCATTGGGGCTGACGAAGAAGGCCAGGGAAAACTCCCCCAGACGCCGCGCCATGCGCTCAAGCGGTGCCACGTCGGGTACAGGAGAGATGGTCAGCAGGGGAAAGCGCAGGGGCTCGGCCCCCAGCGCTCCGAGCGCCGCGCACAGGCTGTCGGCCTGCCCGGCAGGGCGGGTGATGACGATGGAACGCCCGGCGAGAGGCAGCTCACCCATTCCGGCTACGGCTTACAGGCTGGCGAGAATCTCGTCGGCGCCATCGGCCCGCAGGTCGGCGGCCAGGGCCAGACCCAGGGCTTCCGGCTGGTCGATGGGGCCACGGCGCTCGGCTCGGGCAATGCGGGAACCGTCCGACAGGGCCACAAAGCCACGCAGCCACAGCTCACCACCCTGCACTTCAGCATAGGCCCCCAGCGGCACTTCGCAGCTACCGGCCAAGGCTCGGGAGGTGGCACGCTCGGCACGCACGCAGGCGGCGGAGCGGGGGTCGGCCAGGGGCGCGATCCAGGCAGCCACTTCGGGGCGGTCGGCCAAGGCCTCGATGCCCAGCGCGCCCTGGCCGGCGGCCGGCAGGGACACTTCGGAAGGCAGCGTGGAGCGGATGCGGCTGCCCAGGCCCAGGCGGCTCAGGCCGGCGGCGGCGAGGATGATCGCGTCGTACTGGCCTTCATCGAGCTTGCGCAGGCGGGTGTCGAGGTTGCCGCGCAGGCTGCTCACGGCCAGCATCGGGTACTGGGCGTGGATCTGGGACTCCCGGCGCAGGCTGGAGGTGCCCACCACGGCGCCCGGCGGCATGTCGTCGAGGCTCTCGTACTTGTTGGACACAAAGGCGTCCAGCGGCACTTCGCGCTCGGCGATGGCGACCAGCGCGAACTCGGGGGCCAGGGTCATCGGCACGTCCTTCATGGAGTGCACGGCGATGTCGGCGGCCCGGTCGAGCAGCGCGGTTTCGAGTTCCTTGACGAACAGGCCCTTGCCGCCCACCTTGGCCAGCGGCCGGTCGAGGATCTGGTCGCCGCGGGTGGTCATGCCCAGCAGCTCCACGGAGCAGGACGGATAGAGGGCTTCGAGACGGGCCTTGATGTGCTCGGCCTGCCACAGGGCGAGGCGGCTTTCACGGGTGGCGATGACGATGCGGTCGGGCGTAGGTGCGCTCACGGTATTCGGGCTCGGCTGGCTGAAAGGATGATCGGGGCGACGCGGCGATATGGACAAGCACGGGCCAACCGGGGCACTCTGCGGGCTTCCGCAGTGCAGCATCAGGGTAGGCACCTATGGCGGCCATTCGGGTCGGGATTCTAGCATGGGGCCCTGATGCGCCTTTCGCGCCGACAGCAACCGACAGGACAGGATCCGCCACGATGAGCGACAAGAACACCAGCGAAGACAAAGACCTCCCCCTCCGCGACGACATCCGCCTGCTCGGCCGCGTGCTGGGCGACACTGTGCGCGCCCAGGAGGGCGAGGCGGTGTTCGACCTGGTGGAGACCATCCGCCAGAGCTCCATCCGCTTCCGCCGCCACGAAGACCACGGCGCCCGCCGCGAACTGGAGGCCACCCTCGACTCCTTGTCCCGGGACCAGACCATCGACGTGGTGCGGGCCTTCAGCTACTTCTCGCACCTCTCCAACATCGCCGAAGATCAACACCACATCCGCCGCTCCCGGGCCCACCAGATCGCCGGCTCGGCCCCCAAGGAAGGCAGCCTGGCCCACGCCCTCGACCGCGCCTTTGCCGCCGGCCTGGGCAGCCCCGAACTGGTGTCCTTCTTCGATACGGCCAACATCGTGCCGGTGCTCACGGCCCACCCCACCGAGGTCCAGCGCAAGAGCATTCTCAACTGCCAGATGGTCATCGCCCGTCTGCTGGACGCACGCGACCGCATGCAGCTCACCCCCGACGAGCAGCAGGCCAACGAGGAGGCCCTGCGCCGGGCGGTGCTTACCCTGTGGCAGACGCGCATGCTGCGCACCGAAAAACTGTCGGTGATGGACGAGGTATCCAACGGCCTGTCCTACTTCGACTACACCTTCCTGCGCGAACTCCCCCGCCTGTACGCCGGGCTGGAAGACCGCCTGACCCGCCACGACCGCAGCTGGGGCGCAATTGAGCTGCCCAACTTCATGCGCGTGGGCAGCTGGATCGGCGGCGACCGGGACGGCAACCCCTTCGTCACCGCCGAGATCCTCGAAAGGGCCCTGGCCACCCAGGCCGAGAAAGTCCTGACCTATTACATGGACGAGATCCACACCCTGGGCTCCCAGCTGTCTGTGGCCCAGGGCCTGGTGAGCGCGTCCGACGCCCTGCTGCGCCTCGCCGAAGCCTCGCCCGACGGCTCGCCCCACCGTAGCGATGAGCCCTACCGTCGCGCCCTCACGGGCGTCTATGCGCGGCTGGCCGCCACCTACACTCAACTGCTCGGCCATCAGCCGCCACGCCATGCGGTAGCCCCTGCCGCCCCCTACCCCAGCCCCGACGAACTGTCGGACGAGCTGGAAGTGGTGCATCGCTCCCTCACCGCCAACGGCCTCGGCGCCCTCGCCCGCGGACGTCTGCGCCACTTGCGCCGCGCCGTGTCAGTGTTCGGCTTCCACCTGGCGCCCATCGACCTGCGCCAGAACTCCGACGTACACGAGCGCGTCGTCGCCGAACTCATCAAGGCCATCGACCCGAACCGCGACTACCTGGCTCTGGACGAGGCCGGGCGCATCGCGATGCTGCTTGAAGAGCTGGCTACCCCACGCCCGCTGGCCTCACCGTGGATCGACTACTCCGAAGAGAGCCAGGGCGAGCTGGCCATCTTCCGCGCAGCCCGCGCCGCCCACCTGCGCTACGGCAAGGCCGCAGTGCCCAACTGCATCATCTCCAAGACCGACGATGTCTCCGACATCCTCGAAGTGGCTGTACTGGCCAAGGAAACCGGCCTGCTGCGCCCTCTCGAAGGTGCGCTGGACGTGAACATCATTCCGCTGTTCGAAACCATCGGCGACCTGCAGAACGCCGCCGGGGTGATGGACCGCCTGTTCGCCATCCCCGAGTACATGGCGCTGCTGGAATCCCGCCGCAAGGAGCAGGAGGTGATGCTGGGCTACTCCGACAGCAACAAGGACGGCGGCTTTCTCACCTCGGGCTGGGAGCTCTACAAGGCCGAGATCGGCCTGGTGGACACCTTCGCCCGCCACGGCGTACGCCTGCGCCTGTTCCACGGCCGCGGCGGCTCCGTCGGCCGCGGTGGCGGCCCCAGCTACCAGGCCATCCTGGCCCAGCCGGGCGGCGCCGTGCAGGGCCAGATCCGCCTCACCGAGCAGGGCGAGGTGATCGCCTCCAAGTACGCCAACCCCGAGGTGGGCCGACGCAACCTGGAGGTGCTGGCTGCCGCCACCCTGGAAGCCACCCTCTTCGCCCCCCGCGACCCGGCCCCCCGCCCCGAATACCTGGAGGCCATGGACGAGCTGTCGCACGCCGCCTTCAAGGCCTACCGCAACCTGGTCTATGAAACCGAGGGCTTCGAGCAATACTTCTGGGAATCCACGGTGATCTCCGAAATCGCGGCGCTGAACATCGGCAGCCGCCCAGCCTCTCGCAAAAAATCCACCGCCATCGAGGATCTGCGGGCCATTCCGTGGGTGTTCAGCTGGGCCCAGTGCCGCATCATGCTGCCGGGCTGGTACGGCTTCGGTTCGGCGGTCCATGCCTATCTGAAGGCGCACGGCGACGCCGGCCTGGCACGCCTCCGGGCCATGCACAAGGAATGGTCATTCTTTGCCACCCTGCTCTCCAACATGGACATGGTGCTGGCCAAGAGCGACATCGCCATCGCCAGCCGCTATGCCGAGCTGGTCAAGGACGGTGCCCTGCGCGAAGCCATCTTCCCGCGCATCGCCAAAGAGCACGCCAGCACCATCGAGATGCTGCTGGCCATCACCAGCCAGGGCGAACTGCTGGACGCAAACCCTCTGCTCAAGCGTTCCATCCGCAACCGCTTTCCCTACCTCGACCCGCTCAACCACGTGCAGGTCGAGCTGCTCCACCGCTACCGCGAGGGCCATCAGGACGAGCGCGTGCGGCGCGGCATCCACCTGTCCATCAACGGCATCGCCGCGGGCCTGCGCAACAGCGGCTGAGGCCGTCAACCCTGGCTCTCTAGCCCCCGGGTGGCCCGGTTGAGGACGCCCACCCGGATCGTGCGGGGAGCCGGCTCGGCTTGGCTGTGTCAGACGCCGGTTGGCAGCCCATCCGGGCCTACTTGCCCGACCCTCTGCGTACCACGCCACTACCGCGCCGCGTCGGTGGCGGGGCTCGCCGGGCCCCCACCGGACTGTCAGCCTTGCCCCCACTCTTGCGGGAAGCGCCCGGCTTGCCGGCCGGGCTTCGATCAAGGACCACCGGCTGGTCGCGGGGCACCAGGTGCCGGGCCTGAGCACCTATCAGGTCGGCTCGCCCCATGGCCCGCAGGGCTTCGCGGATCAGCGGCCAGCCCTCCGGATCGTGGTAGCGCAGCAGTGCCTTGTGCAGGCGGCGCTGGCGCCCGGACTTCGGAGTCTCCACCGCCTCCGAGTCGGCCGACACCTTGCGCAAGGGGTTCTTGCCAGTGTGATACATGGTGGTGGCCATGGCCATGGGCGTCGGCATGAAAGTCTGAACCTGATCCAGGCGGAAGTTGTTGCCCTTCAGCCACAGGGCCAGGTTGACCATGTCTTCATCGGTGGTGCCCGGGTGAGCGGCGATGAAGTAAGGAATCAGGTGCTGCTTCTTGCCTGCCTCCTTCGAGAAACGCTCGAACATCTCCTTGAAGCGGTCGTAGGTGCCGATGCCCGGCTTCATCATCTTGTCGAGGGGACCATCCTCGGTGTGTTCCGGGGCGATCTTGAGCAGGCCGCCCACGTGGTGGGTGACCAGCTCCTTCACGTACTCGGGCGAGCGCACGGCCAGGTCGTAGCGCAGGCCGGAGCCGATCAGCACCTTTTTGACCCCCGGGATAGCCCGCGCCTTGCGGTAGAGCTGGATAAGGGGGCCGTGGTCGGTGCCGAGGTTCTCGCAGATGCCCGGAAATACGCAGGACAGACGCCGGCAGGAAGACTCGATTTTCGGGTCCTTGCAGGCCATCCGATACATGTTGGCGGTGGGGCCGCCCAGGTCGGAGATGGTGCCGGTGAAACCCGGCGTCTTGTCGCGGATCTCCTCGATCTCCTTGAGGATGGAGGCCTCCGAGCGACTCTGGATGATGCGCCCCTCGTGCTCGGTGATGGAGCAGAAGGTGCAGCCACCAAAACAGCCTCGCATGATGTTGATGGAGAAGCGGATCATGTCCCAGGCCGGGATACGCGCCTCGCCATAGCTCGGATGGGGTTGCCGGGCATAGGGCTGGCCGAAGACCCAGTCCATCTCTTCGGTGGTGAGGGGGATAGGCGGCGGATTGAGCCACACGTCGCGACAACCGGGGCCCACCCCGTGAGCCTGCACCATGGCCCGGGCGTTGCCGGGGTTGGACTCCAGATGAAAGGTGCGTGAGGCGTGGGCGTACATCACCTTGTCGTCCTTGACCACCTCGTAAGCCGGCAGGCGGATGACCTGGCGTGCCCGGTCGGCCTTGCGCGCAGCGACGCGCTCTGCGGCAGGGATGATGCGGATGGGCTGGGTGGTGGATTGGGCGCCTGAAGTCGCCCCTGCAGGTGCCCCGGCGGGCTCCATGGCGTAGGGATCGCGGTGCGGCTCGACGGGGCCGGGCCGGTCGATGTCGATGGAAGCGACCTCCACGAACCCCTCCGGCCGCCAGCCCGGCTTGACCATGAAGGCGGTGCCGCGCAGGTCGCGGATGGCCTCGATGGGCTCCCCTGCAGCCAGGCGATGGGCGAGTTCGATCACCGCCCGCTCACCCGAGCCGAACACCAGCAGGTCGGCCTTGGAATCGGGCAGCACCGAGCGGCGCACCTTCTCGGACCAGTGATCGTAGTGGGCGATGCGGCGCAGGCTGGCCTCAATGCTGCCAATCACGATGTTGGCGTCCGGGTAGGCCTCGCGGGCGCGCTGGGCGTACACCACCACGGCCCGGTCCGGCCGCTTGTCGGGCTCGGCGGCAGGCGTGTAGGCGTCATCGGAGCGGGGTTTGCGGTCGGCGGTGTAGCGGTTGATCATCGAATCCATGTTCCCGGCGGTGATGCCGTAGAACAGGCGCGGCTTGCCCAGCGCGCGGAAAGCATCGGCCGAATGCCAGTCGGGCTGGCTGATGATGCCGACCCGGAAGCCCTGGGCCTCCAGGGTACGGCCGATCAGGGCCATGCCGAAGCTGGGATGGTCGATATAGGCGTCGCCAGTAATGATGATGATGTCGCAGGCGTCCCAACCCAGGACGTCCATCTCGGCCCGGGACATGGGCAGAAAGGGCGCCGGTCGGAGGCGGGGCCGGTGACGGGGATAGGCGGGCAGCGAGGGGGTGAGGCCGGGGTTTTCCATGGGGCGAATTGTACGGGAGCCCACTTTGAAACACCCGTCAAAACGGACGTTCTCCACTGCGTATCACAGGCCGAGTGCCTCCTTGACCACAGGCCACTGGCGCCGGCTGACCGGCAGCTGTCCGGCCAGCCCGTCGAGCAGAATCACCCAGTGGGCTTCTCCATCTTCACCAGTGGTAGCCCTGGCCACGCCCCGGGCGGCCGGGCGGGCGATCAGGCAGTTACGGTGGATGCGCAGAAAACGCTGGGGAAACTCTTCCTCCAGTTGCACCAGAGATTCATCCAGAAGGTATTCCCGCTCCCGAGTATGCGCCACCACATATTTCTGTTCGGCCTTCAGGAACAGCACCTCGGACACCGGCACCAGCAAGATGCGCCCGCGCTCGCTGATGCTGAAATGGCTGCGGGTGGCCGGCGCCATCCGGCGCAGCACTTCATCGGCCTGGGGGCGCAGGCGGCGGGCCTTGGCCAGGGCGTCGGCCAGACGGGTGGCCCGCACCGGCTTGAGCAGGTAATCCACAGCCGCCAATTCGAAGGCGCGCACCGCGTATTCATCGTAGGCCGTCGAAAAGATCACCGCCGGTGTTGGCTCAAGCCGCCCCAGGTGGCGCGCCAGTTCGACGCCATCCATCACCGGCATGCGAATGTCGGTGATCACCAGGTCCGCCGGCTCGGTCTCCAGCAGCGCCAGGGCCTCGACACCGTTGGCCGCCATGCCGATGATCCGGGTGGGCTGCTGCTCGGCCAGATCCCCCAGCAGGTCGCGCAGACGCTCCCGGGCCGGCGCCTCGTCATCGACCAAGAGCACCGCCAGGGGGGCCAGGGGCACGTCATCACTCATCGTTCACTCCGGAAGGGTAGGCGAATGCGCACCCGATAGGCATCGTCCGTCTGCTCGGTGTCGAGGGCCGCCTCAAGGTCATAGAACAGCATCAGACGTTCGCGGATGTTATCAAGCGCCATGCGGTTGCCGGCATGATGTTGCTCGGCGTCAATCACCGGATTGGCGATCTCGATGACCACCTCCGGGCCGCGCCGGGCTATGGAAATGGAAACCTGGCCTGGCCCGGCACCAGGCTCGACACCGTGATACACCGCGTTTTCGACCAAAGGCTGAAGAAAGAGGGGCGGCACCAGGGATTCCTCCGCCGCGGCATCCCGCTGCCAAGCCACCTTCAGCCGATCGCCAAGCCGCAGGCGCTCCAGATTGAGATAGCGCTCGCACAGCACGATCTCGTCGGCAAGGGGTACCAACTCGCGGTTATCCTGCATCAGGGCACGGAACAGGTCGGCCAGTTCCTCCAGCCCCTCTTCGGCGCGACGCGGATTGGAGCGCAGCACCCCAAGCACGCCATTGAGGCTGTTGAACAGAAAATGGGGGCGGATACGGGCGGTCAAAGCCAACAGCCGGGCTTCCGCCAGCACCGGCGCCTGGGCGGCCCCCCGCAGATGGAAGTAAGTCATCACACACCCCGCCGTCACCATCGACCACAACAGTGGACGCCCGCCGCCGCCATAGCCGAGCGGTGCCAGCAGGCCCTGAACCCCCAGCACCACCCCTATCACCACGGCCCCGGTGCCCACCAGACCAACGCGGTATGGCAGGCGCTGCAGAGGCGTCCGCAGCAAAAACAAGGCCGCCACCGACAGGATCAGGGGAAACTCGACACGTAGCGCCATGTCGAGAATCTCCTCCCCGAGCACCACGAGCTCCCGGTTACGGATCAGCACGGCCACGAGGGCGAGGCCATTGACCAGCAGCAGCATCCGCAGTACGACGCCCAGGTTGCGGAAATCGGGCAAGGTCCCTTCATAGCGGCCACGGCCGGCGCGGCGCGGGTTTTGCTTTATACTCATGGGTCAAAAAACGGGCCAAAACCTTGAATCCACGGGCTTCTCTCCGTGGCACACGGCCCTCTTATCGCTGAGAGCATCAATAATTATGGCAGATCACTCCGCACCCCAGGACGGCGCCGCCAAGGCTTGGTCCGGTCGTTTCACCGAGCCTGTTTCCGACCTGGTCAAGCGCTACACCGCCAGCGTGTTTTTCGACAACCGCATGGCCACCCAGGACATCCGCGGCTCCCTGGCCCATGCCACCATGCTCGCCCGCCAGGGCATCATCGGCGCAGCCGACCTGGCCGACATCGAGCGGGGCATGGCCCAGATCGTCGGCGAGATCGAACGCGGCGAGCTCAACTGGAACCTCGACGACGAAGACGTCCACCTCAACATCGAAAAGCGCCTGACCGCCCTGGTGGGCGACGCCGGCAAGCGCCTGCACACCGGCCGCAGTCGCAACGACCAGGTGGCCACCGATATCCGCCTGTGGCTGCGCGACGCCATCGACACCATCCTCGGCCTGATCCGCGAGTTCCAGCAGGCGGTGCTCGACCTCGCCGAACACCACGCCGACACCCCGCTGCCCGGCTTCACCCACCTTCAGGTGGCCCAGCCCGTCACCTTCGGTCACCACCTGATGGCCTACTACGAGATGACCCGCCGCGACGCCGAGCGCTTTGCCGACTGCCGCAAACGCGTCAACCGCCTGCCCCTGGGCTCCGCCGCCCTGGCCGGCACCACCTTCCCCATCGACCGGGAATACGTGGCCGAGCTGCTGGGCTTCGAGGAAGTCTGCTACAACTCGCTGGATGCCGTTTCCGATCGCGATTTCGCCATCGAATTCTGCGCCGCCGTGTCGCTGCTCATGACTCACCTGTCGCGCCTGTCCGAAGAGCTGATCCTGTGGATGAGCCCGCGCGTCGGTTTCATCGACCTGGCTGACCGCTTCTGCACCGGCAGCTCGATCATGCCCCAGAAGAAAAACCCGGATGTGCCCGAGCTCGTACGTGGCAAGACCGGCCGCGCCAACGGCAACCTGGTCTCCCTTCTGACCCTGATGAAGGGCCAGCCCCTGGCCTACAACAAGGACAACCAGGAAGACAAGGAGCCCCTGTTCGATTCCGCCGACACCGCCATCGACACCCTGCGCATCTATGCCGACATGATGGGCAGCCGCGTCGAGAACGGCCAGAAGGTCTTCAACGTACGCGTCAAGGGCGAGGCCATGAAGGCTGCGCTCACCCAGGGCTACGCCACCGCCACCGACCTGGCCGACTACCTGGTCAAGAAGGGCCTGCCCTTCCGTGACGCCCACGAGGCCGTGGCCCTGGCCGTACGCGCCGCCGATGTCCGGGGTGTGGACCTGCCTCTGATTTCCCTGGAAGACCTCCGCAGCGCCATGGCCCATGTGCCCGGCGCCGTGGAACGCCTTGGCGACGACGTCTTCCAGGTGCTCACCGTCGAGGGCTCCCTCGCAGCCCGCGACCATGTCGGCGGCACCGCCCCGGCACAGGTCCGGGCCGCCATTGCCCGCGCCCGCGGTCAGCTCGCCTGAGGACGGCCCCATGGAACGGATCGGCAAGTACGAGATCAGCCGCCTGATTGGTGAAGGTGCCACCAGCGAGGTCTATCTTGGCTTCGATCCGTTCACCCAGCGGGAGGTAGCCATCAAGCGCCTCCACCCGGAAGCCCTGCGCGGCAGTGAACGCAGCGCCCTCTATCGCCACCTGCTGCTCAACGAGGCCGCCCTCGCCGGCAAGCTCCAGCACCCGCACATCATCCAGATCCACGATGCGGTGATCGACGACCACGATGCCTACGTAGTCATGGAGTACATCCCCGGGGGCACCCTCGAAGCCTTCACCCGCGCCGATCAGTTGCTGCCCTTCGAGCGGCTCATCGAGATCATCTTCAAATGCACCCGGGCCCTCGATCACGCCTACCTTCAGGGTGTGACGCACCGGGACATCAAACCCGCCAACATCCTGCTGACCACCCCGGAAGGCCAGGACATCAAGGTCTCCGACTTCGGCGCCGCCTTGTTCACCGCCAGCGAGACCACCCAGGTGGCAGGCTTCGGATCACCGGCCTACATGTCGCCCGAGCAGGTGCGCGAGATGCCGGTAGATCATCGCACCGACATCTACTCCCTCGGCGTGGTGATGTACCAGCTCCTCACCGGCCGGCTGCCCTTCGACGCCACCAGCAACGTGAACATGGCGTACCAGATCGCCCACCACGAGGCTCCGCCCCCGGTCAGCATCCGGCCGGAGATCCCCGCCGAGCTCAACGCCATCGTCGGCCGCGCCATGCGCCGGGAGATCTCCGAACGTTACGGCACCTGGATGGAGTTCTCCCATGATCTCGCCCAGGCCTACCGCAACCGCAGCCTCACGGCGGATCGTGGAGAGCCGCCGGACAGCGAGAAATTCGAACGCGTGCGTGCCTTCCGCTTCTTCCGGGAGTTCAGCGACATCGAGATCTGGGAGATCGTCCGCTTCGCCGAATGGAAGCTCTTTGCGCCGGGCACCGTGGTCATGAAGGAAGGCGAACCGGGCAACTACTTCTGCTTCGTGATTGAAGGGGCGCTGCGCATCGTCAAGAAGGGGCATCTTCTCAACGTCCTCAGTGCTGGCGACTGTTTTGGCGAGATGGCCCTGTTTGCCGCTGGTCGCGGCGCACGCACCGCCTCGGTCGAGGCCACCGCCGAAACGCGCATCCTCACCATCCGCGCGCCTGCCCTGCTGCGCGCCTCTGCCCTGTGCCAGATGCATTTCTACAAGGGCTTCCTGGAAGTCCTGTCGTCCCGGCTCTCCCTGGCGAACAGCCGCATCGCCAGCATTTAGCGAGGCAAACCCTTGATGCGTGTCGATTTTTTTGACACGCCCCCTTTCCAGGGCCTGGCAGAACATCTGTATTTTTTTTATTCTCTTTTAAAATCATTGCCCTATGGGGAAAACCCCATTTTGGAACAGGATTTGCTTAAAGAATATCAGCCAAGAGCGGGCATAGGTCATACAAGCGAAAGCCAGGTCCGCCTATACTGCATTTACGCGCGCCGTGTCCGGCGCAAGTCCAAAGAGGTTTAGGATGAATCAGGAACACCCCGAAAATTCTGCCGAGCAGCGCACGACCGAAGCCGGTGTCAGCGCTTCCCAGAACACGCGCCGCAAACTCATCCAGACCGGTCTGGTCGGTGCTCCGGTTCTGCTCGCCCTCAAGAGCACCCCGGTACTCGCTGCCAACTGCAAGCTGCCGTCGGGTTTCTCCGTTTCCGGCAATTTCAGCCGCAACGGCACCACCCCCTGCGCGCCCAAGCTCAACGGCGTGAACTACTGGAACACCAACGCGACCATCGAGCAGAAGGACAGGCCTTTCGCCCCGCCCAACTTCAATGCCTCCATCGATCCGAGTATCACGACCTTCGGTCAGGCACTGGCCAAGGGCAACACCAACGTGCATGCCAAGATCGTCGCCGCCCTGCTGAGCGCCGAAGCCGGCAGCTTCCTGCCTGCGGCCACCGTCAAGGACATGTGGAACCTGGGCGTGATCGGTGGCGCCTACCCCGCCAGTGCCGGCGACTCGTGGGATGCCGCCGAAGTCGAAGCCTACCTGGATTACGTTCTGTCCTGAGCTCCGGCCAAGCGCATTTGCCCTCTGCCGGCATTCACTACTCTGCCTGCGACGCCCTCTTCGACGCACTGCCCAGCATTCTCTGGAAAAGTGTCGACGAGGGCTGGGTGCGTTTTGACCCCCATGCAGGAGAAACGCTTCTCCTCGCCCCCATCACCCGCTTTATCCTCGACCAGCTTTCGACCCCTGGACAACAGCTTTCTGAAGCCGCATTAAGCCAGGCCGTCCTGCAAGAAGAACCGGACGCAGACCCTGCCGAATGCAGGGCCCAGGTCAAAATTGCCCTGGAAGCCCTGCTCGACGCCCGCCTGATTCAGGCCACACAGCATTGAAAGTCAGCGCGCTTTCCCCCGCAGAGTTCAGCGAACGTCTGGCCGGTGACGGCATTCGCCTGGCCGCCGGCCCCTTCAACTGCCGGCTACAGAGCGGCGTTCCGGAAATCGCCGGCGAGCTGGCCCGCCTTTACGCCCACCACCCGCTGATCGACAACACCCGGTTCGTGGATTTCCACGTGGCGATCCAGCCAGGCCACGGCCTGCGGCGCTGGCTACGCCCCCAGGCCCGCTTCATCGTCGACGCCATCGAGCCCTTCACCCCCCTCCCTCGGGATCAATCCTTGCCCATGCTTGAATGGGGGCTGAACTGGTGCATCACCGCGTACAGCCAGCATATCCTGGTCATCCATGCTGCGTCAGTGGCGCGTGGCAACCGGGCGGCCATCCTGCCTGCCCCACCCGGCTCCGGCAAGAGCACCCTGTGCGCGGCGCTGGTCAATCGCGGCTGGCGCCTGCTGTCAGACGAGCTCACCATGATTCGCCTGGACACTGGCGAACTGATGGGGCTGGCACGCCCGGTGAGCCTCAAGAACGCCTCCATCGACATCATCCGCAACTATGCACCGGACGCCTTCCTGACCCGGCCCGTGCTCGACACAACCAAGGGCACCGTGGCCCTGATGGCCCCCACGCAGGCCAGCGTCGAGGCCGTCAACACGCCAACGCGCGCTGCCTGGATGGTCCTGCCCCGCTACCAAGCCGGAGCCGATGCCCGCCTCACGCCCATGGGCAATGGAGCCGCCTTCATGCAGCTGGCCGACAATGCCATGAACTACCATATTCTTGGCGCCCGGGGCTTCGAGGCTGTCGGCCGTACCGTCGATCAGTGCCGAAATTTCAGTTTCGAATACAGCCGGCTGGATGATGCCATTGCCGTTTTCGAGCAACTTGCCGGGGAGCAAGCGTGAACCACCTGCTCGCAGCCCTGCGCGATCCGCACAGCGTCCGGCAGCTCTCCCCCGCCCAGTGGGATCTGCTTGTCCGCCAGACCCGGCACGCCAACCTGCTCGGCCGCCTCTACGAGCGGCTGTGTGCCGCCGGGCTGGAAGCCGACATTCCCCGGCGCCCCCGCAATCACCTGCAGTCCGGCGCCATCATGGCGACCCAGCAGCAGTATTCGATCCGTCGCGAAGCCCGACTGCTGCGCGATGCGCTGGCCCCCTACGAGATTCCTCTGATCCTGCTCAAAGGGGCGGCCTATGTGGCCGGCCGGTTGCCTGCCGCCCAAGGGCGGCTGTTTGCTGATATCGATATCCTCGTCCCCCACGAACGCCTGGACACGGCTGAATCAGCGCTGATGCTCACCGGCTGGCAAAGCAGCGTCACCGACGCCTACGACCAACGCTATTACCGACGCTGGATGCACGAGCTGCCGGCCATGCGCCATGTTTTCCGAGGCACCACCCTGGATGTGCACCACACCATCCTGCCCCCCACGGCCCGCCTCAAGCCCGACGCGCGGCTGCTCATCGAGGCCAGCGTGGAGATCCCCGACCTGCCAGGCGTCCGCACCCTGGCCCTGGAAGACCTGATCCTGCACAGCGCCTCCCACCTCTTCCATGAAGGCGAGCCGGACAACCTGCTGCGCGACCTTACCGACCTGGATCTGCTCCTGAAACACCTGGGCCGGGACGATGCAGCCTGGGACGCCCTCCTTGCGCGGGCCCAGCGGCTGCAACTCTCCGGCCCTCTCAATCTCGCCCTGCGCTATACGGAACGTCTGCTCGACACCCCGATCCCGGCACGCATCCGCAAACAGGCGGGAAATGGCAGCTCAGGCAATGCAGGTCAGCGCCTGCTGGATCTGCTGTACAGCCGGATGCTGCGGCCCCAGCACCCCAGCACCGCAGATCGCTTCACATCCGTAGCCCGCAAGGCCCTCTACATTCGCGCCCACTGGCTGCGCATGCCGCCCTTGCTGCTGGCCTACCACCTTGCCCACAAGGCCCTCTTCCCGCCCAAGCCGGAAGCGCTCCCCCCCATGGACGAAAAAAAGGCGGCCTGAGCCGCCTTTTCCCGGAACAGCGGCTTTCAGGCCGCGCCGTCGAGGAGCTTCTTCAGCTCGCCGGATTCATACATCTCACGCATGATGTCCGAACCGCCGACAAACTCACCCTTGATGTACAGCTGGGGAATGGTCGGCCAGCTGGCGTATTCCTTGATGCCCTGGCGGATGGCTTCGTCGGCCAGCACATCAACCGCCACAAACTCGGTCACGCCACAGGCACGCAGGATCTGCGTAGCGTTGGCAGAGAAGCCGCAGCGGGGCATGGCCGGAGAGCCCTTCATGTACAGGACCACCGGGTTGGAAGTAACTTGGTCGTGAATAATCTTTTGGACGTCCATCTTGGTCTCACAATAGTTGAGCAATTCAGTCGGAAAAGTCTAGGCCTGCTTGGGCGGCGCGTCAAGAACAGGGCCAGCAGCCGAAGCTGACCCGCTCGATTCCGGCCAGATCCGTGGCCGAAGCCACCGCCTCAAAACCGGCCGCCGTCAGCAGGGTGCGGACGGCGGCAGCCTGATCGTATCCATGCTCCATCATCAACCATCCCCCGGGCACGAGGAAATCCGGCGCTGTTACCGTGATGCGGGCCAGGTCGTCAAGGCCGGAGGCCCCGGATGCGAGCGCTCCCGGAGGCTCGAAACGCACATCCCCCTCCGCCAGGTGCGGATCGCCCGCAGCAATGTATGGCGGGTTGCTGACGATGAAATCAAAGCCCGTCTCGTCCACCGCGGAGAACCAGTTGCTCTCGACAAAGCGCACCCGGGCCCCCAGCGCAGCGGCATTCTGCGCCGCCACCTCGATGGCGGCAGCCGAAAGATCAACCGCCAGCACCCGGGCTGCCGGCACTTCAAGGGCCAGCGTGACCGCCAGCGCACCACTGCCAGTCCCCAGGTCGAGCAGCTTCGGCGCAGCACCTTCCGCCATCCGGCCGAGCACCAGTTCGACAATCAGCTCGGTCTCAGGACGGGGAATCAGCACCGCCGGCGTCACCCGGAAATCGCGCCCGAAAAACTCCCGCACTTCCAACAAGTAAGCCACCGGCTCGCCGGCAGCACGGCGCTCAAGGAAATCGGCGAAGCGGGCCGCGACCGGCTCGGCGAGCCCCCGCTCCGGGTAGGCGGCGATCTGGGCGGTGGAGCACCCCAACAGTTTGCCCAGCAAGAGGCGCGCCTCACTGGCCGGGATTCGCCCCCGGGCCGCCTGGAGGGCGTCGCCGATGCTTGCCAATGCCACGCTCAGTGCCCCTCGTCAGCAAGTGCTGCCAGCAATTCCGCCTGGTGTTCGGCTGTCAGGGCTGCCAGTACTTCGTCCAACTCCCCCTGCATGACTGCATCCAGCTTGTAGAGGGTCAGGTTGATGCGGTGATCGGTAAGCCGGCCCTGGGGATAGTTGTAGGTGCGGATGCGCTCGGAGCGGTCTCCGCTGCCGACCAGGCTCTTGCGAGTGGCGGCCTCCCGAGCCTGCTGCTCACGCACCTGGATGTCCTTGATCCGGGCCGCCAGCACGCGCAAGGCCGATGCCTTGTTCTGGTGCTGGGAGCGCCCATCCTGGCACTCCGCCACAATGCCGGTGGGCAAGTGGGTGATGCGGACGGCCGAATCGGTCTTGTTGATGTGCTGGCCACCGGCGCCGGACGCCCGGAAGGTGTCGATGCGCAGGTCGGCGGGGTTGAGCTCCACGTCGCCGACCTCATCGGCCTCGGGCATGACTGCCACCGTGCAGGCTGAGGTGTGGATGCGCCCCTGGGTTTCGGTCGCTGGCACGCGCTGCACCCGGTGCCCGCCCGACTCGAACTTCAGGCGCGAATAGGCGCCATTGCCCGCCACCCGGACGATCACCTCCTTGAACCCGCCAAGCTCGGAATCACTGGCGGAAATGGTTTCGACCCGCCAGCCCTGGCGCTCGGCGTAACGGGTGTACATGCGCAGCAGGTCGCCAGCAAAGAGCGCCGCCTCATCCCCCCCGGTGCCGGCCCGGATTTCAAGAAAGAGATTGCGCTCATCGTTCGGATCCCGGGGCAGCAGCGCAGTCTGCAGATCGGCCTCGATCCGCTCCTGGGCCTCCCGGGCCGCTTCGAGTTCAAGTTCGGCGAGCTCCTTCATCTCCGGGTCGCCGATCAGCTCCTTTGCCGTGGCCTCATCGGCAACGGCCTGACAAAAGGCCTGGTAAAGGGCTACAACCGGCGTGATCTCGGCGTGCTCCCGGGTCAGCTTGCGATAGTTATCCATGTCGCTGGCCGCCTCACTGGTGGCCAGCAGACGGTCGAGCTCCTGAAGGCGGTCGGCAAGATTGTCCAGCTTGTCGCGGATACGCTGTTTCATGGGAATACCGGCCCGCAGCTGCAGGCATGAAGGCGCCAGCCCGACAGGCTAGCGGTCCTTGGAAAGATTGAAGAGGCGCTGGACCAGCTGGGCGCAATCACCCCGATGGTCACCCTCCGCATCGCTGAGGAAGCGGGTAGGGGCATGCATCAGCTTGTTGGTGAGGCCCTGGCTGAGGGACTCGAGAACTTTGTGCGCATCGTCACCCCGGGCCAGCATGCGCAGGGCCCGTTCGAGCTCGGCCTGGCGAAGCTGGTCGGCATGCTCACGCAGCGCACGGATGGTCGGGACGGTGTCACGGCTGTCGAGCCAGTGCAGAAAGCCATCGACGCGCTCATCGATGATGCCCTCCGCCTCGACCACCGCCGCCTGGCGCGACTCAAGGCCGGAATCGACCACCTGGGCCAGGTCATCGACGGTGTACAGAAACACATCGTCCAGCTCGGCCACTTCGGGCTCGATATCCCGTGGCACAGCCAGATCCACCATCACCATGGGGCGGCGGCGGCGCGCCTTGAGCGCCCGCTCAACCACACCCAGTCCGATCACCGGCAGCGGGCTACCTGTGCATGAAACCACGATGTCGTAACCAGGCAGCGCCTCGCCTACCTGGTCCAGGCGCAACACATCACCACCGAAGCGCTGAGCCACAGCCTCGGCCCGGGCCACCGTGCGGTTGGCAATGGTGATGCGACGGGGTTTTTCGCCACCGAAGTGGGCGGCACACAACTCGATCATCTCGCCTGCGCCCACGAAGAGCACCCGCTGATCGCTGACCCGCTCGAAAATCCGCTCGGAAAGATGCACTGCAGCTGCAGCCATGGACACGATGTTGGCGCCAATCGCCGTGGTGGAGCGTACCTCCTTGGCCACCGAGAACGTGCGCTGGAAGAGCTTGTGCATGGTGGCGCCGAGAGTGCCGGCCTCTTCGGCCTGACGCACGGCGTCCTTCATCTGGCCGAGGATCTGGGGCTCACCGATGACCATGGAATCGAGCCCGCTGGCCACCCGGAACACGTGCCGCACGGCATCCCGCTGGGGCAGGGTGTACAAGTAGGGCGACAAGTCTTGCAAGGCTACCCGGTGGTACTCGGCAAACCAGTCTGCCGCGTGACGAGGCTGCTGAGTGGCAAAGTACAGCTCGGTGCGGTTGCAGGTGGACAGGATGGCCGCCTCTTTGACCGGCTTGGCCTTAACAAAATCAGCCAAGGCCTGGACCAGCCGCTCAGGACGAAACGCCACCTGCTCGCGGATGGCGAGCGGTGCGGTGTGGTGGTTCAGTCCTAGGGCAAACAGCTGCATGGGTGGCGCCAGGCAGGGGCGGAATTTTTCAGCCGGCGATTATATCACCCGACCTTTTGCGCACAGCAGGGCCTGGATCAAGGCGGGCACACGAACGCCCCACGCCACCCGGCAAAGATCAGGCAGCGCCGCCGGAAAGAGGCTCTTCATGGCGCACGGGGAGGGACGGCACCTCGGCCTCCGCCAGCAGCCAGGCACGAAAGTTCTTAACCAGCGTGCGCTCGACCAAGGCCTCGGGCACCACCAGACTATACACATAGCGGGATGGCAGCATCGTGGCAAACGGCATCACCAAACGCCCCGACCGGACATCCGCCTCGACCAGCGGCCACAAGGCAAGGGCCAGGCCCTGCCCGCCCATGGCAGCCTCCAGTACCAACACCGCACTTGAAAAGCGCGGCCCGCGACTGACATCCACATTCACGAAACCTGCCAGACGAAACCACTCCGCCCAGCTCGGCCGCATGGCCTCATCGGGGATCGACTCATCATGGATGAAAACCTGGCGCCCCCAGTCTGCAGACGCAGCCAATGGCCCGGTCCGTACCAGCAGCTCCGGACTGCACACCACCACATACCCCGGCGCCAGCAATAAATCACGACAGAAACCCGGGTAGTCACCAAGCCCAAAGCGCACCGCCACGGCACTGCCCGCCTCCCGCGGATCTGTCAGCAAGCTCTCCGCACCACGCCCCAAACCGTCGATGTTGCACACATCACTGGCCAGGCTCAGCTCCACGTCGGGATGCAGGCGGTTGAACCGGGATAAACGCGGCACCAGCCAGCGCTGCGCGAAGGACGGCGGTGCATGTATGGTCAGCAGCCCCTCCGGCCTATCGCGCACGAGCTCGACCGCCGCGGCCAAGCAATCCAGCCCCTCCCGAACTCTGGGCAACATCGCCCGCCCATGCTCAGAAAGTTCAAGCGCCCGGGGCAGGCGACGAAACAGTGGCGCGCCCACATAGGCTTCCAGCGCCTTGATCTGCAGGCTCACCGCCGCCGGCGTGACGAACAACTCCTCCGCCGCCCGCTTGAAACTCAGATGGCGCGCCGCAGCCTCAAAGGCTCGCAGGGCAGGCAGCGGCGGCAATCGATAGCCCATGACGGTTTCGGTCAAGCAAAAGTTAATCGTAGCATCAGAAAACGTGGTTTGCTGCAATGCAACACAAAACCTACATTTAGCTCAGGCGCACAGCAAGGTCCGGTCTCTGACAACCCTCCCCTCTGCCGGAAACCGGACCGCGCCTTTTCTGCAATTACACAAGGAGAACAAGATGAACCTCGACTACCTCCGCAGACTCATCACGACTCCGCTGAACGAGCGCGTCGCGAACGAACGCAAGGCACTTGCCAGCAGCCCCCCGGGGCCGCTCGACTTCGAAGCCTATTTCAAGGAAGTCTTTGCCGGCCAGATCCTGTGAGCCACCGCCCCCGAGGGAAACTGCCAAAGGCATCGGGCGTTTCCTGAGGGGTGGCGGACAGACTCTCCGCCCACCCGTCTTTCGGCACGGCAATACACAAAGGCCGCCCCCAATCCCGCGACAAGCCCCCCCGCCAGGATGGCGGTGAGCTCTTCCCTCGGGCAGAGCAACATGTTGTACTCTGGACTTCGAGAATTCTGGTGGCACTCACCCGAGCCGGGCCTCAATGAGCCGCATTCCACTCGTCGTCTTCGGCAATAACACGTTTGCCAGCCTGGCATGGTATTGCCTGACCCATGACAGCCCTTACGAGGTCGTCGCCTTCACCGTGGATCGGCAATTCATGCACGCCGACACCCACGAGGGGCTGCCCGTCCTGCCGTTCGAAGAGCTCGAAGCCAGTCACCCTCCCGACGCCGCACACCTGATCATTCCGCTGGGCTACCACGCCATCAACGGCATCCGGCGCGACCGCTACCTTGAGGGCAAGGCACGCGGCTACCGGTTCGCAAGCTACGTTTCGAGCCGCGCGAGCGTCTGGCCGGATCTTCAAGTGGGTGAGAACACCTTGATCTATGAACACGCGATCATCCAGCCCTTTGCCCGGATCGGCAACAACGCGATCATCCGCAGCGCAGCCCACATCTCCCATCACTGCACGGTCGGTGAGCATGCTTTCGTGGCCGCAGGCGTAACGCTGGGCGGCAACGTATCGATTGGGCCTCAGTCATTCATCGGTGTCGGCGCCGTCCTGCGCGACGGCCTTGCCATCGCCGAACGCAGCTTCATCGGCGCAGGCGCAGTCGTCGTCAGCGACACCGAAGCGGACGGTGTTTACGTCGGCAACCCCGCCAAGAAGGCCAGCCGCAGCGCCCGCGACGTAACAGGAGGCTGACATGCGCAGTGGTGACGCCCTGATCCTCAATCTGGCCTGCACCGGCGTCATTCCGACTCGCGCCATGAACCCGCACGTGCCGCTCAGCCACGCGGAGATCATCGACGACGTTGCCTGCTGCCTGGAGCTCGGCGTACAGATGGTGCACCTCCATGCCCGCGACGCCGAAGGCGTGCAGACCGGCGATCCGGAGGTTTACGGCCGCCTGATCGAATCGATCCGCGCCCTGCCCGGCGGCCGCGAAGCCATCCTGTGCGTCACCACCAGCGGCCGCAAGGATGCATCCTTCCCATCGCGGGCACGGGTCCTCGATCTCGACGGCGATGCGAAGCCGGACATGGCCAGCCTCACCCTGAGCTCCCTGAATTTCATTCAGTCCGCCAGCATCAACACACCCGACACCATCCGCCAGCTAGCCACACGCATGCAGACGCGCGGCATCCTGCCCGAACTCGAAGTCTTCGACCTGGGCATGGCGAACTTTGGCAGGGTGCTGTCGCGGGAAGGTCTGATACCCCGCACCCCCTACGTCAACCTGCTGCTCGGCAACATCGCAGGCGCTCAGGCCGACCCCCTCAGCCTCGGCGCCCTGCTTACCCACCTGCCGGATGACAGCGTGGTGTCCCTTGCCGGCATAGGTCGCAACCAGCTCACTGCCAATGCGTTGGGCCTGCTTCTCACCGACGGGGTGCGGATCGGCCTTGAGGACAATCTGTGGATGGACAGCAGTCGCAGCGAGGCAGCCAGCAACGTCGGATTGATCAAGCGCATCCTGCGCCTTGCCGTTGAGCTGGAGCGACCACTGGAGAGCCCCGCCAGGCTGCGCCAGCGACTCGGCCTGCCAGCTGCCGCATAGGCCAAGTCGCAACTCAGTTCAAGACGGCCGGCGGCTCGCCCGCACACCAACGCGTCCACATCTGGCGCAGGCGCACACCCAACGCGGCCGACATTTCCATCGGAAGCACCGCCATGTCGGCCTCCATTCGTGCACGGATTACCGGACGCAGTACAGCGAGTGCCGCGCCATCGCCAGCCCAGCGCAGCGCGACTCGAAGGTAGTCCGCCTCCGTTTCCGCCACGAAATCCGCCAGACCGGCCCGGTGCATGCGGCTGGCGCACTGGCGTTGCTGCAGCGAGTTCCCTGCCAGGGTGACAGTCGGAACCCCCATCCACAGACCATAATTTGCGGTCGTGCCACTCGAAAACGGGAAGGTATCGAGCAGCATATCCACCCCCGCATGCTGCTCCAGATAGGCAGCCAAGGGCACCCGCGGCAACAGCTCGACCCGGGCCGGATCCAGGCCACAAGCCACCAGCCTCGCTTCAAACCGCTCCGCATCGCCCCCGAAAACGCCCCCCACCAGCAGCCGCGCACCGGGTACGCCATCCAGCAGCCGGGCCCACAGGTGGAGGCAGCCATCGCCTATCTTGTTCAAGCGGTTGAAACTGCCAAAGGTGACGTACCCTCGGGCCAGCAAGGGCGCCGACGCAACCGGCGGCAGGACATTCGGCCGCTCCAGTACCGACATCGCGGGCAGATAGGCCAAGTGCTCTGTAAACCCCGCATCAAGACGCCCTGGCGGCGCAGCCACCGGATCGACCAGCCGATAATCGACAGCCCGCAGACCCGTCGTCCCGGGATAGCCGATCCATGCCACCTGGACCGGCGCCGGCCTGGCGGCAAAAACAGGAAGACGGTTCCCCGCCGTATGCCCGGAGAGGTCGACCAGGATATCCACCGCATCGGCACGAACGCATGCACACAGGGCATCATCGCTCATCCCCGCAACCTCGCGCCACACGTCACAGTACCCGCGCAACCGCGCACTGACCGCATCACCGCCACGGCGGTTGAAGTAGGCATGAATAGCAAAGGCATCGCGGTCAAGGGTGCGCCAGACCGGCTCGATCAGGCGCGCAACCGGGTGATCACACAGATCTGCGGAGACGAAGCCGATCCGCAGACGGCGCCCGGGGTCGCGCACGTTTTTATGATGGGGCGCCGCCACGCTGCGGGCCTCAAGCGCCTCACCGAAAGCCCGGTGGGCAGAGAACAATACCTCTGGCGACCGCGCCTCGTCGTGAGCATGGCAGTACAGCAGGCCGCTCCACGCAAAAAAAGCATCAGGCCTGCTGTCGAGCACCCGCTGATACGCCGCCGCAGAATGCTCTAGCTCACCCATCATGCTCAAGGCTAGGGCAAGATTGGCATTTCCCTCCACCGACCCCGGTGACAATGCAACCGCCTTTTCGAGGACCGCACAGGCGGCCCGATTGTCGCCCCGCTCCTGCAAGACGCGCCCCAAATTGGTCAGAGCCGGCACGCAGGCGGGGTCAATGGCCAAAGCGGCGCGATATGCCGCTTCGGCCTCCTCCGTATGCCCGACGCTATGGTGTGCAGAACCCAGCGCAACGTGCGCGAGGGGCTGACGCGGGTCTAGAGACAGCGCCCGGGCTGCCAAGCGCAACCCCTCCTCTGGCTGACCATCCTGGACAGCGTTGGTCGCCGCGTTGCACCAGACCCCCGCCGCACGCGGATCAAGCTTCAGGCTGCGCCGAAAGGCCCGCGCCGCAAGCCCCCACTGACCGGTGTTCTGCAACGCGGCACCGTAGTTGTCCCAGACCACCGGATCGCTCTTCCGGAGCGCACTAGCCCGCTCAAGCACCGGCACCGCATCCAGGAAACGGCCCATGAGCATGTGAGAAACACCCAACAACTGGAGCGCCAGCCCATCCTCTCCCCACTGCCCGGCGATCGCCTCCGCCAGGCTCAGACAGTCGGCATAGCGAGCGGAAGCGCACGCCTGCTGCCAACGGAGAAATGCCGGATGGGCCGTCGAAAAAGAGGCTTTTGAGGGAGCTTTTGGCTTCATGAGCGCCGACAACGACCGTAGGGCCATGGGCCTGAACACCCAAAGCACGGACGTGTCCCGCAGGGCTATAGGACGATACCTACAGTTTAGCCACGCAGGCTGCAGGGCTCCAGAAATCGTTGCCCACGCAGCAATCGGAAAAGCTACCCGCGCCACGCTCCAGCACATCGGCTTTTTGGTGGCTCGGCCGGGATCGGCCCTGCGCTCTGGTCGCCCTATCATTTTGCTTCAGCCACGCCAGGAGCAACCATGGCACACCTGACCGTCACCCTAAGCGAACAAGACCAGGTCCTGTTGCACAGCATCGCAGCGGCCACCAAGCAGAGCTGCGAGGCCGTCGCCTCCGCCGCGTTGAAGAACTATGTCCAATGGCAGATCAAGTACATCCGGCGCGCGAAAGCCGGCCTACAGGCCGGCCCAGGCTGGCGAAGCAATGGAAGCCAATGAGGTGCGCCCTGTTCGCGGAACTCGGCCACCGCCCGCCTGACCGAAAAACGTCAGAACGAGGCACAAAAAGCACTTAGCCCAGCTTTATGGGCTGGGCTAAGTGCTTGATAATTCTTGGTGGCCAGTCGCGGAATCGAACCACGGACACGCGGATTTTCAATCCGCTGCTCTACCAACTGAGCTAACTGGCCAACGAGGAACGCATTATAGGCAAGGTATCTGCCCATGTCAAAGGGAAAATCAAGATTCTTTTAGCCCGTACGTCGACACACTCAAGCGGGGGGGAACTGCTCGGCGAGAGCCCGGGGCTCAGGTGGCAGGTGTTCCTCCCCCGCTCGACTGCGCGGGAAGACCACCTGGGCGATGGTGCCTTTGCCGCTGGGGTTGGGGATGAGACTGACCTTGGCACGATGAAGCTCTGCGATCTCCCGGACGATGGGAAGGCCGAGGCCGGAGCCGCTTTCGGTGCTTCCAAGCACGCGGTAGAAGCGCTCGAAAACCCGCTCCCGGTCTACGTCCGGCACTCCGACGCCTGTATCTTCAACTTCCAGTATTGCGCGTTCCGTAGCGATGGTGCGAACGGTGACGCACCCCCCGCTGGGGGTGTACTTGATGGCGTTGTCGATCAGGTTCTTGACCAGTTCGCCAAGCAGTACCGGGTTGCCGTCGATCACCAGCGGCTCGCCGGTGTTCTCGAGACCAAAGTCGATGTTCTTCTGGCGAGCACGCGGAACAAAATCACTCAACATTGTGCGCAGCAGCACTTCCAGATCCACCCGCTCCACGGCATAGATCTTTTCATAGCTAGCTTCGGCCCGGGCCAGGGACAGTAGCTGGTTGATCAAGTGCCCCGCCCGCTCAGCACTCTGGGAGATATGCACAAGGGATCGATGCACCTGAGCGGGGTCCGTCTCCATCAGGGCGAGATCCGTCTGCATGCGCAACCCGGTCAACGGTGTCCGCATCTGATGTGCCGCATCGGCAATGAAGCGTTGCTGGGCCTGAAGATTCTCTTCAAGGCGGGCCATCATCTCGTTGAAGGCGATGATCAGGGGCCGGACTTCTTCCGGAACCCCCGACACTGAGATAGGAGACAGGTCGGAAGGGCGACGACGACGAATCAGGCGCTGGAGCTGATTGAGGGGTGCGATACCGCGGGAGAGACCGAGCCAGACCAGGATGACCGCAATGGGGATGATGGCAAACTGCGGGAGGAGCACGCCGGTCACCACCCGGGAGGCGAGGGTGCTGCGTTTGTTGCGCGTTTCGGCAACCTGGAGCAGCACGAGCCTGGAAGGGGCGCTATCAATAGGCTGAACGAACTGATACGCCACGCGCACCTCTTCACCGGCAATGGATTCGTCGCGGAACATGACGAGGTCGGGAACCACGTTCTCCGGCGCGGCGATCGGTGGAATATCCTTGTCGCCAGCCAGCAGTTCGCCCTTGAAGCCGAGCACCTGGTAGTAGACGGTGTCATCTTCGTCGGCCCGCAATATCAGGCGCGCCGGCGCGGGAAAGTTAACCCGGGCCTGTCCGTTCTCGAGTTTGACCAGACGGGCGATAGCCCTAACGTTGACTGCCAGCGCTTGATCGTAGGGCTGGTTGGCAATGCTGTTGGCGACGTTATGGGTGACGATGATGGAAATTGGCCACAGGAACAGCAGTGGCGCCAACATCCAGTCAAGAATCTCCCCAAACAGGGAGTTGAAGGCCTTGCCATCGGTGGCGTCCTCATCCGCCACCTTGCGCCACCTAGGCGACCACATCAGGCTTTTCCAGGCAGTAACCCAGCCCTCTTACGGTCACGATCTGCACGCCGCTCTGTTCGAGTTTCTTGCGCAGGCGATGAACATATACTTCGATGGCATTATTGGAGACCTCCTCGCCCCACCCGCACAGGTGATCAACCAGTTGCTCCTTGCTCACCAGACGCCCGGCGCGTAGCAGTAGCACTTCCAGTAGCCCGACCTCCCGGGCGGACAACTCAACGACCTGCCCGTCTATCTTGACGACCCTGTCCGCCTGATCGTAAGCCAGCCGGGCATATTCGATGCACCGCGCCTGACCGGTCCCACGCCGGGTCAGAGCACGGACGCGCGCTTCAAGCTCGGGCAGCGCAAAGGGCTTGGTCAGATAGTCGTCGGCCCCCGCATCCAGGCCGCGCACCCGGTCCTCAATGCCATCCTGAGCGGTGAGAATGAGCACAGGCATCGCACATTTGCGGGAACGCAGACGCCGCAGAACCTCGATACCGGAGAGTTTTGGAAGCCCCAGATCCAGAATCAACAGGTCGAAGGTCTGAACCAGCAGCGCGGCATCAGCATCGGCGCCATTGGAAACATGGTCCACCGCATATCCAGCTTTTTTTAGCGCACGGCACAGGCCGTCAGCAATAATCAGGTCGTCTTCGGCCAACAGGATCCGCATAGCGCTTTCTTGAGGAGCAGAAGTGTAAGTTTGAAGTAAGCGGAATACGGCACAGTTAACCCGCTGTTCTCCTTTTACTCGGTCTTGGGGGCATGTTCGCTGCGCAAGCCGCGACAACGCCTCGGGGGTTGGTCCGCCCGACGGAGCATCCCCCGCCGCCTTTTTCGGCCAATCCCTGATCGACAGCTGCAACCGTCCTTGTGCCCCACAACTCCAGGGCCTTTCCGGGCGTCAGCAGCGTATGCCCTCATTACAATTCCGTTCGAGTCTAGCACAGGGCCGACCGGGCTTCGCGCAAGCCTGCCGCAGGCTGCGTTGCGTCGATGCGGCATGACGCACGACCGCCGGTGCATCATTCCCTCCATCCATTGAAAAACCCCGGCTGCCTGATGGCAGACCGGGGTTTTTTTATTGCATCCGGTGGAGCCGAAGCCCCCCGGGAGTCTTGCTTAGTGACCCGACGCGCCTGCGGCGCCGATACCGGTTTCGGACCGGATCAGCTGGGCAGCGAAGTCGGCACGCTCCTGCTGGGCGTTCGGGCTGCGGTCGAGCAGCGAGAAGATCCAGATACCCACGAAGCCGATGGTCATGGAGAACAGGGCCGGCGAGGTGTAGGGGAACGGCGCGGAACCCTTCGGGTTGCCAAGGGTTGCGACCCACACGGAGTCCGACAACACGGTCATCACCACAGCGCTCAGCAGGCCAAGGAAACCACCGATCACAGCACCCTTGGTGGTGCAGTCCTTCCACAGCACGCTCATGAAGAGCACCGGGAAGTTGGCGGACGCGGCGATGGCGAAAGCCAGGGACACCATGAAGGCAATGTTCTGCTTTTCGAAGGCGATACCCAGAATCACCGCGATCAAACCCAGAACGATGGTGGTGATTCGGGAGACACGCAGTTCGGAGGCGGAATCGGCATTGCCATTCTTGAACACGGTGGCGTACAGGTCATGGGACACGGCGGAAGCACCGGACAGCGTCAAACCTGCAACCACCGCCAGAATGGTGGCGAAGGCAACCGCGGAGATAAAGCCGAGGAAGACGTTGCCACCCACAGCGCTGGCGAGGTGAATTGCCGCCATATTGCCGCCGCCCTTCAGGGCGCCCTTGGCATCCAGGAAGGTCGGGTCGGTCAGCACGAAGCAGATGGCGCCAAAGCCGATCACGAAGGTCAGGATGTAGAAGTAGCCAATCCAGACGGTCGCCCAACCCACGGACTTGCGTGCTTCCTTGGCATCCGGCACGGTGAAGAAGCGCATCAGGATGTGGGGCAGACCCGCGGTACCGAACATCAGCGCCATACCAAAGGAGATGGCGGAGATCGGATCCTTCACGAAGGAGCCCGGGCCCATGATGGAGTCGCCCTTCTTGGCGGCCATCGCGGCGGTCACTTCAGCCACATCCTTGCCGGAGGCGGCAGCGGCGGTCGCGGCGTCGGCAATCAGCTTGGCGTCCTTGGCGGCGAGGGCGGTCTTGATCTCGACAGCTTTGGCGAACATCGCTTCCGGGCTGAAACCGAACTTGACGAGCACCATGAACGCCATGAACGACGCACCGGCCAGCAGCAGCACGGCCTTGATGATCTGCACCCAGGTGGTGGCGGTCATGCCACCGAAGAGCACATAAACCATCATCAGCGCGCCAACGATCACCACAGCCATCCAGTACTCAAGGCCGAAGAGCAGCTTGATCAGCTGACCGGCACCGACCATCTGGGCGATGAGGTAGAAGGCCACCACGACCAGCGTGCCGGAAGCAGCAAAGGCACGGATCGGGGTCTGCTGGAAGCGGTAACCGGCCACGTCGGCGAAGGTGAATTTGCCGAGGTTGCGCAGACGCTCTGCCATCAGGAAGGTGATGACCGGCCAGCCCACGAGGAAGCCGATCGCAAAGATCAGGCCGTCGTAGCCGTTGGCCATCACCGCAGCGGAAATACCCAGGAAGGACGCAGCAGACATGTAGTCGCCGGCAATTGCCAGACCGTTCTGGAAGCCGGTGATGCCGCCGCCGGCCGTATAGAAGTCCGCCGCCGACTTGGTCTTGGACGCTGCCCACTTGGTGATGAACATTGTACCGGCGACGAAGACGCCGAACATGATGATGGCAGTCCAGTTGGTGGCCTGCTTTTCAGCCTGGCCGAGGTCGGCACCGGCAGCAAGAGCGGCACCAGAGGCCAGCATGGCCAGGAGGCCGAGCAAGAATTTGGAATTGCGCATCACTTGGTGGCCTCCTTGATGACCTGAGCCTTCAGATCGTCAAACTCGGTATTGGCACGACGAATGTAAATACCGGTGATGATGATGGTGAACAGAATCACGCCCACGCCGATCGGGATCCCGATCGACATGACACCTGCACCTGTCTTCTGCGCCAGAAATTCCTTGTCGAAGGCCACCAGCAGGATGTAACCGTAGTAAACGATCATCATCAGCGCTGTCATGATCCAGCCATAGGAATTGCGTTTCGAGACCAGCTCCTGGTATTTCGGGTTTGCCCGGATGCGGTCGCCGAGGTCGTCTTTCATTTCTCTCCTCCTCTTCGAATTAACCTGCCAGGAGCCAAAAGGACTCCTTTAGGGGTAGTGGCAAGTTACCGGCGGACACTTACATCGACCTTACGCTGACAAATGAAACCCCCATCTTGACGACAGCCGATGAAATATCGCGCCGCAGCACCCAAAGGCTCGAAAAATTCTTTTAAAACAAGGCGCTTTACGTAAAAAAATCAGGACGAAAAAAAGGCGCGAAATTCGCGCCTTTTTCTCCCCCTCTACCCCCGGCCTTACAGCACCGGGTTCCTCCCCTGTTTTTTCTTTATTCGACTTGCTCTATTTTTATTTCCGGCAATTCGGGGAACTGCCGGCTGCAAATCACCCCGGCTCAAAAGCCAGGGCATATGTCTCTTACTTGAGCTGCTCCAGGATCGCCGGGTTCTCCAGCGTCGAGGTGTCTTGAGTGATCTCCTCACCCTTGGCCAGCTGACGGAGCAGGCGGCGCATGATCTTGCCGGAACGGGTCTTCGGCAGATTCTCACCGAAGCGGATGTCCTTCGGCTTGGCGATGGGCCCGATTTCCTGACCCACCCAGTTCTGCAACTCCTTGACCACCTTGGCAGCTTCTTCGCCGGTGGGGCGAGCACCCTTGAGCACAACGAAAGCCACGATCGCTTCACCGGTCAGATCGTCCGGGCGACCAACCACGGCAGCCTCCGCAACCTTCTCGTGGGCCACCAGGGCAGATTCGATTTCCATTGTGCCCATGCGGTGACCAGAGACGTTCAGCACATCATCGATACGACCGGTGATGGTGAAGTAGCCGGTGTCCTTGTCGCGGATGGCGCCGTCGCCAGCCAGGTAGAGCTTGCCCTGAAAATCGGCCGGGTAGTAGGACTTCACGAAACGGTCCGGATCACCCCAGATGGTACGGATCATGGAGGGCCACGGACGCTTGACGACCAGGATGCCGCCCTGACCCCAGGGAACTTCGGTACCGGTTTCGTCGACCACAGCGGCCTGGATGCCCGGGAAGGGCAGCGTGCAGGAACCGGGGATCAGCGGGGTGGCGCCCGGCAGCGGGGTGATCATGTGGCCGCCGGTCTCGGTCTGCCAGAAGGTATCGACGATCGGGCAGCGGCTGCCGCCGACGTTCTCGTAGTACCACTCCCAGGCTGCGGGGTTGATCGGCTCGCCGACCGAACCCAGGATGCGCAGGCTGGACATGTCGTAGTTCTTGGGATGCACGGCCGGGGTGTTGTCCGCAGACTTGATCAGCGAACGGATCGCGGTCGGGGCGGTGTAGAACACGGTGACCTTGTGATCCTGGATCATCTTCCAGAAGCGGCCGGCGTCCGGATAGGTGGGCACGCCTTCGAAGACGACTTCAGTCGCACCGCAGGCCAGGGGGCCGTAGGTGATGTAGGTGTGACCCGTAACCCAGCCGATATCGGCGGTACACCAGAAAACATCATTCGGCTTGATGTCGAAGGTGTACTTCATGGTCAGGATGGCGTGCAGCAGGTAGCCACCAGTGGAGTGCTGAACACCCTTCGGCTTGCCGGTGGAACCGGAGGTATAGAGCAGGAACAGAGGATGCTCGGCTTCAACCCATTCCGGTTCGCAGACGTCGGATTGCTGAGCAACCAGATCATCCGCCCAGATATCACGGCCGGCGACCATGGCGGTCTCGGCACCCGTGCGCTTGACCACGATGACGCTCTTGATGGAGGGGCAGCCGCTGGCCAGCGCTTCGTCAGCGATGGACTTCAGGGGCAGCGCCTTGCCACCGCGGTTCTGCCCGTCGGAAGTAATCAGCAGAACGGCGCCGGCATCGTTGATACGATCAGCCAGGGACTGGGCGGAGAAGCCGCCAAACACGATGGAGTGGGTGGCGCCGATACGGGCGCAGGCCTGCATGGCCACCACGCCTTCGATGGACATCGGCAGATAGATGACGACGCGATCGCCCTTCTTGACACCCTGAGCCTTGAGCGCGTTGGCAAACTTGCTGACGCGGCCGAGCAGATCGGAGTAGGTAACCTTGGTTACGTCGCCCTTGTCGCCTTCGAAGATCAGGGCGACTTTGTCACCCAGACCGTTTTTGACCTGGCGATCAAGGCAGTTGTAGGAGACGTTCAGCTTGCCGTCGGCAAACCACTTGAAGAACGGAGCATTGCTCTCGTCCAGGACCTGGGTGAAGGGGGTCTGCCAGTCGAGAAGCTCTTTGGCACGGGCGCCCCAGAAACCTTCGTAATCTTTCTCGGCTTCGGCACACAAGGCCTTGTACGCATCCATGCCCGACACGGCCGCGTTCTTCACCACCTCTTCAGACGGATAGTAGAACTTCTGGGTGGTTTCGCTCGTCATTTTTTCACCTCTCCTCGTGTTATGAGTGTGCAACGTTGTTAGCTCTGAAACCTTGCTGGCGGGGAATCCGGCCGCTCACGCGTCATGGATGCATACGCCTTATGGTGGCGCTTTCTGGTGCTCCGGCCCTGGGTCCGACCGGCATTTAAGTCGATCAATCTTACACAGGACTTACACACGAAAACCAGGACACCCGTTCCGGGCATACGAGTCCCGCCACGCCCCCTCAGAGTGCATCCTTGCAGACCGGGCGCACACATTTATTCAAAACAGATAAAAGTGAAATAGAATAAATGTCATAAACATAACCCGAACTCCTGCGATGCCAGCCCACCGCCTCCTTCTGCCGCTCCCCCTGCTGCTGGCCGCTTGCGCATCCCACCCCCCTGAGCTCCCCTCCTCCAGCCACCTCCGCGCCGCACCGCGTCCCTCTCAGGCGCAGCCCACCCCAGGCCGGCTGCCTGACATCCTGCCCCTTGCACCCCCAACGCCAGCCGCCCGGCTGGAGACCTACTCCGTCGTGGTCACCGCTGTACGTGTGCAGGATCTGCTGTTTGCCCTGGCCCGAGATGCCCGGATCAACATCGACATCCACCCTGGCCTCACCGGCACCGTCACCCTCAACGCTATCGACCAGACCCTGCCGCAGATCCTGGATCGCCTGGCACGGCAGGTAGATCTGCGTTACGAGATCAATGGCAGGAGTCTCGCAGTGATGCCGGACACCCCGTTCCTGCGCAGCTACCGGCTTGACTACGTCAATCTCAACCGCAGCGTGACCGGCACCGTCTCGACCAACACCCAGATCGGCACCAGCGGAACGGGCAGCCTGGCAGGAG
>NZ_JAQVCN010000107.1 GCF_028689785.1 Zoogloea sp. | reverse complement strand
ACGCCGCTGCCGCTTGTTGTTGCTTGTCGTCGCGCTGCTCACTTCGCGTTCCTCCTGATTGAACAGAAGGAGGATTCTTCCGCGTGAGCCAGGGCGGGGGAAGAACGCCGCTCAGTGAGCGGTTACAGACAAGGGTTGCAACTCGGATTGTGTAGCAATCTGGCCGAACCGTACGCACCGCCTGTTTTGTCCCTTCTACCCTTTGAGTTCGATGCGTATGCATGGAGTTTCGAGGTGGGTGTTGTGAAGCCGGACCACCGGATCTACAGCACAGTTTGGCAGTCACTGGCGCTCAGTCCGGGCGAGGTGCTGATGGTCGGGGATACCTACGAGGCAGACTGCCTGGGGCCAAGGAGGGTTGGGATGCACGCAATCCACCTTGCTCGGAATCTGGCAAGCCCCGATCCCCGCTTTCTGCGGTCATTGTGCGACTTGCCTGCGTATTTGGCACTTCACGCTCCGCCATCCGTTCCGCAGTAGCCTTCGTCCCTCTCTTGGATCTTGAAACGATGCGCGAACACTCACCAGCGCTCCGGAATCCATTAGCATCGCGCCGCACTCAACGCTAAGGACGCATGGATGATCGGTATCGACAACAACACATGGTTAGTCTTCGAGGGGGTGAGCAACTATGGGCACGGGATCTGGCCGACTCCGATAATCTCGATTGCCACAT
This sequence comes from Zoogloea sp., assembly GCF_028689785.1. Classification (GTDB taxonomy): domain Bacteria; phylum Pseudomonadota; class Gammaproteobacteria; order Burkholderiales; family Rhodocyclaceae; genus Zoogloea. Next base: position 5,928 of record NZ_JAQVCN010000107.1, on the reverse strand, counting down.
TGATCACCTGCGACAGCGACTGGGGCACGCTCCCCGCTTCAGTCCGGCTGGACAATGCTCACCTGGTTTTTCGGGAGGATTCGTTCGATCCCGTCACTCGGGTACGTCGAGGTCGCCTGTACGAGTGGCGGGACGGAGCCCTGAACCAGACGTGGTACTTTCCTCCGCATCCGGCAGAGCCTCCAGATCGCAACAGCATGTCGATGGATGGCCGGCTGAGTCGAATGCTCTATACGTACCACCCCGCCCGAATTTTCGCCTCGGCGTTTCCAAACTCAGTACGTGCCCAGTTGGTACTTGGAACCCAGTCAGCCCCCACTGTCTGGCGGATTGTCTCCGTGGAAACAATCGCTTCAGGGGAAGAGCTGATCACGCTGCATGCCCGCTCCACCTTTGGTAGCCTGCCCGAGTTGATCAACGACCATATTCCCAAACAGGCAAGCCCAGACGTAACGACAATTCTGGACAAGGTTGCCGATGCAGCATTTCGTTCCAGTCCGGTCTCCTTGATCGATCTCTGTCGTGCCGCGACAACCACGGTCCTGGCGTACTGGCTCGAAGCATCTGGAGATGCCCCGAACAACGTCCACCATCTCGACCTGGGTGACTTGTTGAAAGCGTTCGAAAAACAGCAAGGCAACGGCAATACCCAGCCCCCGTCAGCAGCAGGTTCGGCCATCCGTCTGCTGCAGCGCTTTCACTCTCGCGGAAAACCCAACGAGCAAAAACGCTATAACACCCGGCCTCCCACGGAGGAGGATGCCCAGTTCGCCCTAAACGCCCTGGGCTTTCTGCTTCGAGAGCTGGGGTGGGCTCGATGATGCGGGCACGTGCCCGGCAAGCCCCTCAAGAATCGGACAGTCAGGGCGGTTATCTCCGCAACAACTCTCCGACAGGCTTACCAGTGCGTCGCGCATGGTGATGAGTGCCTGAATTCGTTTATCCAGATCGCTCAAGTGACTTTCCGCAAGCTGTTTCACCTCCGCACTGGAGCGCTCCCCGTCATACCAGAGCGACAGAAGCTGGCGAATCTGCTCCAGAGAGAACCCGAGATCGCGGGCGCTGCGAATGAACCTGAGCGTGTGCAGATCCCGTTCCTGATACTGGCGGTAGCCCGCCTCGGTCCGGGGGCTGTGGCCAATCAAGCCGATCTGCTCGTAGTGGCGGATCATCTTGGCTGAGACACCGCTGGCTTTGGCAACCGCTCCGATGTTCATGTCGCCTTCCTCTTATCCAAATGTGACAGGGCGCCAGCGCCGGAGCAGCAACGCGTTCGACACCACGCTGACGCTTGAGAATGCCATGGCAGCCCCTGCGATGACCGGGTTCAGGAGTCCCGCGGCCGCCAGGGGGATGCCCACGACGTTGTAGACACAGGCCCAGAACAGGTTCTGCCGCATTTTCGCGTAGGTCCGGCGGGAGATGTCGATTGTCGAAGCGACCAGAGCCAGATCGCCGCGCATCAAGGTCACCCCGGCCGCGTGCATGGCCACGTCCGTTCCGGTTCCCATGGCAATGCCAATGTCGGCGGCAGCTAATGCCGGGGCATCATTGATGCCATCGCCGACCATGGCAACGACGTGGCTCTCCCGTTTCAAGGTTTCGATCTCGGCTGCCTTGCCCTCCGGCAGCACTTCAGCCAGACACTGATCGATTCCAAGCTCGGTTGCCACACCATGCGCAGCCCCACGACTGTCGCCCGTAATCAGCACAGTCCTGATGCCCATCTGCTTGAGGCGATCGATACTTGCCCGCGCTTCTGGCTTCATCCGGTCGCCGAAGGCGATCAAGCCCAGCACGGCCTGAGCACCTTCCGATGCCAACCAGGATATGGTCCGCCCTTCGGCTTGGAGGCGCATTGCGGTGTCGGCAAGATGGTCCATTTTGAAACCGCGCTCATGCATCAATCGGGCATTACCAAGAACATAGTGTGTTCCATCAATTTCGCCGGCCAGCCCGCGTCCGGGTAAGGCCTGAACGAACCGGGCACTGACCGGGCTCAGTCCGGCGTCCTGGGCAGCCTTGCCCACGGATCGCGCCAAGGGATGCTCGCTACCCAACTGAAGACTGGCAGCGAGGCTGAGGAGCTGCTGAGTATCGCCGCCAACGGCTTCGAAGGCCACGACCTGGGGCTTGCCTTCCGTCAGGGTGCCGGTCTTGTCGAAGACGACGGCTGTCACCTTGTGCGCCACTTCCAGCGCCTCCGCATCCTTCACCAGAATGCCGTGTCGCGCGGCCACACCCGTTCCCGCCATGAGCGCAGTGGGGGTGGCAAGACCCAGCGCACACGGGCAGGCAATCACGAGCACCGCGACGGCGTTGATAATCGCTGTCTCGACATCGCTGCCGTACGCCCACCATCCGCCAAAGGTCAGCAGCGCGATGAGCATGACCACCGGGACAAACACCGCACTCACCCGGTCCACCAGGCGCTGAATGGGTGCCTTGGCCGACTGGGCACTCTCAACCAACCGGATGATCCGGGCCAAAGTGGTTTCCATACCAACAGCCGTTGTCTGCACCAGCAGCAAACCGTCAGCATTGATCGCACCGCCACTGACACGATCGCCAGGCTGCTTCGGAACCGGCAGGCTTTCACCGGTCAACATGGACTCGTCCAGGTGGCTGCACCCCTCCACAATCTGGCCATCCACTGCTACCCGCTCACCTGGCTTCACAACCACCACATCGCCCACGCGGACCGCATCGATGGCGATCTCCCGGTCACCGTCGCCAGTACGAATGCGGGCGACGGCAGGCTGCAGGGCCTGGAGCGCACGGATCGCTTCGGTGGTTTGCCGCTTGGCCCTGGTTTCAAGCCACTTGCCCAGCAGAACCAGCGTGATCACCACGGCTGAAGCTTCAAAATACAGGTGAGGCATCTCACCGCCTGTCGGCTTTGCCAGGAGATATACGCTGAGTCCGTAGGCCGCAGTCGTCCCCAGGGCCACGAGGAGATCCATATTCCCGCTACCGGCACGCAGAGCCTTCCAGCCTGCACGGTAGAAACGCAGCCCCAGCCAGAATTGAACAGGGGTCGCTAACAACAACTGCACCCAGCCGGGCAGCATCCAATGTGCACCGAAGAGATCAGCCAGCATCGGAATCACGAGCGGAAAGGACAGGGTCGCCGCAACTGCAACAGGCCACCATTCGGCACCCTGGCGGACTGATGCTGCTGCAGTTGGGGAGCCCTCCGTCAGCAATGCGGCATCGTAACCCGCCTTCCGGACAGCCTTGATCAGGGTCGAGGTAGGTACGCCACGGGTCAGCGTGACATGCACTTGTTCAGTTGCGAAGTTGACGGTGGCGCTCACGACACCGGGAACCCCGGCCAGAACCTTCTCCACTCGCGCGGCGCAACTGCTGCACGTCATCCCCGTGATCGCCAAAACCCAGCTTTCCTCAGGAACATGGAAACCCGCCTTCTCAATCGCCTGACGCACAGCCGTCAGGTCAACGACCGAATCGGACTCCAGCAACGCCGATTCGGTGGGGAAACTGACGGTGGCCTTGGAAATGCCGGGCAGGCGAGCCAGCAGCTTTTCTACGCGGGCAGCGCAACTGCTGCAGGTCATGCCCTCAATGCCGATCGACAGCGCCTGACCTGACAATGTGGTGATGGACGAACCCATGATGCAACTCCTGTTGAGGTGACAGGAGCAGGCTAGACCTTGCCATCATGGGAAGGTCAACGGTGCCGGAGCGCATTTTTTCACTTTGCAATTGGGACAACGGTGGAGCGATCCCCCTCAGGGAATCTGGATGAAGCTCCTGTTCCTGACACGAAGGTGACGCAATTGTCACCCCCATGTTCGGGTCTCGTAAGGGTCGGTAGCGCATGCTTCAACTGCAGGCTCACTCATGACCGAACCAAAGGAGAAAATCATGAAACTCATTTCCACCGTATTTGCTGCGCTGCTGCTCGCTGCCGGCGCTGCCCATGCTGACCTTAACGACAAGGACAATCACGTTGAAGGCGTTGGCGGACACACCCTCAACGAACTGCAAAAGCAAGGCAAGCCCACCGCTGCCGACGTAAAGAAGGAACGCGATCTGCAGAAGAACTGGGATCGGGAGAAGGACAACCACATGGAGGGGGTTGGCGGTCATGCCCTCCATGAAGCCAAGAAGATGCCGCCGGCAACAAAGGAAAGCCAGGCCAAAAAGCGCGAAGCCGAAAAGACCTTGGATCGGGGTAAGGACAACCACGAAGAAGGTGTGGGTGGACACGGCCTCTACGAAGCGACCAAGGGCAAGTAGTCCCGACGGGACTCACTTGTCGATCCGACGCGACCGCACTCAAGCCTTGGCACTCAGTTGAGGGCCAGCAGCTATGTTTCATCCAGCAACAAGGCGGCCCAACAACATAACAAGCCGCTGACAAAACTGTCATCGGACGGTTTGGCTCCCGTAAGGAGCCATCGTCCATCATACAAGTGCAGGATCACCTGCACACAGCCTGAAGGAGAGAGAAATGCTGAAGAAAATGCTGGTCGTGGTCGCGCTGAGCATCATAGGTACAACGGGCGCATTCGCTTCTGATGAGGCGCGGGCGGCAGCGAAAGAGGTCATCGAGCTGAAAGATGGCTCGACGGTCTATATCTTCAAGGACGGAAAAATGGCCATGGAAGACAAGTACGGCCGGGCGACTCGCATGAAGAAAGAAACCGTCATGGAAGCCAAGGATGGCCGGAAGATCATCATGCATGGCGATGAGGTCATGCGGCTTGACTCGCTACTACGACATGGTGACGGTAGCTAGTAGTCCCGTAAGTACATGAGTTACAGGGGAGCCCTCAATGCACCCTGAGGCAGCTTGGGGGCTCACGAGATTCATTGTCGATGGCGACTAGTCTCAAAATGCACATCAGAACATTCTGGCGATGGCTTCCACAGGCTTGATGCCAACTCCGAACCGGGCGATGGCTTCCCGGTGTTGGCGTAGCTCTCCGTACGGTAGGTAGCGGATGTTGAGTTCCCGAACCTGCGAGAACGCGGGTCGCTGCACCTGCTGCCGGACATCGGCTTCTCGCTCATCCGGGGCGACGAGGAACAGATGATGGCGCTGGGCTGCACCACCAGACAAGGCCAGATCCAGCAGCCGAACGATGCCGGAGTAGATTGAGGTCGTATGTTCGACCTCGAACGCTGCCACCACTGCGCCAGACTCTCGTTCCAGCCAGATCACATCGATGAGCCGCACCGCGTCAGCCCCTTCATTTTGCAAAGCCGGGGGTAAGACTGTGAGACACCCGTCGGCGAGACGCCCTCCGCCATAGGGCCGACTCTGATCGTTGCTGGCAATCCACACCGAGAACCCCAGGGCCAGCCCCAGGTCTCTCAGCCACCCTTGCACTTCGGTGTGCCCTTCGTCGGAGACCCGATTCTTGTCGAGTTGCTTGGCAAAGGTGGCGGTTTCCTCCCGGACTGCGGCCAGATCCTTGGCCCAGGCATCGGTCGCCTTGGCATCCCCCTCGGCGGGTGGCAAAGGGTAGCGCTCCATGCCCAGGTCGAACATGAGCCCGGCGACCGCGCCCAGATCATTGGACAGTAGATCCCGGTGGCGCTGGTTGAACTCGATGAGCCCCTGCCGCATCGCAAGGTAATGATCCCAACGCCCGAGCTTGACCGCAGCGCCGGTCAGCGCGTTGTAGCCTTTGACGATCGCCGTATTGAACGGGACGATGATCGTGGGGTGAATGAAGTAAAGCAGGTTGGCCGCGGCAGGGCCGAGGCCTTTGATGCCCTTGGCTTCGAGCGTGCGGATCGCCTGGAGCACGTCGGCCTCCTTGGTGCAACAATCGCACGCATGCAGCAACCGTCCAAAGGCACGTTGATTGTCCCTGTCTTCGTAGATATCCGGAATCCTCAGTTTAGGCTTCCACAGGAACGCATGGTCGGCCCCCTTGAAGATCTGACGCTGCT
>NZ_JAQVCN010000059.1 GCF_028689785.1 Zoogloea sp. | reverse complement strand
GGCAGGGGCTCGGCAGTGTGGATGCGGAAGTCGTCGCCAATCTTCTCGGCCCGGTTGACCCGCAGGCCTACCAGCTCGCCCTTGCGGTCGTAGAAGCTGAGACCGTCGCCGTTGTGCAGCTCGACGGCGCTGGTGGTGTCGAAATGACGGCGTTGCTTGCCGTCAAGGCGGATCACGCTGCCCACCGGTTCGCCAACGAACTTGGGTGAGTCGAAGGCACCGATGTCGGCGGTGCGGCCGTTGACGAAGTAGTCGGTGGCGCCGCGGTTGAAGGTCTTGTCGGCCAGGGGTGTGAACAGGAATGTGCTGCGCCCGGCGGAGGTGCGCGAGTACTCGGGCGCGTCCTCCATGATGCTGTCGAGGATCAGACGGTAGTGGGCGGTGATGTTCTTGACGTAGGCCATGTCCTTGTAGCGGCCTTCGATCTTGAAGCTGCTGATGCCCGCGTCAGCCAGGGCGCGCAGGTTGGCGCTCTGGTTGTTGTCCTTCATGGACAGCAGGTGCTGGTTGCTGGCCACCAGATTGCCGTCCTTGTCGGTGAGGTCGTAGGGCAGGCGGCAGGCCTGGGAGCATTCGCCGCGGTTAGCACTGCGGCCGGTATGGGCGTGGCTGATGTAGCACTGGCCCGAGAAGGCCACGCACAGGGCGCCGTGGATGAAGAACTCCAGGGTGCAGTCGGTGGCGGCGGCCACCTTCTTGATCTCGGTGAGAGTCATCTCCCGGGCCAGCACGATCTGGGAGAAGCCCACGTCTTGCAGAAAGCGTGCTTTCTCGGGGTGGCGGATGTCGGTCTGGGTGCTGGCGTGGAGCTGGATGGGCGGCAGGTCGAGTTCGAGCAGGCCCATGTCCTGGACAATCAGGGCATCGGCCCCGGCTTCGTGGAGCTGGCGGATGAGCTGCACGGCGCCGTCGATCTCGGCGTCGTGGAGAATGGTGTTGCAGGTGACGAAAACCCGCGCCCCGAAGCGGTGGGCGTGGCGCGCAAGGCGCTCGATGTCGGCCACCGTGTTCTCGGCGTTGGCTCGGGCGCCAAAGGCGGGGCCGCCGATATACACGGCGTCGGCGCCGTGATTGACCGCCTCGATGCCAATGTCCGCATTACGGGCGGGCGCGAGGAGTTCAAGTTGCTTGCGGGAGTGGCTCATGGTGGTGCTCTCGGGGGTGGGTGTGCGGCTCGGTCGGCCGCTTGCAACCCGACATTATCCCCGGTCGCGAGGGGAGCGTCGACCATGGCCGGCAAAGTGAGGTTTGGCGCGGTGCTGCGGCGTGGGACAATCCGGGGCTTACTCACATATGGGCCGAAACATGGAATCCCGACTGATGGAAATCGAGATCAAGCTCGCCCTGACCGAAGATCTGGTGGACACCCTCAACCTCACGGTGCACCGCCAGCAGGAGCAGATCGACGCCCTGCAGCGGCAGCTGGTGGCGCTGGCCAGGCAGCTGCAGTCATCCACGCCCTCGGCCGAGGCGCGGGATCTGCGGGAAGAGATTCCGCCCCATTACTGAAGCGAGCTTTCGGGTGCCTGTCAGGCTGCTTCCGGTGTGCGTCGCCGAGCAGCCGGACTGACGGCGAAGATGCGCGGGCTGCGCAGGCGATACACGGGGACGTAGCCCTTGCCCTTGAGGGCGAGCAGCAAGGGCTTGGCGAAAACGAAGGTGTTGCCGAGGCGTTCGAACATGCGGCCGTCGCACTGGATCACGCTGGGCTCGCCTTCGGTGCATAGGCGGTAGGCCAGGTTGACGGTGTCGCCCCACAGGTCGTAGATGAACTTCCCCCGCCCCACCACGCCGGCTACGACCGGTCCTGAAGCGATGCCGATACGCAGTTCAAGGGCGAGACCGTCGGTGATGGCTGGGTCGCGCAGGGTGGACTGCATGGCGATGGCCAGGGATGCGGCTGCGGCGTGGGGCTCCCGCGGGTGGGCGTTGAGGCCACCGGCCACCATGTAGCCGTCGCCGATGGTCTTGATGCGCTCCAGGCCGCGTTCGTCGGTGAGCTCGTCGAAACGGCAGAAGATCCGGTTGAGCAGCTCGAAGACCTTTTCTGGCGGCATGTCGCTGGCGATGCGGGTGTAGTTGACGATGTCGGCAAACATCACCACCACCTCGGAGTGTCCGTCGGCGATGGTTCCGGATTGTTCCTTCAGGCGTGCGGCGATGGGGGCCGGCAGGATGTTGAGGAGCAGGCGCTCGGAGCGTTCTTGCTCGCGGCGCAGCTGGCGGTGGGCGGCCGCCAGGCGGGCGCGGGTCTTGCCCCGCTGGCGCAGGGCAAAGCGCAGCAGGGGGTAGAGCACGCCGGACACCAGGGTGACGTGGAGGGCCATGAACAGGGAACTGGCCGCCTGCGGGCCGACGCCGGCCGAAAGGGCTGTGAGCGCCAGGAAGCCGATGAACCACAGGTTGGAGGCCGCATTGCCGACGGTGAGCAAGGCGCCGGCCGGGGCGATGACTGCCCACAGGGCCAGGCCCGAGGTGGCGGGGGTGGGCGGCAGGCTGACCAGGTTGAGCAGGGGAAAGACCAGCATCAGCCCGAGCTGGCTGGCCCGGTAGCGCACAAAGCGCCGGTGTCGGGGAAAGAGGGCGTAGTTGAGCAGCACCAGAAGCGGCACCAGGGCGCCAGGTACGGCTGAAAACGCAGGGTCGAGTTGATGGCCGATGCACAGCCAGAGCAGGGCGGCGGGGCCAAACAGCAGGCTGGCCAGATTGAGCAGCGAGAGGCGCAGGCGTCGTTCTTCATCGTCCTCCGGGCGTACGCCGGCATGGATCAGGCGACTGAGGACGGCTAGAGACCGGGCGACCGGCATGGCATGACAGGCGGTGATTGAATCGGCCCGAGTGTCATGCCCCCGGGGGACGGGGGTCAAGGGCGGCCAGTGTCGGGTGTGTGGAAGATTGTGTCTTCAGGGCAGGCGGCCGGCACCGATCAGACGGTGGGCGATGAGGTTGGGCGAGATCCAGCTGACCCGATCATCAAAGGCGCCGCCTGGTGCGCCGGGGTTTTCGGACAGCCCGCGGCTGACGAACAGGCGGGCGCTGATGTCGGTATTGCGGGCTTCGTCGCTGCCGGGCAGGGGTGGGGGCTGCAGGCTGCCGTCGGCGGTGATGGCACCCAGGCCGTTGGGGCCGTGGGACAGGATGACCACCGGGGTGAGGCCGCCGGCAGTGGTGAGCCTGAGCTCGGCGCCGTCCAGATTGCGGGTGACGAGCTCAATGGTGCCGTCGTCTACGCTGGTGATGTTGCGGGTGTAGGCGGGGGTGACGGCGTAGCGCAGGCGACGCGACCATCCATCCACACCGTGGATGCCAAGGGTGGCCCATGGCAGCAGGCCCACATGCCGGGCGCAGCTGCCGCCGCTGCGATCCTCGGTGCCGTCCTGGGGGCCCTTGGCCGGGCAGGGGAAGTGGCCTTTGCGTAATGCGTAGCCGAGCAGGGTGTCGCGGGCTTCATCAAGGGCGTCGTCGGTGGCCCGCTCGGCCCGACGGGCAAGGTGGCTGGACAGGCCGGCCCCGAGGCTGCCGGCCAGCAGGCTGAGGATGAGCAGCACCACCGCCATTTCGATGAGGGTGAAGCCGGGGCTGGCATGGGCTGGCAATTCGGGATTCTTCGGCATGGTGCGGAGGGGGGGCATCGGAGGCTCGCGGCAGATTCAGGGCAGGCACAGGGCCACGTCACCGGTAGCAGGCTGGTGGCGAGCGGTAAAGGGGAGCGTGATCTGTACCGGAAGCGCTCGGAGCTGGCCGGCGCTGAGGGCGGCCAGGGTGCTTTCTTCCAGGTAGGCGTCGATGCCCTGCTGCTCTCGAGGGCCGAGCCGGCGCTGGGTGGGGTGGCGTTCACCGGCAAAGAGGAGGGCGCCGCGGCAGCGTTGGCCAGCCCCCGCCAGACAGGCGGTGCCGCTGTTGCAGCGGGCGTAGCGCACCACCTCGGCCCAGTTGGCGGCGGGGTCGCGCAGGTCGGCGTTGCGGCAGGGGCCCTGCAGCCTGTCGAGGGCGGGCAGGCGGCCCAGGTTGACCGGGCCGTGGATCTGGCTGTCGATCGGGCTGGGCAGCCTGCTGGTGAGCACGCAGTCGGCCAGGGCCTGAAAGACTTTCTGCAGATGGGCGGCGTAACTGGCGCGGCTTTTCAGCTGGAGATAGATGTCCGCGGTGTCGATGGCGACCATGCGGTCGTTGCCGCCAGGGCGGTTGGTGGCTACGTCGATGGGCCCGGCGCCCGAGAGGGTGCCGATGCTCTCCAGGTAGGCGTCGATGCGGCGGGCTTCCGGGTCACCGCCACAGCGCCCGGGGCCAGGGCTGCGCTGCTGGCCGGGGAGGGGGCGGCCGGGGGCAATGATCAGTGCGGCGGCCAGGCCGGCCTGGTCGCCGGGCAGGGCGATCACCCGGGCGTCGCCATCAAGCAGACGGAAGCTGCCGGTGCTGTCCCAGGTGAGGACGTCGGCCTTGGGGTTGTTTTTGAACGCCCCTGATACGGCGTACCACAGGCACTCGCCGCTGCCGTCGCGTAGGTCGGGCAGGTTGAGGGTGAGGTAGGGCAGGCGACCGACGCTCGGTTGCCCCTGGCCGCCGCAGGTTTCCGACGAGCCGTCGCCATCCAGATCGGGGCAGGGCAGGTAGCCGAAGTCGGCGTTGGGATGTTCCTTGTTGCGGTAGTTGGCGGCAAAGCCAAGCAGGGCTTCCCGGGCGATTTGCAGGGCCTGGTCGGTGCGGCGGTCGGCGGCGAGCTGGCGGGCGGCTTGGTCGGCGGGGCTGTCCTGGGCGGAGAGCAGCCAGCCGAGTCCGCCGAGGGACAGCAGCAGGACGAGGGCGGGCAGGATCATGCCCTGCTGACGGGGGCGGGCTGTCACGGTGCGTCACGCGGCGGTATGCCTACTCGTAGGCGGTGCTGGCGCCCGTCGGGGCTTCGCACCAGGGCGCTTGCATCCTCGATGCGCACCTGGTCGGGTCGGGCTGCGGCGGTCTGGCCGTCGAGAAACAGGGTGGGTGCGCCGGCGCTGCGGGTGATGATGCCGTCAAGCCGTGGAGGTGGTTGCGGTGGCAGGGCGGGGGGGGGGGGGGGGGGGGCAGGGCGGCGTTCGGCCGGGCTGAAGAAGAGTCGCCCGAGGGGCTCGGCTTGCAGCGCGGTGGCCGCGGAAAGAATGAGCAGGAAGAGACCTGTCCGTATCGATGTGTATGCCATATCGATACGAATTTAGCATAAGCAGGGCCGCCTGGGCCGGTGCTGTTCAGGGGGCGGCGATGACCCGGTTCTTGCCTGAGCGCTTGGCGATATACATGGCCTTGTCGGCCCGGTCGATGGCATCTTCCGGGGTCTCGTTGTCACGCAACTCGGCTACGCCTGCGCTGAAGGTGATCAGCAGCTTTTGTTGGCGAGCCATGAAGAAGCGCTTGGTGAGTGCGCGCTGGAGCCGCACCAGGGTGGCTATGGCGCTGTCGAGGCTGGTGTCGGGAAGCAGGATGACGAACTCCTCGCCGCCGTAGCGGGCTACCGAGTCTTGGGGCCGGACGTTGTCGCGGACGACTTCGACCAGGTGCTGGAGGGCTTCGTCGCCAGTCTGGTGACCGTGGTTGTCATTGATCTGCTTGAAGTTGTCCACGTCGAGCAGGCCGAGACACAGGCCGGTGCCGCGGCGCCGGGCCAGTGCGGTCTCGCGGGACAGGGCTTCGTCCAGCCCCTTGCGGTTGAGAACGCCGGTGAGGGGATCGTGACGGATCAGTTCGCTGGTCTGCTCAAGTTCGAATTGCAGCCTGCTGATCTCGCTGTTGGCGTCGTGAACCCGGGTCTGCAGTTCGTGGAGCTGTTCGCGGGAGCGTCGGGTCGACTCCTGCACCGTGCGGGTCTCGCGCATGACTTCTGCGATCACGTCGGTCAGCTCGGTAATGTCGGCGGCGCCAACGATGCGCTCGGCGCATTTCTCGATCTTGTCGTGGTACTCGCCGGTGGATTCGGAGAAGTCACCGAGGCGATCGACGAAGCGGGCCAGCATCTCCTTCAGGCGGGCCTGGGCATTGCTGAGTTCGGACTTGATGGCCCCTTGACGGCTGATCACGTCGCGCAGGCGGTTCTCGAGTTCGCCGAGAATGCGTACGTCCAGAGGGTGGTCGAACATCTCGCCCATCAGGACGATCTGGCCGTGCAGCCAGCGGTCGTCTACCACGAGTTCGCTGATGTTCTCGAGGATCAGGTGGAGCACCCGCTGCAAGGCCTCGCGCACGGCGTGCTGGTCTTCCGCGGCCCAGTCGAGGCTGGCGCGCAGGCGGTCGAGGCGCTCGCGCAGGGGGGCGGGCATGGGGCTGGAGCGGATCGCCTCGGCGAGGGCGTCGGCTTCGCCGGCAAGTTCGGGCTCGCTGGCCCGGATCTGGGCGGCGAGGCTGGCCAGCAGTGTGGCCAGCATGTCGGCAAAAGCCCGGTCGGTGCTGGCGGTGCTGGTGGCCGGGCTGGTCTCGGTGGTCTCGGTGGTTTCGGCCAGGGCTGTTGCGGGCGCGTTGCCAGGGAGCTCCTCCTCGTCGTTGCGGGACCAGGCGCGGAGGAGGCCCTGCAGGCGTTCGTGGAGCTTCTCGGGGTTGCTGCCGGAGGCGCTGAGAACGCGGTCGAGCATGTCCCGTTTGCGGGCCTGGGTCAGCGTGGTCTGGCGTCTGTCCCATTCGGCAATCAGGTCGCGCAGCACGGTGCCCCAGTTGAGATCGAACTGCTCGTCGCGGGTGAAGCCGTCTGCGAGCACGCTGCGCAGTGCAGCCCAGTCGGATTGGGCAACAGCACTTTCAAAGTCGCGGAGGAGGCGCAGGGATTCGTGGTTGTTGCGGGGCAGGGCTGCAGCGATCAGCTTGAGCGCACGTTCAGGAAAGACGTCTTCGGCCACCGATCCGGCGATCTCGTGGTAGAGCGCACGGTAATTGTCCGGTGTCGGAGCGATCCGCCGCAGCGCGAGCTGGCGCAGGGTTTCACGTGCGACTTCCGAAGGTTGGCTGGTGTCGGTCATTTTGGGTCGGCGCGGGGCAGGGAAGCGTTGAATCATCCGGCGTCCTGCTGTGAAATGCTGCTTTGCAGGCTCACAAACAACGGTTTCTGGGGAAATCTTTTTGGATATCGGCGATTCGGCCCCGGGCTTGAGCCCTGCTGCGACGCAAGGCCGAAAAACTGCGCTGGCGCGCATTGCCGGCGGAAGAGCTGCCGATGTGGGGGCTTGCGGCCCGGCCTACTCGGCGAGGCCGTGCTTGAGGCCGTAGTGGGTCAGTTCGGCGTTGTTGCGCAGGTGCATCTTTTCAAGCAGGCGGGCGCGATACACGCTGACGGTCTTGACGCTCAGGTTCAGGGCCTCGGCAATCTCGGTGGGCGTCTTGCCGGAGGCGATCATGCACAGGGTCTGGTATTCCCGGTCGGAGAGCTTTTCGTGGGCCGGGCGCTCGGAGTCTTCCCCGATGGCGTTGGCCAGTTCCTCGGCCAGAGAGGGACTGACGTATTTCTTGCCGCTGGCCACCTGGCGGATGGCGGTAACGAGCAGGTCGGGGGCGCTCTGTTTGGTAAGGTAGCCCGCTGCGCCGGCCTTGAGGGCACGGATGGCGTATTGTTCTTCGGGGTACATGCTGAGGATCAGCACCGGCAGGCGCGGAAACTCCTTCTTGATCAGCTTGAGAGCGTCGATGCCGTTGCGGTCGGGCATGGAGACATCCATCAGCACCACATCCCACTCGCCGTTGCGCACCATCTGCACCGCCTGGACGCCGTTCTCTGCCTCGCCGGAAACAGTGAGGTCGGGGGTGTCGGAGAGGATCTGGCGCAGGCCCTGCCTGACGATGGCGTGGTCGTCGGCGATCAGGACGCGAATCGGCTTGCTCATCGTGGGGTACTCCTGTTGTTGTTCTGCGGCTCTTCGGCCGGGGCTGGCAGGAGCGGGGCGTACAGCACGAGCTGGGTGCCGTGGGGCTCAACCGGGATCAGCTCCAGCCGTCCGCTCAGACTGCTCATCCGCTCCCGGATGCCCCGGAGGCCGAAGGAGCGGGGTTTCTGCAGGTCGGCGGCGGCCAGGCCGCAGCCATCGTCGGCGATCTCCAGCACCACCTCGTCGCCCTCCTGCATCAGCCGCACATTCACTTCGCTTGCCCGGGCGTGCTTGCTGACGTTGGTCAGGGCTTCCTGAAAGATGCGAAACAGGGCCAGGGCCGTATCGTAGTCCGGGTCGAGGTCGTGATCGGTGCAGAGAATGTTACAAGTGATGCCGGTGCGCTGGGCGAAGTCCTCCCCCTGGCTTTCGATTGCCGCGGCGAGGCCGAAATCCTTGAGGATGCCGGGGCGCAACTCGCGGGTCACGCGGCCGACGGTGGCGATGGCGTCATCCACCATGCGTCCCACGTTGCGCGCCCGTTCCCGAGCCTGGGCGAGCTGGGTGTCGAGCTTGGATTCGAGCAGGGACATCTCGAACTTCATGGCAACCAGGGTGCCGCCAAGCACATCGTGCACATCTCGGGCGATGCGTTCCCGCTCGTCTTCCTTGATGCGCTGCAGGTGGTTGGAGAGCGCGGCAAGCTGGCTGCGGGACTCCCGCAGATCGGCTTCCACGCGTTTGCTGTGGGTGATGTTCCACATCACCCCTTCCCACACCACCTTGCCGCACTCGGACAGACGTGGCGAGCTACGCAGGTTGATCCATTTTTGCTCGCCGGTGGGGAGCTGGATGCGCCCCTCCCAGTTGAGGGTGGACAGGTTGTCGGCCGAGCTGGTGGCCGCGTCGATGAAGCCGGGCAGGTCGTCGTCGAGCAGCCAGGTGAGCCAGCCGGTCGAGCCGCCGATGAGCTCTTCGGCCGGTGCGCCGAAGAGCATCGCGGCGGCCTCGCTGAGATACTGGAAACCCAGGGTGCGCTCGGGGGTGTAGCCCATCTGGAAAACCACGCCGGGAATGTTGTCGGTGAGCGCCCGCAGGCGCGCCTCGCTCTGGCGCAGGGTGTGTTCGGCACGGTGTTTCTCGCGGCGGTTGCACACCTCGCGCAGCTCCCGCTCCACGGCGGGAATCAGGCGATCAAGCTTGTTCTTGCTCAGGTAGTCGTGGGCGCCGGCACGCATGGCGGCGATCGCCTCGTCTTCCTGCATGACGCCCGAGACAATGATGAAGGGCAGGTCAAGGGCCAGCTCGCGGGTCAGGTGCAGGGCGCCCTGGGCGCTGAAGCCTGGCAGGTTGTGGTCGCACAGGATCAGATCCCAGCGCTCCTGCTCCAGCGCCTTGCGCATCTCGGCGGCGGAGGCCACCCGGTGGAAGACGGGCGCATAGCCCGCATTGCGGAAGTGATGCAGGATCAGCAGGACATCGTTTTCCGAATCCTCGATGAAGAGCAGGCGGATCGGCGGTTTGCCGGAGCTTTCCGGGCCCTCCAGGGGGGCGTCTGGCTTGATGGCAGGGGGCATGCGCGTCAGGAAGGCTGCGTGAAAGGGTCGGTTTGTTTATAATCCGGCCCTCGCTCGGGCCTGCGCCTTCGTCAAGGATAGTGCAGGCAAGCCTTTTCCGTCCATGCGCATGCATTACGGACAGCACCACCGGCAGCCCGGCGGAGCCCCCTTAGTTAAGTGGTATAACAGTTGACTTGTAATCATCAGTTGGCGGTTCGATTCCGTCAGGGGGCACCAGAATGATCTGCAAGAGGGCCAGCCCATGAGGTTGGCCCTCTTGCTTTTGGGTGCAAAAAGCCGGCTCCGTGCAAAAAGAGCTTGGCGTTTCGGGATATTGCCCTTATTATTCGCCCCCTCCAGACGCGGGGTGGAGCAGTCTGGCAGCTCGTCGGGCTCATAACCCGAAGGTCGCAGGTTCAAATCCTGCCCCCGCAACCAGATTCATGCAAAAGGCCCGATCACTCAGGTGATCGGGCCTTTTGCCATGCGCCGGATATCGGCGCATGCCTTTTGGTGTTCAGCGCATCCCGCGTACAGCCGCTACGCCGGTGGCCGGGAAGTCCGTGAACACGCCGTCGATGCCGAGGCGCATGTAGTACTGCATTTCTTCCTTCGGATTCTTGAAGCCGTAGCCGCTCGCGTCGTCACGGAAGGTCCAGGTGTGGACCAGCAGCCCCTTCTGGTGGGCCAGTTCGATGACGCCGGTGCTGCCGTCCACCCGGCGGTCGTTGATGGTCAGGGTGGCGTCGCCGGTGCGTTCGACATTGTCATTCACGGTCTTCACCAGGTAGGGCTTCCACGGCCCCACGGCGTCGGCGTAGGTCTTGATGAAATCCAGGCCCGAGGCGGTCAGCAGATCGGCAAAGCTGCGGCTGTCGTTCTTGAGCACGAAGTCGTAGGGCTTGTGGTAAGGCGCCACCAGCGACACGCTGCCGTCGTCCTTGACGTCGTCGGCGTCGATCAGCTGGACCAGCTTGATGTTGGTTTTGGTGTTGAGGTACTGCAGGTTGCTGACCTCGAAGGACTGGATGAACACCGGTGCGCTGGCCACGTTGCCGTAGGCGGCGTGCAGGGTGGTGAGCAGCTTGTCCTCGAACACGTTGGCGCCGAAGCGCACTTCGTCGGCGTGGAAGGTGGAGTGCTTGATCTCGGGGTAGATGCCCACGCGGCGGCCCAGCCGGGTGCCTTCGGTCTTGGTCAGGGCAATGACTTCGTCGAGGGTCGGGATGCCGAACAGGCCGTTGTAGGCCTGGGAGCGGTTGGCGCGGGCCTGCACGGCGCGCAGGGTGCGGATCTCGGCCAGGGTGAAGTCGCTCGCAAAGTAGGCCGTGGTGGGCACGCCATCCACGTTGCGGGTGGTCTTGCGGGATTCGGGGAACTTGATGGCCACGTCGGTGGTGCTGTCGAGCATGGGCTCGTGGCGGGCGATCATGACGCCATCCTTGGTCAGCACCAGGTCGGGCTCGATGTAGTCGGCGCCCTGCTCGATGGCGGCCTTGTAGGACTCCAGGGTGTGCTCGGGCAGGGTGCCCGATGAGCCCCGGTGGCCGATCACCAGCGGGGCGTCGCCGGACAGGGTCTTGAAGGCGGGGTTGTCGTTGTCGCTGCCGCCACAGGCCTGGAGGAGGGCGAGCGACAGCAGTGGGACGAGGGCTTTGATCTTCATGGGAGCGCTCCGGGAAAAGAATGCAGGTGGCGTGTTGCAGAATGCCCCGCACTGTATTTACCGGCCATTAAGCAGGTATGACGATCCCCAGGTTGCCAAGGGTTCCGAGCGCCTGCGCGAAGTCGAGCAGGGTGTTGCAGATCATTTGCTGTCCCGGCGCGAGAGTCATGCAGGGGCCTCCATCACAGGACTTCGATGGTCATGGCCGTGGCTTCGCCACCGCCGATGCACAGGCTGGCCAGCCCGCGTCGCAGGCCGCGGGC
This sequence comes from Zoogloea sp., assembly GCF_028689785.1. Classification (GTDB taxonomy): domain Bacteria; phylum Pseudomonadota; class Gammaproteobacteria; order Burkholderiales; family Rhodocyclaceae; genus Zoogloea. The sequence continues at coordinate 20,924 of NZ_JAQVCN010000059.1, read as the reverse complement.
GCGCAGGGCGTGGATCAGGGTGACGAGGATGCGCGCGCCGGTGGCGCCCACCGGATGGCCCAGGGCGCAGGCGCCGCCATTCACATTGACCACCTCGGCCGGCAGCCCCAGTTCGTCCATGGCCAGCAGGGTGACGACGGCAAAGGCTTCGTTGATCTCGAACAGGTCCACGTCGCCCACGCCCCAGCCGGCCCGCTCGAGGGCGCGGCGGATGGCCGGTGCCGGCGCCGTGGGAAAGCGGCCGGGCTGCTGGGCGTGGGTGGCATGGGAGAGGATGCGGGCCAGGGGGGTGATGCCGCGCCGCAGGGCTTCCGATTCACGCATCATCACCAGGGCCGCGGCGCCATCGGAGATGGACGAGGCGTTGGCAGGGGTGATGGTGCCGTCCTGGGTGAAGGCCGGCTTGAGCCTGGGGATCTTGGCGATGTCGCAGGTGCCGGGCGTCTCGTCGTCGCTGATGCGCTGCTCGCCCTGGCGGCCGGCGATGGCCACCGGCGCGATCTCGTCGCGGAAGGCGCCGCTGGCCACCGCGTGCTGGGCCCGGCGCACCGACTCGGCGGCGTAGGCATCCTGGCGCTCCCGGCTGATGCCGAACTCGGCGGCCGCCAGGTCGGCAAAGTAACCCATCAGCTTGCCTTCATAGGCATCCTCCAGGCCATCCAGGAACATATGGTCGAAGGCCTGGCCGTGGCCCAGGCGGTGGCCGCCCCGGGCGCGGGTCAGCACGTAGGGGGCGTTGGACATGGACTCCATGCCACCTGCCAGGCCCACGCTGCAGCTGCCGGCCACCAACATGTCATGAACGAGCATGGTGGCCTTCATGCCCGATCCACACATCTTGGTCAGGGTGGTGGCCGGCACCGAGTCCGGCAGGCCGGCGCCGAGTACCGCCTGGCGGGCCGGCGCCTGCTTGACGCCGGCCATCAGGCAGCAGCCGAACACCGCCTCGTCCACGTCGTGGTCGAGGCCTTCGAGGCCGTTGAGGGCCCCACGGATGGCCGAGCTGGCGAGCTGGGGCGCGCTGAGGGGGGCCAGACAGCCCTGGAAGGCGCCGATGGGGGTACGGCGGGCGGCGACGATCACGACGGGATCTGTCATGGTGCTCTCCTGGTGTATTTGTCATGAGGGGTTTGGCCCGGCGTAGTCTAGGAAGCCGGCGCCTGTCTTCCCACGCCAAAAACTCTCAAAATAAGTGAGCGGATTTGCCAGCCCGGCCGATCAGGAGGCGGCCTGTGAAGATGGAGAAGGGCACCATATCAATCGATTTTGTGCACGAAGCGCTGTGGGTTGCCCGGCAGCGCGGGCTGGACATCGACGCGCTGCTGGCCGGCTCCGGGCTGGTGCCGGAACTGCTGGAGATGCCCCAGGCACGGGTTACGCCCGAGCAGTACGGCGCCCTCTGGCATGCGTTGGCGGACGCCATGAACGACGAGTTCTTCGGCATGGACGCCCATCCTATGCGGCGGGGGAGCTTCGCCATCCTGTGTCATGCGCTGATCGACTGCCCCACGGTCGGGGACGCCATCGAACGTGCCCTCGGCTTCTTCGCCCTCGTTCTGGATGAGCTGTCCGGCCAGCTTCGGGTGAGCGGGGGCCGCGCCGAGGTGGTGTTGGCCGATCGGGCGGCGCCTGGCCGCCTGTTTGCCCATGGCACGCTGTTCGTGATCTTGTATGGGTTGGCATGCTGGCTGGGTGGGCGCCGCCTGCCCCTGGTTGAAGTGAGCTTCTGCCAGGCCTGTCCGCCCAACGTGGCAGAGTACCGGCTGGTATTCGGCAACACCTTGCGCTTTGGCGAGCCGGCCAGTGCGTTGGCCTTCGATGCCAGGCTGCTGGGCCTTCCGGTGATCCGTAATGCCGCTGCCGTCAGGGCCTTCCTGCGCCAGGCGCCGGCCAATTTCCTGGTCAAGTACCGCACCCAGGCCGGCGGTGTGGCCCGGATCCGGGGGCTGCTGTCGGAGCGGCCCCTGGCCGAATGGCCGGGTTTCGACGATCTGGCAGCAGAGTTGCAGACCGCGCCGTCCACCTTGCGTCGGAGGCTTGCGCGCGAGGGCTCGTCGTTTCAGGTCATCAAGGACGATCTGCGTCGCGATATGGCCATCGACCTGCTGTGCAATTCATCCCGCTCCGTGGATGACATCGGTTTCGCCTTGGGCTTTGCCGAACACAGCGCCTTCTACCGGGCCTTCCGCCGCTGGACGGGGGCTAGCCCCGCGGAGTATCGAGGCAAGGCCTCACGTCTTCGTGGCAGAGCGGGTTGAGGCCGGGAGGCCTGGCCCGGGGCATCCGCCCGGCTGCGCATGGTGCGCTAGCCTTGGCTCGCCCGCGGTCTCCACAATCGCTCCCATCTTCCTGCACATTTGCTCAGCAAAATCGGGCCCAGGGCACGGGGGGAGATCTTTCCGCACCGGCATCACCCGCCAGGGGCCGGCATGTGCACGAACCCTTTTTCTGAAAACTCGGAAGGACATGACCAATGAAGCAACATCGTTACCGCGTTACCGTGGAGCATCTGAGCGATCCGGACGGTGCCCCGTCAAGCCATCCGGCCCCGCTGCAGTTCGAGGTGGGCAACCATGATGACATTCTCGCGGTCGTCGCCCGGCTCAGTCGGCGTTCCGACCTTGACGCCGCTTCTGCCACGTCCCTTGGCGTGGGGCTCAAGCTGTTCGGCGAGGTAATGCTGGAGAAACGCCAGCATCCCTTGTTTGCGCAACTTCTCCCCCATTTTGGGGAGTTCATGAAGACGCTCAAGAAGGGCATTCCGGCAGACTGATCCGCCTGCGTTCCTGCCGCCCCGGGGTAAGGCGGGAGGCTTCACCGCCGTGTCCCGAAAATCCCGGAGAGGCGCTCTGGCCTTTGTTCACAGCAGAGCTTGCGGCGCCCACGGATGGGCTGGAGAGTGTTATAAGTTGTTACGTGCCGTCGGTTGAGCCGGCTGTCGCCCCCGGCGGCGCTAAATGGAATGAGGCGGCGGGTCGTAATGAGAGGTAGTGCCCCATTCAGAGGCTTGAGGGCTTGCAGAAGACGGTGCCCGAAGGCGTCACGGAGCGGGGGCCGGACATAGCGGACATGTGATTCATGAATGAGCAGGCGGCCGCAGGCCATTGGGACGAACGCAAGACCGTTCTGATCGTCGACGACACGAAGGAGAACCTCACTGTCCTGTCGGCGGTGCTGGGCGCGGAGTTTCGTGTCCGGGTCGCGAACTCCGGCGAGCGGGCGCTGAAGGCGGTGCAGATGGAACCGGTGCCCGACCTTATCCTCCTTGACGTGATGATGCCCGAGATGGACGGCTATGCCGTGCTCAAGGCCTTGCGCGCCGATGTGCTCACCCGGGACATCCCGGTGATCTTCGTGACCGCCATGAGCGCCGACGAGGACGAGGAGTTTGGCCTGGCGCTGGGGGCCGTGGATTACGTCACCAAGCCCATCCGGGCTGCCATCCTGCAGGCGAGGGTGCGTACGCACCTCGAATTGAAGCGCGCCCGTGACGTGCTGGCCAATCACAACGTCTACCTTGAGCATGAGGTGCAACGGCGCATGCGCGAGAACGAGCTGATCAAGGCGATCAGCCTGAATGCCCTTGCCGCCCTGGCCGAGAAGCGCGACAACGAAACCGGCAACCATCTGCACCGCACCCAGGCCTATATCGAGGCCCTGATGCAGCGCCTGGCGAGCCACCCCGATTTCTGCTCGCAGCTCGACCCGCTGACCCAGGAGCTGATCGCCAAGGCCGCGCCTCTCCACGATATCGGCAAGGTCGGCATCCCCGATGCCATCCTCCTCAAGCCTGGCCGGCTGACACCGGCCGAGTTCGAGATCATGAAGACCCACAGTCAGATCGGTGCCGACGCCCTGGGCGACGCCATTCAGCGGGTGCTAAGCCGGGAGGCCACCCGCGCCGATGCCCAGGAGGTGCCAAGCCGTTCGCTGGCCTTTCTGGAGACCGCCCGGCAGATTGCGCGCTGCCATCACGAACGCTGGGACGGCACCGGCTACCCCGAAGGGCTGAAGGGAGACGCCATCCCCCTGCCGGGGCGCCTCATGGCGATCGCCGACGTTTACGACGCCCTCTCGTGCAAGCGTCATTACAAGGAGGCCTTCGCCCCCGAGCGGGTGCGGGCGCTGATGGTGGATGGGCGGGGCACCCACTTCGACCCCCGTCTGCTGGATGCCTTCCTTCAGCTGGAAGATGAATTTCTGGCCATCGCAGAGCACTATCGGGACTGAACCAAAATGACGATGAGAGTCTTCGCTTTCCTGCTGCTGGCCCTGATGGTGTGTCTCCCGGTGGCCCGGGCTCAAACCCCTGCACCCTTTGTCGAGCGCCTGCTCACCCGTGAGCAGTTCAGGAAGCTCGATGATGGTGGCTTCGTGATCTACATGCGCCACGGCAAGACCGATCCGACCCGCCCCGACCAGCCTGAGCCGAAGTTCGACGACTGCAACACCCAGCGCCCCCTCAACGACGAAGGTCGCAAGATGGCGGCGGACATCGGCAAGTCCCTCCGCCAGGCGCGTATACCCATTGCCGATATCTACGTCAGCCCCATGTGCCGCACCCGGGAATCGGCGCAGCTGGTGTTCGGGCGCGACGCCCGGGTGATCGTGGTGGATGAACTCTTCTCGTCCACCAACCAGACCAGCGAGCAGAAGAAGCCGATCGTCGAGGCCACCCGCCGCCTGATGTCCGCACCTGTCGCGCCGGGCAAAAACCGTTTCATCATGGCCCACGCGCCCAACCTGGCCGACACCATGGGCTATTTCCCCAAGCAGGAGGGAACGGTGGTGATCTTCATTCCCCAGGGCAGCGGGTTTGAGTACGTGGGCAGCATCCGCCCCGACATGTGGCCTGAACTGCTGCGCTAGATCATGTCGGCGCACGGACGCATCTTCTTCCTGGTCCTCTTTGTTCCGGTGGTGCTGGCCACCCTGGTGGCCGGCCTGAGCAACGTGGCCATCCAGGTGTCCCTGCTGGATACCCAGCACAAGGCCAATCAGACCCAGAAGGCTGACGTGAACGCCATGCTGCAGGCCAGCCGCGTCAGCAACGACATGCTCAAGCTCCAGCGCCTGGTGGCGCAGACCCTCGACGACGCCCGCGCCGGCCGTATCGACGAAGCCCAGGCCTACTTCATCCACACCCGGGTCATCGACAGTCTGGCCGCCCAGCAGCGCGTGCTGGAAACCCTTCGCGCCCAACTGGCCGCCTACCCGGCAGCGGCAGGCAACGTGGAAGGTGCCCTCGAAGACTTCCTCAGCTACCGCAGCGCCATCATTACCGCCACCGACAGTGTTGCGGTGGATGTGAAAGTGGCGAGCGCCTACATCAACCAGGCCGCCGAGCGCTACATCGCCTTTGCCGAGCACATCCAGGCCATTTCCGGCGACCTCGCCGGCCAGACCGTAGCCCATGTGGACGAACAGCAGGTCAAGCTGGCATCGCACATCCGGACCTCGCTGCTGATCCAGCTTGCCGGGTTCATCCTGGTGGCCTTGATCTGGTTCTTCCTGTCACGTCAGATGACGCGGCAGATATCCCAGGTCAGCGACGCGCTGACCCGCCTCGGTGACGTCGGCACGCCCGGCCCGGACCTGCACGGGGTGCAGCGTCTGGCCGCCTCGGGAAACAGCCTGCTGCGCGATCTTGCCCAGTCGGTGCTGCGCTTCCATTCCGCCTTGGTCGAGCGGCAGGAGAGCCAGCAGGCCCTCGCCGCTCAGCGGGAGCGACTCAAGAACATCATCCGTGGCATGCCGGACTTGGTCTGGCTGAAGGATGTGGAAGGCCGCTACATCCAGTGCAATGCCCGCTTCGAGCGCCTAACCGGCCTGAGCGAAGCCGAGCTGATGGGGCGTCTGGACCGCGATCTCAACTCACCCGACACGGAGACCGTGTCCCAGGCCCATGAGCTTCGGGCGCTGGAGGCCGGGCAGATCCAGGTGGTCGAGGAGTGGGTCAGCTTTGCCGGCGACGGCCACCGGGAGCTGGTCGAGACCATCAAGACACCTATCCGTGATGACTCGGGCACGCTGATCGGCGTGCTCGGGGTCGGGCGTGACATCACCCCCCTGCATTTCTCCCAGGAGACCCTGCGCGAGAGCGAAGCTGCCCTGCGTCGCACCCAGTTACTGGCGCGCATCGGTAGCTGGAGCTACAGCTTCGGCTTCGACCTGGTGATGTGGTCCGAGGAAGCCTGCCGCCTGCTCCAGCTGCCGTCCGGTCAGACAGTGGGTCTGGAAGGGCTGCTGGCCCTGGTGCATCCCGACGACCGTGCCTACTTCCAGGAGATGTGGCGGGCCGCCGGGCCGGAGCGCCCCTTCGACATCGAGCACCGCATCTTCATCGACGGCGCCGAGCGCTGGGTCCGCCAGCGCGCCGAGATCGAGGTGGACGCCAGCGGGGCTCCAGCCAAGGCCTTCGGCATCGTGCAGGACGTGCACGACCTGCATGAAACCTCCGAGGCACTGCACGAGCGCGAAAAAATCTACACCTCGATTGTCGAAATGGCCGCCAGCGGCGTGGTGCTGATCGACCTGGAAACCAAGCGCTACGTGGAGTTCAACGACGCCGCCTGCGGGGTGCTCGGCTACACCCGCGAAGAGTTCGCCGCGATCACGCTGTACGACGTCCAGGCGGTTTACACCCGCGACGACGTGGACGCCCACATCCGCGATATCCTGCAGTCGGGGCGGGTCGCCTTTGAGCACCAGCACCGCCGCAAGGACGGATCGGTGGTGGACATCTGGTTGACCGCGGCCCACATCAATCTGAAGGGCCGTGACTATCTGGCCGAGGTCATCAACGACATCTCGGTGCAGAAGGAGAACGAGCGCAACCTGCTGCGCTACCAGGACCACCTGGAAGACATCGTCGCCGAACGCACCGCTGAGCTGGCTGCCGCCCGGGACGCCGCCGAGGCGGCCAACCGTTCCAAGAGCGCCTTCCTGGCCAACATGAGCCATGAAATCCGCACTCCGATGAACGCCATCATCGGCCTCAGCTACATCCTACGGCGTGGCCTCAGCACCCCCGGTCAGATCCAGCAGATCGACAAGGTGGCCGGTGCCGCGCACCACCTGCTCGGCGTCATCAACGACATCCTCGATTTCTCCAAGATCGAGGCCGGCAAGATTTCCATGGAGCCCGTCAACTTCGAGGTGGACCGGGTCATCCGCAACGTCTGCAACCTGTGTGGCGACAAGGCTGAAGCCAAGGGGCTGGAGTTCATCGTCGACATCCACGACCTGCCCGCGGCGCTTCACGGCGACGGGCTGCGTCTCGGCCAGATTCTGCTCAATTTCACCGGCAACGCCATCAAGTTCACCGAGCACGGGCGCATCCTGTTGAGTGCATCGGTGGTGGCGCGGGAGGGCCTCACCCTGTGGGTTCGCTTCCAGGTCAGCGACACCGGCATCGGCCTGAGCGAGGCCCAGCGCGAGCGCCTGTTCAACGCCTTCGAGCAGGCCGACATCTCCACCACCCGCAAGTACGGCGGGACCGGGCTCGGCCTGGCGATTTCCAAAAAGCTCGTGCAGCTGATGGGTGGGCGCATCGGCGTCAGCTCCACCCTGGGCGAGGGCAGCACCTTCTGGATAGAAGCGCCCTTCGAACAGGTGCCGGATTTCCCCATCCGCAGCATCCCCGATCAGCTCAGAAACGGCACCCGGGTGCTGATCGTGGACGACATTGCCGACGCCTGCGAAGCCATCGCCGACATGCTCGGCAGCCTCGGCGCCCGGGCCGACACCTGCCAAAGTGGCGCAGCGGCCATTACCGCCGCCACCGACGCCGATGCCGAGGGCGACCCCTACCAGATCATCCTCGTGGACTGGGCCATGCCCGGCATGGACGGCATCGAGACCGGTATCCGCATTCGCGAGCTCTTCAAGCACAAGCCGCCCATCATGGTCATGATCAGCGCGGCCGGCGATCCGCCGGAGGAGCGTTTTCGGGCCGCGGGCTTCAGTGCCTTCCTCCCCAAACCGGTCACGCCCATGGCCCTGCTCACGGCCCTCGAAAACGTGCTGGGTGATGCCCTCGTGAGCACCGAGGTGCCGCCCTCCATCGAACTCGAAGACGCTCTGGCCCTGCACCGCGGAACCCGGCTCCTGCTGGCCGAAGACAACCTCCTCAATCAGGAGGTGACCCTAGAGCTGCTGCGCCACGTGGGCTTGGAGATCGATGTGGCCAACAACGGCCGAGAGGCCGTCGAGCTGGCCACCCACAACGCCTACGCGTTGATCCTGATGGACATCCAGATGCCCGAGATGGACGGCCTCGCGGCCACCGCCCTGATCCGCGCCTTGCCTGGCCGCGAAAAGCTGCCGATCCTCGCCATGACCGCCAACGCCTTTGAAGAAGACCGCGGTCGTTGCCTGGCCGGGGGCCTCGACGACCACATCGCCAAGCCCGTCGACCCCGACCTGCTCTATGCCACCCTTCTCAAATGGCTTCCGGCCAGCGGCAAGGCGGTACCGGGCCAGGCCGTGCCGTCGGCGCCCCGCGCTACGCCCTCGGCCAGTCCGGCCCTGCTGGAGCGCCTGGCCGGCATCCCCGGGCTCAGCCTCGATGACGGTCTGCGCAGCCTCCGCGGGCAGGCCCCTCAGCTTCTCTCCATGCTCGTCCACATGCCCGAGGCTCACGCCCTCGACATGACCCGCCTGCGCGACGCCAGCCTTGCCGGCGACACGGCCACTGCTGCCCGCATCGCCCATTCGCTCAAGGGGGTGTTCTCCACGCTGGGGCTGCTTGATCTTGCCGGGCTGGCCAGCGGCCTCGAACACGATTTCCGCCATGCCGCCCAGGCCACCGTCACCGAGGCCCGCCGCCGCGCCCTGCAGGCCGGCATGGAAACCCTCTTCGCCCACCTGCGGACCCTTGCCGACGACGAAGCCGTCGAGCCCGACCGGCCCACCAACCCGATGCTCCTGGACGCCGGGCAGGTGGCCAAGCTGCAGCGCCTCCTCGATACCGGTGACATGGACGCCGTCACCACCTTCAACACCTTGAAGCCTGCCATCTGCGCCCAGTCCCGCGACCTGGCACAGCGCATCGGTCGCCTCATCGACGACTTCGAATTTGAAGAAGCTGCGCGGCTGGTGGACGGAATCAGGCTGCCGGGGGCGTGAGCAACGAGCGGTGGCGTGATTTCATAGGCCCTGCTCCGTCACCAGCGCGAATGCACCACATCGGCCTTGGGGCCTTGTGGTGAGCATTGAGTTTCCGAGGAGTAGGCTCCGCTTTACTCGTACACCGGGAAGCGGCGGCAGAGCGCCACGATCTTGTCGCGCACCTGCTGCGTGACTTCATCGCAAGCGCCGTTTTCCAGCCCATCGAGCACATCGGCCAAGTACCCGGCAAGCTCCTCGCACTCGGGGACTCCGAAGCCACGCGTGGTCACTGCGGGGGTGCCGATGCGCACGCCGGAGGTCACGAAAGGTGAGCGGGGGTCGTTGGGAACCGAGTTCTTGTTTGCCGTCATATAGGCATTGCTGAGTGCCGCATCGGCGTCCTTGCCTGTGTAGGGTTTGTCGGACAGGTCGATCAGCATCAGGTGGTTGTCGGTGCCCCCGGACACGATTTTGTAGCCGCGCCGTTGAAGCACAGCAGCCATGGCGCGGGCGTTGGCCACGACCTGCTGCTGGTATGCCCTGAATGCCGGAGACAGGGCTTCCTTGAAAGCCACCGCCTTTGCGGCGATGACGTGCATCAACGGGCCGCCCTGGATGCCGGGAAACACAGCGGAGTTGAGCTTCTTGTAGAAGTCCTCACTCTGCCCCTTGGCCAGGATGAGGCCGCCGCGGGGCCCGCGCAGCGTCTTGTGGGTGGTGCTGGTCACCACATGGGCGTGGGGCAGCGGATTCGGGTACTCGCCTGCGGCGACCAGGCCGGCCACGTGCGCCATGTCCACCCAGAAGATCGCCCCGACTTTGTCGGCGATGGCCCGCATGCGTGCCCAGTCCTTGTACCGCGAGTACGCGGAGAAACCACCGATCAGCATCTTGGGCCGGGTTTCCTGCGCGATGCGCTCCATCTCGTCATAGTCGATGAGACCTGTTTCCGGGTTCAGGCCATAGGGCACGATCTTGTAGTGCCGGCCGGAGAAGTTGGAAGGATTGCCGTGGGTAAGGTGCCCCCCCTGTGCCAGGTTCATCCCCATCACGGTGTCGCCTGGATCGGTCAGGGCCAGGTACACCGCGGCGTTCGCCTGGGCTCCCGCGTGAGGTTGTACGTTGGCGTAGTCGCAGTCGAACAATTGCTTCGCCCGCTCGATCGCCAGTCTCTCGGCGACATCCACGTTTTCGCAGCCACTGTAGTAGCGCTTGTCGGGATAGCCTTCGGCGTATTTGTTGGTGAACACCGAATTCTGAACCGCCATCACCAAGGGGCTGGCGTAGTTCTCCGAGGCGATCAGCTCGACGTGGTCCTCCTGGCGCCGTTCTTCGGTTTGAATGGCCTGGTCCAGCTCGGCGTCGAACTGGGCGAGAGTCAGGGATGGGTCGTACATGGCAGTATTCCTGTGATTTGGCGTTCTTGGGTTTCGGGCTGGAGGTCTGCTCGGGCACATCCGATTCCAGCTATCGATGGATCCGGGGAGCGGCGGAGCGACCGGGGTTTCATGTTGTCGGCTCGATCTGCCCGGTCATTGCAGCCGGGCCCGGACAGGTTCACGTTTCCGGCGACAGGAGGGCCGCAAGCCGCGTGACGATGTCGTCGATCTGCGCGTCGTCGCAGATCAGGGCGGGCAGCAGCCGGATGGTGGAGTTCCGGGTCACCGTGATCAGCAGGCGCTGCTCAATCAATGCGCGGCCGACCAGTTCCTTGCAGTCCCGATTCAGCTCGATTCCCACCATGAGGCCATGGCCACGGATCATGACTACATCGGGGTGCCCGGCAAGTGCCTCACGCAATCCGGAAAGGAGGCGCCCCCCGAGGGCCGCGGCTCGTCTGGGCAGGTCGTCCCGCGTCATGATGTCGAGTACGGTGCAACCAACACGACAGGCCAAGGGATTGCCACCGAAGGTCGTCCCGTGTTGACCCGGTGACAGCAGGTCGGCCACGGCACCGCGTGCCAGGCAGGCACCGATGGGAAAGCCATTGCCGAGTGCTTTGGCCACCGTCATGACATCGGGGATGATGCCGGCGTGCTGATGGGCGAACCACGCCCCGGTGCGGCCCATGCCGCACTGGATTTCATCCAGCATGAGTAGCCACCCCTGCTGATCACATAGCCTGCGCAAGGCCTGCAGGTACGCCGCATCGGCTACGCGAATGCCACCTTCGCCCTGCACCGGTTCGATCAGCACTGCCACGATGTCGGACGACTGCTCGGCCATCAGGCGTACCGCTTCGATATCGTTGAAGGGCACACGCAGGAAGCCCGGCAGCAAGGGCTCGAAGCCCTGCTGCTTCGCCGGGTTGTCGGTCGCAGTGAGTGTGGCGATGGTGCGACCATGGAAGGCGTTCTCCATCACCACAATTTGCGGTTGAGCCACTTTCTTGTGATGACCGTACAGCCGTGCCAGCTTCAAGGCGGCTTCGTTCGCTTCCGCGCCGGAGTTGCAGAAGAACGCCTTTTCCATCCCCGTCAGCGTGCATAGACGCTCGCCCAGTCGCTCCTGCCAGTCAATGCTAAACACGTTGGAGGTGTGCAGCAGCGTTCGTGCCTGCTTGGCGATCACGTGGGCGATTTCTACGTTGGCGTGCCCGAGGCTGGTCACGGCAATGCCGGCAATGGCATCCAGATATTCGATGTCGCGATGGTCCCACAGGCGTGCGCCGCAGCCCCGGGTGAAGGAAACGGGTTGGCGCGCATAGGCCCGCATCAAGTAGGAGGGATGAGTCATGGTGTTTCCTTGGGCTCAGCGAAGGCGCACGTCAGGTGTCCGAATTCCGCCGTGATGTCGTGGATGAAAATCTGCTCTGGTTCTGGCTCGAAAGCCCGTCGTGGGAGTACAAGCTCCTTGGCCTGTGCCAATTCGGTGATACGCAAGGCGCGGAGAACGCGCGCACACGCCATTGCCGCGGCCGCTTCCAGTGCCATTCCGTTCAGCCAGTGCCCTGTCATGCAGGCACTGAACAAGTCGCCTGTACCCGCCAGTGCAACAGCAATACGTGGATGCTTGATGAGATGCGTGTGTCGTTCCGTTACCACGACGATCCACATTTCATCGGGCGTCCAGGCATCCGGGGCCGCGCTGGTCACCGCGACCCATTCGATACGTCCGGCAAGCAACGACCTCGCTGCAGACACAACGCCATTCAGGTCGTCTACTGGCATGCCGGTCAGGCAGGCGAGTTCAAAGGCGTTTGGCGTCAGGCCGTTTGCCAGTGCGGTGAGCCCGCCCCGATAGACGTCGGCGATCCCCTCGGCGCTGTAGATGCCATGCTCCTGATCGCCGATCACCGGGTCGATGACAATGCGCAGGTGAGGCCGGTCGGTCAGCAGGGCCTTGATCCAGGTGCCCAGCACTAATGCCTGGTCGGCGTTTCCGAGGTATCCCACTTGAACTGCGCGCAGTGCATCCAAGGCACCACGTGCCTCGAGATCCTGCAAGTAGCCGCTGAACCATTCAACAGGGAGTGCCCCCCCGTGGATCGTCGGATAACTCGGGATATTGCTCAGTACCACGGTAGGCACGGCGGCCACGGTCAGGCCAAGGGCCTCCAGCGTGGGGACGGCGGCATTGTTCCCAACGCGCCCATACACCACCTGCGACTGCACTGAAACCACGTCGATCTTGAGCGGCTGCCTGATCTCGGAAAATGATGCCGCTCTCATGGCCGGCCCGGCTGGAGGTCTGGCTCAAGCGCATCGAGCCAGCGGGAGAAAACCGCACAAGCCGCTGCCGACAACGGGGCCTGCAGTGCATGGGCCCGGCTACGTAGTTCGCACAGGTCGATCCCCGATTGGGCGAGCTCGCAGTGATGACCGACCAGCCAGCGTTCGATCCGCCGGGCATCTGCTTCCAGATGGAATTGGAGCCCGAGGACATGATTTTCGAAGGCAAAGGCCTGGTTGGGGCAGACCTCCGTAGCGGCAAGGCGCACCGCGCCCGCTGGAATGTCAAACTGGTTGCCGTGCCAGTGCAGCACGGGCACATCTCCGAGTGCTCCCAGCGGCGAAGCCTTGCCTTCCACGGTCAGGCTCAGTGGGGCATAGCCGATTTCCTTGGTGCCCATCGAGCCGACATGAGCGCCCAAGGCACGGGCTGTCAGCTGTGCTCCCAGACAAATGCCCAGTAGCGCTCTCCGGCTCTGCAGCCGCTGGCGCAGCAGGATCAGCTCGTCAGCGATGAACGGGTAAAGCGCCTCGTCGAAGGCGCCGATAGGGCCGCCCAGCACGACCAGCAGATCTGGAGTGACGACATCAAGCCTGCGCAGGTCATCGACCGTGGCATCCACATAGCGGACGGTGTATCCCCGAGCTTCGAGCAAGGGTTCCAGCGTACCCAGGTCTTCAAAGCAGACGTGATGGATGGCGATGGCGGTCTTCATGATGACAAGGCCTCGGTTGTTGAAGCCAGCGCAGGCCAGTAATGGCTGTCGGGGGTGCTTCGGGCACCAAAAATGGCCTGGCCGACGCGCACGACGGTGGCGCCTTCTTCGATGGCGATCTCGAAATCTCCGGACATGCCCATGGACAGTTCTTCCAGCCCAATGCCGACGGGCGCGCTTTCGCGTAGCTGGTCGCGCAGGTTTCGCAGCAGGACGAAACACTGCCGCACCCGTTCGGCCTCGCTGGAAAACAGCGCCAGTGTCATCAACCCTCGCACACGCAAGGCATTGAATGCCGGCAGTTCTTTGACGAAGGGCAGCACCTCTTGCGGCTGCAGGCCGTATTTGCTGGCCTCGCCAGAGGTATTGATCTGAACGAAAACGTCCAGCGAGCGCCCCTCGATCTGCAAACGGCGATCCAGGGCTTCGGCAACACGCAGGCTGTCGAGCGCCTGGAACTCCGTAGCAAAGGCCGCCACCAGCTTGACCTTGTTGGTCTGAAGGTGGCCGATGACCGACCACTGCAGATCTGTCAGGTCTGCCATGGCGGTCCACTTGCGATAGGCCTCCTGGACCTTGTTCTCGCCGAGTTGACGGCAACCGGCCGCGTAGGCCAGACGAATATGTGCCTCATCAAAGGTCTTGCTGACCGGCAGCAGACGCACGCTTGCCGGATCGCGGCCGGCACGGCGGCAAGCTGTGTCGATACGTTCGCGCACATTCGTCAGGTTGCGGCGGAAATCCGCGACCGTGACCGCCTGTGGATATCGGCCATGCTGGTCATGGCTGGTTTGTGTGACGGCTGAGGTTCGCATCAGTTGGCCGCTCCCGTGCTCGTTGCCGGTACGCCCGTGGGTGCCGCCTTGATCTGTGCTTTGGGGCGAGACCATTGAGCATTCAGCACGACGTAGGCCATCAGGCCGATCAGCAGGCCCCAGAACGCACCGCCAATCCCCAGCATCTTGATGTTGGCTGCGGCAGCCAGAAAGGTGATCAGTGAGGCTTCCCGGGTCTTGGCGTCGGCCATGGCGCTGGCCAGGCTGCCGCCAATCGTGCCCAGCAACGCGAGACCCGCCAGCGTGGTGATGAACGTGGTCGGGAATGCCATGAAGACGGCGGCCAGGGTCACGCCGAACACGCCGACGAGGATGTAGAACACACCCGCGGCAATGCCGGCAATCCAGCGCTTGGAGGGCACTTCATGGGCCTCGCGACCCGTGCAGATAGCCGCCGTGATCGCGGCGACGTTGAAGGCGTGCGAGCCGAATGGCGCCATCAGCAGCGAGCCCAGCCCGGTGACCGTCAGGATGGGATTGGCACTGGTCTTGAACCCGTCATTGCGCAGCACCAGCATGCCGGGCATGTATTGGCCGGTCAGGGTGATGAGGAACAGTGGCAAAGCCATGCTCAGCAAGGCGTTGAGGGAGAACGCTGGCATGGTGAAGACCGGCGCCGCGAGTTCCAGTGTCAAGCCGGACAGATCGACTCGGTCCTGGACGAGCAGGAAAGCCAGTCCCAGCGCCAGAATGCCGACCACCGCATAGCGTGCCGTGAAGCGTTTGAGTACGACGTAGGCGACGATCAGCAGGCCTGCCAGCAGGGGATCGACGCTCATGCCGCCGAAGGCGCCAATCCCGAACTGCAACAGGATGCCCGCCAGAAGGCCGGCCGCCACACCGGGCGGAATCAGGCGGATGACCTTCTCAAAGTAGCCCGACAGGCCGAGCAGGACGAAGGCTGCTCCGGAGATCAGGTAGGCGCCGACTGCCTCTGCATAAGGTGTGGTCGCCAACGCCGTGACGAGAAATGCCGCGGCCGGTGTGGACCAGGCCGTGATGATCGGTTCGCGGGCGATCCAGCTCAGCATGAGCCCCGTCACCCCAACGCCGATCGAAATCGACCAAACCCACGAGGCCGTCAGCTCCGGGCTGAGGCCGGCTACTTTGGCGGCCTGGAACACCAGAATGAAAGTGCCGCCGTAATTGACGATGACCGAAATCAGGCCAGCGACGACGGGATGGGTGAGGTCATTCAGGCGTACGGATGAGGGGGGGGATGCGGACGACATGGCTTTTTCATAACTCCTGCAGACTCGGTTCCAAGAACCTGTATTGGGAGTTACGTTTTAACCTGAAAGTGGCCTGTTTATCCCATCCACTTTTTGAACATTGACCATACCAATTTTGCGTTGCCCACGCTCAGTCCAAGCCAGCTGCGCTGCCCGCGCTGCGACCGGCAAGGTGCAGGCCGCGCTTCGGAGCCCTACAGCAGCCCTTTGGCAAAGGTGAACTGGTAGCGCAGCAGGTAGACGTTGTTGTTCGTCGTGCCGTCCCGCTCCCGGTGCCATTCGGCGGTGATCCGGTGGCCGTCGAGGGGGCGCCATTTGATCACTGCGCCGAGGCTTGTGGGGTTCTTGTCGGCGTCGGTGAGGCCGGCCTGGGTGGCGACGAGGCCGGCGTTGACGCCGGCCAGCTTGTGGCGGCCCACCAGACGTTCGGCACGGCCGATGACTTCCCAGCCGGGGGCGAGCTGCCAGCCCACATCCACCCAGCCGCCGTTGAGTTTGCCGGTGTAGGCGGGGGCGCCGTTGATGCTGTCGAGGCGCCCCTCCTCACGTTTGTACCACCACTCGACACCGACCCACAGGGGGCTGTCGGCGGGAGCCCAGCGGGCCGCCAGGGAGAGCAGCTGGGCGGTGCCGTCGAAGCACACCCGGTCGGTGGTGATGCGGGTGCAGCTGGGTACGCTGTGGGTATGGCCCACGTTGCCGGTGGTCACCAGGGCCCGGCCGTCGGCATTGACATTGGCGTAGCCGGCCTCCAGCTGCAGGGCTTCCTTCTTCCAGCCGGCCCGGGCGGTTAGCAGCTTGAAGCCGCCGGCATCGGCACCGGGGAAGCTCTGGTTGCGCCAGGCACCTACGCCCAGCGACCAGCCGGCCGGGTGATTCCAGTCGCTGCGCACACCGTCGGCGCGCCAGTAGTCGTTGACCGCGCCGCGCATGGCCAGGGGCGAGATGCCGAAGTCCCGGGCATGGGTGTGGATGGGGTTGAGCAGGCCCAGGGGCAGCAGCTGGCGGCCGACCCGCAGGCTGGCCAGGTGATCGTGGACTGGCGCCATGCGCCCTTCGAGCCAGGCTTCCTCGGTGTGGTTGCTGCTGTCGGGGCCGCCGTGGTGGGCCACTTTCAGGAAGCCGCGCAAGGCATCGCTGAAGCGGGCGCGCAGGGCGATCTCGGCGTAGTCGAGGCCGTCGCGACGTTCGTCGGCCCGGGGGCTGCCGGCTTCGAGCACGCCGGGTAGGCGCGGGGCGGGGTAGGGCTCGTCCGCATGCAGGGACATCAGCCCGAAGCCGCCGGAGAGGCTCAGGCGGTCTTCTGCAGGGGCCGTGGTCTCATGGGCGGCAGCCTGGCCCGCGAGGGCCAGGAGGAGGGCGGGCAGCAGCAGGGCGGCAGGCTTACTTGAAGGGATTGGCATAGCGTGCGCTGGTGAGGAGTTCTTCATCGGTGAGGGTCTTCAGGAAGGCGATCAGGTCGGCCTTGTCCTGGCTGTCGAGGCGGATGCGGTCGATCCGCCGGTCCTTGAAGGGGTTGCGGCTGCCGTCACCGGCATGGGCGGTATTGGCCAGGGTGCGGCCGTGGGCTGCGTAGTGATCGAGCACGCCCTCCAGGGTGGCGATGCTGCCGTCGTGCATGTAGGGGGCGGTGACGGCCACGTTGCGCAGGCTCTGGGTGCGGAAGGCGCCCATGTCCTCCGGCTTGCCGGACAACTCCAGGATGCCGCGATTGGGCTCGGGGTAGGCGCCCTTGCCGTCGAGGTTGTACAGCCCGGTGTTGTGGTAGGGCGTGCGCACCTGGGTGGTCGTCACGTCGACGTACTGGTCGCTGAAGGTGGGGCCGCTGTGGCAGGTGGCGCACTGGGCCTGCTCGGAGAAGAACAGGGCGCGGCCACGTTCCTCCGCCGCGCTGAGTTCGAGCTTCCCGGCCAGGTACTGGTCATAGCGCGAACCGGCGGACACCACGCCGCGCTGGAAGACCGAGATGGCCTGGATGAGGTGAGCGTAGCTGATCTGCGCCTCCCCGGGGCCGAAGGCCCGGGCAAAGCGGGCCTGGTAGTCGGGGTCGTCGCGGAAGCGCTGCAGGACCTTGGCGCGGGTGCTGTCATCGATGCCCAGCTCCACCGGGTTCTCACCGAACAGGGGGACCAGCATGTGGCGTTCGAGATCGAGGATGGAGTAGTTCGCCCAGGTCAGGGTGGGGGTCCAGGCGCTGTTGGCGATGCTGGGGGCGTTGCGGGCGGTTTCCTCGCCGGTGGAGCCGGTGGACACCGCCTTGCCGTCGGTGAAGGCCAGGTGCTGGAAATGGCAGGAGGCACAGGCCTGGGTGCCGTTGCCCGACAGGCGGGCATCGTAGAAGAGGCGCCGGCCGAGCTGGAACCTCTCTTCGGACATGGGGTTGTCCGCCGGGACGCGGGGCGGCTTGAAGTGGGCCGGCAGGCTCCAGCGCCACGCTGGCGCGGCGGACGCGAGGGTGTGCTCGGTGCTCAGCCCGGCAAGCGTGCTGGCCACGAGCGCGGCGCTGGCAAGGAGGGGGGCGTACTGCATGGGGCGCCTACTTGAAGGGGTTGGAGAAGCGACTGCTGGTGAGCAGGTTCTCGTCGGTGAGGGTCTTGAGGAAGGCGATCAGGTCGGCCTTCTCCTGGGCGTCGAGATCGATGCGGCTGATCAGGTCGCTCTTGTAGGGGTTGCTGCGGCCGTCCCCGGCCAGGGGCCCCGAGCTGATGTGGCGCCCGCCGGCGGCATAGAAGTCGAGCACCTCTTCCAGGGTGGCGATGCTGCCGTCGTGCATGTAGGGGGCGGTGACGGCCACGTTGCGCAGGCTCTGGGCCCGGAAGGCGCCCATGTCCTCGGCCTTGCCGGTGAGCTCGAAGAGGCCCCGGTTGGGGGCCGGGAAGCCACCCTTGCCGTCGATGTTGTAGAGGCCCGTGTTGTGGAAGGGGGTTTCGACGCTGCGTGAGCCGGCGTGCTTCAGCTGGTCGTTGAAGTTGAAGCTGCCGTGGCAGTGGAAGCACTCGGCCTTCTCGGTGAAGAACAGGTTGCGGCCGCGCTCCTCACTGGCGGTGAGGGTGGCCTGGCCCTTCTGGTAACGGTCGTACTTGGCGTCACCCGACAGCATGCCCCGTTCGAAGGTGGCGACGGCCTTGATGATGTTGGTGAAGTTGATCGGGCTGGCTTCGCCGGGAAAGGCGCGGCCAAAACGCGCCACATAGTCGCTGTCGTCCTGGAAGCGCTTGAGCACCGTGGCCCGGTTGCCGTCGTTGATGCCCAGCTCCACCGGACTGGTGGCGAACAGCGGGGTCTCCATCTGCTGCTCCAGGGAGGTGATGGCGGAGTTGGCCCAGTTCAGGGTGGGGTGATAGGCCGCGTTGGCGATGGGCATGGCACTGCGCGCCGTCTTTTCGCCAGTTGAGCCGGTGGCCACCGCCTTGCCGTCGGTGAAGGCCAGGTTCTGCAGGTGGCAGGACGCGCAGGACTGGGTGCCGTTGCCGGACAGGCGGGTGTCGTGGAAGAGGTAGCGGCCGAGCTGGAACTTCTCTTCGGACATGGGGTTGTCGGCCGGGACCGCCGGGGTGGCGAAGTTGACCGGGAGGTTCCAGTTCCAGGAGGCGTCGGTATTGACGGCCTGGCTGTTGTCGGTGGTGGACGTGCCACCGCCGCCACAGCTCATCAGCACGAAGCTGGCAAGCGTGGCGGCGGTGGACGCCCCGGGGAAGGGGCTGTTCTTCATCGTGGGCTGTCTTTCCGGTCGGCTTACTTGGCCTTCACGGCGAAGACCTTCTGGGCACCGCCGCCGTTGATGGGCAGGCCGGTGGCCAGATCGATCTGCAGGGCCTGGAAGATGCCCGGGCATTCCGGATCGGTGGTGCCGGACATGCAGCCCGCGGCGCCACCGCCTTCATGGCTCAGGTCGGAATTCCTGAACAGCTCGGCCAGGTCGAGAACGATCTTCTGGGTGCCGGGGTTGAAGGCCGCGAAGGAGAAGTCCATGCGGTTGGGGTTGGTGCAGGCCGTCACGACGCCCTTGGTGGGGTCGCCCTTGCAGCCGGTGGAACCCAGGTGCACGTTCCAGGTGGTCGTGGTGGTGCCGTCCGGGCGGGTGATGGGGGTGTCGGGCACGTACTCGATCTTCATGAACTTGCGGCCAGCCTGCCAGGACCAGGCCATCGCCGAGCTGGTCAGGATCTCCGGGGTGGCGGTGGCCGTGGTGCTGCTGTGGTTCAGGGAGACCTTGTCGGCATCGGCAGACTTGACCGGAACGCCCACGCTCAGGGTTGCGCCTACGTAGGTGCCCGGGGGAACCTTGCCGGTGAGGGTGGTGTAGGTGGCGGCGCTGCCGGTGCTGGTGGGGCACTTGCCGGTGGCGTCTTCGAAGTCGATCAGGGCCACGTCCCTGGCCTGGTTGGCATTGGCGTCGAGGGTTACGGGAACCGTGTTGCCCTGGGCGTCGATGAGCATCACGTTGCTGACGTAGAAGCGCAGGTCCTTCACCTGGCCGGCGGTGGCCTTGGTGCCCAGACCGGTTAGGGGAACGCCGCAGGAGACCGCCTGACCAGCGGCGGTGACGCCGAACTCGATGTTCACCGCCTGGGTGGCGGCGGTGCTGCTGCCCTTTTCGAAGGCGACGATCTTCTTCAGCGTGTTGGGGCTGTCGACGGCGACAACGCCGGCAGTGGTGAAGGTGGGGTTGGCGGTGTCGGCCGAGGTGGCCTTCTGCACCGTGAGGGCGTCTTCCGCCTGGGCCAGCAGCACCTTCTGCACGGCCTTGGCATTGCTGTCGGACTTCAGGTCGTCGTAGCCGGACTGCAGGGATTTGGCCACCACTTTGGCGGCTTCATGGGCGCGGGCATAGCGACCCGCGGCGGTGGCGTCGGCTTGGGTGGCACTGCCCTTGCCGGCGATGTAGTCGTTGAACAGGCTGACCGTGGTGTCGGTGATCCCGAGGAGGCTCTTGACCGCGCTCTCGGCGCTGTCCACCTTCGCGCCGGCCGCAACCTTCTGCTGGACCAGGGTGGTGAGCGGGCTCACGAAGCCACCCTTGCCGGCGGGAGCGGACAGGAAGTAGGGCTTGCCGACGGTGCCGGTCGGATTGTCGCTGTCCACGGCGGAGGCCGGAACGAGGACCAGAACCGGGTACTTGCTTTCGTCGCCGGCATTGAGATCACTCAGGGTGTACTTGCCACCGTCGGCGGTGATGGTGCTCGGCTCACTGCTGTCGCAGGCCCCATTGGTGTTGATGTCCAGACACACCGTCGCCCCTTTCAGGTAGCCGTCGGCGACCGTGCCGGAAAGGGATGACTTGCTGGCGCCACCACCGCCACCCCCACCACCGCCGCCACAGGCTGCGAGGAGGGCGGAGGCGAGGGCGGTCAGGGC
>NZ_JAQVCN010000058.1 GCF_028689785.1 Zoogloea sp. | reverse complement strand
GGCCCCCACGGCGCGCCGGATTTCTTCACCGACCCGGACATCGCCCGCTTCTTCACCACCGACTGGGAGATCCACTACAACTCCAGCCGCACCGGCGTACGCCTGATCGGGCCCAAGCCCGAGTGGGCCCGGACCGACGGCGGCGAGGCCGGCCTGCACCCTTCCAACATCCACGACAACGCCTACGCCATCGGTGCCATCGACTTCACCGGCGACATGCCGGTGATCCTCGGCCCGGACGGCCCCAGCCTGGGCGGCTTCGTGTGCCCCTCTGTCGTCATCCAGGCCGACCTGTGGAAGCTCGGCCAGCTGCGCCCGGGCGACACCCTGCGCTTCGTACCGGTGAGCGCCGCCACCGCCGCCCGGCGCCTGGCCGAGGCCGACGCCGCCCTGGGCGACGCGAATGCGCCCCTCGCCCCCCCCGTCGTCGCCGAACCCGAGACGGTCACCACCCCGGTGTTGGCCGAACTGCCCGCCGCCGGCGAGCGCCCCCGGGTGGTCTATCGCCAGGCCGGCGACGCCTACCTGCTGGTGGAATACGGTCCGCTGGTGCTGGACCTGGAACTGCGTTTCCGCGTTCACGCCCTGATGGACTGGCTCAAGGCCCACCCCCAGCCCGGCATCATCGACCTGACCCCGGGCATCCGCTCCCTGCAGGTCCATTTCGACGCCCGCCGCACCGACCGCAGCGCCCTGCTCGCCGCGCTGCAGGCTGCCGAGGACGCGCTGCCTGCCATCGACGACATGGAGGTGCCCAGCCGCACGGTGTACCTGCCCCTATCCTGGGATGACCCGGCGACCAAGCTCGCCATCGAAAAGTACATGCAGTCAGTGAGGAAGGACGCCCCCTGGTGCCCGTCCAACATCGAGTTCATCCGCCGCATCAACGGGCTGGACAGCATCGACGAGGTGTACCGCACTGTCTTCGAGGCCAGCTACCTGGTGCTGGGCCTGGGCGACGTCTACCTGGGCGCCCCGGTGGCCACCCCCATGGACCCGCGCCACCGCCTCGTCACCACCAAGTACAACCCGGCCCGCACCTGGACCCCTGAGAACGCCGTGGGCATCGGCGGCGCCTACATGTGCGTGTACGGCATGGAAGGCCCCGGCGGCTACCAGTTCGTCGGCCGCACGGTGCAGATGTGGAACCGCTGGAACCACGGCGCCCGGGGCACCGGGCAGTTCGACAAGCCCTGGCTGCTGCGCTTCTTCGACCAGGTGCGCTTCGTGCCGGTGGGCGAGGCCGAGCTGCTGCAACTGCGCAAGGACTTCGCCGCCGGGCGCGCCCGCGTGCGGATCGAGGAAGGCGTCTTCCGCCTGGCCGACTACCGCCGCTTCCTGGCCGACGAGGCCGCTCCCATCGCCGCCTTCAAGGCCCGCCAGCAGGCCGCCTTCGAAGCCGAACGGGAGCGCTGGAAGGCCGCCGGCCAGGCCGAATACATCAGCGAGGCCGACATCGCCGCTGCCGCCGCCGACTCCGAGCTGGACCTGCCCGAAGGCGCCCGCCTGGTTGCCAGCTACGTACCCGGCAACATCTGGAAGGTGCTGGTCGAGGCCGGCCAACAGGTCAAGGCCGGTGACCCGCTGGTGATCGTCGAGTCCATGAAGATGGAGTTCACCGTCACCGCCCCCGAAGACGGCGAAGTGCTGAAGCTCCTCTGCCGCGAAGCCACCCCCGTTGCCGCCGGCCAGGATCTGTTGATCCTGCACACCACACACTGAGATGAGAGACACCCCCATGCTGCCCCCCAGCCTAGACCTCACCACCCTGGCCGCCGCCTACCGCAACGGCCTCAAGCCCTCCGAGCTGTTCGCCCACCTGCACGCCCTGGCTGCCGCCGACACGCACCACGCCTGGATCAGCTTGTTGCCCGAGGCCGAACTGCTGGCCCGCGCCCGCGCCCTCGACGGGCAGGATCCAGCCGGCCTGCCCCTCTACGGCGTGCCCTTCGCGGTCAAGGACAACATCGACCTGGCCGGCCTGCCCACCACCGCCGGCTGCCCCGACTACGCCTATGCCCCCGCCGACAGCGCCCCCGTGGTGGCCCGCCTCCTCGCCGCCGGGGCCATCCCCCTCGGCAAGGCCAACCTGGACCAGTTCGCCACCGGCCTCAACGGCACCCGCTCGCCCTACGGCGCCTGCCGCAACGCCCTGCAGCCCGATTACATCTCCGGCGGTTCCAGCTCCGGTTCGGCGGTGGCCGTGGCGGCGGGGCAGGTCAGCTTCTCCCTCGGCACCGACACCGCCGGCTCCGGCCGGGTGCCGGCTGCCCTCAACAACCTGGTCGGGCTCAAACCCACCTGCGGCCTGCTCTCCACCCGCGGCGTAGTGCCCGCCTGCCGCTCCCTGGATGCGGTGTCGATCTTTGCCCTGACCGCCGCCGACGCTGCTGCGGTGTTCGGCGTAGCCCGCGGCTTCGACCCGGACGACGCCTACAGCCGCGAAGCCCGGCCCCACGGCCGGCGCTTCAACGCCGGCCAGCCCTTCCGTTTCGGCGTCCCCCGGGAGGCACAACGCGCCTTCTTCGGCGACATCCACAACCCCGCCCTCTTCGAAGCCGCCATCGCCCGCCTGGAAGGCCTGGGGGGTAGCTGCGTCGAGCTCGACTTCAGCCCCTTCCTGGAAACCGCCAGCCTGCTCTACGGCGGCCCCTGGGTGGCAGAGCGCTACCACGCCATCCGCGACTTCATCGAACAGAAGCCCGGCTCGGTCTTCCCCGTCACCCGGGAGATCACCCTGGGCGGCGGCAAGGCCAGCGCCGTGGAAGCCTTCGACGCCTTCTACCGGCTCAAGGCCTACAAGCGCCGCTGCGACGCCGCCTGGAACGAGGTGGACCTGATCCTCACCCCTACCGCCGGCCGCCACCCCACCATCGCCGCCATGCAGGCCGATCCGATCCGGCTCAACACCGAGCTGGGCTACTACACCAATTTCATGAACCTGCTGGACTACTCGGCCGTGGCCGTGCCCGCCGCCTTCCGCTCCGACGGCCTGCCCTTCGGCGTCACACTCCTCGCCCCCGCCCACCAGGACGGCCCCCTGCTGGAACTGGCCGCCCGCTGGCAGCACAGCACCGCCTTGCCCCTGGGCGCCACCGGCCAGCCCCTGCCGGAGGCCTCCGCACCCGCCAGCGGCGTGACCGACGGCATGCTGCGCGTCGCCGTATGCGGCGCCCACCTGTCAGGTCTGCCCCTCAACGGGCAGCTCACCCAGCGCAAGGCCCGCCTGGTCGGCGCCGTACGCTCGGCACCGGAGTACCGCTTCTACGCCCTGGCCGGCGGCCCGCCCCTGCGCCCTGGCATGGTCCGGGTCGCCGAGGGCGGGGCCAGCGTCGAGATGGAAGTGTGGGAACTGCCCGCCAGCGAATTCGGCAGTTTCGTAGGCGGCATCCCGGCGCCTCTGGGCATCGGCAAGGTCCGCCTGGAGGATGGCAGCCTGGTGAGCGGCTTCATCTGCGAGAGCGCCGGCCTGGAAGGCGCAGAAGACATCACCCACCTGGGCAGCTGGCGCACGTGGCTGGCGAGCCGGACCGCTTGAGCAAGCAGGACGGCGTCCCCGAAATCACCATTCACCTGCGCGGCACCCAGACCCCATCAGACTTTCCAAGCGCGTATGCCTTAAGCATTCATTAAGCCTCCGCAAGGACAATCAGGCCCACCCCCGGAGCATCCCGCGCCACCCCGCCGGGATGCAACCGGGCGATCTTTCCCAGCCCCTTGCCCTTATTCTGGAGCGCTCCATGTTCTTCAAACTCAGTCCTGCCCTGGCCGCAGTCATCTACGCCATGGTACCCCTGTCGGCCCCCCACGCCGCCCCGGCAAACGAACCCATCCAGCCCATCAAGGCCATACCCGTCACCAACCCCGCCGCCGTCGAGCTGGGCAAGATGCTGTTCTTCGACCCGCGCCTGTCCAAGTCCGGCTTCATCTCCTGCAACTCCTGCCACAACCTGTCCATGGGCGGCTCCGACAACCTCAAGTCGTCCATCGGCCACGGCTGGCAGAAGGGGCCCATCAACGCCCCGACGGTGCTTAACTCCCGCTTCAACCTGGCTCAGTTCTGGGACGGCCGCGCCGCCGACCTGAAAGCCCAGGCCGGTGGCCCCATCGCCAACCCCGGCGAGATGGCCTACAGCCACGAACTGGCGGTCTCCACCCTGCGCACCGTACCGGGCTATCGCGGCGCCTTCCGCAAAGCCTTCGGCAACGACGAAGTGAACATCGAGCGCATCACCCAGGCCATCGCCAGCTTCGAAGAAACCCTGGTGACGCCCGATTCACGCTTCGACAAATGGCTCAAGGGCGACCGCAAGGCCCTCAGCGTCGACGAGCTGGCCGGCTACAAGCTGTTCAAGGAAAGCGGCTGCGTGGCCTGTCACAACGGCCCGGCGGTGGGGGGAAATTCCTACCAGAAGATGGGCGTTGTCGAAACCTACAAGACCAGCAACCCCGCTGAAGGACGCGTTGGCGTAACTGGCCAGGACGCTGACCGCTTCAACTTCAAAGTGCCCACCCTGCGCAACGTGGAGCTCACCTACCCCTACTTCCACGACGGCGCCGCCGACACCCTGGGCGAAGCCGTGGACACCATGGGCCGCATCCAGCTGGGCCGCAAGTTCAGCCCCGAGGAGAATGCCCGCATCGTCGCCTTTCTGAAAACACTGACCGGCCGCCAACCCAGCTTCCCCATGCCCATCCTGCCCCCGTCCGCCGACGCAACGCCGCGGCCCCGCCCCTTCGAGTAAGGCGCCACAGCCGAAAAAATCGGCCGTCACATTCCAGTGACGGCCGTTGAAAACCAGGAAGCCCGCCGGGAGAGGGAGGTGAAACAGACGGGCTGCGCCCCTGGTTGAAGACACTGATCGATACGGAATGGAATATCCGTGAGGTCGAATTCCATCGATCTCGACATGCCGCAGAACCTCCCGTGCTGCGGCTGGACGTTCAACCTGATGTGCTGCCCGCCTGATCCAGGGCCTTGCACATCTTCCCCACTACGGTCACCGACATCTCTCCCCGGGGATAGACCCGGCAGGCGAGCACCACACCGCGGGTTTCTTCTTCCTCGCTGATGCAGGCCCGGCTCATCTTGCGGGCCTCGTAGCTACCGGCGTCGATGTGCACCTTGCACACACCGCAGCCACCGCCCCGGCACCCCACAGGGATGCCGCGCCGGCCCAGCACCTCCATGCCGCGCAGCAGGCTCAGGTCGGACGCGCAGGGGTAGTCCTCCCCGCTGTTCTCAATATGAATACGGTACTTCTCGGCCATGGTCTCCTCCTGGTGGGCGGCCCGGGCATGGTCACACTGCGGTGACTTTGGTCAGAATGCCTGTCTCGCCATTTTCTCGAGATTTTGTATTATTATCGCTAATGAACTTATAACGCAAGTTGATACGCGCCTAACAGCCTGCCGTGCAGGCCTGCCGCGAATGCTTTTTCCCTGCGTGGTATAAGGCGATGCCTTCCGCCGCCGCGGCCTCCGGGCCGGACACCACAATTCCTATCGAGCGGCGAAGGACATCCGGAGGAGAAGACTTGAGCGACATCCGCTACCCGCAGAACAACGACCTGCGCAGCCTCGTGCACTTCTGTGCCGAGAAGGGGCTGATCTGGCTCGGCGAGAGCCGCATGATCCTGATGCACGCGGCCGCCCTCGCCGAGCTGCGCAAGGAGCTCATCAACTCGGTAGGCATCGACCAGGCCCGGCGCATCCTGACGCGCATGGGTTACGCCTCCGGGGTGCGGGACGCCGAGCTGGCCAAGAAAATCCGCGTCGGCCAGAGCCTGCAGGACGCGTTCGTGGTCGGCCCCCAGTTGCACATGCTCGAAGGCATGGTGCATGTCTCGCCGGTGAGTCTCGACTTCGACCTGGAGAAAGGTCACTTTGCCGGCGAGTTCATCTGGGAAAACTCCTGCGAAGCCGAAGTGCACGTGCGCGAGTTCGGCCACGCTGAACACCCGGTGTGCTGGATGGAGATTGGCTACGCTTCGGGCTACACCTCCGCCTTCATGCGCCGCTTCATCCTCTTCAAGGAAGTGGAATGCTCTGCCACCGGCAGCAACCGCTGCCGCATCGTCGGGAAGCCGGTGGAAGAATGGCCCGATGCCGCCGAACACACCCCCTACTACGAGGCCGACTCCATCGTCGGGCGCATGTTGGAGTTGCGCAACCAGGTGGATGCCTTGCGCGCGTCCCTTGAGCGGGGCCTGCCACGCCAGAACCTGATCGGAGCCTCGTCCGGCTTCCGCCACGCCTACACCCTGATCGAAAAGGCCGCTGCCACCCAGGTGACAGTACTGCTGCTGGGCGAGACCGGTGTCGGCAAAGAACGCTTCGCCCGCGCCCTGCACGAGATGAGCGGGCGTGCCGCCGGCCCCTTCGTGGCCATCAACTGCGCCGCCCTACCCCACGACCTGATCGAATCCGAGCTCTTCGGCGTCGAAAAAGGCGCCTTCACCGGTGCCCAGGTGTCACGCATGGGCAAGTTTGAGCGGGCCGACGGCGGCACCCTCTTCCTCGACGAGATAGGTGAACTCCCCCTCGCCGCCCAGGCCAAGCTGCTGCGGGTGCTGCAGGAAGGCGAAATCGAACGCCTCGGCGACGAACGGACCCGCAAGATCAACGTGCGCCTGGTGGCAGCCACCAACGTGGACCTCCAGACAGCCGTGAAGACCGGGCGCTTCCGCAGCGATCTCTATTACCGCCTCAACGTCTACCCGGTGGTCATCCCCCCCCTGCGCGAGCGCCTGTCCGACATCCCGCTGCTGGTGGAGGCCATGCTGCGGCGCTTTGGCGCCCTGCACGGCAAGCGCGTGCCCGGCCTCACCGACAAGGCGATGCGCGCCCTCAAGGGCCACACCTGGCCCGGCAACATCCGCGAACTGGAAAACCTCATCGAGCGCGGCATGATCCTCGCGCCCCAAAACGAAGCCATCGAGATCGAGCACCTGTTTGCCGAGCCCCAGGAATTCGAAGCCGTCAGCCACGGCATCGACGCCACCGGCAACCTGGCCGCAGCCCCAGGGACGGGAGACAGGGAACAGCTATGCCGCCAGGTCATGCAGGCCGGCGTCAGCCTAGACGAGTTGGAACAGGCCCTCATCCAGCACGCGGTCAGGGAAGCTGGCGGCAACCTCTCCGGCGCCGCCCGCCGCCTGGGCCTCACCCGCCCACAGCTGAACTACAGGTTGAAGAAGAAGGAGTGAGCCGGCAGAAAGGGCATTGATCTGCACGAGCAAGCGGCCGGGCGTGGTCGGGCAACAGCCCGGCCGCCATGACGATTCACTGGCTTTTCGGTATCGTTCGGGGATCCCGCACGCGTCGCAACAGGAGAGGATCCATGACCCAGAAAACCCCGCATTTCGTGCGTCCCCAGGGCCGCAACACCGGCAAGATCGTCAGCGCCGCCGACGCCGTGCGGCTGATCCGCGCCGGCGACACGGTGGCCACCACTGGCTTCGTTGGCATTGGCTTTCCCGAGAACATCGCCATCGCCTTGGAGCAGCGCTTCCTCGAGACCCGCGAGCAGGACCCAGAAGGCCGCGGTCAGCCCGCCGGCCTGACCCTGGTGTACGGCGCCGGCCAGGGCGACGGCAAGGACAAGGGCCTCAACCACCTGGGCCACGAAGGGCTGGTGAAGCGTGTTATCGGCGGCCACTGGGGGCTGGTGCCGCGCCTGCAGGAGCTGGCCGTGTCGAACCGCATCGAGGGCTACAACCTGCCTCAGGGCGTCATCACCCACCTGTACCGCGACATCGCCGCCGGCAAACCCGGCACCCTCACCCGGGTCGGCCTGGGCACCTTCGTTGATCCTCGTTTCGGCGGCGGCAAGGCTAACGCGTGTACCACCGACGATCTGGTACGGGTCATGGAGATCGACGGCGAGGAATACCTCTTCTACAAGGCCTTCCCCATCAGCGTCGGCATCATCCGCGGCACCACCGCCGACCCGGATGGCAACATCACCATGGAAAAGGAAGCCCTGACCCTCGAAGGCCAGGCCATCGCCATGGCGGCACGCAACAGTGGTGGCATCGTCATCGCCCAGGTGGAGCGCATCGCCGAGGCCGGCTCCCTGAGCCCGCGGCAGGTGAAGATCCCAGGCATCCTTGTGGACTGCATTGTGGTGGCCGAAAGGCCCGAATGGCATATGCAGACCTTCCTGGAGCAATACAACCCGGCCTTCTCCGGAGAGATCCGGGTGCCCGTCACCTCCCTTGAGCCCATGGAGATGAGCGAGCGCAAGATCATCGCCCGCCGGGCCGCCATGGAGCTTACCCCCAATGCGGTGGTGAACCTGGGCATCGGCATGCCCGAGGGCATCGCCGCAGTGGCCGCCGAGGAGCGCGTCATCGACCTGATGACGCTCACCGCCGAGCCCGGCGTGATCGGTGGTGTTCCCCAGGGCGGCCTCAACTTCGGGGCAGCCATCAACACCGCAGCCATCGTGGACCAGCCCAGCCAGTTCGACTTCTACGACGGCGGCGGTCTCGACATCGCCTTCCTTGGTCTTGCCCAGGCCGACATGCAGGGCAACCTCAACGTCTCCAAGTTCGGGCCCAAGCTCACCGGTGCCGGGGGCTTCATCAACATCAGCCAGAACGCCAAGAAGGTCGTCTTCGTGGGCACCTTCACCGCTGGCGGGCTGGAGGTGACCCTGGACAGCGGGCAACTGAAGATCCTGGTCGAGGGCAAGGCAGTGAAGTTCGTGCATGAGGTGGAGCACCGCACCTTCAGCGGCCCCGAGGCCCTGCGCCGCAAGCAGCCGGTGCTCTACGTCACCGAGCGCTGCGTGTTTGAACTGACCCCCGATGGCGTCGAACTCACCGAGGTCGCGCCTGGTGTGGACATCGAGCGCGACATCCTCGCCCACATGCGCTTCGAGCCGCTCATCCGCGGCACACCGCGCTTGATGGACTCGCGCATCTTCCGCGACGAACCCATGGACCTGCGCGGCACGATCGTGACAGTGCCCCTCGCCTCGCGCTTCCATTTTGACTCAGCGCAGAACATCTTCTTCATCGACTTCGAGAACCTGCGCCTGCGCAAGGCCACCGATATCGAGGAGATCCGCAGCCACATCGAGGACATCCTCGCCCCCCTCGGCCGCAAGGTTCCGGCGGTGGTGAACTACCACGGCTTCGACATCCAGGACGACCTGCTCGAGCCCTACACCAACATGATCCAGGGCCTGATGGAACGTCGCTATAGCCAGGTCACCCGCTATGCCACCAACACCTTCCTGCGGGCCAAACTGGGTAACGCGCTGTCAGCCCTTCACCTGCCCCCGAAGATCTTCGACTCGGCCGAGGAGGCCCGGGCCGGTCTCTCCACCCCTTGATGCGGGGCTCCAGCGCAACACCTGTTGCTGCGCTGCAACATAATTTATCAAAAGCATCATTTATTTATGCAACGCCCCTTCTCCGTGCATGAGCGTGTGATATCGTTTTTGGCAAGAGGCTGCGGGAGACAACAAGTCTGCGTCTCTAACTGTTCAACAACAATGTGGAGAAAACTATGGCGACCAAGCAAGAACAGCAATTCAACGAGATCCAGAAAAAGAACCTTGAGGCCGCCATGCGCCTCGCCCAGTTGTCGATCGAAAACTCCCAGCGCATCATGGAGCTGCAAGTCGGCACCGCCAAGTCCCTGTTTGAAGAAGGTGTGGCCAACGCCAAGGCCCTCTCCTCCGTCAAGGATCCGGCCGAAGCCCTGAACCTGCGTACCGCCTACGCCCAGGCCACCACCGAAAAGATGCTCTCCTGTGCCCGCGAGATCGCCGAGATCACCTCCAAGACCCAGGCCGAAGTCGGCAAGATGGTCAGCGAGCAGCTCACCGGTGGCGGCCAGGACATGTTCGAATCCCTGCAGAAGATGTTCAAGGGCATGCCGATCGGCGACAACAACGCCCTGGGTTCCATCCAGAGCGCCATGGACACCGCCCGTGCCGCCTACGAGCAGATGACCAAGGCCTCCACCGAAGCCTTCCAGGCCTTCACCAAGATCAGCCCGAAGAAGTAATCGGCGCGATCCTGCTGTAGCCAACGGCGCCCTCGGGCGCCGTTTGTGTTTGTGGGGGTCGAATTGACTCGACTTCAGTCGCCTGAATCATCGGCATGCCTTTAATTCGGGTCCGAGGTTGAGTGAATTCGACCCCACGGCCGATCCAGCCAGCGTCACCACGTCCGACAAACGCCTTCTGCCTGCTCCTCTACCTTTGCCGCATACAAATTGAAAAAAGGACACCTGCCCCTGAAAGGCAGATGTCCTTCTCGCATCCACTCCCCTCGCCCTGGAAGACCTTCGGCCTCCAGGGCGCTGCGGCCATCAGCCGAAGCGGCCGGTGATGTAGTCCTCGGTTTCCTTCTTCTTCGGACGCAGGAAGAGCTCGTCGGTCACACCGTATTCGATCAACTCGCCCAGGTACATGTAGGCGGTGTAGTCGGAGATCCGCGCCGCCTGCTGCATGTTGTGGGTCACGATAACGATGGTGAAATCGTTCTTCAGCTCGATCACCAACTCTTCGATGCGCGAGGTGGAGATCGGGTCGAGGGCCGAGGTCGGCTCGTCCAGCAACAGCACTTCGGGCTTGACCGCGATACCGCGGGCAATGCACAGACGCTGCTGCTGACCACCGGAAAGGCTCATGCCGCTCTGGTGCAGTTTGTCCTTCACCTCGGGCCACAGGGCGGCCTTGACCAGCGCCCACTGGACCCGCTCTTCCAGCTCGGCGCGGCTCAGCTTCTCGTGCAGGGACACGCCGAAGGCGATGTTGTCGAAAATCGACATGGGGAACGGCGTCGGCTTCTGGAACACCATGCCCACCCGCGCCCGCAGGGTGGTGACATCCACCTTGGGGCTGAGGAGATTCTCATTGTTGAGGAGGATCTCGCCCTCGGCCCGCTGGTTGGGGTAGAGGTCGTACATGCGGTTGATGGTGCGCAGCAGCGTTGATTTGCCACAGCCGGAAGGTCCGATGAATGCCGTGACCTTGTTCTTCTCCATCTCGAAGTTGATGTTCTTCAGCGCCAGGAACTCGCCGTAGTAGAAGTTGAAGTTCCGGAACGCAATCTGCGTCGGACCGGTGATGACACTCTGCTTGGATTGGTTGGCTGCTTGCATGGGAAGACTCTTTTAATGGAGTTTTTCGGCGCGGAACATCACGCGGGCAATAATGTTGAGGCCAAGGACACCCAGGGTGATCAGCAGCACGCCGGCCCAGGCCAGACGCTGCCAGTCCTCGAAGGGACTCATGGCGAACTTGAAGATGGTCACCGGCAGGTTCGCCATCGGCTCGTTCAGATCAAGGCTCCAGAACTGGTTCGACAGGGCGGTGAAGAGCAGCGGTGCGGTCTCGCCGGCGATACGCGCCACGGCCAGCAGCACACCGGTCACCACACCACTGCGGGCCGCACGCAGGGTCACCTTGCGGATCACCACATGCTTGGGCGCCCCCAGGGCGAAAGCCGCTTCCCGCAGGGAGCCCGGCACCAGCATCAGCATGTTCTCGGTGGTGCGGACCACGATGGGCAGTACCAGCAGGGCCAGGGCGACAGCACCGGACCAGGCCGAGAACTTGCCGGTGGTGGCCACGATCACCGCATACACGAACAGGCCGATAACGATGGACGGGGCAGACAACAGCAGGTCATTGACGAAGCGGGTCACCCGGCCAAGCAGGGTGTAACGACCGTACTCCGCCAGGTAGATGCCGGCCATGATGCCGATGGGCGTACCGACCAGGGTACCGAGCCCAACCAGGATCAGGCTACCTACAATGGCATTGGCGAGACCACCGGTTTCGGCCCCCGGCGGCGGCGTCATTTCAGTGAAGAGAGACAGGGACAGGCCATCGATCCCCAGCTGGATCACGGTGAGCAGGATCCAGGCCAGCCAGAACAGGCCGAAGACCATGGCCGCCATGGACATGCCGAGAGCGACCTGGTTGGTCAATTTGCGACGGGCGAGAAGTTCCATGGATCAGCGTCCTTCGTTGGCGGACAGGCGGAGCAGCAGGAGCTTGGAGAGCACCAGCACGATCAGCGTGATGACAAACAGGATCAGGCCCAGCTCCATCAGCGAGGCGGTGTGCAGACCGCGCTCGGCCTCCGCAAACTCGTTGGCCAGGGCCGAGGTGATGCTGTTACCGGGCGCGAACAGCGACGCCGTAGACAGGAAGTTGGTGTTGCCGATGACGAAGGTGACCGCCATGGTCTCCCCCAGCGCACGGCCGAGGCCGAGCATGATGCCGCCCACCACGCCGTTCTTGGTATAGGGCAGCACGACACGCCACATCACTTCCCAGGTGGTACAGCCCAGACCGTAGGCCGATTCCTTGAGCATCGCCGGAGTGACTTCGAACACGTCACGCATCACCGACGCGATGTAAGGGATGATCATGACCGCCAGGATGACACCAGCGCACAACAGGCCGATGCCCAGGGACGGGCCGGAGAACAGTTGGCCAATGAAGGGGAGCTTGCCCAGCGTGGCTGCCAGAAGCGGCTGAATGTACTCGGCGAAGATCGGAGCGAAGACCAGAAGGCCCCACATGCCGAAGACGATGGACGGCACCGCGGCCAGCAGTTCGACCGCCGTACCCAGGGGACGGCGCAGCCACAGAGGCGAGAGTTCGGTCAGGAACAGGGCGATGCCGAAGCTGACCGGCACGGCGATCACCAGGGCGATGATGGAAGTCACCAGGGTGCCGTAGATCGGAATGAGGGCTCCGAACTGCTCAGCGGGGGGATTCCACTCGCTGGAAAACAGGAAGGCCGGCCCGAAAGCCTTCAGGCTCGGCATGGATTCGATCGTCAACGCCACGATGATCCCAGCCAGCAGGATCAGGGCCAGCAGCGCGAACAACATGGACAGGCCACCGAAGATCCTCGAACCCATCTGATTCACCGGCTTGCGTACCGGCGGAGCGGTATCAATGGGCCGGCTATTCATGTCTATGACCTCAGTGTTCATGAAATATGATCCGTAGATTTGAAGACAAGGCCGGAGAGTCTCCTCTGCCGGCCTTCTCGTTACATCAGACTGCGAAAGCCGTTCTTACTTGGCGGAGAAGACAGCCTTGCCGGAAGCGTCCTTCAGGTTGCCCCAGGAAGCACGGATCAGCTTGACGGTGGCTTCGGGCAGGGGAACGTAGTCGAGATCAGTGGCCAGCTTGCCGCCGTTCTTGTAGGCCCAGTCGAAGAACTGGAGCGCTTCGGCGCCCTGGACGGGCTTGTCCTGGGTCTTGTGCATCAGCACAAAGGTGGCACCGGTGATGGGCCAGCTGTCCTTGCCCGGCTTGTCGGTCAGGATTTCGTAGAAGGCGTTCTTGCTCCAGTCGGCGCCAGCGGCGGCGGCCTTGAAGTTCTCATCGTCGGGCAGCACGAAATGGCCGTCCTTGTTCTTCAGGGAAGCGAAGGTCAGCTTGTTCTGCTTGGCGTAGGCGTATTCCACGTAGCCGATGGCGCCCGGCAGCTTCTGCACGAAGGCGGACACGCCCTCGTTGCCCTTGCCGCCCAGGCCCAGCGGCCACTGCACGGCAGCGCCTTCCTTGACCTTCTCCTTCCACTCGCTGCTCACCTTGGACAGGTAGTTGGTGAAGATGAAAGTGGTGCCGGAGCCATCAGCGCGACGGACCACGCCGATGTCGTTGCCCGGCAGGTTCAGGCCAGGATTGAGGGCAACCAGGGCCGGGTCATTCCACTTGGTGATCTTGCCCAGATAGATGTTGGCCAGCAGTTCGCCAGTCAGCTTCAGTTGGCCCGGCTTGACGCCCGGAACGTTCACCACGGGGACCACGCCACCAATCACGGTCGGAAATTGCTGCAGGCCGTCCTTCTCGAGCTGCTCGGGGGACAGGGGCATGTCGGAGGCGCCAAAATCAACGGTCTTGGCAGTGATCTGCTTGATGCCGCCGCTGGAGCCGATGGACTGGTAATTCACCTTGTGGCCGGTCGCCTTGTGGTAAGCATCAGCCCACTTGGAGTAGATCGGGGCCGGGAAAGAGGCACCCGCGCCAGTGATGTCAGCAGCAAAGGCGGAAGACGCCAGCGCAGCACCGGCAGTAACGAGAAGCGAGCGGGACACGGCTTTCAGCATGAAACTCTCCTGAGGCTTTTGGGAAATCGAAACTCTGTCAGTCGGGATCGCCATGACCGGACGATCCACAACCCTTGATGTCAGCACCGAAGATTAGCGACCCAATGTGACGATACTGTGACAAGTCATCTTACGGTTGCAAACTCTACTGCAGCGCAGCAACTCCGCCACGCCCAGCGGCCACATGGTGTATGCCCCACCAGCATGTCAGCCCGATGACGCTTTGCAAAAGGGCCCTCTGCCGCAATCCTGTCATCAAGCCTTCATCTGTATTCAAGACCATAGCCGGCTGATCAGCCCTCAACCAGGAGAAACTTCATGCCGACGCTTTCCGGCCAGCCCCTTCAAACCTCCCCGATGAACGACGGTGACAACACCAATCCGTCCAACAACACTCACATCCAGGACATCATCGACGTTCGTCTGAGCCGCCGGGGCGTCCTCAAGGGTGGCATCGCCGCCTCCACCACGGCCCTGTTCAGCGGCCTCGGCCTGAGCGCCTGTGGAGGCAGCAGCAACAACCGGAATGACAGCCCCAGCCTGAGCTTCGACGCCGTAGCCAAGAACCTCAAGGACGTCGTCACCGTACCTGCCGGTTACGAGATCAGCATCCTCCACGCCCTGGGCGACCCGCTCACCACCACCGACGCTGCCTGGGCCGACAACGGCAGCGAGAGCGCCGACTCCTACAATCGCCGTATCGGCGACGGCCACGACGGCATGCACTACTTCGGTCTGTCCGACGCTGGCGCCTTCGATGCCAGCCGCTCCGACCGGGGCATCCTGTGCGTCAACCACGAGTACGTGGTCGGCCCCTACGCTCTGCACAGCAACGGCCGCACCGCCGGCGCCACCCGCTCCGCCACCGAGGTGGAGAAGGAGATCTACGCCCACGGCGTGAGCGTCGCCGAGATCCGCCGCGGCAGCTCCGGCACCGCCATGAGCATGGTCCGCGGCTCCACCTACAACCGCCGCGTTACTTCCGCCACCCCCATGGTCTTCGCCGGCCCGGCCCGGGGCAACGCCCTGCTGCAGACCAAGTACTCGACCGACGGCACCACCACCCGTGGCACCAACAACAACTGCGGAAACGGCTACACCCCCTGGGGCACCTACCTGACCTGTGAAGAGAACTTCACCAACGTCATCAGCCGTGCCGCCGGCGACAACGCCCTGCGCAGCGCCAAGGAAGTGACCGCCCTCAACCGCTACGGCATGACCCAGGGCCGCAACAGCCCCTACCTGTGGGACACCGCCGGCAGCGACGACCTGTTCGTGCGCTGGAGCGCCTCCGTGACCGGAGCCAACGCCACCGAGGACTACCGCAACGTATTCAACACCTTTGGCTGGATCGTCGAGATCGACCCCTTCAACCCCAACTCCACCCCGGTCAAGTACACCGGCCTGGGCCGCTTTGCCCACGAAGGCTGCTGGCCCTGCAAGGCCGTGGCCGGCAAGCCGGTGGTGTTCTACATGGGCGACGACTCCCGCAACGAATACATCTACAAGTTTGTCTCCAAGGCCCTTTGGGACGCAGCCGACGTAGGCAAGGGCCACACCGCCGGCGCCAAGTACATGAGCGAAGGCACCCTCTACGTGGCCAAGTTCAACAGTGACGGCTCCGGCACCTGGGTCGAACTGACCCACGGCAAGAACGGCCTCACCGCCAGCAGCACCACCTATCCGTTCGCCGATCAGGCCGATGTGCTGGTCAATGCCCGCCTCGCCGGCGACGTGGTCGGTGCCACCAAGATGGACCGTCCCGAGTGGGGTGCAGTGAACCCGATCAACGGCGAGGTCTACATGACCCTCACCAACAACAGCAACCGGGTCTCCCCTACCGCCACCCCCACCGGCAGCCAACTCAAGCCCGACACCGCCAACCCGCGCTACTACGAAGACATCAAGGGCGGCACCACCTCCCAGAAGGGCAACCCCAACGGCCACATCATCCGCTGGCGCGAAGCCGGTGGTGACCCCGCGGCCACCACCTTCGCCTGGGACATCTACCTCTTCGGCGCCGAAGCCGGTGCTGCGGCCGACGTCAATCTGTCCGCCCTGACCGCCGTGAATGACTTCTCCAGCCCCGACGGCCTGTGGTTCGACCAGAACGGCCTGCTGTGGATCGAAACCGATGACGGCGCCTACACCGACGTGACCAACTGCATGCTGCTGGCCGCCGTTCCCGGCAAAGTGGGTGATGGCTCCGCCGCCATTGCCGCTGGCGGCACCCCCACCATCAAGGGCGCCAACGCCACCGAAGCCACTGTACGCCGCTTCCTGGTCGGCCCCAAGCAGTGCGAAATCACTGGCGTCGCCATGACCCCCGACCGCAAGACGATGTTCATCAACGTCCAGCACCCGGGTGAAGACGGCAGCCTGAGTTCCCCCACCAGCGCCTGGCCCACCAGCCAGACAGACGCCACCTCCACCAAGCGCCCGCGCTCGGCCACCGTCGTCATCACCCGCACGAACGGCGGCGAAATCGCCGTCTGATCCCCGGCAGCAGTAGTTTCATCCTCAGCCATCCCTTTAGCCCTCCACCTCACGGTGGGGGGCCTTCTTTTGTTTACCCCTGCCCCGCGGAAACCCCACTCGTGGAGTCGAGTTCATTAGCTATGTCCGCGTTAAGTATGTAATCACTATTCCTGGCAGACCCGCCGGGCTTGGAGAGCCTTGGCTGTCGGAGGGAGGCGCTTTACACACCTTGCGCGAACATTGCAGGTTCATTCCATTCGACCTTCTGGCACTTGAGCCCTTGCTGACCGGCTTTCCGGTGTTTAGCGTGGCATGGGCCGGGGACTCGCCCCCGGCGGGCGACCGGGGTCAATGAAATCGACCCCACGAGGATGCCACGCTACAGGCAGCACCCTTTCAGTTGGGGGCAAATTCACTCAACCATTCCGTCGACTCAAAAAAAGGCGGGCACCCGAAGGTGCCCGCCGTTCCAGCCGGGTTAAACCCGATCAGAAGGTGTGGCGCAGGCCGAAAGACAGGCCTTGGACAGTACCGCCAGTGGCGTTGGCACCGCCCGGCAGGGTGCCGGTGTTGATGCCGCTAGCGTTGATGCCGAAGTCGTAGCGGGCGCGGGAGTCGTTGTTGACCATGGCCCAGGTGGCCTTGAGCATGGTGCGCTTGGACAGGCTGTGCTCGACGCCCAGTTCGAACAGCTTGGCGCCGGTGTCGTCGGAGCTGGAACCGTTGGTCTTCAGGTCACGGGCAACGTACACCTGGCCCAGCAGCTTGGAGGCCGGGGTCACGTTGAAGGTGGCGCCAACGCCATAGACGGCCTGGGTGACCTTGTTGCCACCAAAATTGTCGGCACGGGCCAGGTCGAACACGGCGCGCACGGAGGCCATGCCGAAGTTGTAGCTGCCGCCCACGCGCAGGTCGCTGATCTTCAGATCGGCGGCATTGCCGACGGACACGGCGTTGTAGGTCACGGCAGCCATGGCCGGGCCGTTGGCGTACTTCACGCCCACGTCGTAGCCCGTGGTGTTGGCAGCGGCCAGGCCGTGCAGGGACTTGTTCTCGTTGGCCACGTAGGCAACGGTGGCGTTCAGGCCGCCGAAGCTCGGGGAGACGTAGGCGATGGCGTTCTTCCAGCGGTTGTCGAAGATCGACGCGCAGGTGGCGTTACGGGCGCAGGTGGTGCCGCCGGCGTAATTGCCGCTGGTGTCGGTGGCGCCGATCAGGTTGTTGCCCAGCTTGCCCAGCAGCGCCGTGTTGGCGCCGATGCCGGTGGCGCCGGCATTCACGTCCAGGGCGGTGCCCAGGGCGCGGGTCGGGCCGGTCAGGGTGCCCAGCACCACGGTACCGAAGCTGCCGGCCAGGCCGACGTAGCTGTCACGGGTGGCGCCCAGGGAGCCGGCGTTGTCGAAACCCACGGAGCTCTCGAACTGGAACACGGCGGTCAGGCCGTTGCCCAGGCTCTCGGCACCCTTGAAGCCCAGCAGGGAGGAGTTGGTGGAGACGCGGGTGGTGTTGCCCAGCTCGTTGTTGGCGTCACCGGCAATCTTGACGATGTCGAAGGAGGCATCAGCCACGCCATAGACGGTGACATTGGCCTGGGCGAAAGCGCCCGTGGAAGCCAGGCCGGCGACAGCCAGGGCGATCATTTTCTTTTGCATCTTTGACTCCTAGTGATTGAGGACTGGCGCGGCCCCTGTAGCGGGGTGACCAGGTTCACCTTTTTGAACCGCTCGCCGGGTGATTCCTCACCCCTGACGGGGGAAGAACACCGGCGCCGGTTCAGGCAGCCCGGAACCTACAGAGAGCAGGTTTCAAGCGCGTTGCACTGTTGTGACAGCGCAACTCCCCAAAACACCATCAAAAAGCCGCCAATCCCGCGGCAGAAAAGGGATTCACGACATATCGACAAGCCTGGCGCAAACATCACGAACGCAAAGCTGTTGCGCAGAAACAACAAAAAATCTCCCTCTTCGACACACCCGACGTCACACCTCGTCACACTGAGTGTGATCCCCGACATCTCCTTCCGGCGCCGGGATCTTTATGATCTCGGCTTGAACCCAGTCGAGGAGTCCGCCCCATGTCCGCCACCGATCTGCTTGCCCGCAGCCTGTCCAAAATGCGCGCCCTTGTTGCCTCGGGCAACTCCCGCCCGCGGGAAGCCTCCGAGCGGGACATCGAGCGCCTGCGCCAGCAGCTCCAGGAATGTGCCGAGAGCCGCGGCGGCGAGGTGTCCACCCGCCAGCGCGCCGCACGCCTGGCCGAGGCCTACCTGCGCCTCAACGACAACGGCCGGCGGCGCTTTCTGCTGATGATTGCCCTGGAGTTCGGGCCCGACCCGGCCCGGGTGGCCAAGGCCCACGAGGCCTACCAGGCCGCCGTGGGCAGCGCCGGCCAGTGGGACGCGGAAGCCCGCCTGCGCGGCGCCATGCGCTCCCGCCGGCTGCGCATCCTGACCCAGTTCAACGCCATCCCCCAGGGGGTCAAGTTCCTGGTGGACCTGCGCGCCGATCTGCTCCGCTACCTGCCCGACGAGCCCCTGCTCAAGCCCCTCGACCGGGAGCTGGAAAACCGCCTGACGGCCTGGTTCGACGTGGGCTTCCTGGAGCTCCAGCGCATCACCTGGCAATCGCCGGCCGCGCTCCTGGAAAAGCTGGTCCAGTACGAGGCGGTGCACGAGATCCGCTCCTGGGACGACCTGAAGAACCGCCTCGACTCCGACCGCCGCTGCTACGCCTTCTTCCACCCGCGCATGCCGCTCGAACCGCTGATCTTCGTGCAGGTGGCGCTGGTGGACGCCCTCGCCGACGACGTGCAGAAGCTGCTCGACATCAACGCCCCGCTGGCCGACGCCAACCGCGCCACCACGGCCATCTTCTATTCCATCAGCGCCACCCAGGAGGGCCTGCGCGGGGTGTCCTTCGGCAACTTCCTGCTCAAGCGGGTGGTGGAAGACCTGCAGCGGGATTTCCCCAAGCTCAAGACCTTCTCCACCCTGTCGCCGATTCCCGGCCTGATGTCCTGGGTGCGGCGCAATCCGGCCGAAGCCGCCGGCGTGTTCAGTGATGCCGACCGCAAGCGCCTGCTCGCGGCAGGCATCGAAGACAACGTAGAGAGCGTATGGACGCGCCTGTCCGGCGATGGCAGCTGGGCCGAAGAGAAAGGCCTGGCCCGGGCCCTGCGTGACCCGCTGCTGCGCCTCGCCGCCCACTACCTGCTCAACGCCCGGCGCGACGGCAAACCTGTTGACCCGGTGGCGCGCTTCCACCTGGGCAACGGCGCCCGGGTCGAGCGCCTCAACTGGCTGGCCGACACCTCCACCAAGGGCTTCAGCCAGTCCCTGGGGATCATGGTGAACTACCTCTACGACCCGGACCGGATCGAGAACAACGTGGAAGCCTTCAGCGCCGAAGGCCAGGTGGACGCCGCCGCCGCAGTGCGCCGCATGGCCCGCCCCTGAGCCTCGCCGAGGTCGGGCGGCAGTCCACCTGCCGCCCTCACATGCCGAGGGACTTGAGGAGATCGTCCGTATCGTTGTCGGCAGCCGCAGGTGGCGGCGTCTCGGCCTGCCCCTGGCCGGCCTGGTCGAAGAGCGCGTCGGTGTCCTGCGCCTCCTGGGCGTCGAAGTCGTAGAGCTTGATGAACTCGGTACGGTCCACCGCCAGCTCCAGGTAAAAGATGTTGCCGCCACCGGTATAGAAGGTCACCCGGCGGGCTTCTGGCTGATCCAGGTGGGTGTCCACACTCAGCATCACCTGCTTGTTCAGCACCAGCATCTTGGGCTGGTTCTGGGTGATGTGGGTCTGCAGCTCGTGGCGCACCTTGCCGGTAAAGTCACCGACGATCTGGTTCATCAGCTCGCCCATCACATTGCCCACCTCGTCCGAGGTGTGGCTGCTCGCCAGATCCTCCTGTGCCATGCCCATGCTGCGCATGTAGCGCTCATACAGCTCCATGGCCGCAAGGGACGAGAAGTTGATGATCACCAGGCCGGAGAAGCCCCCGTCGAACAGCACGAAGCAGCCGATGTCGGGCTTCAGGCAAGTCTTGGTGATGCGCTGGACCATGGCGGAATAGTGGATCTGGCTCCCGGAAGCCTTGGTCAGAACCTTGCTCACCGAGTTGCACAGGCTGGTCAGCAGGTCTTCGGTACCGAATACGACGGGGTTTTCTGGTGTGCTCATGGTGCGGTGACGGGTCCGTTGAGAAGTCGGTTGGCGTATCGATACCGGTTGACGGCCCGGCGCCGGCCGGCTTGAGCGCCGATCGCACGCGGGGATGCCGGGCGCCGTCACCGGGCCGCAACATTCGGCGGCTATCTTCCGCGCCATCCCGACCTCTCCCGCGCTCCGGCCGCGGGGCATGCCCCTGCCATGGCACCCAGCATTCTCCCCCGCTTCGCCCCCTGCACCGTCCGTCCTCAACCCTCCACCCTCGCCCGCACCCTGGTCCTTCCGCTGCTGGCCCTCAGCCTGTGCGCCTGTACCCCGCGCCAGCTGGTGCTCGGCGAAATGGCCGACAGCCTGGCGGGCCAGGGCCAGTCCGCCGAGGACGACCCCGAGCTAGCCCGGGAGGCCGCCGCCTTCTACCTCAAGCTGTCCGAGTCTGTGCTGCGCGAACAGCCCGGGCACCTGCCCCTGGCCGGCGCCGTGGCCGGCGGCTTCACCCAGTACGCCTACGCCTTCGTGGCCTTCGACGCCGATCGCCTGGAGGCCACCGATGCCCGGGCCGCCGCCCGCCTGCGCAGCCGGGCGGCGGGCCTCTACCGCCGGGGCCGGGACCACGCCCTTGCCGCCCTGGAAACCAGCCGGCCGGGCCTGCGCCGCCAGCTTGACGGCCAGCAGGCGCTTGCGCCGCTGGCGCCGCAACAGCGCCCCCTCGCCTACTGGGCCGCGGCAGCCTGGGGCGGGCTGATATCCCTCTCCAAGGACGACCCCGACACCGTCGCCGACCTGCCCAGCGCCCTGCGCCTGGCCCAACTCGCCTGGGACAGCGACCCGACCTACGGCGACGGCACCCTGGCCAGCCTGATGGGCAGCTTTGAAGCGGCGCGCCCGGGCGGCAGCCCCCAGCGTGCCGAAGCCTACTTCGACGAGGCCCTGCGCCTGGGCGCCGGACGCAACGCCGGCGCCTTCGTGGCCAAGGCCGAAGGCCACGCCCAGCCAGCCGGCGACAAGGCCGCCTTCCTGACCCTGCTGCAGCAGGCCCTGGCCGTCCGCGAGCCCGCCGGTAGCCCCCTGAGCCTTTCCAACACCCTCATGCGCCGCCGGGCCGAATGGCTGATCGGCACCGCAGACGACCTGTTCTGATCCCCTGCCCCCCAATCTTCCGGACCTCCTCCATGTTCAAACCCGGCCGCCTCGCCGCCCTCGCCCTCGGTCTGATCCTCGCCCTCCCGGCCGCCCCGGCCCTCGCCGCACCCCAGTTGCGCATCGGCACCCTGGCCCCCAAGAACTCCCTCTACCACCGCCAGCTGATGGAGGTGGGCGAAGCCTGGCGCGCCAGCCAGGGCGAAGGCGCCAAGTACGTGATCTACCCGGACGGCAGCCAGGGCGGCGAAACCGACATGGCCCGACGCATGCGCATCGGCCAGCTGCAGGGCGCCCTGCTGTCGGTGGTGGGGCTGCGCGAGATCGAGCCGACCATCGCCGCCCTGCAGGCCATGCCCCTGCTCTTCCGCAACTGGGAAGAGGTGGACTACGTGCGCGAGAAGATGCGCCCGGCCATGGAAAAGAAGTTCCTCGACAAGGGTTTCGTGGTACTGGCCTGGGGCGATGCGGGCTGGGTGCGCTTCTTCTCCAAGGAGGCCGCGGTGCGCCCGGACGACTACAAGAAGATGAAGTTCTTCGCCTGGGCTGGTGAGAACGAGCAGCAGGAGATCATGAAGAGCATGGGCTACACCCCGGTACCCCTGGAGACCAGCGACATCCTGCCCTCCATCCAGACCGGCATGATCAATGCCGTGCCAGCCACCCCCTATTTCGCCCTGGCCAGCCAGGTCTACAACACCGCGCCCCATATGCTCGACATCAACTGGGCACCCATCGTCGGCGCCCTGGTGGTGACGAAAAAGAGCTGGGACGAAATGAGCCCCGCTGCCCAGAACGCCCTGCGTGAAGCCGGCGCCAAGGCCGGCCTGCAGATGCGCACCCGTGCCCGCCAGGAAGTGGACGAGGCCGTAACCGCCATGAAGAAGCGCGGCCTGCAGGTACACACCCCCACCCCAGAGCAGATGCAGGAATGGAACGCCCTGGCCGACAAGCTCTACCCGCGCATCCGCGGTCACATGGTGCCGGCCGAAACCTTCGACGAAGTCTTCGCCCTGCTCAAGGCCTACCGGGCCGGCAAGCGCTGAGCCCCGCCATGCGCCGCTTTCCGGCTCTCGACGAAGCCATCGCCTCCACGGCGCTGGCGCTGATGACCCTCATCCCCCTGATCGAGATCGCCCTGCGCCCCCTGCACGGCAAGGGCATCGCAAATGCGGCCCTGCTGGTGCAGCACCTGGGCCTCGCCGTGGCCATGTTCGGCGCGGTGCTGGCCGAACGGGGCGGCCACTTGAGCACCCTGGGCAACGGTCTGGCCGGCGCGCGCAGCCTCTGGTTGAAGCACGCCGCCGGGCTCATCGCCAACGGCGGCGCGGCCCTGCTCACCGGCATGCTCGGCGCCGCCAGCTGGACCTTTGTGGCCAGCGAGATGGAAGGCGGGCGTGAGCTGGCCTACGGCATCCCGGTGTGGGCCGTGCAGGCCCTGATGCCGGTCGGCTTCGTGATCCTCGGCATCCGCCTGGGCAGCCGCTGCGCACCGCGCCACGTGGCCCGCCTGCTGCTGGGCTTGGCCCTGGCCAGCACGGGTTTCGCGCTGGCCCTGCGCTTCGACGGCACCGCCCTGCCCCTGGCCCCCTTCGCCCTCGGTCTGGTGCTGGTGCTGCTGGCCGGAGCGCCGATCTTCGCCATCCTCGGCGGCCTGGCTCTGGCCCTGTTCTGGGCGGAAGGCCAGCCCCTGGCCTCGGTGCCCCTCAGCCACTACCAGATCA
Organism: Zoogloea sp.; assembly: GCF_028689785.1. Taxonomy (GTDB): domain Bacteria; phylum Pseudomonadota; class Gammaproteobacteria; order Burkholderiales; family Rhodocyclaceae; genus Zoogloea. Next base: position 8,795 of record NZ_JAQVCN010000058.1, on the reverse strand, counting down.
CCGTCAATCCGTCCCTACCCGCCCTACCCCTGTTCACCCTGGCCGGGCTGGTGTTTGCCCGCAGCGGCGCCGCCGGCCGCCTCGGCACCCTATTTACCGCCAGCTTCGGTGGCGGCCCCACCGGCACGGTGATCGCGGCGGCCCTGCTGTGCTCCTTCTTCACCGCCTTCACCGGCGGCAGCGGCGTCACCATCCTGGCCCTCGGCGGCCTGCTGCTGCCCCTGCTCAAGGACGCCGGCTTTCCCGAGCGCAAGGGCATCAGCCTGGTCACCAGCGCCAGCGCCCTGGGCGTGCTGCTGGCGCCCTCGGTGCCGCTGATCATGTACGCCATCATCGCCCGGGTGCCCATCCACAGCATGTTCCTGGCGGGCATCCTGCCGGCACTGGTGATGGTGGCCTTCCTGTTGGTGGTGGGCGGCTATCTGCGCCCTGCCCGCGCAACCCCCGGTGCCCCCGAACTGCCCCGCGCCAACCTGCGCCAGGCCCGGGCCGCAGCCTGGGCAGCCCGCTGGGAGATCCTGGCCCCGGTGCTGGCCATCGGCTCGCTGATCAGCGGCCTGGCCACGCCCACCGAGAGCGCCGCCCTCACCGCGGCCTACGCCATCCTCACCCAGGCCGTCGCCCACCGGGAACTCGACTGGCCCCTGCTGCGCCGCTGCCTGGCCGACTGCGCGCAGGTAATCGGCGGCGTGATGGTGATCCTGGGCATGGCTCTGGGCCTCACCAACTACCTGGTGGATGCCGGCATCCCCGACGCCGCGGTGGAGTGGGTTCAGGCGGCGCTGCCCAACAAGTTCGCCTTTCTGGTGGCTCTCAACGCCTTCCTGTTCCTGGCCGGCGCCCTGATGGAGATCTACGCCGCCATCGTCGTGCTGGTCCCCCTGCTACTGCCGGTGGCCCTGAGCTACGGCATAGACCCGGTGCACTTCGGGGTGATCTTCCTGGCAGTGATGGAGATGGGCTTTCTCTGCCCTCCGGCAGGCATGAACATCTTCTTCGCCTCGGCCATGTTCGGCCGGCCGGTAAAGGAGATCGCCATCTCGGTACTGCCTGCCCTGCTGGCGATCTTCCTCGGGGCCCTCAGCATCTCGTGGCTGCCCTGGCTGGCCACGGGGCTACCTGGGCTATTCGGCGGATAGGGTCAAACACACCCGTCCAGGCCTTGCGCCGTAGCGGGCCGCGGAAAGTCCATCAGGCCCTGTTCAGCCATTTCAGCATGGTCTCGAACAGCCGCTCCGGCTCCACGGGTTTGCTGAGAAAATCATTCATCCCGGCGGCCAGGCAGGCCTTGCGGTCTTCGTCGAAGACATTGGCGGTCATGGCCAGGATGGGCGTGTCACGGCACAAGGAATTGGCACGGATGCCCAATGCGGATTCAACGCCGTTCATCTGCGGCATCTGCATGTCCATCAGGATCAACGCATAGGTGCGCTCGCGGGCCATGTTCAGAGCCTGCAGGCCATCCTCGGCCACCTCCACACGGATACCCAGGTCTTCGAGCAAGGACAAGGCTACCTCCCGGTTGATGGGCTCGTCCTCGGCCAGCAGGATGCGCGCATTGGCATGGTCGCGCTGGATCTGCCGTTCAGCCGAAGCGAACTCAAGCACCGGGGATTCACAGGGGGCTTGCCGGTTTCTCGCCAGGCACACGGTGAACCAGAAGGTGCTGCCTCGTCCAAGGCTGCTGTCGACCCCGATTTCACCCCCCATCAGCTTGACCAGGCGCTTGCTGATGGCCAGGCCCAGCCCCGTACCTCCGTAACGACGGGTCATCGAGTTGTCAGCCTGCTCGAAGGCATTGAACAAGCGGGTCTGGGCAACGGGGTCGATGCCAATGCCCGAGTCGCTCACCTCGATTCGGACCCTGACGGCATCCGGGGTCTCATCGTCAATGCGTGCCCGCACGGTAACGCCGCCCCGCTCGGTGAACTTGATGGCATTGCCGGCAAGATTTATCAGGATCTGGGAGAGGCGCAGCGGATCGCCGTGCAAAGGCAGGCGAGCCAGTTCCTCGACCACTTCCACATTGAGGAAGAGGCCCTTCTCGGCGACCTTCTGAGCAAACACGCTGACCAGTTTGTCCAGCAGGCTGCCCAGTTCCAGGGGCATCTCTTCAAGGCGCAGGTGCTCGGCTTCGATCTTGGAAATGTCGAGGATGTCATTGAGCACGGCGAGCAGGTGGTCGGCGGCCTGGCGGGCTTTGTCCAGATGGTCGAGACCCGCGGCATCCTCCATGCGCCGCGTGGCCAGGGCCAGCATGCCGATAATGCCGCTCATGGGAGTCCGCAGCTCGTGGCTCATGTTGGCGAGGAAGGTACTCTTGGAGCGGCTCGCCGCCTCGGCGGCCTCCTTGGCCAGCGACAGGTCGGCAGTACGCTCAAGGACCAGCTGCTCCAGGTGATGGCGATACTGGGCAAGCTCCCACTCGGCATGCTTGCGCTCGGTAAGGTCGATGTCCAGGCAGTACATTTCGGGCCCGTGAGCACCGGCCTGCAGCACGTGACTCGAATACACCGTGACTGGCGAGCCATCCTTGCGCTGCAGAGTCAGCTCCCCCGGCGGAATGGCAGGCCCCCCGGCCGCCCAGGCGCGGATCTCGGTGATCACGGCCCCGCGCGTGGCCTCCGGGATGATCAGATCTTCCAGGCGCTGCCCCATGGCCTCCTCCCTGGTATAGCCGTAGAGCAGCTCACTGGCCTGGTTCCAGAAGATCACGCGGCGCTCAAGGTCATAGCCCTGCACGGCGATATTGAGGGTGTTCTCGAACAGGGAACGGAAGCGTTGCTCGCTGTCGCGCAGGGCCTGCTCCTGGCGCAGCGTCTCGGTGATGTCCAGGCTCAAGCCCATCAACGCCTCGGGAGCACCGGCCTGGTCTCGCTTGACCACCTTGAGCACACGCAGGTCATGCACCTTGCCATCCACAAACGGCAGACGCTGAACCGTTTCACTGATGCCGTCGCTGGCCAGGGCCCTGGCATCCGAATCCAGGCACTGCTGGAAGAAGGGGGCGGGAATCAACCCGGCGTAATGAGGTACGCTGAGGAAGACGGCCTCCGGTATACCCATGGCCGCACAGAAGGCCTTGTTGACGAAGCGCATCCGGCCTCGCCCGTCCTGAAGCCAGATGCCGATCGGGGCGTTGTCGAGAATCAGCTGGAGGCGCTGCCTTTCCTCCTCCAGCGCGGCTTCGGCCTGCCGCTGCGCGGTGATATCCCGGGCGATGCCGTAGAGGCCGATGATCTCGCCCTGCGCGTTGCGGATCGGGTACTTGCGGTTATCAACCCACCCCAGGCGGCCGTCCCGGGTCTGGTAGGCCTGGATCTCCCGCACTGACGCAGCACCGGCAAACACGTCTTTTTCAAGGCGGTAATAGATGTCGGCGTAGGCCTCCGGAAACACATCGTAATCAGTCAGCCCCAGCAGATCCGTCCGCTGGGGCGGCGGTGTGCACAGGGCCAGCAGCGACTGACTTGCCCCGGTGAAGACGTGATTGCGGTCCTTGAAGTAGATGAAGTCATCCGCGTTCTCCAGCATGGCTGCCAATGACCCGCTGCTGGATGCTCGCTCCATGGTCCTGGGGAGCGCCCGGGCATCATGGAGGACGAGGTCGAGCAACACCTCATCTCCATCCCGATGCGTACCATGGTCGGCCCTGACACATATGATCCGTCCATCCGCGCACCTTACCCGCAGATGGCAGGAGCCGCGCCATGGCACCGACACCGGGGCGAACAGCTGAGTGGCCAGATCGGCATCGCCCGGGTGAATCCTGTCCGTAAGGGCCACGGAGGCGTCGAGCCAGGCCTCGGGGCGAAAGCCCAGCAAGGCCATCACACAGGGATCAACCCTCAGGAGGCGCGGTGCATCAGCCAGCACATAGCAAAATGCGACACCCGGCGACGAATGGGAAGTATCGGCAGTCATGAATCTCGCTCATGGGGCCCTCCATATCCGCCCCCAGACCGAGCCCTCCACTTCGTGCATATGGCTAACACTATATTCCCGTTCCTCCAGTGAGGGTTTGACGCACCACATAACGAAACTGTGCGCTACGGCACAACCTTGCTCAGCAATCCGGCATCGCCTCATGTGCCCCGCCCGCATCTGTCACACAAAGTTCATCCACACCGCCAATTATTTCGATAATATTCGAATTATGGAAACCTTAAATGCTACCGAACTCCTCGCCGCCCTCGGACACGAGTCCCGTCTCACCATTTTCCGCCTGCTGGTCGAAGCAGGCCCGGAAGGCATGAACGTTAGTGCCATCGCAGAAAAGCTGGGCATTCCCGGAGCCACGCTGTCCTTCCACCTCGCCCACCTGAGCCGCGTCGGCCTCATCAAGGGCGAACGCGAGAGCCGCTTCATCCGCTACTCGGCAGAGTACGAAACGATGGATGAGCTGATTGCCTTCCTGACCAGCAACTGTTGCCACGGCAACGCCTGCCTACCCAAGACGGCCAGTTGCGACACAACGGCCAAACGCCGTGCCAAAGCCTCCACTCCAGAAGGAAACGCGCCATGAGCGACCGCATCTTCAATGTCCTCGTCCTCTGCACCGGCAACTCATGCCGCTCCCAGATGGGCGAAGCCATCCTCAACCATGATCTGGCGGGCCTGGTGCGGGGTATTTCCGCCGGCACGGAGCCCCAGCCCAAGGTGGCAGACGGGGCCATCGAGGCCTTGAAGCTGGCCGGCCTGCCGACTGCAGGCTTGCACCCCAAGACGGTGGAAGACGTGCTGGACCAGGACATCGACCTGGTGGTCAGCGTCTGCGACAACGCCAGGGAAACCTGCCCCATCTTCCCCAAGCCGGTGAAGCGCATCCATGTGGGTTTCCACGACCCCCACGGTGAGCCGCTGGAGAGCTTCCTGGCAGTCCGCGACGACATCCGCGCCCGTCTGGTGCCTGCCGTCCGTGAAGCCCTTGGCCTGTGAGGAGTTGCAATGTCTGCCGTTCAATGTGAAGTGAATGCCAGGGCCGCCGCGGGGGCGCCGATGAGCGTCTTCGAGCGCTACCTGAGCGTGTGGGTGTTTCTGTGCATCGTCATCGGCATCGCCGCCGGCCAGCTGGCGCCGGGCCTGTTCCAGTCCATCGGCCGCATGGAGGTGGCCCAGGTCAATCTGCCGGTGGGTCTGCTCATCTGGGTGATGATCATCCCGATGCTGGTGAAGGTGGATTTTGGCGCCCTGCATGAGGTCAGGCAGCATGCCCGGGGTATCGGCGTGACCCTGTTCGTGAACTGGCTGGTCAAGCCCTTCTCGATGGCCTTCCTGGGCTGGCTGTTCGTGCGCAACCTGTTTGCGCCGATGCTGCCCGCCGACCAGCTCGACAGCTACATCGCGGGCCTCATCCTGTTGGCGGCGGCACCGTGCACGGCGATGGTGTTTGTGTGGAGCCGCCTGTCCGACGGCGACCCGCTGTTCACCCTGTCGCAGGTGGCCCTGAACGACACGATCATGGTATTTGCCTTTGCCCCGCTGGTTGCCTTCCTGCTGGGCATCTCGGCCATCAGCGTGCCCTGGGATACGCTGCTGACCTCGGTCGCCCTCTACATCGTGATCCCGGTCGTGCTGGCCCAGCTGTGGCGCAAGGCGCTGCTGGCCAAGGGGCTGGCGGCCTTCGATGCCGCCATGGCGAAGATCGGCCCGTGGTCCATCACCGCACTGCTGGCCACCCTGGTGCTGCTCTTCGCCTTCCAGGGCGAGGCCATCATCAGGCAGCCGCTGGTCATTGCCCTGCTTGCCGTACCCATCCTCATCCAGGTGTTCTTCAACTCGGCGCTGGCCTACTGGCTGAACAAGGTGGTGGGCGAAAAGCACAGCATCGCCTGCCCGTCGGCACTCATCGGCGCCTCGAACTTCTTCGAGCTGGCGGTGGCCGCCGCCATCAGCCTGTTCGGTTTTGAATCCGGCGCGGCGCTGGCGACGGTAGTCGGCGTGCTGATCGAGGTGCCGGTGATGCTGCTGGTAGTTAAGGTGGTCAATGCATCCCGGGGCTGGTACGAAGCCCAAAACACGTAAGGAGAAGATCATGAAGAAACTCGAAGTATTCGACCCTGCCATGTGCTGCTCCACGGGTGTCTGCGGCGTGGATGTTGACCCGGTGCTGGCCCAGTTCGCGGCCGACCTGAAGTGGGCCGAGGAGCACGGTGTTGCCGTTGAACGCCACAACCTTGGCCAGGCGCCCCAGGCCTTCGCCGCCAATCCGGCGGTGCTGAAGGAAATGGAAGCCGGCATGGACCGTCTGCCCATCCTCGCGCTTGACGGCCACATCATCTCCACCGGCATGTACCCGTCCCGCGCCCAACTGGCCCACAAGCTGGGCATCACGCTCACCACCGCCGAGAAACCCCGCATCAAGGCCGGCGGCTGCGGCTGCAAGCCGGGCACCTGCTGAAGGAGATGATGATGGGGCTCCCCGACTCCCGGACACGCTACCTGTTCTTTACCGGCAAGGGCGGCGTCGGCAAGACATCGCTGTCCTGCGCCACCGGCCTGGCGATGGCCGACGCCGGCAGAAAGGTGCTCATCGTCAGCACCGACCCGGCGTCGAACCTGGACGAGGTGCTGGGCGTGGGCCTCAGCCAGACGCCGACCGCCATTCCGGGTGCGCCGGGTCTGTTCGCCCTGAACATCGACCCCGAAGCCGCGGCGCATGCCTACCGGGAGCGCATGGTTGCGCCCTATCGCGGCATCCTGCCTGCCGCCGCCATCCACAGCATGGAGGAACAGTTCTCGGGCGCCTGCACCGTCGAGATCGCGGCCTTCGACGAATTCTCCAAGCTGCTCGGCGATCCGGCGGCGACGGCGGATTTCGACCATGTGATCTTCGACACCGCCCCCACCGGGCATACGCTGCGCCTGCTGACCCTACCCTCGGCGTGGACCGAGTTCATCACCTCGTCGACCGGCGGCGCCTCATGCCTGGGGCCTCTGGCGGGCCTGGAGAAGCAGAAGACGCTGTATGCGGCCACCGTGGCACGTCTCTCCAATGCCGACGAGACGACAGTCATCCTCGTCAGCCGGCCAGAGGCGGCCGCACTGCGTGAAGCCAACCGGACCCGGGGTGAGCTTGCCGAACTGGGCATCACAAACCAGATGCTGGCCATCAACGGCCTCTTCAGCACCGATCGTCAGGGCGACGCCATCGCGCTGGCCATGTCGCAGCGGGCAAGCGCAGCCCTGGCCGGGATGCCGGCCGGGCTCGCTGGCTTGCCTGGCACGACGATTCCCTTCCTGCCCCGCGGGACGGTCGGCCTCGACGCGCTGCGTCTGATGGCACACCCGGAGACCGCGGAGGTACCGGCGGCACCCGGCACTGCCAGCACACCGCTGCCGCCGGGGCTGGCCGGGTTGGTCGACGAATTTGCCCGCAGCGGGCACGGCGTGATCATGACCATGGGCAAGGGCGGTGTCGGCAAGACGACGGTCGCCGCGGCAATCGCGGTCGCCCTGGCCAGGCAAGGCCGGAAAGTGGTGCTGTCCACGACCGATCCGGCCTCCCACGTGGCCAACACCATCGACGGCAACATCCCCGGCCTGACGGTCACCCGCATCGACCCCGCCCGGGAAGTTGCCCAATACACCCGGGAGGTGCTGGAGAAGGCCGATACGCAGCTGGACGCCAGCGGTCGTGCCATGCTGGAAGAAGATCTGCGCTCCCCGTGCACCGAGGAAATTGCGGTCTTCCGGGCTTTCGCCCGCACCGTGGATGAAGGCAGGGACGGCTTCGTGGTGCTGGACACGGCACCGACCGGCCACACCATCCTGCTACTGGATGCCGCCGAGGCCTACCACCGGGAAGTCATGCGGGCGCAGGGCGACATGCCCGAGTTTGTCCGCCAGTTGCTGCCACGCCTGCGTGACCCGGACTACACCCGGGTGGTGATTGTGACCCTGCCCGAAGCTACGCCGGTGCATGAAGCGGAGCGCCTGCAGGGCGATCTGGGCAGGGCCGGCATCACGCCCTGCGCCTGGGTCATCAATCAGTCCCTGCTTGCCAGCGGCACCCGCGATCCGCTGCTGGCCCAGCGAGGGGAGTACGAGATACCGTTCATCCGTCGTGTGGCAGACGGCTTGTCGCAGCACTGTGCCTTGATCCCCTGGCTGGCTGAAGCCCCCTCCGGTGAGGCCGGTCTGCTGCGGATCGTGCGGAGCTGAGCGAGTGGGAGGAAGACCGCCGGGCGCTAGTCCGCCCAGCGGGCCGCGGCCGAATCATCGGCCTCACGGGCATCCACCCAGCGCCCACCCTCCGGGGTGTCTTCCTTCTTCCAGAACGGCGCGCGGGTCTTGAGGTAGTCCATGATGAACTCGCAGGCGGCAAAGGCATCGCCCCGATGGGCACTGGCGACACCCACAAAGACGATGCGCTCGCCGGGCAGCAGGCGACCGAAGCGGTGGATCACACGAACGCTCTGGAGCGCCCAGCGCCCTCTGGCCTCCGTGAGGATGGCCTCAAGGGATTTTTCCGTCATGCCAGGGTAGTGTTCGAGGGTCATCGCCGACACCTCGCTCCCGACCCCACTCAGCTTGTCGGCCCGCACCAGGCCGACAAAGGTGGCCACCGCCCCCACGTCCAGGCGCCCGGCGGACAAAGCCGCCGTCTCGGCCCCCACATCGAAATCGGCTTCCTGAACGCTGACACCCATCTTCAACCTCCGGTCACGGGGGGGAAAAACGCAATCTCGTCCCGATCGGCAAGCGCCGACTCGGGCCCAACCATCTCCTGGTTGATCGCTGCCCGCACATTGCGCCCCTCGCCGAGGGCCTCCCAGGCGCCGCCACGCCGCGCC
>NZ_JAQVCN010000001.1 GCF_028689785.1 Zoogloea sp. | reverse complement strand
TGCCAGCCCGTAACCCCACTCCAAGCCCCCCATGCGACTGCTCCACACATCCGACTGGCATCTCGGCCAGACCCTGCATCAGTTCGAGCGCAGCCACGAGCACGCGGCTTTCCTCGCATGGCTTCTCGACACGCTGGAGGCGGAGGCGGTGGATGCGCTGTTGATTGCCGGGGATGTGTTCGACAACGCCAATCCTTCGTCCCAGTCCCAGACGCAGCTTTACCGTTTCCTCACCGAGGCGCGGCGGCGGGTGCCGTGGCTCAATATCGTGATCATTGCCGGCAACCATGATTCGCCGGGGCGGCTGGAGGCGCCTTTGCCGTTTCTGGCGCTGCTGGATGCCCATGTGGTGGGGCAGACGGTGCGCACGGCGGGGGCGGTGGAGGTGGAGCGGCTGCTGGTGCCCCTCAAGGGGCGGGGCGGTGAGGTGGAGGCCTGGTGCATGGCCATGCCCTTTTTGCGGCCGGCGGATGTGCCGCGGGTGGAGGGGGCCGAGGACGCCTATCTGGCGGGCATCGAGTTGCTGCACCGGCAGGTGTTGGATGTGGCGCTGGCGCGGCGGCGGCCGGGGCAGGCCCTGGTGGCGATGGGGCATTGCCACATGACCGGGGGTGAGGTGTCGGTGGAGTCGGAGCGGCGCATCGTGGTGGGCGGGGCCGAGGCCCTGTCGGCCAGCCTCTTTGATCCGGCCATTGCTTATGTGGCCCTGGGGCATCTGCACCTGGCCCAGTGCATCGGCAAGGACCAAACCCGGCGCTACTGCGGCAGCCCCTTGCCCCTGTCGTTTTCCGAGATCCATTACCCCCATCAGGTGGTGTTGGTGGACCTGGACGGGGAGTCGGTGGCCAGCCTGCGGGATGTGCGGGTGCCCCGGGCGGTGGAGCTGCTGCGGGTGCCCGCCAGGCCGGTGTCGGTGGACGAGGCGCTGGCTGCCCTTGAGGCGCTGGCGCTGCCCGACGGCCCCGAGGCCGGCTGGCCCTATCTGCAGGTGCGGGTCCGCCTGGATCAGCCCGAGCCCGGCCTGCGTGCCCGGGTGGAGGCAGCCCTGGCCGGCAAGCCGGTGCGCCTCGCCCGCATCGAGACCACCTACGCCCGCCGCGCCGATGAGGCCGCCGCGCCGGCCCTGTCGGTGGATGAGCTCGAAGCCCTGGGGCCGGCGGATTTCTTCCAGCGCCTGTATGCCCACCGCTTTGGCGACGCGCCGCCCGCCGAGCTGATGGGCGCCTTCAACGAACTCCTCGCCAGCCCGACCAGCCCGGCCGGGGCGGCCCCTGACGCATGAAAATCCTCGCCATCCGCGGTCGCAACCTGGCCTCCCTGGCCACCGAGTTCTGCGTGGACTTCCAGTCCGAACCCCTGGCCAGCGCCGGCCTGTTTGCCATCACCGGCCCCACTGGCGCGGGCAAGAGCACGCTGCTGGATGCCCTGTGCGTGGCCCTTTACGACGCCACGCCGCGCCTGCTGCGCGCAGCCAGCCGGGGCGAGACCATCCCCGACGTGGGCGAGCACAGCGTCGGCCCGTCCGACCCGCGCACCCTGTTGCGCCGGGGGGCGGGGGAGGGCTTTGCCGAGGTGGATTTTGTGGGGAGCGACGGCGTGGCCTACCGGGCGCGCTGGACAGTTCGGCGCGCGCGCAGCAAGGCCGAAGGGCGTCTGCAGGCCAGCGAGCTGGGCCTCACGCGCATTGACGACGGCCAGGTGCTGAGCGGCAACGGCAAAACCGAGACCCTCAAGCTCATCGAGGGGCGCATCGGCCTCAGTTTCGAGCAGTTCACCCGCGCCGTGCTGCTGGCCCAGAACGACTTTGCCGCCTTTCTGCGCGCCTCCGACGACGAGCGCGCCGAGCTGCTGCAGACCCTCACCGGCACCGCCGCCTACGCCGACATCTCCCGCCAGGCCTACGCCCGGGCCAAGGCCGAAGCCGAAGCCCTGCGCCTGCTCCAGGCCCAGCTGGCCGATCAGGTTCCCCTGGAGGCCGACGTCCGCCAGGCCCGGGAGGCCGCCTTGGCCGAGCAGACCGCTGGCCTGGACGCACTCACCCGGCAGCAGGCGGCCGTGGAGGCCCAGCTGCGCTGGCATCAGGAGCGGGCCCGCCTGGCCGCCCGCGTGGCCGACAGCCACACGCAGTGCGAACAGGCCCGCCAGGCCCGGGAGGGCGCCGAAGCCCGGCGCATCGCCCTGGCCCGCGTCGAGGCCGTGCAGCCCGCCCGGCCCCTGTGCGCCGATCAGGACCGCCTGAACGCCGAGCACACGGGCGCCGGCAAGGCCGTGGCCGACGCGGAGGCCGCCCTGGCCGCCGCCCTCCGCACCGCCGCCGACTGCTCCACCCGGCACACGGCCGCCGAGCAGGCCCTGACCGTGGCCGAACAGGCCCGCAACGCTGCCCAGCCCCAGCTCAACCAGGCCCGGGCGCTGGATGCGCGCATGGAAGTGCTTACCCCCCAGCACCACGCCGCCCGCCTGGCCCGGGATGCCGCCGCCCAGGCTCACACCCAGGCCCAGACCACCCGGCAGCGGGTAGTCGCCGAGCGCGAGACGGCTTGCCGGGCGCGGGATGAGGCCGCCCGCTGGCTGGCCGACCACCCCGGCCTGCGCCCCCTGGCCGAAGCCTGGCCCCGCTGGGAGACCCTGCTGGGGCAGGCCGCCGGGCACTGGCGCAGCCAGCAGACCCTTGTCGCTCAACAGGACGAAGCCACCCGCAGCGAGGCCCGCCTCCAGGGCGAACTGGACCGCGCCGGGCAGCGCCTGAGCACCGCCGTCGAGGCCGTAGGCAAGGCGATCGAAGCGCATAAAGGCCTCGCCGAACAGTGCGCCGCCATCGACCCCGACGCCCTGGCCGGCCAGCGCAAGGCCCTTCAAATCCGCCGCAACCACCTGGGCCGGGCCGCCCAGCTGGCCGGCGATCAGGCCCGCCTGCGGGCCAGCCTGAATACCCTGCAAGAAGAAGACACCACCGCCCGCCAGGCCCTGGCCGGGCACGAAGCCACGCTGGCCGAAGGCCAGGGGCGCCTGCCCCTGCTGGCGCGGGATGCCGACTCTGCCGAGCGCGCCCTGGCCATCGCCCGCCTCGCCGCCAGCGAAAACGTGGAAGCCCTGCGTCAGCAGCTCACCCCGGACAGCCCCTGCCCGGTGTGCGGCGCCCTTGAGCACCCCTACGCCACCCACGACCCCCAGGCCCGGGCCATGCTGCAGGGCCTGGAGGCCAACCTGGACCAGGCTAGGCAGGCCCACGCCAGCCTCAGCCAGCAGATCGCCACCGCCCAGGCCCATGTCACCAGCGGCAATGCCCAGCTCACCAGGCTGGCGCAAAGCCTCGCCGGCCTGCGCGCCGAGCTGGAGGCGGCGACCCGCGACCAGGCCGCCTTGGTGCCGGAACTTCCCGAGCTGGCAGGCCTCGCCCCCGAGGCACAAGCCCCTTGGCTGCAGGCCCGGCTGGCCGAGGCCGACACAGCCCTGGCCGCCATCGACCAGGCCGAAGCCCGCCAGCGCGCCCTGCTTGTCCAGCGGGACCAGGCCCAGCGCACTCTGGAGGCAGCCCGGGCCGCCGAGGCCCAGGCCCGTGCCGACCTCAATCAGCACACCCTGGCCCATCAGCAGGCCGTTCAGGCGCGGCAGAGCCTGGCGCAGCGTCTGGAGGACGCCCGGCGTGACCTGGCCCAAAGCCTGGATGGTCTGGACGCCGCCTTTCCGGCCGACGATGACTGGCGCAGCCGCTGGCAGGCCGACCCCGCGGCGTTTGCCCGGCACGCCGGCGCGGCCGCCCAGGAATGGACGACCGCCCAGACCCGCCAGCAGGAGTCCGAGCGCCGCCTGCTGGCACTCGACGCCGAGCTGCTGGCGGCCACCACCGCCCTCGATGCCGCCGCCGGCCAGCAGGCCACCCGGCAGCAGGAGTTCGATACCCACGCCCAAACGCTGAACCGCATGCAAGCCGAGCGTGCAGGCCTCTTTGAAGGCCGCCCGGTGGCGAAGGTGGAGGCCGCCCTCAACGACGCTGCGGCCCAGGCCGCCGAGGCCCTGCGCCTGTGTCAGGGCGCCACCCAGGCAGCCGAGGCCCGGCGCGCCCGCCAGGACGAAGCCCTGGGCCAGGCCCGCAACCGGCATGCGGCCCTGCAGCTTGCGGCCGGGCAGGCGGCGCAGCGCCTGGATGACTGGCTTGCTGACTTCAACGCAGCCCAGGGTGCGGCCCTGGATCTGCCCCAACTGCGCGCCGCCCTGGCCCACGCGCCCGACTGGCTGAGCACCGAACGCCAGGCCTTGCAGGCCCTCGACACCGCCGTCGATACCGCCACCGCCGTGCTCCACAACAACGAAGCCAGCCTGGCCGCCCATCAGGCCACCGCGCCGGGGGAAGAGGGGGTCGATGCGCTCAAGGCCCGCCACACCCGGCTGGCCGCCGAAGTGGCCGAGGCCCGCGAGGCCCACACCGCCATCAAGCTCGAACTGGCCCGGGACGACGAACGCCGCGCCCGCAGCGGCAGCCTGCAGGCCGACCTGGCCCGCCAGCAGGCCCGCACGGATCTGTGGGCGCGCCTGGGCGAGCTGATCGGCTCGGCCGATGGCAAGAAATTCCGCAACTTCGCCCAGCAGCTCACCCTCGACATCCTGCTCGGCTACGCCAACCGCCACCTGGAGGGTCTGTCCCGCCGCTACCGCCTGCAGCGCATCGCCGACAGCCTCGGCCTGCTGGTGCTCGACCAGGACATGGGCGACGAGCTGCGCTCGGTGCATTCCCTGTCCGGCGGCGAATCCTTCCTGGTGTCCCTGGCCCTGGCCCTCGGGCTGGCGTCCCTGTCGTCCCACCGGGTGCGGGTCGAATCCCTGTTCATCGACGAAGGCTTCGGCAGCCTCGACGCCGATTCCCTGCGCGTCGCCATGGAAGCCCTGGACAGCCTCCAGGCCCAGGGCCGCAAGGTGGGGGTGATCTCCCACGTGCAGGAGATGACCGAACGCATCGGCACCCGCGTCGAGGTGCGCCGGCTGGCCGGCGGGCAGAGCCGGGTGGTGGTGGCTTGAGGTCCAGTTTTTTTAGCTCAGGCCGATAAGCGGATTATGTCAATGGACTTGATCCCGGCGCCCGGCTGTGCAGCTGGGCTTTCTTACGCGCCGAACCGGCCGCAGGCCGGGTGGCGGATCGTGCTGGTGCTGCTGTTGTTTGCGGCGCTGTCGGTGCTGTGTGCCGGGGTGCAGGCGGCGACCGAAGAGAAGGTCTATCGGGTCGGCGTCACGGCCTTTCGGGACAAATCGGCGACCGTGCGCGAATGGGGCCCCACCATGGATTTTCTGTCGGCGCAGATCCCCGGCGCGCATTTCGAGGTGGTACCCCTCAACCTGCCCGAGTTCGAGGCCGCCCTGAGCCGGCGCGAGCTGGATTTTGTGCTCACCAACCCCCAGCACTACATCGTCATGGAGACCCGCTACGGGGTGTCCCGGGTGGCGACCCTGGTCAAGCAGGAAAACGGCCGGATGGTGAACCAGTTTGGCGGGGTGGTCTTTACCCGCAGTGATCGTCACGAGATCAACCGCATCCAGGATCTGCGCGGCCTGCGCATCGCCGCCGTGGACCGCACCTCCTTTGCCGGCTTCCTGCTCCAGTACGACCTCTTTGAGCGCGCCGGCATCGACCTTGATGAAGACTGCCATGTGCAGTTTCTCGGCTTTCCCCAGGATCTGGCGGTGAAAGCGGTGCTGGAGGGCCGTGCCGACGCGGGCTTCGTGCGTACGGGGGTGCTCGAGGCCATGGACAAGGAGGGGCAGATCGAGTTGTCGCGGCTGCGTGTCGTCAATCCGGTGCGCAATGCCGAATTTCCCTTCCAGGTGAGCACCGAGCTGTTCCCCGAATGGCCGCTGGCCACTGCCCCCCACGTGTCCATCGACATCACCAACCGGGTTGTGGCGGCCCTGCTGCTGATGCCGCCCGACAGCCCGGCGGCCCGCAGCGCCCGTTACTACCGCTGGTCCACGCCCCTGGAGTACCAGCGCGTGCAGGCGGTGATGCGCCGGCACGGCATCTATCCCTACGACCAGCGCGAGCCCATCGCCGTGGCCGATGTGCTGCGTGAATACGCCATTCACCTGCTGGCCGGGGTGGTGGTGTTCACCCTGTCCCTGGGCGTGCTCTACGTCCGCACCGACCGCCTCAACATGGAGCTCCAGTCGTCGCGCCAGAAACTCAGCGAGATGGCCCACAGCGACGCCCTCACCGGCCTGCCCAACCGCAATCTCCTCGACGACCGCCTGACCCTCGCCCTGGCCCATGCCCGCCGCAGCCAAGAACGCATTGCCGTGTGTCTGATCGACCTGGACCGCTTCAAGCCCATCAACGACACCTGGGGCCATGAAGTGGGCGACGAGGTGCTGCGCGAACTGGCCGGCCGCCTGGCCGCCGCCCTGCGCGAAGGGGACACGGTGGCCCGCTGGGGCGGCGACGAGTTCGTGCTGCTGCTGGACGGGCTGAGCACCGACCAGCAACTCGAAGAGATCATGCAGCGGGTGCTCCGGGCCGTCGCCACCGATCTTGCCGCGTGCCCCGGCTGGCAGGTTTCCGCCAGCATCGGCGTCAGCCTCTACCCCGTCGATGCCCACGACGCCACCGTTCTGCTCAAGCACGCCGACACCGCCATGTACCAGGCCAAGCGCGAAGGGGGGAACCGCTTCGTGGCCTATTCGGGCGAACTGGCGTGAGCCGGTTTCCTCCGTGGGGTCGAATTCATTCGACCAGCACACGTCAATAGTCAACAAGCCGCTGCCAAGTCCGGGGTCGAATGAATCCGACCCCACAAAACCTTTCCGGATATCCCGTATCCTCCGCCCGTTCCCTGTCATAGCCCCGCCCCGGAGTCCGCCTTGACCCCCACCCCGCTGCCCGCTGGCCTGATGCTGGTCCATGGCAATCACCCCGAAGCCCTGCGTGACCTGCTGGTCACCTGGATCCGCCGCTACCCTCTGGCCCCCCTTGAAACCGAGACGGTGCTGGTGCACAGCAACGGCATTGCCCAGTGGCTGCGCCTGGCCCTGGCCGAAGATGTGGAGGACGGCGGCTGCGGGATCGCTGCAGGGCTGGATCTGTCGCTGCCTTCGCGCTTCCTGTGGCAGGCCTACCGGGCCGTGCTGGGGCGTGACGCGGTGCCCGAGGCCTCGCCCTTCGACAAGCCCCTGCTGGTGTGGCGCCTGATGCGTCTGTTGCCGGACCTCACCGGGCAGGCCGCCTACCAGCCCCTGCGCCGTTTCCTGGCGGCGGATGCCGACCTGCGCAAGCGCTTCCAGCTCGCCGAGCGCTTGGCCGACCTGTTCGACCAGTACCAGGTGTACAGGGCCGACTGGCTGGCGGCCTGGGCGGCGGGGGAGGATGTGCTGATCCGCGCCGGGGGCGAGCGGGCGCCCCTGCCGGACGAGCAGCGCTGGCAGGCCTGCCTGTGGCGCGCGCTGCTGGCCGACGTGGCCGCTGCCGGTGCTGCCGCCGGTGCCACCGATCTCGCCGGGCAGGGGCGGGCGGCGGTGCACGAGGCCTTCCTGGCCCGGGTGGCCGGATGGCCCGACGAGGCCCCGCGCCCCGCCGGCCTGCCGCGGCGGGTGCTGGTCTTCGGCATCTCGGCGCTGCCGCGCCAGTCTCTGGAGGTGCTGGCCGCCCTGGCCCGCTGGAGCCAGGTGCTGATGTGCGTGCACAACCCCTGCGAGCACTACTGGTCCGACATCGTCGCCGACAAGGACCTGCTGCGCGCCACCCGCAGCCGCCAGCAGCGCCGCGCCGGCGCCCCGGCCGAGATCGACGAGGACAGCCTGCATCTCCACGCCCACCCCCTGCTGGCCGCCTGGGGCAAGCAGGGCCGCGACTTCATCGGCCTGCTCGACGAGCACGACAGCGACGTCGCCCGGGCCAGCTACCTGCAGCACTTCGCGGATATCCGCCAGCGCATCGACCTGTTCGCCCCCCACGGCAAGGCCTGCCTGCTCAACCAGCTGCAGGACGACATCCGCGACCTGCGCCCCCTGCGCCAGACCCGCGACACCTGGCCGCCAGTGGACCCTGGCGATGACTCGATCCGCTTCCACATCGCCCACAGCCCCCAGCGGGAGGTGGAAGTACTCCACGACCAGCTCCTGGCCGCTTTCAACGCCGACGCCACGCTGCGCCCCCGGGACGTGATCGTCATGGTGCCGGACATCGATGTGTACGCGCCCCACATCCAGGCCGTGTTCGGGCTCGTCGACAGCCACGACCCGCGTTACATCCCCTTCAGCATCGCCGACCAGGGGCAGGGCCGCCACAACCCGCTGGTGGGCGCCATCCGCAAGCTGCTGGAGCTGCCCACCTCGCGCCTTGCCGTGAGTGACGTGCTCGACCTCCTGGATGTGCCGGCCCTGCGCCAGCGCTTCGGTATCGGCGAAGACCAGCTGCCCCTGCTGCGACGCTGGGTGCATGGTGCCCGGGTGCGCTGGGGGCTGCATGCCGCCCACCGCTGCAGCCTCGGTCTGCCTGCGGCGCCGGAGGGCAACACCTGGCTGTTCGGCCTGCGCCGCATGTTCCTTGGCTATGCCGTCGGCGGCACCGCCGGAGCGTGGAACGACATCGAACCCTTCGACGAGATCGGCGGCCTCGATGCGGCCCTGCTGGGGCCCCTGGCCGATCTCCTGGAGCGCCTCGAAGCCACCTGGCAGACCCTCGTCGACAGCGCCGACGTGGCCACCTGGTGCCTGCGCCTGCGCCACCTGCTGGCCGACTTCTTCGCCCCCGACGACAGCGCCGACGCCTACACCCTGCAGCAGCTCGACCTTGCTCTGGAGCGCTGGCAGGCGGCCTGCGATGAGGCCGGCCTGGACAGCCTGCTGCCCCTGGCCGTGGTGGGCGAACACTGGCTCGCCCAGCTCGACGACAGCGGCCTGTCCCAGCGTTTCTTTGCCGGCGCGGTGACTTTCGCCACCCTGATGCCCATGCGCGCCATCCCCTTCCGCCAGGTGTGCCTGCTCGGCCTCAACGACGGTGACTACCCGCGCACCCGGGTGGCCATGGACTTCGACCTGATGGGGCGCGACTATCGCCCCGGCGACCGCTCGCGGCGGGAGGACGACCGCTACCTCTTCCTCGAAGCCCTGCTGTCGGCCCGGGAGCGCCTGTTCATCTCGTGGGTCGGGCACAGCATCAGGGACAACACCGACCGGCCGCCCTCGGTGCTGGTCGGCCAACTGCGCGACCACCTGGCCGCCGGCTGGCGGCTGGCCGGGCGGGAAGGGGAGCAAAACGCCTTGCTGGAAGCCCTGAGCGTCGAGCACCGCCTGCAGCCCTTCAACCCGGAGTACTTCCCCGCCGACCCCGCGGCCAGCCGCCTGTTCACCTATGCCGGTGAGTGGCGCATCGCCGATGACCGCCCCGCCGGCAGCCAGCATTTGGCCGAGCCGGCTGACACGCCCGCCACCACTCTGGTGGAGCTGGCCGCCTTTCTGCGTCATCCGGTCACGGCCTTCTTCCGTCAGCGCCTGCGGGTGGACTTCGACATGGACGACCCGGCCAGCGAAGACCAGGAGCCCTTCGACCTGAACGGCCTGGAACTGTGGCACTTGTGGGACGAGCTCATCGCCGCCCAGGCCCACGCCGTGCAGCACGGCGAGCCCAGGGATGCAGCCCTGACCGACGGCCTGGCCCGCATCCAGCGCCGTGGCGACCTGGCCGCCGGCGCCTTCGCCGAGCTGATGCGGGAGACCCTGGCCGCCCCCATGGAAGACCTCTTCCAGCGCTACGGCGAGGCCCTGGCCCAGTGGCCCGACGTCCAGGCCCACGATGAGCCCATTGACTACACCAGCCCCGCCGGCCTGCGTATCGAGGATCGCCTGGGCGGGCTGCGCAGCAATGCCGATGGCCAGCGCGGGCGGGTGGTGCTGGAAAGCAGCGACCTGCTCAAGAAGGGCCAGTACCAGCGCCACCCCCTGATCAGGCACTGGGTCGCCCACCTGGCCGCCCACATGGCGGGTGGCCCCTTCACCACGGTGGTGGTGGGCAAGGTGGGCAGCGTCACCCTCGACCCCCTCGACCCGACCCACGCCGCCGCCCACCTGGACGCCATCCTGCAGGCCTGGCAGGCGGCCCGCAGCCGGCCGCTGCCCCTGGCGGTGAAGACCGCCTTTGCGTGGATCAAGGACGCCCCCCCGGGCGCCGACGCCGCCGCCGAAGCCCGGGCTACTGCGGCCGCCCGCAAGGCCTACGAGGGTGACGACTACACCCCCGGCGAGCGCGACAGCAGCGCCTACCTGCAGCGGGCCTGGCCCGATTTCGCGGCCATGGCCTCCGGCGGTGAGTTTGCCCGCCTTGCTGAAACCCTGCTTCGCCCCCTCTACCTGGCCACCTTTGCCAAGGGCAAGCCCCGCGCTGCCGCCGGAGACGCCGCATGAGCACCGACACCACCGCCCCGGCATCCCTGGCCCCGCTGGACTTCCCCCTGCACGGCAGCCGCCTCATCGAGGCCAGCGCCGGCACCGGCAAGACCTTCACCATCGCCCTGCTTTACGTGCGCCTGGTGCTCGGCCACGGTAGCGCCGAGAGCGCCCCGCCCCGGGCGCTGATGCCGCCGGAGATCCTCGTCGTCACCTTCACCGACGCCGCCACCCAGGAGCTGCGCGACCGCATCCGCTCCCGGCTGGCCGATGCCGCCGGGCTGTTCCGCGCCGACCCGGCCACCGTCGCGGCTCAGCCGGCGGGGGCCGACCTGCTCCACGACCTGCGCGCCAGCTATCCGCCCGAAGCCTGGCCGGCCTGCGCCCGCAAGTTGCAGCTGGCGGCCGAATGGATGGACGAGGCGGCGGTATCCACCATCCACGGCTGGTGCAAGCGCATGCTCCAGGAGCACGCCTTCGACAGTGACAGCCTGTTTACCCAGCAGCTCGAAACCGACCAGGACGAGCTGTTTGCCGAGGTGGTGCGCGACTACTGGCGCAGCTTCATGTACCCCCTGGATAGCGACGAGGCCCGCCAGGTGAAGGGCTGGTGGGCCTCCCCGGATGCCCTCCGCAGCGACATCGGGCCCCTGCGCACCCACGCCGACAGCCTGCCCCCGGCCGATGCGCCCGCGGCCACCCTGGCCGTGGCCGCCGCCGAAAGGCTGCGCCAGCTGAGCGCGCTCAAAGCCCCCTGGGCGGGCTGGGTGGGCGAGCTCCGCAGCCTCTTCGACGAGGCCCGCAAGCTCAAGGCCTTCGACGCCCGCAAGCTCAACTCGGCCAACTGCGCCCGCTGGCTGGACGCCCTCGAAGCCTGGGCCGAAGCGCCCCTGCTCATCGCCCCGGAGCTCAGCGAGGCCGCCTGGACCCGCCTCACCCCGGACGGCCTGGCGGCGATCTGGGTGAATGGCACGCCCCCCGCGCACCCGGCCTTTGCCGCCCTCGCCGATCTGCCCGAGGCCCTGGCCGCGTTGCCCGAAGGCCACGACGGGGTGCTCCACCACGGCGCCCGCTGGGTGGCCGAACGCTTTGCCGAAGAGCAGGCGCGGCGTGCCCAGATGGGCTTCGATGACCTGCTCACCCGCCTCGACGCGGCCCTCCAGGGCCCCAATGGCCCGCGCCTGGCGGAGCGCATCCGCAGCCAGTTTCCGGTGGCCCTGATCGACGAGTTCCAGGACACCGACGCCGTGCAGTACCGCATCTTCGACGCGGTGTACCGGGTGGCCGCCAGCGACCCGGCCAGCGCCCTGATCCTCATCGGCGACCCCAAGCAGGCCATCTACGCCTTCCGCGGGGCCGACATCTACACCTATCTGGCCGCTCGCGCCGCTACCGCCGGGCGCCTGTACACCCTGCGCCGCAACTACCGCTCCACCCTGGCCATGGTGGAGGCTACCAACCGCTGCTTCGAGGTGGCCGAGGGGCGGGCCGAAGGGCAGGGCGCCTTCCTGTTCCGCCGGGAGGGGGCCGAAGGGGCCAACCCCGTGCCCTTCCTGCCCGCCGGGGCGGCCGGCCGCAAGGACAGCCTGCGGGTGGCCGGTGCCGACGCGCCGGCCCTGAGCCTGTGGCAGCTGCCGGCCCTGGAGGACGACAAGCCCTGGCCCAAGGGCGCCTACCTGGAGGCCATGGCCGAGGTGTGCGCCAGCGAGATGGTGCGTCTGCTCAACCTGGGGCAGCGCGGCGAGGCGGGCTTCGGCACTGCCACCGTGGATGCACCCCTGCGCCCCGGCGACATGGCGGTGCTGGTCAATAACGGCGGCGAGGCTGCTGCCATCCGCGATGCCCTGGGGCGCCGCGGCGTACGCAGCGTGTACCTGTCGGAGAAGGAATCGGTCTTCCAGCGCCCCGAGGCGGTGGACCTGCAGCGCTGGCTGGCCGCCTGCGCCGACCCCGACGACGGCCGCGCCCTGCGCGCCGCGCTGGCCACCCCCACCCTGGCCCTGGGCTGGGCCGAGCTGGATTGCCTCAACCACGACGAAGCCGCCTGGGAAGCCCGCCTGCTGCAGTTCCGCGCCTATCGGGAGTGCTGGCGCCGGCAGGGCGTGTTGCCCATGCTGCGGCGCCTGCTCAACGACTTCCGGGTGCCGGCCCGGCTGCTCGCCAGGGGCGGTGCCGGCGAGCGCAGCCTCACCGATGTGCTGCACCTGGCCGAGCTGCTGCAGCAGGCCGCAGCGGTGCTCGATGGCGAACACGCCCTGATCCGCCACCTGGCCGAACAGCGCAGTGACGGCGGCCATGGCGATGCCCGCCAGATCCGCCTGGAGAGCGACGCCGACCTGGTCCAGGTGGTCACCGTGCACAAGTCCAAGGGCCTGGAATACCCCCTGGTTTTCCTGCCCTTTGCCTGCGCCTTCCGCGCCGCCAAATCCACCGATCTGCCCCTCAAGTGGCACGACGGGGAGGGCCGTCTGCAGGTCGCCCTGCGGGACGACGGCGGGCTGCTGGAGAAGGTGGACCGGGAGCGCCTGGGGGAAGACCTGCGCAAGCTCTACGTGGCCCTTACCCGCGCCCGCTACGCCACCTGGGTGGGCGTGGCCCCGCTGGATGCCCTGGAGGAGAGCGCCCTTGGCTACCTGCTCGGCGGCGGCAGGGCCTTCAGCGGTGCCACGCTAACCCGGTCCCTGGCCGATCTGGCCGCCGGCTGCCCCGCGGTGGTGGTGATTGCCGACCCGCCGCAAAGCACCGAACAATGCACGCTCACCACCGGGCCGCTCCACCAAGGGCCAGCCCGCCAGCCCCGGCGCCCGGTGCGCGAACACTGGTGGATCGCCAGCTACTCGGCGCTCCAGTCCGATGCCGGCGGGCCCGGTGCCGACACCCCGGCCGAGGACGTGTTCCGCGAAGCGGCGGTGGACGTGCCCGCCGTGGTGGCTTCCCCCGTGCCCGTCCCGGCTGCCGTTGTGGTCACCGAATCCCGGGGGCCACTGCATGCCTTTCCCCGGGGGGCGGTGGTGGGCACCTTTCTCCACGACATCCTCGAATGGGCCGCCGGCCAGGGTTTCGACCGGGTTGTGGCGGCACCGGACCTGGTTCGCGACGCCATCGCCCGGCGCTGCGCCGTGCGCGGCTGGGAGGCCTGGATCGACCCCCTGTGCGGCTGGCTCACGGATTTTCTGCAGCGTCCTTTGCAGGCAGCCGAAGGCGGCCCGGCACCAAGCCTCGCCGGGCTGGACGGCCAGGTGGCCGAGATGGAGTTCTGGATCGCCGTGCACGATGTGGACCTGGCCCGCCTGGACGCGCTGGTGTGCCGCCACACCCTCGCCGCCGCACCGCGCCCGGCCCTGCAGGCGGGCCAGCTCAACGGCATGCTCAAGGGCTTCATCGACCTGGTGGCCGAGCACGACGGGCGCTACTACGTGGTGGATTACAAGTCCAACTGGCTCGGCCCCGATGACGCGGCCTACACCGCCGAGGCCATGGCGCGGGAAATCCTGGCCCACCGCTACGAGCTGCAGTACGTGCTCTACCTGCTGGCCCTGCACCGCCTGCTCAAGCTGCGCCTGCCCGACTACGACTACGACCGCCACGTGGGCGGGGCCCTCTATCTTTTCCTGCGCGGCAGCCATTCGGCCAGCGCCGGGGTGCATGCGGAGCGTCCGCCCCGGGCGCTGATCGAAGCCCTCGACCACTTGTTCGCCCGCTCCACCGCCCGGGAGGCCGCATGACGCTGTTTTCCCCTGTGGGGTCGAATTTATTCGACCTGCTCACGCCAATGACCGGCAAGCCGCTAACCAAGGTCCGCGGTCGAATGAATTCGACCCCACGGGAAAGGGTACGGAGCCCAAGGTGGCAGACTGCTTCAAACTGAGGAAAACCGGATGAACCCCGCCCTCGCCGACAGCCACGCCACCCTGGCCCTGGTGGACCACTGGGCCCGCCACGGCTGGCTGCGTGCCCTCGACGCCGCCTTTGCCCGCTTCCTGTTCCGCGAGGCGGGTGCTGCACCGCCTCTGCTGATCCTCGCCGCCGCCCTGGCCAGCCACCAGTTGGGCCGCGGCCATGCCTGCCTGGATCTGGCCGATGTGCTGGGCGACCCGGGCTTTGCCCTGTCCCTGCCGCCGGAAGGGCGAGTGGAGGAGGGCGGGGTGCCGCCGCCATTGCCCGACGCGGTGCTGGCCGGCGTGAGCCTGGCCGACTGGCAGGCCGCCCTGGTGCATGAGCGGCTGGTAGGCAGCGGGCCGGGCAGCACGCCCCTGGTATGTGTTGGCCGGCGGGTCTATCTGCGCCGCTACTGGCAGTACGAAGGGGCGGTGCGCAGCGCCATCGAGGCGCGCTTGGCGAGCTTGGCAGAGCGCCAGGCCGGGTTGCCGGCCGCGGCCCTGGGCAGCGCCCTCGACGCGCTCTTTCCCCGGGGTGCAGCCGGTGCCACCGGCCCCGACTGGCAGAAGCTGGCCTGCGCCATGGCGGCGCGCAGCGCCTTTGCCATCGTCACCGGCGGGCCCGGTACCGGCAAGACCACCACCGTGGTACGCCTGCTGGCGGTGCTCCAGGCTCTGGCCCTGGCCGATAGCCCGGCACGGCCCTTGCGCATTCGTCTGGCGGCGCCCACCGGCAAGGCCGCGGCGCGCCTCAATGAATCCATCGCCGGTGCGGTGGCCCGCCTCGACCTGGCCGGGCTGCCCGACGGTGAGCGGGTGCGCGCCGCCATCCCGGTGGAGGTGACGACCCTGCACCGCCTCCTCGGCAGCCGCCCGGACACCCGCCACTTCCGCCACCACGCCGGCAATCCCTTGGGCGTGGATGTGCTGGTGGTGGATGAAGCCTCGATGGTGGACCTGGAGATGATGGCCGCCGTGCTCGCCGCCCTGCCGCCCGAGGCCCGCCTGGTGCTCCTCGGCGACAAGGACCAGCTGGCCTCGGTGGAGGCCGGCGCGGTGCTGGGCGAGCTGTGCCAGCGCGCCGCCGAAGGCCACTACACGCCCGACACGGTGGCCTGGCTGGCTGGCGTGACCGCTGAGCAGGTGCCTGCCGGGCTCGTCGATGCGGCGGGTACGCCCCTCGACCAGGCGGTGGCCATGCTGCGCCACAGTCACCGCTTCAGCAGCACCAGCGGCATCGGCCAGCTGGCTGCGGCGGTCAACGACGGTGACGTGGACCGCGTGGGGGCCGTGCTTGCCGCGGCCCACGCCGACCTGGCCCGGGTCGAGGTGGACGCCCGGGCCGCCCCGGGTGAAGCAGCGTTCCGCCGCCTGGTGGTGGATGGCAGCCCGGCCGAGGGGCGGGAGGGCTATCGTCACTATCTTGAAACCCTGCACAGCACCCGCCCGCCGATCGAAGCCTCCCGCGCCGCCCTCGACGCCTGGGCTGGCGGCGTGCTCGCTGCCCACGGCCAGTTCCAGTTGCTGTGCGCCCTGCGTCGCGGGCCCTGGGGGGTGGAAGGGCTCAACCCGCGCATTGCCGGCTGGCTGCACGAGGCCGGCCTGATCGGTGCCGACGAAGGCTGGTATGAAGGCCGCCCGGTGCTGGTCACGCGCAACGACTATGGCCTGGGCCTGATGAATGGCGACATCGGCATCACCCTGGCGTTGCCCGTGGTTGGCGGTGGCAGCCCGCTGCGGGTGGCCTTCCCCAGTGGCGACGGCAGCACGGGCATCAAATGGGTACTGCCCAGCCGCCTGCAGGCGGTGGAGACGGTGTTTGCGCTGACGGTGCACAAGTCTCAGGGTTCCGAGTTCACCCACGCCGCCCTGGCCCTGCCCGACAGCCTCAACCCCATCCTCACCCGTGAGCTGGTGTATACCGGCATCACCCGCGCCCGCAGCGGCTTTACCCTGGTGGACGCTGCCGCCTCCCGGGTGCTGGAGCGCGCCGTGGAGCGTCGGGTGCTCCGCCTGTCGGGCTTGCTCGACGGTCTGGCGTGAAGGTTTCCTGAGTCCGTCACCCCGCCAGTCGGGATGCCGGTCCGCACGTAGTTCAGCCCCGGTCACCGACCGGGGCTGAAGTGGATGGACCTGGGTCGCCGGTCCGGGCGCGACCCCTGTCGCTCAGGCCAGCGCGTCGCGCAGTCGCTGCATCTCTGCGTGATTGCGGCGCACACCTTCGAGTTCACGCATGACCAATGCACGCAGGGAGCTCGGCATGGGCTTTTCAATTGCCTCGGTGAAGGCGTCGAGGGCGTCCTTTTCGGCCCGAATGCACTCGTCCAGTACAAGCTTGTCATCTTCGGTGGTGAACACGGTTTTCAGGGTGGTCCAGCCACGGTGGAGGGCCGCTGAGACAGACCCATGCTCCACCGGCGCGCCCCCGAGGCGCTCGATTTCCACCTGGAGTTCGACCACGGCGGTTCTGCAATCGGCGGCACGGCGCAGCAGTACGGCGGAGATCGTCGGTGTTTTGGCGTGCTCGGAGGCGTGGCGGAAGCCTTCATCGCCGTCACGGCTCATCATGAGCAGTTCGTTGAGCGTCTTGACGAGTTCATCGGGGTCGACGGCTTGAGCTACGGCGGCGGTGCGACGCATGGCCGCGCGCTCCCATGCGGCCTTGACCGCCGGGCGGGCTTCGTCCCAGGCCATGTTGCGGCCGGGGGTGGAAAGCCAGTCTTCCCTGAGGTGCAGTTCCACGTCGTCATAGCTGCCCGGGTAGCGCTCGGCGCCATGCCAGCCGAGCTCATACGCGGGGCGATACCAGGCGTAGGGCGTGCCCGGGTGGTAATACGGCTCGCGGACGTGGGCGTTGGCCCAGTAGTTGTCATCGTCCGACGCCGGACCGATGTTGTCGGCCAGCGCCTTGCCGCCGACTGCCCCGGCCACCGCGCCGATCACGCCGCCCACCGCCGCGCCCACCGGGCCTGCGGTTGCCGCGCCCACGGCCACGCCGGTGGCAACGCCCGAGGCGGCGCCGCCCACCAGCCCGATCTTGGTTGCCACGTCCTTGTCTTCCGCGCTGGGCGGCTGCGGCGTGGTGATCTTTCCGTCGGTGGGCTGGGGAATGTTCTGGGTTTCAATGAGGGTGTTGTTCATGATTGTCTCCTTGTGATGTTGAGAACACAGCACCATCTTCCTGTGTCCCGCCAGCGATCACGATCAGCCGCGACCGCGTCTGGCTGTGGGTCTGGACCGACAGCCGTGTAGGAGGCGGGAGCGCTGGGACCGGTGACCTCTCGCCGGAAGGGGGGGGTATGGACCCCGGTGCTTCCGTTGTCTGCGGATGACGTGAGCACCGCCCCCGGCTTGGGGGACGTCAGCATCCGCCTGCGGTCCGCTCTGGCGGCGGGTAGCGTTGCCGAGTCGGCGCTGGATGCGACGACCACCGGGGTGCTCGGGGGCCCCAGGCTGATCCGGGTTTCTCGACCCGGCCCCTCAGCTGGCAGTGGTGGCCTGGCTGAACCAGGTGGCGACCTGGGTCAGCCAGGCGTCCGGGCTTTCGGTGAGTACCGGCACGGCGCCGGCGTAGATGTGGCCGCTGGCGCTGTCCAGGGTGATGAGGTCGCCGGCGTGGAGGGCCTTGCCGCCGATGGTGAGGCTGCGCCGGGGCAGGTCGATGCTCAGTTCGGCGCAGCCCACCAGGCAGGCCTTGCCCAGTTGCCGGGCGACCACTGCCGCGTGGGCGGTACGGCCGCCGCGGGCGGTGAGGATGCCTTTGGCCGCGGCGATGCCGCTGAGGTCGTCGGTGCTGGTGTCTTCCCGGACCAGGATGCAGTCACGCCCGGCCTCGGCATGGGCGCAGGCTTCAGCCGGGTCGAGGGCGATCACGCCCACCGCAACGCCAAGGCCGGCCGGGGTGGCGCGGGCCAGCACCGGGTGAGCGGAGGCGTCGGCGATGCTGCTCCGTGCGAGCCCCTGCAGATCCACTTCACCCAGCACGCCAAGTGCCCGGGCGGGCGACCACACGCCGGCATTCACCTGTTCCACGGCGATGCGCAGGGCAGCCCATGGGGTGCGCTTGGCGCTGCGGGTCTGGAGCAGGTAGAGCACGCCGTCCTGCACAGTGAACTCGAACTCCTGTACGTCGCCGAATTCCCGTTCGAGGATTTCGGCCATGGATTCGAGGCGCGCCTGCACGTGGGGCAGGGTGGCGGCCAGGCGGGCGGTGTCGGGTGCCGAGTGCTGGCCGGAGACCACGTCCTCGCCCTGGCTGTTGAAGCGGAAGTCCAGGTACAACTGCTTCTCTCCGGTGGCCGGGTCGCGGCTGAAGCCGACGCCGGCGCCCGAGGTGCCGCCGGCGTTGCCGAAGACCATGCGCTGCACTGTCACGGCGGTGCCCATCTGCATGTCGATGCGGCGCATGCGCCGGTATTCGATGGCCCGTGGGCTCATCCATGATTCGAACACGGCCTCGGTGGCCCTGTGGAGCTGCTCCACGGGGTCCTGCGGAAAGGGGGCACCGCTGAGGCCTTCAAAAATCTCCAGGTAGCTGCGGGTGAGGCGGGTGAGGGCCCGGAAGTCGAGCTCCTGGGGGCGCTGGGCTGCGGTTTCAGCCATGCACTGGGTCAGGGCCTGGCGGAAGGGGGCGGAGGGCAGGTGATGGACGACCTCGGCATACTGCTGGATCAGGCGCCGGTAGGAGTCCCACACCAGGCGTGGGTTGCCGGTCATGCGCAGGAGGCCGCGCAGGGTGGCGTCGGTGAGGCCCACGTCGAGGATGGTGTCCATCATGCCGGGCATGGACACCGGCGCGCCGGAGCGGACCGACACCAGCAGGGGCTTGCGGCCGGCGCCGAACTCCAGCCCGCAGGCCGCCTCCAGACGTTCGATCTGGCTTTCCAGCAGCTTGCGCAGGGTGGGCCGGAAGGCCTTGGCGTCGGCGCTGAAGGCCTGGCACAGGGGCGTGCCGAGGACAAAGGCCTGGGGCACCGGCAGCCCGATGGCGGCCATGCGGGCCAGGTTGCCGGCCTTGAAACCCATGGCTTCCACCGGCCCCTCGCGCCGTGGGCCGGGCAGGCCGATGCCATAGAGGTGGTGGCTCAAATCCATGCTCACTCGCCCATCACCGTGCCGAGCACGTGGTCCTGTAGCCGCAGGGCCGTGTGGAGCAGCAGGTCGGCGGCGTTCTCCAGGTTGCGGGCACATTCGGCGCAGGCATACAGATCGCGGAAGTCGCCCTCGTCGTTGATGAGGGCGCGCTTGAAGCGACGATGGGCGTCGTCGCTCTGGCGTTCGGCGGCCATGATGTGGTGGATGGATTCGAGCAGGTCCTGCAGGTCTTCCCGGGGGCCGCCCTGGCGCACGTCCCGGGCACTCTCCAGGGCCTTGACGAGCTCCTGGGCGCTGGAGACGGCCAGGCTGGCCAGGGTGCCGAGGGCCTCCAGCAGCATGGCCCCGGGTGGGGTGGGGGGAAACAGGCCGAGGTGGAAGGCGGCCTCTTCGAGTTCGTCGACGATGTCGTCGGCGCCCTCGATCAGCGCGCAGTAGAAATCCCCGTGGTTGGTGTTCTGGCGCTGCAGCTCCCGGGCTAGGTTGACCAGCTCATCGGCCTGATGCTCCCAGTGGCGGGCGCGCTTGGCGTTGTGGATGATGCGTTCGCTGGCCTCGGGGCCGGCCATGTCGAGCAGGCAGTCCCGCAGGCCCGAGGCGATCTCGATGGACAGGGCGGCATGTTCGGCTGCGATGTCGATGAGCT
This sequence comes from Zoogloea sp., assembly GCF_028689785.1. GTDB lineage: Bacteria > Pseudomonadota > Gammaproteobacteria > Burkholderiales > Rhodocyclaceae > Zoogloea. The sequence continues at coordinate 250,695 of NZ_JAQVCN010000001.1, read as the reverse complement.
GTTGGCGGGTGCTGCGGAAGCAGGTCAGCAGCTCGGCCCGCAGGGCGTCGCGGATCTCTTCGTCGGGGCGCTTCTCGAGCTGGGCCTGGCTGCAGATGCGGAACGCGAACTGCATGAAGGCCATCGCCCGGCTGCGGTCCAGGGTGTCGTCGAGTCGGGCGCCGAAGGCGGGCGGGGTGCGGGCGGCAAAGGCCAGCGCGTCGAAGACCAGCTGTTCGCCGCCCGCCCGCAGCCAGCCCATGTGGCCGATGTTCTCGTCGGCGGCCCACTTCAGCAGGGCCAGACTTTCCTTTTTGGGTAGCAGCAGGCGCAGGCGTTTGCGGGCCCGGTTCCAGTCGATCAGGAAAACCAGCCGCGAACCGAGGAAGCACAGGTAGTCGCTCAGGCCGGCCTCGTTGTTGGCGGTGAAGGTGCCGGTGCTGATGTGATAGACGCCGTCATTCATGTCCCGGTCGGTGCGCGAGCGGGTGTCGTCCCAGCTCACGGCCCAATGGGCGAACAGGCTCTGGAAGAAGAGCAGGCGCTGGATGTGCACATCGTTGTAGGTGACGCGGACGCAGCCCTTTTCCACATGCACCACCAGGACGTGGGCGTCGGTGGTGCCGATGTCGTTCTGCAGGATCAGGCGCTCGCCGCTGCGGGTGGCGGTGGTGCCCAGGCCGGGGTGGTCGAACTTGAGGGGCCGGGTTTCATTTACCCCGCGCATGAAGGCGGCAATCAGCGGCCGGTCGACGTAGCCGATCTCGTAGGCGGCGGCGCCGTCGATGTCTTCCGCGGCGATCTGTGCCTGCAGGCGCAGCAGGGCCTTGTGGGCATCCATCACCAGCAGGTGGGCGCTGTCGCCGGCGTCCCGGTCACCCGAGACGAGCCGGTTGATCTGCGTGCGGGAGAGGCTGTCCTGGCTGGCGCACCAGGCCTGCCCGTGAAGTGCCGAGAGACGGGCTGCGAGAGCGGCGGCGGCGTCGTCACCGCCGGAGCGGAGCGGGGCGAGCAGGGTGTCGAGGTCGGTGGCAATGGCTGCGCACAGCTTCTCCGCGCCGGGGATCCGGTAGAGACCGTCCTCGATCAGTTCGCTGAGGCCGGGCAAGGCGTCCAGGTCGTCGTCATCAATCCCCGCAGCGCCACGCTCGGCGGACAGGGAGGGCTGAGGATGGCCCGGGTGGGTGGCGTGGAGCTGGGCTGCCTGGAGCAGGCTGAAGTAGAACTTGACCCGGTCGTTGGCGGCCAGGGCCTCGGCCAGCAGGGCCGGGAGCAGCAGGCGGGGCTCCCCGAGGGCGTCGATGATGCGTGCCTTTTCCGTCATGCTGCGGCTCCGGGGAAGGTCTGGACAAACAGGGTGAGCCCGACGGGTGACAGGGGTATGTCAGGCCGGCGGCCTGGCAGCCCTTGTGGGGTCAAATTCATTCGACCTCTTCACCTTCAATCTCAGGCAGGCCGGTGACCGGGAGTCCGCGGTCGAATGAATTCGACCCCACAAAAGTGCGCCCTTTCAGCCCATATCAGGCGTGGCCGCACCCTGTGGGGTCGAATTCATTCGACCTCCGCGGGTTGAATCACAGGCAAGCCGTTGATCGGGAGTCCGGGGTCGGATGAATTCGATCCCACAAGAGCGGGCCCTTTCAGCCCTGGCGGCGCAGGCGGCGGGCCAGCAGGCCGATGCCGGCGAGGCCGAGGGCCAGGGAGCCGGGTTCGGGCACGGTGGTGGGGGCGGTGGTGAGCTGCGCGTTGTCGATGGACAACCAGGAGCTGCCCACGTAGTCGCCTACGTCGACTACGCCGAACACCAGATCCACGCTGCCGGCGGTAGCGAAGCTGTGGGTGAAGCGGCCGCTGCCGAGGCCGGTGAAGATGTCGTCGAGCACGGTGAGCACGCCGCCGATGACCACGAAGGCGTAGTCGTTCATGCCGATGAGGGGGTCTTCGTTGGAGCCCAGGCCCCAGTCGAAGCTCAGGGTGTCACCGGCCTGGACGGTCAGGGTCTGGCGCAGGGCCGAGCCCTCGAAGGCCCAGCTGCCGTTCAGCGGGTCCGGGTCCAGCTGCCCGAGGGGCAGGCCGGCAAACTCTTCGACGCCGCCGGGCTGGCCGACGGGGGCGGCGGCGTTGCCGGAGAGGTTGAAGGCGCCGGCCGCGGCGGGGAAGTCATCCACGTCGAGGGAGGCGGTGCTGAGGCGGGCCGCGCCGGCCGATACGGCGACGTCGCCGAGGCTGTCCCAGCCCGTGAGGCCGGCGGCGAAGTCGCCATTGACCACGGCTGCCGCCGCGGGGTTGGCGATGAGGGCGCCCAGCAGCAGGGCGGTGGAGAGGGCGTGCATGCGCTTCATGGTGTGTCCTTGGATGTTCGGGGGTCAGGGGGCGACGATGATGTCGCGGCTGGCGTCGACCTGGCTGGCCGCTACGCCCTTCAGCAGTACGAGGGGGCGGGCCGTGGCGCTGCCGGCGGTGCCGTCGGCGTCGATCTGCACGCTGGTGCCGGCGGCGGTGCTGACCAGCTTGAGGTAGCCGTCGGCGAGGGGCTGGGTGCCGGTGTAGCCGAGGCTGGCCAGCAGGGCGCCCAGGTGCAGGCGGTCGGTGCCGGGCACGAAGTCGGTGATGGTGTCGCCGGCTTCGCGCAGGTTGCGATAGACGAAGGTGTCGGCACCGGCGCCGCCGGTGAGGGTGTCTGCGCCGTCGCCGCCGGCGATCACGTCGTCGCCGGGGGTGCCGGTGAGGGTGTCACGGCCGCCCGTGCCTTCGAGCTTGCGCACCAATTGCAGGCCGACGATCACCGGGTCGTGGTCGGAAGAGCGGTAGGGTGTGGCGGAGTAAAGATCCGGCTCGCAGGTGGCGCAGGCGGGCTGCTTGAACTCCACGTTGTAGTCGATGAAGGAGGGCTCGTCGGCGTTGATGTGCCAGTGGCCCACGCCGGCCAGCTGGCTGTTGAGGCTGGCGCTGGTCAGGGCGTGGTCCAGGTAGCCGGTCTCGCTGTCGAAGACGTAGGAGTAGGGGCTGGCCTCCCGGGCGGCGAGCTGGTCGATGAAGCCGGCCTGGGTGAGCTGGGCGATGGGGTCTTCCTTGCCGTAGGAATTGAGATCGCCGATCACCACCACGTCGTCGTCACCCGCCGCGCTGCGCACCTGGCCGATGAAGGCCAGCAGCTGGCGGGCCTGGTCGATACGGCGGGGGTTGTAGCAGCCCTGGCCGTCGCCCTGGTCCAGGTCGGCGCCGGCGGCGTCGCTGCAGCTCTTGGACTTGAAGTGATTGACCACCACCGAGAACTTCTCGCCGTTGAGGGCGGCGAAGGTTTGGGCCAGGGGCGGGCGGTTGTTGATGGCGGCCGGGTCGGACACGGATGCACCCACGCGGCTGACCCTGGCCGGCTTGTAGATCAGGGCCACCTTGATCTCGTCGCTGCCGGTGCCGTTGGCCGGGTCGGGCACCACGGCATAGGTGCCGGCGCCCATGGCGGCGTTGAGGCCATTGACCAAGTCCTGGATGGCGCTCTGGGCGCCGTTGCCGTCGTTCTCGATCTCCATCAGGCCGACCACGTCGGCGTCGAGGGCGCGCAGGGCGCCGATGATCTTGGCGCGTTGGCGTTCGAACTCGGCCACCGAGCTGGCGCCGCGGCTGGTGGGGAAGCCCCCGCCGCTGCCATTACCGTTGAAGTAGTTGAGTACGTTGAAGCTCGCCACCTTGACGTTGCCGCCCACCGCCGCCGGGGCCGGGGTACGCGGGTTGGTGCGCGTGAAGGCCGGGGTTTCGGTGGGGTGCAGGCGGTAGTCGAGGGTGGCCGGGCTGCTGGTGTTGATGGGGCCCTGGTCGAGCACGCCCACCAGATTGCCCACCACCGTGTCGCCGGCGCGCACGGTGTTGCCGCTGCCGATGTAGGGGGTCGGGCTGGGGTTCTGCAGGGTGCTGCCGTCGTCCAGCACCAGCAGGCGGCGCTGGTTCTCGTCGTTGAGGGCAATGGCTTCGGCCGAGCCGGCGGGGAAGCGGTTGGTGGCTTTCTCGATGCGCCCGCCCGCCGACAGGGTGAGCTGACCGAAGCGGCCGAGGAAGTAGTTCTGGGCCACGGTCATGGGGCTGACGATGCGCACCAGCATGCCCTCGTAGCGCTCCAGCTCGCCATTGACGCTCTCCGGCAGGCTCACGTCGGTGGGGGCGACGCTCTCGCCCGTGCCCAGCACCGTGACGGCGCTGGGGTTGGTGAGCTCGGTGAGGCCGCTGAATTCAGCCACCGTGCCCTTCACTGAGATGCGGTTGCCCACGGCCACGCCGGCCGGCATGGTGGCGTTGTTCACATACACGAAGAGGCCGTCGGAGGTGGCCGGGTTGCCGTCGCCGGTGGGGTCCTGCAGGTAGAAGCCCTTGAGGCCCGGGAAGATGGCGGTGACCACGCCGCTGGTGGTGAGGGTCTCGCCCACCCGCGGGCTGGTGTTGCCGCTGCCCTGGATTTCGGGGATGGAAATGGTGGCCGCCTCGGCGCTGACGCTCACGTCCACCGTGCAGCTGGCGCTCTGGGCCTCGTTGTTGGTGAATAGCACGCGCACCGGGTAGGTGCCGGGGCTGACCGCGGCGCTGGCCTGCAGGCTGACGCTGGCGGCGGCGCCGTCGGCGGCCGAGGGCGTCACCGGGCCGAGGCTGATGCCGGCCACCGGGGCGCTGTCGATGCTGGCGCCGGTCACCAGGCTGTCCAGGTCACTGGCCGTCAGGGTCACGCTGCCGGCCTGGCCTTGCTGGATGTTCAGGGGGCTGCAGGCGGGGACGATGGGGGCATTCACCGGGGCGCCGGCACACTGGTTGAGGGGGCTGGCGCTGTTGCGGGGGGCCGGCGCGCCGGTACTGAAGTCGGCGCCATTGTTGTCGGTGTCGGTACAGCCGGCCGCAGCCCGGAACAGGGCCGTGGTGGCGCTGGCCGCCGGGGCGGTGCCGCTGCCTTCCTTGAAGTTGGCCGTGCCGTAGCCCACCAGATCGACGATCTGGGCGCTCTGGGCCGGGGTGCAGGGCGTGCTGCTGCCGTTACAGGCAAGGCCGGTGGCCACATTGGCCAGCACCACCTTGCCATTGGCCAGCGCCAGGTTGGAGGTGCCCGTGGCATCAGCCGCCGGCAGGGCGCTGCCCCCGGCCGTGGCGGCGAGCCGCACCAGCAGGTACTGGCCCGGCTGCAGGCTACCGCTGAGCGCCGCCACCCCGTTGCCGGCAAAGTTGCCGGTGCCCGTGGCACTGGCGTACTGCACCGACCAGCCGCTCACATCCACCGGGTTGCTGCTCCGGTTGAAGAGCTCCACGTAGTCGGCGCCATAGACGTTGCCCCCACCCCCGTAGATCTGGCTGATGACGATGTCCGATGCGGCACTGGCGAGGCCGCTGGCAGACAGGAAGCCGGCGGTGCAAAGGGCCGCGGCGAGGCGATGGGGCGTGGGCATGGGAGGGCTCCGGGATGGTGAACTGACCCGGCACTGTAGGCAAGTCGTGCTACAGCGTTCGTGGGGCGGAATCCGCCGCCACTCCTCCGTTCGGATGGGTTTGCTGCAAGCTTGCTGAAAGATTGGCGGCGGCGGGGGGGCGTTATCAACGCTCCGTGTACCGTCCCCCCGGATCTCGCCGATGACAGGATTGGGCAGGGGGAGGATGCCTCCCATCAGAAACTCGGCGCTGCCCATTGCGAACAGGCTTGGGGCAAGCAGATAGACGGCCGGTGGTATCTACGTTGTGTGCCTTCTGATGGTCATGGTGTGCGGTTCCTCGTTTCGTTCTTGGGGGACTGGATCGATCTCTCAGGTCCAGATCCGCTTCAGCACGGCCGCTGAAAGATAGAGGCCGGACCCGAAGACCGCGTGTGTTGCCAAGCTGCGCAGGCCGTTCTTGAATGGCGTGGGTGTGCGCGATCCGGCGATCCCGGCACCCATGGCGGGCTGCATCACGAGCAGGGGGAACACGACCGTTGCCATGCCCACGACCACAGCCCCTTCCCAGGTCGGATCGCGCAGCCAGCCGGTTCCGCAAAGGAGCACCAGCAGCACGGCGAATGCGATGCCAACGCCGTAGTGAATAGCCCATCCCAGCGGAAGCTCACCGCGGATGGGCACCGCCTTGCCGATGCTCGCGTGCGCCAGTTGTCCATGCAGCAGATGACCGGCCCAGCGGCCGACGAGCGCGTAGTTCAGCGTGGAGGCACCCAGCGCCTTCAGGAGTGCTGTCCACAGGTCCATCACCAGGGTCGCCCCGACGCCAATCAGCACCACCCTTGCCATCTCCTCCACCGTCGCCATGTCTGCTCCTTGCCGTTGCCGAAAACCGAATTCAGTGGCAGGATAGAAGTTAAAGTTAACTTCAAGTCAAGAGGGTTCATGGACATTTCAGAAGTCGTTCGGCGCACCGGTGTTCCGGCCTCCACGCTGCGGTTCTACGAGAAGAAGGGGCTGATCTCGGCGACCCGAAGCACGGGGGAGCGGCGGCATTTCGCGCCGGACGTGCTCGACCAGTTGGGGCTGATCGCTTTGGGGCAGGCAGGCGGCCTTTCGCTGGACGAGATTGGCGCCATGCTATCGCCCGCTGGCGCACCCCAGGTCGACAGGAACCTGCTGATGGCCAAGGCCGATGAGATCGACGCCACGATCAAACGTCTGCGGGCCATGAGTGAAGGGCTGCGCCATGCCGCGGAATGCCCCGCGCCCAGCCATGCGCAATGCCCGACGTTCCTGCGCCTGGTCAAGGTGGCCGCGGCGGCCCGATTGAAGCAAGGCCGGGTGACAACTCCCGGTGCAGGCAAGAAAGCAGACGGTACGCGGCGCTGACGCGGCCAACTCCTGCTAGGTGATGATCGCGGGCCTGCGGGAGCGCCCGATTTCCCATGACACGCCGCCGCCCCGCGCCGTCGCCGCAAGCTGCTGCCCCAGCCGTTGTTCGATCACCGGCCGCCAGGGCACCAGGCTGAATCCTATGCCATCGTCGAGCATGGCGTAACGCCCGCTGGCTAGCATGACCGAACGCCGGTAGACGCCGGCCATGCGCTGACCGTCGGCGACGGGCCGATGCTCCGGTCCGGTGTCGGCGGCAATGTCCTTGGCGGCTTGCGCCAGTTCCCGATTGCGCAGCGTGCCCAGCGGGTTCCGGGCGAGGATCACACGCTGTCCCCGCCGCTCGGCCAGCCTCTCCTCGGCGAGGAGATCGGCGCGCTGTTGCGGCGTGTTCTTGACCTCACCGCCAAAGCCCAGGTCGCCCAGATTTCGGCGGCGACGGTCTCCGTCCAAGGCGGTCTGAGTCCGCATGGCGGGATTCAGCCAGATATTCCCTAGCTCTTCCAAAAGGCCGCTATTGATCGACCGAGGCTGTCCGGACTACCAGAGACCAGACTGACCGCGATCTGGCGCAGCTTGCCTATCATGATCGATTGGTACTGTGGATCCTCCGTCCGCAGGTCTGCGTCGATCTCGTAGTGGCTAACGACGTGGTAGAGCTGATTGAAAACATCTCGGCAGGTTGGGACTGCCCGGATGCTTGCAGCCAAGGCGGTCTCAAGCTGAGTGAAGCTCGCCTCTCCTTCGATGTACTTGTTCAGAGTTGTCCCCAGAGATCGGCTCACATCGGCCGCATCAACGCTCATGGCCCACCCCCCCCTCAACCCCCCGCGTATCACTGAAGATATACCTCCCCATCCTCGGGCGGTGATACCGCCTCCAGTTGGAGTGTAGCCCGCTCTCCTGATCATGGTGCTGCCCCGGGCTGCGCAGATGGATCACCGTGGCCTTGCCGTTCCCGTCGCGAGGGCAGGGCGGGCCTCCGCTTCCCCGCCTTGAAACCGCAATGACTTCAAGCCGTGACGCTCCTGTCACGAAGCTCCCCTAGTCTGCGCCGACCATGCCGACTGTCCGTGTTTCCTCCATTCCCCGTGCGCGCTGCCGCCTGGGCGGTTTCACCCTTCTCGAGCTGCTGGTGGTGATGAGCATCATCGGCCTGCTGGCGGGCTATGTTGGCCCTAAGTTCTTCGCCCACATCGGCCGGTCGGAGGTGAAGGCGGTGCGGGCGCAGATCGATGGCCTGGAGAAGGCGCTGGACCAGTACCGCATCGACCTGGGGCGTTACCCGAGCACCGAGGAAGGCCTGCAGGCTTTGATGACTGCGCCGGCGGATGCGTCGCGCTGGGCTGGCCCCTATTTGAAGAAGGCCTTGCCCAATGACCCGTGGGGCAAGCCCTACCAGTATGTGCAGCCGGGTGAGCATGGGGAGTTTGATCTCTACTCCTTCGGCCGCGACGGCCAGCCCGGCGGTACGGGCGAGGCTGCTGACATCGTCAACTGGTAGCCCATGCATTTCCGCATCCGGGCCCTGGCGGGTGCCGCCGCCATCCACGAGCTTGAGCTGGCCGCGCCTGATGCGGCGGCTGCCCGACGTCTGGCCGTGGCCCAGGGGCTGGCGGTGATGTCCGTGACCCCCGTGGATGGCAAGGCTGCGGGGGGGCGTTTTCCGCTGCAGTTGTTCAACCAGGAGTTGCTGGCCCTGCTGGTGGCGGGCATTCCCCTGGCCGAGGCCCTGGCCGCCCTGGCGGAGAAAGAGACCCGGGCCGGCGTGCGGGAGGTGCTGCTGGGCCTCGGGGAGGGCCTGCGGGAGGGGCGCACCTTGTCCCTGGCCCTGGCGGCCCGGCCCCAGGCTTTCCCGGATCTTTATGTGGCCACCATCCGCGCTGCCGAGCGCACCAGTGATCTGGTCCAGGCCCTGGCCCGCTATATCGACTACCAGCGCCAGCTCGCCCTGGTGCGCGGCAAGCTGGTGTCGGCGGCCGTCTACCCGGCGCTGCTGCTGCTTGTCGGCGGGGCGGTGATGCTTTTTCTGCTGCTCTTTGTGGTGCCGCGCTTCGCCCAGGTTTTCGAATCTGTGGGGGGCGAGCTGCCGTGGATGTCCCAGTTGCTGCTGCAATGGGGCCAGTTGATGCAGGCCCATGCGCCCCTGGTGGGGGGCGGGGTGCTGGCCCTGATCACGGCGGCGGTCGCCATCCTGCGTCGCCCGGCCACCCATGGGGCGGCGCTGCGCCTGGCCTGGCGACTGCCCCGGGTGGGGGAGCGCCTGCGGGTTTTCGAGCTGGCGCGGTTCTACCGCACCTTGGGCATGCTGCTGCGGGGCGGCATTCCGGCGGTGACGGCCATGGGCATGGTGGAGGGGCTGCTGTCGCCGGTGCTGCGCCCGGGGCTGCAGGCCAGCATCGCCCAGGTGCGCGAGGGCAAGGGGCTGGCTGCCACCCTGCAGGCCAACGGCCTGGCCACGCCGGTGGCCCTGCGCATGGTGGCGGTGGGGGAGCGGGCCGGCAACCTGGGGGAGATGCTGGAGCGGGCCGCCGAATTCCACGAGGAGGAGAGCGCCCGCTGGCTCGACGTGCTGACCCGCCTGGCCGGCCCCCTGCTGATGCTGGTGATCGCGGTGGCGGTGGGGCTGATCCTGATCATGCTCTACCTGCCCATCTTCCAGGTGGCGGAGAGCATCCAGTGAGCGCCGCACCCGCCGGCATGCCGCCCATCGCCCACGCCGAGCTGCTGGCCCTGGTGCCGGATTTTGCGGTGCTGTCCTTCGACACAGCCCTGCGCCGGGACGCCTTTGCCGGCCGGGATGCCCACGGGCAGCTGGTGATCGCCCTGGCCGACCCGGCCGATACCGACCTGGTGGACGGCCTGGGTGGCAGCCTGGCCGAGGCCTTCAGCCTGCGCCAGGCCCTGCGTGACGATTTGGCCGCCTGCCTGGCCCGGCACGAGTCGGCCCATCGGGTGGTGGCCGATGTGCTGGGCAGCGCCGAGGCACCGGCGGAGGGCGATGAGGGGGAGGATCTGTCCCTGCGCCGCATTGCCGGCGACGCCAGCCCGGTGGTGAAGCTGGTCAACTCCACCCTCTACGATGCGATCCGCCAGGGGGCCAGCGATATCCACCTGGAGTCCCAGCCCGGCGGGCTGGTCATCAAGTACCGGGTGGACGGGGTGCTCAACCGGATGGGCAGCGTGCCCGGCACGGCCCTGGCCGAGCAGGCCGTGTCGCGCCTCAAGGTGCTGGCCGAGCTGGACATCGCCGAGCGGCGCGTGCCCCAGGACGGGCGCTTCAAGGTGCAGGCGGGGGGGCGGGCCATCGACTTCCGGGTGTCCATCATGCCCAGCATCCACGGCGAGGACGCGGTGCTGCGCATCCTCGACAAGGAACATCTGACCCGCGAGCTGGCCGGCCTTTCCCTCGACACCCTGGGCTTCGACGCCACCACCCGCGCCCGCTTGAGGCACATGGCCGCCGAGCCCTACGGCATGCTGCTGGTCACCGGCCCCACCGGCTCGGGCAAGACCACCAGCCTGTACGCGCTGCTGTCCGAGACCCACACCGGCCAGGACAAGGTGATCACCATCGAAGACCCGGTGGAGTACCAGCTGGCCGGCGTGCTGCAGATCCCCGTTAATGAGAAGAAGGGGCTGGATTTTGCCCGGGGGCTGCGCTCCATCCTGCGCCACGACCCGGACAAGATCATGGTCGGCGAGATCCGCGACCCGGAGACCGCCGAGATCGCCATCCAGGCGGCGCTCACCGGCCACCTGGTGTTCACCACCGTGCACGCCAACAACGTCTTCGACGTGATCGGCCGCTTCATGCACATGGGGGTCGATCCCTACAACCTGGTGGCGGCCCTCAACGGGGTGGTGGCTCAGCGCCTGCTGCGCATCAACTGCCCGGCCTGCAGTGCCGACAGTGTGCCGGATGCCGCCACCCTGGCCGCCTCCGGGCTGGCGGGGCCGCTGGGCGACTACCGCTTCCGCGCCGGCAGCGGCTGCGGCCAGTGCCGGGGCTCGGGCTACCGCGGGCGCCGGGCGATCGCCGAGGTGCTGCTGCTGGACGACGAGCTGCGCGACCTGATCACCGGGCGGGCGCCCCTGCGGGTGCTCAAGGACACGGCCCGGCAGCGCGGCTTCATCAGCCTGCGGGAGGCCGGGCTGGCCCTGGTCCGTGACGGCCTCACCACCCTCCAGGAGCTGAACCGTGTCACTTTTGTGGCCTGAAACGGTGCAGCTCGACATCGGCCCCGAGTCGCTCTGCCTGAGCCGGCGCGGCGAGCCCGCCTTGAGCCTGCCCTGCGGTGGCGACTGGGAAGCCTGCCTGGCAGCGCTGCCGGCCCTGCCGCGGCGAACCCGTCTGGCCGTATGCGTGGCCGACCGCCACGTCCGCTACCTGCACCTGGACTGGCCGGCGGGGCTCAAGGCCGGGGAGCGCGCCGCCTTCGTCGAGCATCGTTTCCACACCGTGTTCGGCACCGGCCCGTGGGTGGTGCAGGCCGACCGGGACGCCATCTGTCTGCCCAGCCTGGGCGTGGCCCTGCCGGCGGCACTGGAGGCTGCGCTGCAGGGCTTTGTGCGCAGCCGGGGCCTGCGGCTGGTGGCCCTGGCGCCGGCCTTTCCGCGCAGCTACAACCGCCTGCGCCCCCGCCTGCGCGGCGACGGGGCCCTGGCCCGGCTGGAGGCCGGACGGGTGACCCTGGGCCTGTGGCAGGGCGGCCAGTGGCGGGCCGTGCGCAGTCAGCCGGTGGCCCGTGCCGATGCGGCAGCGGCCGTTACCTGCCTCGTCACCCTGCTGGCCACGCAGCCTGCTGCGGCCACGATGGGCAACAGCCCCGACAGCACCCTGTACCTGTGCGGTGCGTCCGACAGCGCTGCTGCCATCGACACGCTGCCCGCCGGCTGGCGTTGCGTGCACCTGGAGGGCGGCGAGTGAGCCCGCGTCCGCCGCCGCCCCTGGCGCTGGATCGGGTTGCCCGCCGGCGCTGGCCCAGCCTGCTGGGCTGGGTGCTGTTGGCCTTCGGGCTCAGTGCCGCGGCCGGCGTGATGGTTGAACACCTGACCCTGGACGCCCGGCTTGCCGATGAGACCCGGCTGCTGGCCCGGGCCCGCCGCGCCGTGGATGCCCGGGGCGGGGGCGGGGCGCCACCGCGGCCCCTCGCCGACGGGGAGATCCGCCCGGCCCTGGCCGTGGCCGGCCTGCTCGCCCGGGACTGGACAGGCCTGCTCGCCGAGCTGGAGCGGGCGGCCGACGACCCGGGCGTGGCCCTGCTCGAACTGGAACAGGACGCCGCCACCGGCAGCCTGCGCCTGGCCGGTGAGGCCCGTACTCTGTCCGAGGTGTTCGCCTTCGTCAGCCGTCTCGAGGCCGGCCCCCGGGTGCGCCAGCCACGTCTGGCCGGCTATGCCCTGCGTGTCGGCGAGGGCGAGCCCGTGGTCAGCTTCCAGCTCACCGCCCGCTGGGAGGCACGGCCATGAGCGCCGCAGAGCGGATCCGGGAGTCGGCCGGGCGCAGCTTTCGCGGGGCAGGGGCGGCGGGTGTGCTTGGTGTCGCCCTGGCCCTGTTCGCCGTGAGCTTCGACCTCAGCGGCAACCGCAGCCTGGACGCGGAGGCCGACAGCCTGCAACAGGAGACCCGTGCCCTGAGCCGGCGCCTGCGTCAGCCGGCCCCGCTGGCGATGTCCGAGCGGGGCCGGCTGGAGGCCTTCCACGCCGGTTTTCCGGCCGCGGCGGCCTTGCCCGACTTGTTGCTTCGCCTGCACGGCCATGCCCTGGCCCGGGGCGTGGAGGTGGACAAGGCCGACTACCGCAGTGCCGCCGACACCGCCTCGCCGCTGGAGCGGATCACCCTCGAACTGCCGGCCCGGGGGCCCTACGGTGCGTTGCGGGGATGGATCACCGATGTATTGGCCGAAATGCCCGAGGTGGCCGTGGAGCACCTTAGCCTGCAGCGCGCCGCCATTGGTGTGCCGGCCCTGGAGGCGCGGGTGCGCTTCGTGATCTTCGTCAGGCGCCGGCCATGAAGCGGCAGCCCTTGTTGCTGGGTGCGCTGGCCCTGTCCCTGCTGGCGGCCTGGTGGGCCTCCGGCCTGGACGACGCGGAGGCACCGCCACCGCCCCGTGGAGCCGGAAAGGCCCAGCGCCGTGAGCCCGCCGGTTCGCGCCCGGATCTGGCCGCCCTGGCCCGCCCGGCGCGAACGCAGGGTGACGACACCGGCACCGAGCTGTTCCCCGTGCGCAGCTTTCAGCCGCCACCTCCACCCCCGCCGCCGGCCCGCCCGACGGCGCCGCCGCTGCCCTTCCGCCACGGTGGCATGTACGAGGACGGCGGCCCGCCCGCAGCGCTGCTGGCCGAGGGCGAGCGGCTGCACATCGTGCGGGTAGGCGACGTGCTGGACGGCCGCTACCGGGTCAGCGCCGTCGGCCGCGCCCGTGTCGATCTCGTCTACCTCCCTCTCAACCAGACCCAGAGCCTCGCCAGCGGGGCTATTCCATGACTGTTTTTCCGTTCATGCGCCTCGCCGCGCTCCTGTTCCTGTCTGCCGCTCTGTTGGCCTGCGCCGCCAACCCCGCCCTGGAGGAGAGCCGCCAGGCCTTTGCCACCCGTAGCCCCGAACTGGCCCTGCGTGAGCTGCGCGACAAGGTGACGGCCGACCCGCGCAACCTGGAGCTGCGCAGCTACTACCTGCGCCAGCGCGACATGCTGGTGGCCCGCCAGCTGGCCCTGGCCGACCAGGCCCGGGCGGCGGGGCGCTTCGAGCAGGCCGAGGCGGCTCTCGGGCTGGCCCGCCAGTTCGACCCCCTGCACCCCCGGGTGGCTGCGGGTTACGAGGCCATCGCCGCCCGTCAGGCCCGCGACCACAGCGCCCGGGAGGCCCAGCGCCACCTGGACAAGGGCGACGTGGTGAGCGCCGAAACCGCTGCCCGGGCCGTGCTGGCGGCCGACCCCGCCCACCCCCTTGCCCGGGAAGTGATGCGCCGGCTGGACGAGCGGGCTGCCGCCCGCGACCCGCTGCCGGCAGCCCTGGCCGGCCCCCTGGCCAAATCCGTGACCGTGGAGTTTCGGGACGCGCCCCTGCGCGGGGTGCTGGAGGTGCTGTCCCGGGAGTCGGGCCTCAACTTCGTGCTCGACAAGGACGTGCGCCCCGACGCCAAGGTGTCCATCTTCGTACGCCGGAGCAGCGTCGATGACGTGCTCAAGCTGCTGATGGTGACCCAGCAGCTCGAACGCAAGTTGCTCAATGAGCGCTCGGTGCTGATCTACCCCAACACCCCGGCCAAGCAGAAGGACTACCAGGAGCTGGTGACCCGCAGCTTCTACCTGGCCAACGCCGACCCCAAGCAGGCCATGGCCATGATCAAGCAGATGGTCAAGACCAAGGACGTGTTTGTGGAGGACAAGCTCAACCTGCTGGTGATGAAGGACACGCCGGATGCGGTGCGCCTGGCCGAGCGCCTGATCGCCGGCCTGGACCTGGCCGAGCCGGAGGTGATGCTGGAAGTGGAGGTGATGGAAGTGAGCCGCAACCGCCTGCTGGAACTGGGCCTGCGCTTCCCCGAGCAGATCGGCTACGGCCTGCTGCAGCCGACCACCACCAGCGCGGTGACCACCACCACCGGCACCACCATCAGCCAGAACCTGGGCGGGCAGTTGCTGTCAGGCAACATCAACCTGCGCAACACCGGGGCCATGGTGCCCTACGTGGCCAATCCGGGGCTGCTCCTCAACCTGCGCGATCAGGACGGCAATTCCAACATCCTGGCCAACCCGCGCATCCGGGTGAAGAACCGGGACAAGGCGCGCATCCACATCGGCGAGAAGCTGCCGGTGTTCACCACCACTTCCACCGCCAACGTGGGGGTGTCGGCGTCGGTGAACTACCTGGACGTGGGTCTCAAGCTGGAGGTGGAGCCCTCGGTGCACCTGGATGACGAGGTGGCCATCAAGGTGAACCTGGAGGTGAGCAGTATCGTCAAGGAGGTGCTCGGGCCGTCCAGTTCCCTGGCTTACCAGGTGGGCACGCGCAGCGCCGCCACCTCCCTGCGCCTGAAGGACGGGGAGACCCAGGTGCTCGCCGGGCTGATCAGCGACGAGGAGCGCAGCTCGGCCTACCGCCTGCCCGGGCTCGGCGAGGTGCCGGGCCTGGGGCGGCTGTTCAGCAGCCAGCGTGACGTGGGCAACAAGACCGAGATCGTGCTGCTGATCACCCCCCGGGTGGTGCGCAACCTGGCCCAGCCGGCCCTGGCGGGGGCAACCCGGGCGGCGGGCACCGAGACGGCGGTGGGTGCCGCGCCCCTGCTGCTGGGGCCGGGTGGGGTGGCGGCCGCCGCGCCGCGCGGGGCTCAGGCGGGTGCTGCAATGCCGGCGCCGGTCGCTGCCGTGGTGGCGGACCCGGGCCTGCCGGCCCTGGCGCTGGAGGCGCCGGAGCAGGTGCGGGCGGGCGAGCCCTTCGCGCTGGCCCTCACGCTGGCCGGCCCGGCCACCGAAGGCGGCCCCGTGCTGCTGGCCTACGACACGACCCTGGTCGAATCCCTGGATCAGCCCGGTGAGGGCGGCGACGCCCTGGCCCTGCAGCTGCCGGCGGGTACGGCGCCGCGCCTGGAGGCGCGCTTCCGGGCCCGCCCCGGTGCCACCGGCGTGGCCCGCTTCGGGGTCCTGTCGGCCCAGCTGCGCAGCGGCGGCCAGATGCAGCCCCTGCCGGCGGGCGAACCCCTTGCCGTGCGCATCGCGCCCTGACCCATGTCGGCCCGCGGTTTCACCCTGATCGAGATGGTGGTGACGGTGGCGGTGGTGGCCGTGCTGGCGGCCATGGCCGTGCCCGTCATGCAGGTGACGAACCAGCGGGCAAAGGAGAGCGAGCTGCGCCTGGCCCTGCGCCAGCTCCGCGAGGGCATCGACACCTACAAGCGCTACAGCGACGAAGGGAGGATCGCCCGGCCGGCCGATGGCAACGGCTACCCGCCCACCCTGCAGGCGCTGGTGGACGGGGTGCCGGATGCCCGTGCCCCGGGCAAAGGGCGCATCCATGTGCTGCGCCGCCTGCCCCGCGACCCTTTCAGTGCCGATCCGTCAGTGGACGCGGCGGCCACCTGGGGCCTGCGCAGCTACGCCAGCCCGGCGGAGACGCCGGCCCCGGGGGCGGATGTCTTCGACGTGTATTCCCGTGCGCCCGGTGTCGGACTCAACGGGCTGCCTTACCGGGCATGGTGAACACCATGGCGAGGCGCTGCGTAGAGGGCGGCCGGGGCTTCACGCTGGTGGAGCTGCTGGTGGTGATGGCCATTGTCGCCACCCTGCTGTCCATCGCCGCGCCGCGCTACTTCGGCCACCTGGAGCGGGCCCGGGAGGCGGCGCTGGTGCAGACCCTGGCCGTCACCCGCGACGCCATCGACAAGTTCCACGGCGACACCGGGCGCTACCCCCGCGATCTGGACGAGCTGGTGAGCGGGCGCTATCTGCGCGCCCTGCCGGTGGACCCGATCATCGAGCGGCGGGACGCGTGGACTCTCGTCGCCCCACCTGACGGCCGCGGCGACGGCCTGTGGGACCTGCACAGCAGCGCCCCCGGCCACAGCCGCGACGGCCAGCCATTTGCCGAGCTATGAAGAAGGCGTCGCGCCAGGGAGGTGCCACCTATCTGCTGATGCTGTTTGCCGTGGCGGCCCTGGGCCTTGGTCTGGCGGGTTTCGGTACGGTGTGGTCCACTGCCGCCCAGCGGGAGCGTGAGGCCGAGCTGCTGTTCATCGGCGGCGAGTTTGCCCGGGCCCTGGCCAGCTATCGGGCCCTGTCGCCTGGGGGGGCGGCGGCCTATCCCCAGCACCTGGAAGACCTGCTCCTCGACCCGCGCCAGCCCTTTGTGCGCCGGCACCTGCGCCGCCTGTACCTTGACCCGATGACCGGCGCGGCCGACTGGCAGGTGGATCGGGTGGACGGGCAAATCGTGGCGGTGCGCAGCCGCTCCACCCGGCAGGCGCGGCGCCGGGCGGCCCTGCCGCCGTGGGTGAGCATCGCTGCAGAACACGCTGATGCGACCCGCTACTGTGACTGGCAGATGCGCCCGCAAGATGCCGCCGCCGTCGGCCTGGCGAGATAGCAGCCGCCATGGACGCCGTCTCCTTTGATCCCTACGACCTGGAGCGCCTGCGCCTGACCCTGGAAGGTGCCGTCCGGGTGCGTCGGCCGAGCGAGTTCTACCTGTGGGCCCAGGGCGCGCTGCAGAGCTTTCTGCCCCACGAGACGCTGATGTGCGTGTTCGATGGCGGGCCGGCCGGGGAGGCGCCCATCGAGATATTCTCCCGGGCGGTGCTGGCACCCGAGGCCGAGGCCGCGCTGCGTGCGCAGTCCGACGGAATCCGCCTTGCGCTGCGCGGCCACTGGCAGCGTCAGGGTCAGCGCCCGTGCGTCCTCCCCTGGCCGGCTCCGGCAGGAGGCGAGGCCCTGGTGCATGGGGTCGGCGGGGTGTCGGCCCTGTCGCCCTGCCTGTTCGTGTTTCTGGGTATGCCGGTTGCGGCCGGGCCACGGGAGCACTATCTGGCCGAGCTGTTGTTGCCCCATCTGTATATGGCGCTGCTCCGCCAACGCCAGACGGTGCCGCAGGCGGGGGCCGCCACCGGCTTGTCCGCGCGCCAGCGCCAGGTGCTGGAAGGGGTGCGCGGTGGCAAGACCAATGCGCAGATCGCTGGCGACCTTGGCATCAGCCCGGTGACGGTGAAACATCACATTCAGCAGGCGCTGCGCAAGCTGTCGGTGAATAATCGCGCCGCAGCCGCTGCCGTGACCTCTTCGCTGGAAGAGGCGGGGCGGGTCTGAACGTTCTCCGGCCCGGCCGGTCGGAGCCGGGCAGCGAACGAGGAAGGCATATCTTGAAATTCAGCAATGGACGCTGGCGAGGGCTCGCCTTCGTCGATATCGAAACCAATGGTGGCGTGGCCACCGTGGATGGCATCACCGAAGTGGGCATCGTCGAGGTGGATGAGGACGGCGTGCGGGAGTGGTCGCAGCTGCTGCGGCCGGAAGGGCGCATCCCGGAGTTCATCCAGCGTCTCACCGGCATCACCAACGAGATGGTGGAGGACGCGCCGCGCTTTGCCGACTGCGCTGAGGACATTTACAACCGCCTCGACGGGCGCCTCTTCATCGCCCACAATGCCCGCTTCGACTACGGCTTCCTGCGCAATGCCTTCGATCGGGTCGGACTACCGCTGAGACCGCCGGTGCTGTGCACGGTGCGGCTGTCGCGGGAGCTGTTTCCCGGGCACGCGCGCCACGGGCTTGACGCCTTGATCGAGCGCCATGGCCTGGTGGTGGGCGAGCGTCACCGGGCCCTGGCCGATGCCCAGCTAATCTGGCAGTTCTGGCAGCTGATCCATCGGCAGTTCGAGCCGGAGCGCATCGACGCCGCCATTGCCCGCCTCACCGGCCACGCGGCGCTGCCGCCCCACATCAACCCGTCCGTCCTCGACGAATTGCCCGGCACGCCCGGCGTGTATCTGTTCTATGGCGAGAACGACCTGCCCCTGTACGTGGGCAAGAGCAAGGACATCCGCACCCGGGTGCTGTCCCATTTTAGCGCCGACCACAGCAGCGCCAAGGAGATGAGCCTGTCCCAGCAGCTGCGCCGCATCGAGTGGATCGAGACCCCTGGCGAGGTGGGCGCACTGTTGCTCGAAGCGAAACTGGTCAAGGAGCGCCAGCCCATCCACAACCGGCGTCTGCGCCGCAGCACCGGCCTGTGCGCCTGGCAGCTGGTGGAGGACGGGCAGGGCGGCTGGATGCCGGCGCTGGTGCGCGGGCCCGACCTGGACCCGGGGCGCCAGGATAACCTGTTCGGCTTCTTCACCAGCAAGACCGCCGCCACCAAGGCCCTGCGCACCCTGGCCGACGAACACGCCCTGTGCCAGGCGTCCCTGGGCCTTGAGAAGGTACGCAGCGGCCAGCCCTGCTTCGGCTACCAGATCAAGCGCTGCAAGGGGGCCTGTATCGGTGCCGAATCCCGCGGCCTGCACGGCGCCCGCCTGATGATGGCCCTGCACAAGCTGAAGATCGAACGCTGGCCCTACGCCGGTCCCATCGGCCTGCGCGAGGGCGAAGCCCTGCACGTGATCGACAACTGGTGCTGGCTGGGCACCGCCCGGGGCGAGGACGAGGTCCACGCCCTGCTCGAATCCGGCCGCCCGGCCTTCGACCTGGATATGTGGAAGATATTGAAGAAGGCGCTGGCGACGGGGCGGGTGGTGAAGCTGGGGGCGGTCGAATGAATTCGACTCCGCAGGAGAGGAGATTTGGCTCCGACCCCTTGGCCGTCCGGGCTGCAGATCCCCGCTGCGCGCTCAGCGCTTCAGAAAGCTCGCCGGAATCGGCCGTGGTGCGAGTTTTTCGGCGGTGGTTTCGAGGGCGTAGAGGGTGCCGCCGGTGCTCATCCAGGCCAGAACCCAGTCGGGGGTGGGGCCTTTGCCGTCCCAGGTGAGGGCGCGGTTGGAGGGGTGCATGTAGCGGATGTGACCGGGGGCGGCAGGGGCGGGCTCAGGTGGGGGGGCGGCCTTGGCCTTGGCGGCGGCTTCCCGTGCGGCGCTGGCCTCGGCTTCCTTGCGGGCAGCCTCCTGGGCCTGGGCTTCCTTGCGTGCGGCGGCCTCGGCCTTCTTGCGCAGGGCTTCTTCTTCAGCAGCCTTGCGGGCGGCTTCGGCGGCGGCGATGGCCTGGCGCTCTGCTTCAGCGGCGGCTTCGGCGGCAGCACGGGCCTGGTCGGCTTCTTCCTGCTCCCGCTTGTCGATCTCGGCCTGGATCTGTTCGGCCAGGGCTTCGAGTTCGGGGAGGTCGTAGGACTTCAGGTCAGTCATGGGGGCGTCGGTTGGGCTCGGGCAGGAAGGGCGGGGCCGCCGGGGCGGCCCGCGCGGTTTCCTCAGTCAGTCGCTTCCGGGCGCATCTGCGGAAACAGGATGACGTCGCGGATGGCGGGGCTGTCGGTGAGCAGCATGACCAGGCGGTCGATGCCGATGCCGCAGCCGCCGGTGGGGGGCAGGCCGTACTCCAGTGCCCGGATGTAATCTGCGTCGTAGTACATGGCTTCTTCGTCACCGGCGTCCTTGGCCTGGGCCTGGGCCTGGAAGCGGGCGGCCTGGTCTTCGGGGTCGTTGAGCTCGGAGAAGCCGTTGGCGATCTCGCGGCCGACGATGAACAGTTCGAAGCGCTCGGTGATCTCGGGGTTGCTGTCGGAGGCGCGGGCCAGGGGGCTGACTTCGACCGGGTAGTCGATGATGAAGGTCGGCTCCCAGGTCTCGGCTTCGGCGCAGGCTTCGAAGAGCTGCAGCTGCAGGCTGCCGAGGCCGCCCGGCTTCACCTTCTCGCCGAAGTCCTTGATCTTCTGCTTGAGCCAGTCGGCGTCGGCCAGCTGGGCATCGGTGAAGCCGGGGTGGTGCTTGCGGATGGCTTCGACGATGGTCAGGCGGTGGAAGGGGCGGGACAGGTCGAGGGTGCGGCCCTGGTATTCGAAGACTTCGGTGCCCAGGGCCTCGCGGGCGGCGTGGCGCAGCAGGCCTTCGGTGAAGTCCATGAGGCTGCGGTAGTTCGCGTAGGCCTCGTAGAACTCCATCATGGTGAATTCAGGGTTGTGGCGGGGCGAGAGGCCTTCGTTGCGGAAGTTGCGGTTGATCTCGAAGACCTTCTCGAAACCGCCCACCACCAGGCGCTTGAGGTAGAGCTCCGGCGCGATGCGCAGGAACTGCTGCATGTCGAGGGCGTTGTGGTGGGTGACGAAGGGTTTGGCCGAGGCGCCGCCGGGGATGGGGTGCATCATCGGCGTTTCGACTTCGAGGAAGTTGTGGCCGGTCATGTAGTTGCGGATCGACTGCACCAGGCGGCTACGGGCCACGAAGGTGTGGCGCGACTCCTCGCTCATGATGAGGTCCACGTAACGCTGGCGGTACTTGGTCTCGGTGTCGGTGAGGCCGTGGAACTTGTCGGGCAGGGGGCGCAGGCTCTTGGTGAGGAGGCGCAGCTCGCTGCTCTTGACGGAAAGTTCGCCGGTCTTGGTGCGGAACAGGGTGCCGACGGTGCCGACGATGTCGCCGATGTCCCAGTGCTTGAAGTCGGCGTACACCTCTTCGCCCACGCCGTCGCGGGTGACGTAGAGCTGGATGCGGCCGGAGAGATCCTGGATGGTGATGAAGCTGGCCTTGCCCATCACGCGCTTGAGCATGATGCGGCCGGCGACCTTGACCTCGACCGGCAGGGCTTCGAGGTCTTCGGCGGATTTTTCGCCATAGACTTCGTCGAGTTTGCCGGCGGTGTTTTCCCGGGAAAAATCGTTCGGATACGCCTTGCCGGTGGCGCGCCAGTCGGCGAGCTTTTGCCGGCGTTCGGCGATCAGGTGGTTTTCGTCCTGGGCGGGCGAGGAGGTCTGGTCGGACATGATGGGCTCTTCAATCAACGGAATCGGGGGGCGGCAGCATCCACAAAAGGCCGCAAAGCTCCGAATTTTGACACACTCCGGGGCGCCCGTCGCGGCCCGCCCGCCGCAGTGGCCCTGATCAGAGGAAGATCTCGTCGATGTCGGACTGGATCTGGGCCTGGCCGGCCGGAATGGTGATGCGCAGTTTTCCGCTCATGATCAGCTCGTCGAAGCCATTGACCTGGTTGCGGCCGTGCTCCTTGGAGTAGTAGAGGGCTTCGTCGGCGCGGCCGAGCAGTTCGGCGGGGGACAGGCGCGGATCGATGCGTGAGTAGCCGACCGAGCAGCGCACCTGCCCGACCCGGGGAAAGTCGTGATCTTCGACCGCTATGCGAAAGCGGTCGAAGATGCTCTGGACGTTGTCTTCGGCCACGTTACGCAGCATGACGACGAACTCTTCGCCACCGAAGCGGAACAGTTTGTCGTGGTTGCGGAAGCTCTGGCGCATCAGATCGGCGACGCGCAGCAGCACCTCATCGCCGAACAGGTGGCCGTAGTTGTCGTTGATCTTCTTGAAATGATCGATATCCACGACCCCGAGCCAGCAGGGCTGGGTGATGCTGGGGCTGTGGGTGCGGCGTTCGGCGGGCTCCTGGCTGGCCTGTTCGGCCAGCTCGGCAGCGGCGATGAGGCGTTCGAAGTCGTCGTCGAAGGTCTTGCGGTTGAGCAGCCGGGTGAGCGTGTCCAGGTTGGCGTATTCCCAGGCCTGGTGCTGGTTTTCGAAACAGCGGAGAAACAGGCTCAGGCCCTGGCAGTCGGCAACCTGCGGTTTTCTGTGGCTGTGGATCTCCAGCACCCAGCGGGCTTCGCCGAGGGCCCCGACGGCAAAGGCGAGGCGCCAGGTGTCGCCCTCATGCATGACGGCGTGGCCGTGATCGGTGTGCAGGCAGTCGGCCAGCAGGGGATCGACGGGGAGCCAGGACTGGCCGTCGCAGACGTCGTCCCAGTAGGTATCGGTGCCGTCGGAGACGCAGCAGCCGAGCAGGCCGACGGTGAGATCAGGTGGGGTGAAGCGCACGGCAAACAGCAGGCAGTAGCTGCCGTCCAGAAAGTGCATGGCGGTTTCGGCGGTGGTGCGGAAGATCGAACGCAGGTCACGGGTACGTGACAGAACCTCGGCGCCCCGGAGGAGATGCATCTGGAGGGAGTTTGCGGCGTCGGACGCCGGGGTGTGGCGCATGGTGAGCGCGGGCCGTGGCTGCATGGAGCCAATAACGTCAGACTTTGTGAAATCTGAAGTGAGGGCCTGCGCGTCGGTTACAGGGCGCGCTGGATCAAGCCGATGGGCGGGGCCCAGTCGTCGCCGGGTTTCTTCTTGCGGGTGACCAGAGTGAGCTGGGCCGGGGCGAAGACGTTGGCGTTGTGGGTGACCGGGGTGGTGATGAGGTACTGGGCGCGGGTGGCGCGCAGGAAGGTGCCGACCCGGTCGATGTTGGCGATGTCCAGGTGGGCGAAGGGTTCGTCGATGAAGACAAAGCCGCCGGGGCGGGCCTCGTCCATCAGCAGGGCGATGAGCAGGATCAGGGACTTCATGACCTGCTGGCCGCCCGAGGCTTCACCGTCGTTGAGACCCACGGCACCTTTGCGGTCGAAGTCGAAGCGCACTTCGAGGCCGGCGGAGGCCAGGGCCCGGTCGTCGTTGTCGAGGGTTGGTATGGGGCAGTCCACGTCCACGTTGGCCAGGTCGCCGAGGGCGTGCAGATTCTTGCCGTATTGGCGCACGGTAGCGCGCAGCTTGGCGATGTAGGCGGCGCGGGCTTCGCTGGTGATGCGGCGGGCGGCGCTGCAGTGGCGTTCGCGCTCGGCGTACTGGGCTTCCCGCTCATTTACGTCGGCCTTGAGGCGGCCGGCCAGGGTGAGCACGGTGTCGTCGGTGACCCATTCGCCGCCGGCCAGGCGCTGGCGCAGGCGTTCGAGCTCGGCCCGGGCGCCGCGGGCTCCGTCGTATTTGTCGGTGAGCAGGGCGTTGGCGGTCGGGTCGCGCCAGTCGGTGGGCATGCCCCGGCGCAGGCGGCGCAGGATGAGGATGCGCTTGGCCTGGTCGCGGCGGCGCGGGGAGGCTTCACTGGCCAGCTCATTGACGCGGCGGGCGAGGCCGTCGGTGTCCCGTCGGCGGCGGTCGATCTCGATGTCGATGCCGCGCAGGGATTGGTCGATGCGTTCGAGCTCGCCCTTGGCTTTGGCCCGGTCGGCGATGGCGGTGGTGAGGCGGGCGCGGGCGTCGGGCAGGATGCGTTCGGCGTGGTCGAAGTCGTCGGCCCGGGCGGACAGCAGCTGGGCCGCCTCGATGCCGTGGAGGCGGGCGCGCAGGGCGTCGGCTTCTTCCTTGGCGGCGTCGAGCTCGGGGCGCAGGGCGCGCAGACGGGCGTCGATGCTGTGCATGTCGGCGTCGAGCTGCTTCATGCGGGCGCTGCGGGCCAGCTCGCCGAAGTGGAAGTCGGTGGGCTTGCCCAGGTGGCGGGCGCCGCGACGTTCGCGGTGGTAGCCGTCGCGGGTGATCCACTCGGTTTCACGGGGCAGGCGGCGGGCGGCGTCGGCGTCGTCGACGCGCTGGATGCGGTTGAGGAGGTCGGCCAGCCAGCGCGGAATGGCGTCGGCAAAGCGGATGACCTCGGCCAGAGCGCCCCGGGTGGCGGGGGGCGCCATTTCGAGTTCGGGCACGATGAAGTGGCGGAAGCGCTCGGCTTCGCCCAGGGCCCAGGCGGCGTGGCGGTCCTGCTCGCGTTCGAGCAGGAGCACGCTGCGGTAGGGGCGCAGCACGGCTTCAACGGCGCCCTGCCAGTCGGGGTCGGTGACTTCGATGATCTCGGCGAGGGCCCGGTGGGCGATGCCCTCGGCCTTGAGGCGGCTGCGAAAGCGCGCCACGTCGGCGTCGGCGGGGGGGCTGCGGTGTTCGCGGGCGGCGCGCAGCTGGGCGGTCTTGTCCTCGAAGGCGGCGACGGCCTCGCGCTCCTGGCGCTGCAGGTGGAGCAGGCGGGCGTCGGCCTTGGCGTGGGCGGCCTCCAGGTCTACAGCGGCGTCGCCGGCCTCCCGCGCCAGCCGGGTGCGCAGGGCACTGCGTTCGGCGAGCAGCTTTTCGGCGTCGCGGACTTCATCGTGGGCGGCCAGGTGGCGCTTTTCGGCTTCCAGGTCGTGCTGGCGGGCGGTCTTGCGGCGGGCTTCGGCGGCGGCTCTTTCGGCTTCGACGCCTTTGCCGTGTTCGCGCAGGCGCTGGAGTTCGTCCTCGGCGCGCTGGTGTTCCTGGCGGCTGCGCCCCAGCTCGTCCCGGGCCAGGCGGATGTCCCGCTCCAGCTCGGTCGTCTCCAGGCGGGGGATGATCTCGGCTTCCAGGGCGCGGGATTCGTCGTCGAGCTGCTTCCATTCCAGGAAGCGGTCGGCCTCCAGGCGCTTGGTTTCGGCCTGGGCCCGCAGGCGGTCCAGGTCGAGGCCGAGGGCGGCCAGCTCTTTCTCGGCGTTGTTCTGTTCTTCCTGGGCTGCGGCGTAGTTGTCCAGCACCTCCTTGTCGCCGAACACGTCGAAGACCAGCTCTAGCAGGGCCTTTGGGGAGTACTCGCAGAGCTTGTCGGTGTCGCCTTGCTCAAGGGCCAGCACCTTGGCGATGGCAGGGGTGAGGCCGCCCCAGGCCAGGCGACTCTGGTAGTCCCGATAGCCGACCCACTCCACAGCTCTGTCCTCGTTGGCTTCCAGCGCTTCGATGGGCACGTCGCCGTCGGCGATGGCGTAGTCCCGGGTCCAGTCGCCACCGGCGCGGCGGATGCGGCAGGCCAGGGTGACTTCGTCCTTCAGGCAGGGGAAGAAGGGGCGCTTGCCGGTGCTGCCGGGGCGGTTGGCCACCACTGCGCGAATCCACGCGAAGCTGCGGTTGGCCCGGCGCACGTAGCGGCGAAAGTCGCGCTTGCCCGAGCAGCGCAGGCCGAAGAGGGTGCGCAGGGCGTCGAGCAGGGTGGTCTTGCCGGAGCCGTTGGGGCCGACGATGGTGATGATCTGGGCGTCCAGGGGCAGGTTGAAGCGCCGCCAGTAATCCCAGTGGACCAGTTCGAGTTGCTTGATGTGAAACATGCTCAGTCGTCCTCGGCGTCGGGGGGCGTGAAGGCATCAGCGGCGGGGGGCGGATGGCCGGCCTGGGCCAGCACTTCGCCGAGGGTGCCATAGATGATGCGGTCGGCCAGCAGGCGGTAGTCGAGGAGTACGTCGAGGAGCGGGCCTTCATGGATCATGCCACCCCGGCGCTCGATGAAGCCGAGCTGGGCCAGGCGCGACAGGAGCTTGCCCTGGACATAGGTCTTGTGGCCCAGCACGGGGGCAAAGTCGGCCAGCAGGGAGGCTTCCGACAGGGCACCGGAGACGCCCTCGCCGTGCTCCAGGGGGCCTTCCTTGCCGAACATGTCCTCCTGACCGTCATCGGCGAGGCGTTGCCGATTTACCTGACGTTCGCGCTTGGGCAGGATGATCAGGGCCCAGATGACGACGAGCAGGGCCAGCTGGTCACGGGTCAGGCCGATGTTGCTGGCGGCGTACTCGCGGCTGGCACCGAACACCGGCTCGTGCATGTCCTCGGCCAGGGCTACGGCGACGTGCTCGGCGTAGGGGTTGTCGATGAGCCGCAGGCCGACAGCACCAAGGCGCGCGTCGAGATCAATACGGAAGGCTTCGTCCACCAGGGCGCGGCGCACCAGGGCGTCGCTGCGCGGCAGGCTGCGGCTGGCCAGCAGGCGGGCGGTGAGGGTCCGGATCTGTTGTTCCATCAGGCGGGGTCGGTAAAGGTGTCGTCGAGGGTGTCGAGGACGGGCAGGGCGTCGGCGGCCGGCAAGCTACCTTTGGCGCCTACCAGGCCGGTGGACATGGCGGCGATCTCGTCCTCGCCAACTTTGGCGGTGGCGGCTTCGAAGAGCACGTCGAGGGGCAGGCGCATGAACTCGCCGATAGGGCCCTCGGCGGGGGTGGCGCCCCCTTCGCCGCCCCCGTCGGCCAGCAGGGCGAGCAGGGACAGGCGGTAGGACGCGGCCGGAAAGCCGCCGCCGGCCACCAGGCTGGCCAGGGGGGCGGGGGGGCTGCCAGGTGCGGTCAGGCGGGTCAGGCGCTGGCTGAAGTGTTGCAGCAGGCGCAGGTCTTCCTGCTCGGGCTGGCGATTACTGGGGGCGTCTTCGGCCGGGGGGAGGGCGGTGTCGGCCTCGATCTGGCGGGCTTCGTCGGAGAGGGCCAGCTCGGCCCGGTCGAGGAGTTCGTGGCCACCGGCCAGCAGGGTGAGCTCCGGTGCCGTGGCGAGAGCGCCGGTGGCCAGCTCGGCCAGGGCCCGTCCGTCCATGCGACGAAGCCAGCCGGCCACGTCGCTGGACGAGATGCCGGAGCCGCCGAGGGTGACACGCTGGGCCTCGATCTTGTTGAGGGCGCGCTGGAAAGCGGCGTCTACCCGGGCCAGGCGGGACTGGGCCAGGCCGATGCGCTGGGCGACGCGGGCCAGGTCGAAGGGCACCTCCGGGTCGGCCAGCAGCTCGCCCATCACTTCGGTGCCGCGCTCGATCCAGCGGGTGTTGGCGGAGAGACGCCGGCGCGCATCGGCGATGCGGAATTCGGAGCCCGAGGCGATGGCGTCCTCGAAATGCCAGGCCAGGTCATTGAGTTTGCCCAGCAGATGGCCGAGGGCCTCGGGGGTGATGCTGCCCACGGCCTGCAGGCCGGCCAGCTGGGCGGTGAGGAAGCCCAGCTCCAGGTCGTCCTCTGTGCTGAAGCTGACCAGCATGGCGATGGCCGCCACGGCGTTGCGGCCCAGATCGGCGAGCGCGTAGAGGTTGTCCTCGCCGATCTCCAGCAGGCCGTTGCCACGCAGCCGGCGCAGCACGGTCTCGAGTTTGACCGGGTCGAGGAAGGCAAAGCGCTGACGCAACTGCTCCGGGCCCCAGCGGGGGGCGTCGGTCTCGCGGCCGATCTCGCGCAGCACCAGCAGGCGCATCAGCACTTCGGCCTCGCTGCCATGGAAGAGTGTGCTGAAGGCCGACAGCAGGGGCCGGGCGCCCAGCAGGGGGGCGAGCTCGGGTACATCGTCGGCGACGACGCCGGGGGCGAGGAGTTCTTCCAGGCGGACTTCGGACATGGACGCAGTCAGCGGAAGAGGGACAGGGCGTCGATGCGCCGGTCGATCTCGTCACTCATGCGCTGGTAGGCCGGCGCGCCGACCCCGCCGAAGCGGCGCTGGAATTCGGCGGTCATCATGGATTCGGGCAGGCCGGTGATGGACGGCAGCAGCGCCGTGTCGGTGAGCCCGGCGCCCACGGCCGCGGCAAGACGCTGGGGGTTGCCTGCCACCAGCTCGCCCAGGCGGGTGCCCGCCCGGTCGGCGGCCAGATCGGCGAACGAGAAGCCGCTGCCGCTGTGGGCGTCGTCCACTTCCTTGCCCACCCCCACGGCGCTGGCCAGGGGTTCGCCGGCCCAGGCGGCCAGGGCCGCCGACACCATGAAGTGCTGGGCCAGGTCTTCGCGGCCGCGCAGGGTGAGGGTGAGGGGGCGTGGTCGGGGCCACTGGGCAGCCTCGGGCACCAGCTGGGCGATGTTGCGACCCGACAGCTGGAAGGCAGTGACCAGCAGCAGGTTGCGGTAGGCGCGCCCCAGGTCGGTGCCGGCATTGGCGCCTGCAGCTTCCTGCAGCAGCGGCCCGAGCACATCGGCCAGGGGTGCCTGGCGGCGGCCGTCCCCGGCCTGGTCCATGTGGGCGACGAGGCGGAGGTGGGCGGCGGCGAGACGTTCCCGGTCTTCCTGGGACAGTACTCGGGCGCGGGCGCTGTCGAGGATTTCGGGTTTCCAGGTGTAGCGGATGCGCAGCTCGCCGGGCACGAAGGCGACGTGATGGATGGTTTGGCGCAGCAGGGCGAGGTCGGGAGCGAGTTCGGATTTGCCGATGGCGTAATCGAGCCCCATGCGGAACAGGGGGCCGGGAATGGGCACGCTGCCCACGCGAACCTTGTGGAACTCTACGCCCTCAGGCCCCACGGCCACCCGGGCCCACAGGTTGAGGTAGCGGCCCAGGGGCGTGGCCGGCATGGCCAGGGTGTAGCGCAGGTCAGCCAGGCCGTCTTCGAGGACCACCGTGGCGTGACCCCGCCGCAGGGCCAGGTTGACCAGGGTTTCCAGGTCGGGGGCCAGGATGCGGCTCTCCCTGTTGGTGCCGGGGCGCAGGCGGCGTGGGTCGTTGAGGCGGATGACCGTTTTGGCACGGCTGACGGCCGACGGGGACAGCACACCGTCGCCAGTGACCAGCGGGGTGTCCTGGATGGCCCGGAAGGCCAGCACGGTGACCCCCGCCAGCAGGAGCAGGATGACGGCCAGCAGGCCGACGAGCAGACGCTTCATCACAACTCCTGCGGTCGACGGGCTCAGACGCCCTGCTTCAGGCTGGCCTGGATGAAGCCGTCCAGGTCGCCGTCGAGCACGGCCTGGGTGTTGCCGACTTCGTAGCTGGTGCGCAGATCCTTGATGCGCGACTGGTCGAGCACGTAGGAGCGGATCTGGTGGCCCCAGCCGATGTCGCTCTTGGCGTCTTCGAGCTTCTGCTGCTCGGACTGGCGCTTGCGCAGTTCGGCTTCGTACAGGCGGGCGCGCAGCATGGACCAGGCTTCGTCCTTGTTGCGGTGCTGGGAGCGGTCGTTCTGGCACTGCACGACGATGCCGGTGGGGATGTGGGTGAGACGCACCGCGGAGTCGGTCTTGTTGATGTGCTGACCGCCCGCGCCGGAGGCCCGGTAGGTGTCGGTGCGCACGTCGGCGGGGTTGATGTCGATCTCGATGGAGTCGTCCACCTCGGGGAACACGAACACCGAGCAGAAGCTGGTGTGGCGCCGGGCATTGGAGTCGAAGGGGCTCTTGCGGACGAGGCGGTGGATGCCGGTCTCGGTGCGCAGGAAGCCGTAGGCGTACTCGCCGCCGACCTTGATGGTGGCGCTCTTGATGCCGGCCACTTCGCCTTCGGATTCTTCGAGCAGTTCTACGTTGAAGCCCTTGCGCTCGCAATAGCGCAGGTACATGCGTTCGAGCATGCCGGCCCAGTCCTGGGCCTCGGTGCCACCGGCGCCGGACTGGATTTCGATGAAGCAGGCGTTGCCGTCCATCGGGTTGTTGAACATGCGGCGGAATTCGAGTTCGCCCACCCGGGTTTCCAGGCTGGCAACGTCGGCTTCGACGGCCTGCATGGTGTCCTCGTCCTCTTCCATGGAGGCGAGTTCGAAGAGGTCCTTGCCGTCGGCGAGGCCCTGTTCGATTTCCTGCAGGGTCACGACCACGCCTTCAAGGGTTTTCTTTTCCTTGCCGAGCTCCTGGGCCTGGGCGGCGTCGTTCCAGATGTTCGGGTCTTCGAGCTGCTTGCTGACTTCGATCAGCTTTTCTGCCTTGGTATCGTAGTCAAAGATACCTCCGAAGTTCGAGCTCCCGGGCCTTCAGGTCGGCGAGCTTGTTGGAGATGGCGTTGAGGCGTTCTGCTTCCATGATCGGGGCCCTGGCTGGTGCGGGAAAACCGGGCATTATACCTTCAGCCTGTGGCTCTGGCGGAGGGGCGTTCTGATCGGGGGCGGTTTTCCGAAGATGCTCAATGAGGAGGCGCCACCTCACGTTTCCGCATCGGCTGAGCGGAGTGTGCTGGCCCGTGGCGGCTTGCGCCGGGTCAGCGCTCGGTGGTGTCGGGGGCGGTGCTGCGGTTGGGGGCAGGAGGCGGCAGCGTGGTCTTGCCCTTGCAGGCCAGGTGACGCTGGCGGCAGCGGTTTACGCACAGGAATTCGGCGTTGTAATCGCCCTGCGGGCAGCCCACCAGGCAGCGGGTGTTGGCGTTGATGCACTCGGTCAGGGTCGTGGTGGGCAGCACGGCGCCGCGGCGTGCGGTCTCATCGCCCCGTTTGCCACCATCGGCCTTGCGCATCAGCCGGAAGCTGCCCGTGGAACTGCCGTCCTTGCGGTTTGAGCTGAGGGTGTAGCGGCCTTCGAACAGCCGCGGGTGGCAGGTGCCGGTGAGGCGCAGTACGGTGCCGGGGCTGATCGGTGCGCGGAGGGTGCAGCGACCGCTGTCGAACTCCCCGGAGGCGATCGGGGCCGACCCGGAATAAGGCCCCCCAACCTTGACCTGACCGACAATGATCCCCTGCAGGTCGCGTAGTTCGACCGTGACCGGGAAGGGCGCGTCGAAGGATTCCGGCACCAGGCTGCCTTCGTACACGGCTTCAAGGGGCGCTGCGCTGGCCAGCGGCCCGATGAGCAGGCCGGCAAGGCTGGTGGCGACGAGGCGGCGCAGGGCGGTCATGGACATGGTGGGGCTCGCGGATTCAGAAGACCTCGTCGGGGCCCAGGTAGCGCCACTGGCCCGGCGGCAGGTGGCCGAGCATGACGCGGCCGATGCGCACCCGCTTGAGGCCGATGACCTTCAGCCCGACCAGTTCGCACATGCGCCGGATCTGGCGTTTCTTGCCTTCCCGCAGCACGAAGCGCAGCTGGTCTTCATTCAGCCAGCTGACCTTGGCCGGGCGCAGGGCCACGCCGTCGAGGGACAGGCCGTGGTTGAGCAGCTTCAGCCCGGCGGCGTCCACGGTGCCTTCGACGCGCACGTGGTACTCCTTCTCGATGCTGGAGTCGTCGCCGATGAGGGCTCTGGCGATGCGCCCGTCCTGGGTGAATACGAGCAGGCCGATGGAGTCGATGTCCAGGCGGCCTGCGGGGGCGAGGCCCTTGTGGTGGCTGGTGAGGTAGCGGGTTTCGGAGGGGTCTTCAGCCCAGCGGTTGTCGGCGGTGATGAGCACGCTGGCAGGCTCGTAGCCGTCTTCGGCCTGGCCCGACACATAGCCCACGGGTTTGTTGAGCAGGATGGTGACGCGGCGGTCCTGGAAGGTCTGGCCGCGCCGGTCGAGCTCGACCTGCTGGCCCGGTTTGACCCGCGAGCCCAGCTCGCTGACCACCCGGCCGTCCACGCGCACCCAGCCCTTCTCGATGTATTCGTCGGCCTCCCGGCGGGAGCACAGGCCCAGCTCGGTCATGCGTTTGGAGAGGCGGATGGAGCCGTCATCCCGAAGGGGGGACGGAGTCGGGGCCGGGCGCGGCTCACCAGTCCAGGCCTTGCGTTCGTGGCGGGGCGGGCGCTCGCCTTCCGGGCGGGCAGGGCGGTCGCCACCCTGATTCGTCGGGCGGTCGCCACGGGGGCGGTCGCTGGCAGCGCGGGGTGGGCGCTCTCCGAAAGGGCGCGCCGGGCGCTCGCCATCCTGGCGAGGTGGGCGATCAGCATACGGGCGGGCGGGGCGGTCGCCATCCTGACGGGGCGGACGATCGCCGCTGGGGCGTTCGTTACCGGCATCAGCGTTGCGGCGCACGGGCTCGGTGTTGGCCTGTTCGGGGAAAGATGCCTTGCCCCGTTTACGGCCGGCACCGGTGGCGGGCTTGCGCCAGTCGCGGGTCTCGGGTTTGGCGGCGGGGGCCGCGTCGGCCGGGGCCTGGTTGGCGGGGGCTGCGGCGCGGGGCTTGAGGCTCAGGGTGCCGACCCGGGTGGGAGCGGGCGGGCGGCGGCGGGGCGTGTCGGTCATGGTCGGCCCTTTCAGGCGGCGGGATGCAGTTGTTGGAGGTCGGCCGCTTCGAGGTAGACCCATTCGCCTTCGGCTAGCCCGGCAAGGCAGCCTTCACCCAGGCTGAGGCCGCCAAAGCCGCTGCGGTGCAGCTGTTCCACATGGTTGCCGGCGGCGGCAATCATGCGCTTGACCACGTGGTATTTGCCAAGATCGACGCTCATCTCCAGGGTGCGCGGGGCCAGCAGGCGGGCGCTGAGTGCCGGCACCGGCTGGGGTTCGTCGATCAGGTCGACGCCGGCCAGCAGGCGCTGGATGAGCGTCTCGCCGCCGTCCTCGGACAGTTCGGCGCGGTAGATCTTGGGGACGTGCTTTTTGGGGGAGGACAGGTTGTGGATGAAGGCGCCATCGTCGGAGAAGAGCAGCAGGCCGGTGGTATCCACGTCGAGTCGCCCGACGCTCTGCACGTTGCGGGCCACGAGCTGGTGGGGCAGCAGGCTATATACGCCCCGGTGGTGCTTGGGCTCGTGGGAGCACTCGTAGCCGGATGGCTTGTACAGGGCGAGATAGGTCTTTTCGCGATAGGTCCAGGCTTCGCCCTCGACTTCGAAGACGAGACCGGTGGTGGCGATTTCGGCGCCCGGGTTGTCGACGATTTCACCGTCGATGCGGACTTC
Source organism: Zoogloea sp. (assembly GCF_028689785.1). Taxonomy (GTDB): domain Bacteria; phylum Pseudomonadota; class Gammaproteobacteria; order Burkholderiales; family Rhodocyclaceae; genus Zoogloea. The sequence goes on along the minus strand of NZ_JAQVCN010000001.1, from coordinate 218,279 downwards.
GCCGAGTTCGACGAGCTGCCGGCACTGACGACGGCTGCCGAAGCCCTGATTCTGGAGGATGCGTTCGAGTTTCACGGATGAGGGGTTACGCGGATCAACCCGGTATTGTCTCCGCGGAAGTAGTGCGACGGCAACTACCCCCGACCGGCGGCGGGGCTGGGCGACCCCGTCAACGCCGCAGCTTCAGGGGCGAAGGTCGGCGAGTCGGGTGCTGCCCTGGCGAAGGCAGGCTCCGTCAAGGGCATAGAGGCGCACCGGCTGGGGGTGCAGGACATCGTCGGTGAAGCTCACTCTCTGGTCGAGGGCAGGGGGGAGCACCGAGCGGACGGCCACCAGCAGTGCGCTGAGCACCCGTTCGGTGCCATTGGGGGTGCCGATACGCTCGGCAACGGGGCTCAGACAGTGTGCGCTGTCCCCCTTCAGCAGTTGCCCTGCCTTGCCTCGGGTCTCCGGCCAGCTGGGGTGAAAGGCCACGAAGTAGGGGCGGTCGGCGGGGAGCGGGGAGGGCTCGTCGCGGGCCGGTGCAAGTTCGCCGAGGCGGCGTGCGTTGGGGGCGTGCTCACGGCCCATCAGGCGTAGCACGCTGTTCAGGTTGTAGCCCTGGCTGCTCACGAAAACCACGGCCTCCGGGTGCTGGCGCGCAAAGCGCAGCGAGGCGAAGTGGGTTTCTCCGTGGAGGTGACGGGAGAATCCGTCCAGGCAACCCAGCAGCAGTCCGCCGATCACAGCGGTCAAGAGCACCGGTATTGCGAGCAGCGGGCTCAGCCGGGTCAGGGTGAGCCCGGCCAGCAGGGCAAGGGGCGCGGCGAAGATCAGGGCGTAGTTGTACTGTTTCGGGATCAGGCGGAGGGGAGACAGGGAGTAAACGAAGAAGGAAAAGCCCAGCACCAGCAGCACGGCCCACAGGGTCACGAAGCGCCCGGCCCGGCGCTCCTCGTCGCTGCCCTTAAACAGCGCCAGGGCCATGCCCGGGACGGCCAGCAGCGGTGCGAGCCAGAAGGCGCGACCGTCGATGAAGAACAGGCGGAAATAGTAGCTGCCCGAATGGTCGCCCCAGGGGGCGGCGTTTTCGATGAAATTCGATTGCAGGTTGCGGGCGCCCGCATGCAGGTAGTAAAGCGGGTCGCCGAAAGCCCAGGTGAACAGGATCAGGTTGGGAATGGCGGCGAGGATGGCGCCGACAAAGATCCAGCCCACCTGGCGGCGTGCCTTGAGGTGGACGAGGGCCAGGATGGTCAGGATCAGGCCAAAGACCACCGCGGGCTCGGGTTTGATCCAGCCTGCCAGCCCGCAGACCAGACCGGCGGCGAGGATCAGTGGCGCCCGGCCGGAACGCACGCCGGCCCACAGCAGGATCGCCGATGTGCTGAGGAAGAGCGAGAAAGGGGCGTCGGCCCACATATTGGTGGCCGATGTCAGGTGCAGGGGGGTGACGATCAGGATCGCGCTGGAGAACACCGCCGCGCGCCGGCCCCAGGTGCGCTCGGCAAAAAGGTAGATGAGGGCGATTTCGGCCAGGGAGCACAGCAGGCCCCAACCGACCAGGCCGGCGTCGTTCATGCCCAGCAGCTTCAGCGAGACGGCGATGGGCAGGTTCATGCCGTAGCGCAGATCGCCGACGTAGTCGGAGGGTAGCCACTGGCCAAGGGTGACTTCCAGGCCCCGCAGGGAATAGACGGCGTCGTCCGAGCCGGACAGGCCGACGAACAGCCACAGGCGCACCGCCAGGGCCAGGCACAGGAGGATGAGTAGCGTTCCCCAGCCCGGCCGTGTGGTGGCCGACGGTGAGGGGTAGGTGTAGTTCGAGGGCATCAGACAGGATTCCAATCGTGACCGTCGGGCAGGCAAGCGCCTGGGGTCGAGGTTTGCGCGATTCGGGTCGAGCGGGCAGCAAAAGCCCGCAGTTTATACGGGGCGGATGACAATCCCCCGTGACGCGTGCTGTTCGATTGGTAAAACTCAGCGTCCGCGCAGGAACAGGCGATCCAGGTCGGCCATGCTCAGGGCTGTCCAGGTGGGGCGGCCGTGGTTGCATTGATCGGCCCGCTCGGTGGCCTCCATTTCCCGCAGCAGGGCGTTCATCTCGGGCAGGGTCAGGCTGCGGTTGGCGCGCACGGCGCCGTGGCAGGCCATGGTGGCGAGCAGCTCGTTGCGGCGGGCGGTGATGACCTCGGTGCTGGGGAAGTCGCGCAGCTCGGCCAGCAGGGCGCGCACCAGTTCGCTTACCGGAGCACTGGCGAGGAGCGCCGGCACGCTGCGCACGGCCAGCTCCTGGGGGCCGGCGGGGCCAACTTCAAAGCCCATGCGTTCGAGCAGTTCGCTGTGTTCCTCGGCAGTGAGCATGTCTTTCTGCCCCACGCCAAAGACCGCAGGGATGAGCAGGCGCTGCACCCCGGGGGTGCCATCGAGCAGGGTCTTGAGGCGCTCGTAGAGGATGCGTTCGTGGGCGGCGTGCATGTCCACCAGGATCAGCCCGCCCTCGTTCTGGGCCAGGATGTACACGCCATGGAGCTGGGCGAGGGCGTAGCCCAGGGGCGGTGCCAGGTCGCTGGCGGGCAGGGCGGGGGCGGCGCCGGGCTGCATGAGGGGCACCGCGCTGCGGGGGGCGAAGGCCGTTGCCACAAAGCCGTCGCTGCGGCTCTGCAAGGGTTCGCTGGTGACGGGCTCGGGGCGGGCCGAGGCGGCGAAGTCGTAGTAGGCCCGGGTGACCGGCTCCATGGCCAGCCGCGACTGGTAGGGCTGGGGGGCGTGGGGATAGGGCACTGCGGCGGCGGTGGGCGCCGGGGCCGTGTCTTCCGTGCTGTCGGCGGGCGGGCTGCCCGCGGCCATGCCGGCCCCGGCACCGGAGGCGGCGAGGGTGCGTTGCAGGGCGTGATACACGAACTGGTGCACGGCACGGGAATCCCGGAAACGCACCTCGATCTTGGCCGGGTGCACGTTCACATCCACGCCAAACGGGTCGAGCTCCAGGAACAGCACATAGGCCGGGTGGCGGCTGCCGTGGAGGATATCGGCGTAGGCCTCGCGGATGGCGTGGGTGACCAGCTTGTCGCGCACGAAGCGGCCGTTCACGTAGAAGAACTGAGCGTCCCGGTTGCTGCGCGAGTAGGCCGGCAGCGAGGCAAAACCGTGCAGGTGGAGCAGGCCGGATTCGGCCTCCACGGCCCGGGCCGAGGCCAGGAAATCGTCGCCGAGCAGCGCACGCACCCGGGCTTCGCGGGTGCCGGAGGGCAGGCGCTGGCTGACCCGGCCGTTGTGGCTGAGTTGCAAGGCCACGTCGGGTCGGGCCAGGGCCACGCGCCGGAAGACGTCATCGCAGTGGGAAAACTCGGTGCCCTCGCTCTTCAGAAACTTGCGCCGGGCCGGGGTGTTGAAATACAGGTCGGCCACGTCAACCACGCTGCCGTGGTTGAGGGCGGCGGGGGCCAGCTCGCGCGGGTCGGCGTCGATGCGCCAGGCGTGGGGGGCGCCGTCGGCGCGGCTGGTGATGCTCATGCGCGACACGGCGGCGATGGCGGCCAGGGCCTCGCCGCGAAAGCCCATGGTGCCCACCCGCTCCAGGTCGTCGAGGCTGGTGATCTTGCTGGTGGCGTGACGTTCCAGGGCCAGGGGCAGCTCGTCCTTGGGGATCCCGCAGCCGTCGTCGGCCACCCGGATGCGCCGCACGCCGCCCTGCTCCAGTTGCACTTCCACCGCGGTGGAGCCGGCATCCATGGCGTTTTCCAGCACCTCCTTGAGCACCGAGGCGGGGCGCTCCACCACCTCGCCAGCGGCGATCTGGTTGATCAGGTGGTCGGGGAGGAGGTGGATGGGCATGGCGGGCTTCCCGGTCGGCAGGGGCCGCATTGTACTGCCGGGGCCCCCGCCCCGGGCGCTTAGAACCCGATCACGTCTAGTCGTCGCACGGCCTGCCCGTTCTTGCTGAGGGTGCCCGGCACGACGGCAGCCTGGCGCAGGGCTGCCTCCACACCGGCTGGGGTGGCGGTGGTGTAGCGGGAGAGGTAAAGGGCGGCCGCGCCGGCAGCGTGGGGGCTGGCCATGGAGGTGCCCGAGGCAGTGGCCATGCCGTTGTTCAGGTAGGTGGACAGGACGCCTACGCCTGGGGCCCAGAGATCCACGCAGCTCCCGTAGTTGCTGAAGCTGGCCTCGGCATCGGCGCTGTCGGTGGCGGCAATGGTCAGGGCGCCAGCCAGGCTGCCGCCGACTCGCGCAGGCGACTGAGAGCAGGCGTCCGCCGCACTGTTGCCGGCTGCGATGGCAAATACCACGCCGGCTGAGACCGCCTTGAGCACGGCATTGTCGAGCATGGTGCTGGCGCCACCCCCGAGACTCATGTTGGCCACTGCCGGCTTGACGGCGTTGGCGGCGACCCAGTCTACCCCCTTGATAACGCTGGAAGTCGTGCCTGCACCGGTGCAGTCGAGCACCTTCACGCCGGTCAGGCGCACGCCGGGGGCCATGCCGACCACGTAGCCGCTGTCGTCCCGGGCGCCGATGGTGCCGGCCACGTGGGTGCCGTGGCCGTTGCAGTCGGTGTTCTTGCGGTCGGTGGTGAGGTTTACATGGCGCACCAGGTTGAGGTCGGGGTGGGTGGCGATGCCGGTGTCGATCACATACACATTGACGTTTCCGATGCTGCCGCTGCCATTGCCGGCCAGGGTGGACGACAGGTTGGCGTCGGTGCGGGTGATGCCCCACGGGGTGAGCTGGGCGATGGCCTTCATGGGCTGGTCTGCTTCTATGGCCAGCACCGTCGGGTCGGCCTTGAGGCGGGCTACCTGGCTGTCGGTCAGGTCGGCGGCGAAACCCTTCATGACCTGGCTGAAGGCATGGCGGGCCTTGACGCCGTAGCGGCTCTCGAGGCCCTGGGTGCGCTCGACCACCCGGCTATCCACATAGCCCCAGCCCTGGGGGTCGCTGTCGATCCGGCTGTCCCGCACGGCCTTGCGGATGGGTGCCTCCACCGCCGAGTCCTGGAACTGGACGATGTAGGCCCGGGTGTTTTCGGCGTGGGCGGCGGTGCTGAGGCAGGCGAGCGCTGTCAGCAGCTGGAGGCTAGGGCGATGCATGGCGTATCTCCTTCGTTGAAAGTGTCGATTTTGATAAATAAGGCGATTTTGATGATTGCGACAGGTGCGACAATTACTTTAAGTGGGAAAATTTCCCATGTATACTCATTTCATGACTGACACAGTTGCGCCCCCCTCCGCGTCGTCGCCGGCCTCTCCGGTGATGCAGCACGCCCTCACGGTCATGCTGCCGCTGGTGACCTGGTTGCTGCGCTCGGGGGTGGGGCACGGGGAGTTCGCCGCGGCGCTGAAGCCAGTGTTTCTGAAGGCTGCGCAGCAGGAGCTCAAGCGCATCCAGGGCAAGCCCACCGATTCGGCCCTGAGCCTGCTGTCGGGCCTGCACCGCAAGGATGTGCGGGCCCTGGCTCCGGCCTTGCATGAGCCCGATGCAGCGGCGCGCCTGGGCAAGCCCACGCCAGCCAGCCAGGTGGCCACCCGTTGGCTGGCGGGTGAACTGCCCGAGACGCTGCCCGTCGCCGGCCCGGCGCCATCCTTCGAGGCCCTGGCCCGCTCGGTGTCCACTGACTTCCACCCTCGCTCGGTGCTCCAGGAGCTGCTGCGCCTGGGCGTGGCGGAGGAGGCGGAGGGCCAGGTGCGCCTGGTCAGGTCGGCCTTCGTGCCTGACGCCCGGCACGACGAAACCCGCGGGATGGTGGCTGGTAGCGTGGCCGACCACCTGGCCGCCGGGGTGCACAACCTCACCAGCGGGGAGTCGCGCCAGTTTCTCGAACAGAGCGTGTTTGCCGATGGCCTGTCGGCCGACTCTGCCCGCGAGCTGGAGATGCTCGCTACCCGCCTGTGGCAGGAGGTGCTGGCAAGCATGGTCAAGGCCGCCGTACCCCTGTGCGAAAAGGATGAACCGGCCGGCGGTGATCACCGCGTGCGCCTGGGCATGTTCTGTTATTCCGCCCCGATGGATGGGCTTGCACCGGCCGCTCCGGCGGGCGATGAAGAGGATTCCCCCCGATGAAAGCCTGTCGCTCCCCGTCTGCAGCCGTGCCCCGTGGCCTCACCGTGCTGCTCGCTGCAGTCATCTTCCTGGTGTCGGCCTGTGGTGGCGGTGGCGCCACCGACCTGGCGGGCGTCGGCAGTGGTGGCAGTGGTGTGGCCTCCGGGGCCGTGACCGGCTTCGGGTCGGTCATCGTCGAAGGGGTGGAGTACGACGACAGTGCCGCCACCCGCCAGGCCGAGGATGCCAGCGGTGCCGTGCGCAATGTGGCGGTCAAGCTCGGGCAGCGCGTGCGTGTGGTGTATTCGGGGGCCCGGGCGGCGAGCAGCATCGAAGTGCAGGCCCAGTTGCTTGGCCCGGTAACCCGGGTGCCGGGGGCCGATGGCGTGCTCCAGGTGCTGGGCCAGCCGGTGCGCATCGTCACCGGCAGCAATGACGCTACGCGCAGCAACCCCACCGTGCTCGACGGCTTTGCCACCCCGGCCGCCATCCAGCTGGGCAGCGAGGTGGAGGTACACGGCGCCTGGGCCTACGACAGCGTCCAGGGCGTCTGGCAGCTGGTGGCCACGCGTCTTGAACGGCTGGCCACGGCCCCCGATCCGGTGCTCCTCGGCGGGGTGGTGAGCGCCCTTGAAGGCAGTACCCTGCGTCTCAACGCCGCCACTGGCACGCGCGTCGACGGCATTCCGGCGGGGCGTGTCAGCCTTGGCGAGACGGTGCGCGTGTGGGTGGCCCGCAGCGGGCTGGCCGCCACGCCGCTGGTGGCCCTGCGGGTGGCCGGCTCGGAGATCCGCTCCGGCGATCTGGATGCCGCCTCCGGCGTGAGCCTCAGCGGCCTTGCTTCCGGCTACGACGCGGCCAGCCGCACGGTGGTGGTGCAGGGGCTGCGGGTGAAACTGGCGGATGGTGTGCACGTGGATGAAGCGGCGCTGGCGCGGGGCGAGTTCGTCTGTGTGGAGCTGAGCCGTGCCGGCGGCACTCTGCTGGCCAGCAGCGTCAAGCAGCGTGGCAGCAGCGATCTGGGCCGCACCACCGAGGTCAAGGGCGTGACCCGGGGCATCGACTGGAACGCCGCCAGCGTGGCCTTCACCCTGCGGGGCACGGCCATCCAGGCCGACGCCACGGCGATCGACGCCTCCTGCCGGGCAGTGAATGCCGCCTCCGACGTGTACGTGGAAGTTCGCGGCAGTCTGGCCGCCAGCGGCGGGGTGGTGAGCGCCGCCAGCGTGCGCTGCAGTCAGTCCTACTCCGGGTCGGCCAGTGCCGACTACGAGGGCCGCCTGGAGTCCATCGACACCGTCAATCGCAGCCTCAGCCTGCGGGTCAGCGCCTCGGGTGCCCTGCTTGCCGCACGTTGGGATGCGCGCACCTATTTCGAACAGCACCCCGCCAGTCTGTCGGTCGGCCTTCGGGTCGAGGTTGAGGGTGTGATGGATCAAGGCAGCAGCACGTTGCGACTGACCCGGGTGCGGCTGGCCGACTGAACACGGCGGCCCCCCGGTTTTTCCAGTCAAACCAGGAGCACAAAGCATGACCAATCCGATTCTCACGCGCGCCCTGAGCGCCACCGCCCTGTTGTCTGCCCTCGTGCTGGCAGCCTGCGGGGGTGGCGGAGGCAGCAGTTCCACATCCGGCGCCTCGTCGTCTATCGCCCAGTCGGCCAGTGGCACGGTGACCGGCTTCGGCAGCGTGTATGTGGATGGGGTTGAAATCGAGGACGCCCGGGCCACCACCCGGGTCGAGAACGCCGATGGCAGCTACAGCGTTGTGGCCCTGCAACTGGGCCAGCGGGTGCGCGTGGCCCATGACGGTAGCGGCAGCGCCTCGGGGGTGACGGTGGATGCGGCGGTGATCGGCGCCGTGGCCAGCGGCAGCATCGACACCGCAGCGCTGAGCTTCCGCGTTGCCGGCCAGGCTGTCAGGGCCAACACCGACAGCACCCTGGGCGTGGTTACAGTGTACGGCGGCGGCTACACCGCCTTCACCGACATCGCCGCCACCGATCTGGTGGAGGTGCACGGCAGCGTGGTGTACGACAGCACCGCCAGGGCCTACGTGGTCCAGGCCAGCCGAATCGAGAAGAAGGCCGCCATCACGGCAGTGCGTGTGATGGGCAAGATCGCCGGCCTCGACACCACCGCCAGGACTTTCGCCATCAACGGCCTCACCGTGTCCTATGCCGCCGCCACCCTGGCGCCGAGCACCGCGACCCTGGCCAATGACCAGACCGTCGCCGTATGGGGCCCGTCCAGCGCCCTGGTGGCCAGCGGCAGCACCCTGACCCTCAACGCTTCCCGGGTGAAGGTGGTCAACGCCAGCCTGGCCGACAGCATCACCAGCGGCACCACCCAGCTCGGTGGCCTGGTGAGCAACTACAGCGCCACCACCGGCAGCTTCGAGATCGAGGGCGTCAAGGTATTGGTGGGCAGCGCCACCGTCACCCCCACCGGCGCCACCCTGGCCAGCGGCGCCTATGTGCAGGTGACCGGCACCGTCGGCAGCGACGGCAGCATCACCGCCACCACCCTCCGCGTGCGCCAGGCCAGCACCACCGATGACCTGGCCCGGGTGCGCCTTACCGGCGCCATCGAAAGCCTCACCGACCAGAGTTCCTTCGTGGTGCGCGGCGTGCCGGTGGACGCCGCCGGCATCGACCTGGCCACCGCCTGCCCCGGTGTGACCCTGGCAGTGGGCACGGTGGTGAAGGTGACCGCCAGCGTGCAGAGCGGCACCGACGTGGTCCTGGCCTCCAGCCTCGCCTGCACCCGTGCCAGCACTTACACCATGCGCAGCGCCAGCGGTACTGCCGGTACCGTGGACAGCACCACGAAGACTTTCACCCTCACCACCGCAGGCACCACCACCCAGAAGGTCCAGTGGAGCGACCAGACCGTGTTTGCCGGCGTCACCGCCACCACCCTCGACGGCGCTGCCGTGGTGGTGGATGGCTACCTGGATAGCAGCGGCACCCTGGTTGCCCGCAAGATCCGCAACCCCGCCGTCACCTCCGGCCGTCAGGACTCCGACGCCTACAGCGGCCTCGACCCCAGCTCGGGTCGATCCTGGAAGCAGTACCGCAGCAGCCGGCGCTGAAATACCGGGGAGCGCCGGGCAACGTACCCGGCGCCTCCCCGAACGATGATGTCGCAACTTGACCGGGCGGGAAACTGCCCGGTTTTTTTCGTTCGACCCGGCAGGGAGGCAGGAACGCGTGACAGGAGTCGGGAGCCCGCGCTTCCGTGGGGTCGGATTCACTCGACCCCACGAGGGGCATCACCCGGCTCTGGTGGGGGTCGTATAATCCCGCCCCCACCCCTCCCGGAGCGATCCCATGAAATTCGGCACCCCTCTTTCCCCCAGCGCCCTGCGCGTGATGCTTCTCGGCTCCGGCGAGCTGGGCAAGGAAGTCCTGATCGCCCTGCAGCGCCTGGGTGTCGAGACGATTGCCGTGGATCGCTACCCCAACGCCCCGGGCCATCAGGTGGCTCACCGGGCTCATGTGATCCCGATGACCGACGGTGCCGCCCTGCGTGCCCTGGTGGAGCAGGAGAAGCCCCACCTGATCGTGCCCGAGATCGAGGCCATCGCCACCGACATGCTGGTGCAGATCGAGGCCGAGGGCCTGGCCGAGGTGATTCCCACCGCCCGGGCCGCCCAGTTGACCATGAATCGGGAGGGCATCCGCCGCCTGGCCGCTGAGGAGCTGGGCCTGCCCACCTCGCCTTACCGCTTTGCCGATTCTCTCGAGCAGTTGCAGGCTGCCATCGACGGCAGCGACGGCCAGCCGGCCATCGGCTACCCCTGCATCGTCAAGCCGGTGATGTCCTCGTCGGGCAAGGGCCAGTCCCTGCTCAAGGGGCCGACCGACGTGCAAACAGCCTGGGACTACGCTGCCGCCGGCGGGCGGGTGAACCAGGGGCGGGTGATCGTCGAGGGCTTCATCGACTTTGACTATGAGATCACCCAGCTCACCGTGCGTGCCTGTGATGCCAGTGGCACGGTGCAGACCTATTTCTGCGACCCCATCGGCCACGTGCAGGTGTCGGGTGACTACGTGGAGTCGTGGCAGCCCCAGGCCATGAGCCCGGCGGCCCTGGCCCGCTCCCGGGAGATCGCCGGCGCCGTCACCGCCAACTTGGGCGGGCGCGGGCTGTTCGGTGTGGAGCTGTTTGTGAAGGGTGACATGGTGTGGTTCTCGGAGGTCAGCCCGCGGCCCCACGACACGGGCCTGGTCACCCTGTGCTCCCAGCGTTTCTCCGAATTCGAGCTCCACGCCCGCGCCATCCTCGGCCTGCCGGTGGATGTTCGCCTGCGTGCGCCGGGTGCGTCGGCGGTGATCTATGGGGGCATGGAGGCGGCCGGCATCGCCTTTGAAGGCGTGGCCGAGGCCCTGGCGGTGCCGGATACTGACCTGCGCCTGTTTGGCAAGCCGGAGGCCTTCACCAGGCGCCGCATGGGTGTGGCGGTGGCCAACGGCTCGGATGTGGACGAGGCACGCCGCCGCGCCAAGCTGGCCGCCGGAAAAGTCAGGCCAGTGGCGGGTTGAGGATTGCGCGCCTGGGGTGGTGTGTTCAGGCCCGGCTCGCTGCCCGTTGCACCGCCATTACGCTGCCGAGCACCAACACCAGGCCGACCAGAGCGCCAGCACCCATCGCCTGCCCCAGCACGGCCCAACCCAGCACCACGGCTACCAGGGGGCTGAGCAGCCCCAGAGACGATACGGCGACGGCGGGCAGCCGTGCAATGCCGCGAAACCACAGGGCATAGGCGAGCAGGGCGCCGGCTAGGCTCAGGTAAGCATAAGCCAGCATCTGGGTGCCACTCAGGGCTGGCAGCGGTGCGTCGAACAGCCAGGCTGCCGGTGCCAGCATTACGCCACCGGCCAAGAGCTGCCAGCCCGTAGAGGCGAAGACCGGCATGGAAAAGTGCCAGCGCCGCGCCAGGAAGGTGCCGGCTGCCATGCTGGCCGCGCCGGCCAGGGCGGCGGCGATGCCCCAAGGCTCCCAAACGGTGCGAGGCGACAGCAGCAGGACCGCCATGCCGGCAACCCCCAGCAGGCCGGCCGCCAGCGCCGACCGGGAAGGGTGTTGCCTGTCGATGCTCCAACTCAGGCCCATCACCAGCAAGGGCTGAAGGGCACCTAGTACCGCGGCGAGCCCCCCCGGGAGCCGGTAGGCAGCGATGAACAGCAGGGCCTGGAAGATGCCGATGTTCAGGGCGCCCAATACCAGCAGACGGGGCCACTGGGTACGCGACGGCCATTGCCCCATGAACAGCAGCATCAGCACACCGGCCGGCAGCACCCGGATCAGGGCCGCGGTGAAGGGTAGGTCGGGGGGCAGCAGTTCGGAGGTGACGATGTAGGTGGACCCCCAAATGGCAGGGGCCGTGGCGGTAAGCAGGATATCCGCCCAGCGGGGTTTGGCGGATGAGGGCATGGACGTATTCGACATGGTGATGAGAAGGTGGCCCGGATCAGAACGGCGTGAATAAATCTCGATATCAAGATAAAATGAAGTCTGGTGAATGATTCTCTTGAAGTCAAGATAAATGAAGCCTGAAAGTGAAGGTCGGCAGATTGATGCGGTGGATGTGATCCTGGCGCAATGGCGGCGGGAGCGCCCAGATCTCGAGCTTGAGCCGATGGGCGTGATCGGCCGCGTCACACGCTGCGCCGCGATCCTGCAGCGCCGGTTGGAAGAGACTTTTGCGCGCTTCGAGATGAGCGCCTGGGAGTTCGATATGCTGGCCACCCTGCGGCGTGCTGGGGCACCCTATTGCCTGGCACCGACGGCCTTGTTCTCGGCCTTGATGGTGACTTCGGGAACCATGACTCACCGGCTGCAACGTCTGGAGTCCAGTGGCTTGGTTGAACGGGTGCCCAACGCCAAGGATGCACGGAGCACACTGGTGCAGCTGACGCCAAAGGGCCTGGCACTGATTGATCGTGCCATCGAGGCCCACGTGGCTAACGAAGCGGCGATTCTGGGCGCCCTGCCTGCGGCCTCGATGAGCGAGCTTGACGGGCGGCTCTCGGAACTCCTGGTGATGCTTGAGGGCCCCCACGCAGGCGCGTCGGGGCCCGAGGGCACCTGAAGCGGGGGGCGGGACGAGCCCTCAGAACAAGGTGGTCAGATTGACCCAGGCGTCGGGCAGCACGCTCACCACCCGCGCCTCCAGCCACTTGTCGGCACCGCTGAGGATGGCGATGCCGGTGAGGCCGATGAGGACGCCGAAGGCCTTCTTTACGGCTTCCACCCGCGCCATCACCCAGCCGCGGGCTTTGTTGAAGCCGCTGCGCGAGGCGTAGGCGACGGCCACCAGGGGGATCGCCGCGCCAGTGCCGAACAGGCCGAGGATCAGCGCACCGTGGCCGGCGCCGCCCTCGCTGGCCACCAGGGTCAGGGCCGAGGCCAGCAGGGGGCCGGAACAGGGGCTCCACACCAGACCCAGCAGGCCACCCAGCAGAAAGGCCCCGCTCAGTGAGCCGCTGTCCAGGCGGCTGGAGGCGCTGTTGGCCGAGCTGGCGATGGGCAGCATCAGCTCGGTGAAGCGCCGGCTCAGGGCGGGGATCAGCATTACCGCGGCAAGGGCCAGCAGCAGGATGCCGCCGAACGTGCGCACGCTGTCCCCGTCGATGCCCAGGGCCGGGCCGGCGGCTCCCAGCAGCAGGCCGATCAGCGCGAAGGAGGCGGCCATGCCGACACCCATTGCCACGGGGGCCAGGCGGTTGGCCTGCACCGCGCCGCCCACCACCAGGGGCAGGATGGGAAACACGCAGGGCGACAGGGTGGTGAGGCTGCCGGCCAGCAGGCTGAGGCCCAGATGGGAGAGGGAGAGAGAGGCGCTGAGAGGGTCGCTCATGGCAGCGGCCCTCAGAGGGCGCTCTTGAGGGCGGCGCGCAGGCTGGCCTCGTCGGTCTCGCCGGCCAGGCGGGCGGTTTCCTTGTCGCCCCGATACACGATGAGGGTGGACTGGGTGCGCACCTTGAGGCTTTGCTTGAGGGCGCGTTCCTTGTCGTAATCCACCACCAGCAGACGCAGGTCGAGGCTGGTATCGGGCTTGAGGCCCTTGAAGACCTTCTCCTGGGCGCGGCAGGTGGGGCACCAGTCGGCGTGGAAATGCAGGGCCACGGGCTTGCCGGCCTGCTGGGCGGCGCTGAGAGCCTGGGGTGTGTAGGGCTGGATGTCGAGGGCGCTGGCGGTGCTGGCGGCGAGGGCCAGGCTGGCGCTGGCGAGCACGTGGATCAGGGTTTTCATGGGAGGCTCCGGGTAGGTGGCAGGGGCTGCGGCCGTGGGGGCTGCAGCGGCATTTGCACCTTTGTCGGGCCGGGGCTTCCTTTCTTACACGCGGCGGAACATTTCCCCCCGGGTCAGCTGGTGGTATCCGATGTGATTGCGCTTGAGAAGGGCGACTTCTCCCGCCACAGCAGGCGGCCGCTGGCGAGGTCATGCTCGGCAAGGGTCGCAAGGGGGCCGCCGATCTCGGTGGCGGCGTAGCGCATGAGGCTCACGCGCTCGATATGGCAGCGGACCGGAGGCAGCGCTGCCAGGGCGTGGAGGTGCGGCAGCACCTCGGCCGTGGGCCATGCGCCCGAATAGAGGCCGACGGTGACGTGGGGAATGTAGCGGCCCTCGGGGCGTTCGCCGCCCAGGGCCTGATGCAGGCGCCCAATGCCGCCATCGGGGTCGCTGACGTGCAGAAAGGGGGCCGAAGTGAAGCTCGCCAGCCCGCCGATGTCGATCTCGAAGGGGGCAAGCTCGATGGCCCGCAGCGCCTCGACGTGTGCTTCGAAATCGGCCGGGCCATAGTCGTCGGGGTGGGTTGGCGCAGGGGTCGGAAAGCCGCCCAGAGCCAGGGTGATGTGGGCTTGCCGGTGGTAGCCGTCAAGCAGGAGCCCATCGAGGTGCCGGGCGGCGACGGCCACTGCCTGACTGACGGCGCGCGTGTCCACGTCAAGGGCCCACAGGGCATAGGCGGGCCGCCCGAGGTGCCATTCAGGGAAGTCGCGACGCACGTTCTGCAGCGTGTGACGGGCTTTCAGGAAGGCATCGGAGAGGGTCTTCATGGTTTGCTCAAAGAGGATGGATGGGGCGCCGGCCGACTGGGGGCCGGTGTGGGTTGAGCAGGCAAAATATTTTGTCGACAAAATTTACAAAAATTTAACTGCCTGAAATAGGAATGTGGCCAAACGCCTTTGTGGGCGCCACTTTGCGCTTTCTGGTACAAATTTTGCAATTTGTTACACGGGAGATTACCCAACGTCCGACGACCTCACTTGCGGGAGATTCAAATGCGTTACTCGATGAAAGCGATTTCAGCTTCACTGCTGACTGTTGGCCTCCTCGGCGCCACCCAGGCCAGCGCCAATGAACTGTATTTCCAGTTGAACCCCAACTATGCCGGCGCAGGTGTGCGCCAGGCCTTTGTCTTCGGAGCCGCCAATACGACCGGCTCCGTGACCGGTGCGAATGGTTTCAACCAGGTCTTCGATCTCGGCAGCAGCGGCTTCTCGGTCATCACCGTTCCCAACTCCGCGGAGCTTGGCAACAACCTCGTGCAGGATCTGGGTTTCAAGATTTCATCGAGTTCCAATATCAGTGGTTATTACCTGAGCCGTCAGGATTTCACCACCGACATGAGCTACCTGATTGACGGAGACAAGCTTGGCACCAAGTATGTGGTGTCCACCTATGCCAGCTCCTTCTCACCCGAGCAGATTTCGGTCCAGGCGACCCAGGACAATACCAAGGTCACCTTCTCCCTGAAAACCGGTGAAAGCGTGGTTCAGACCCTCAATGCTGGCCAGACCTACATGGTTGCCCGCAGCCAGGAGCTGACCGGCTCCATGGTTGAGTCTGACAAGCCGATCGCCGTGTTGTCGGGCAATGCGTGTACCAATGTCCCTTCGAGCTCGGTGGCCTGTGACCACATCGTCGAGCAGATGCCCTCCATCGCGTCCCTGTCCAAGGAGTACTACGTGGCGCCGACGCCCCGTACCGGCGTCAATGGTGATGTGGTGCGTATCGTGGCCGCCGAGAACGGTACGGTCGTGACGGTGAATGGTGTGCCCCAGGGCACGCTCAACGCCGGCGAGTTCAAGGAAATCCGCATCACCACCGGCTCCGACGTGGTGGCCGACAAGCCGGTGCTGGTGGCCCAGTACCTGGTGGGTCAGAGTGAGGCGGGCACCAACACCGATCCGGCCATGACCATTGTTCCGGGCAAGGATCAGTGGCTCAAGAATTATGTCTTTGCCACTCCCTCCGGCACGGCAGCTTTCCCGACCGACTACATGAGCATCATCATCCCTGGCACGGCCTTGGGGTCGCTCAAGTTCAATGGTGTGCCGGTGTCGCCCACCTGCGTGATGTTCGGCGTGCTGTGCTACGCCAACATCGACGTGTCCAGCCAGACTGGTCCGCTGACCGTCTCGGCTGACGAGGTGTTCCAGTTGCTGCTCTCCGGTTACGACAACTACGACAGCTACTTCACCTATGGTGGCGCGGCGTTTGCGCCGGGCGCCTCTCCCAACCCGAACCCGGGTACCGTTCCGGAGCCGGCCAGTGCCCTGCTGGTGGCCCTTGGCCTGGCGTCTGCCGTGGCCGTGCGCGCCCGCCGCAAGGTTCAGTAAGCAGGTTGCCGCGCGCCGGCCCCCCGGCGCGCAGACACACGACACCGGCCGGGTTTTCCGGCCGGTGTCGCTTCCTGCGGCATAGTGTCGCAGCGGGCCGTTTACAGGCCTGGATCAAGTTTTCTCCAGCGCGCCCCTTGCTAAAGTCCGGCCCCATCGCCGACTGACAAGGACTTCCGATGCGCACCCTTCGCCCCATGCTCCGCCCCACCCCGATCGCCCTGGCCCTGGGTCTGGTCCTGAGCGGCCCCGTCATCGCCCAGCCCCCGAATGGCGACACTGCGCTGACTCTCGGTCAGGTGGTGGTCAGCGGGACGGCCGATGGCCCGCTGGAGGCCCGCCGCGTGCTCAGCTCGGTGGACATCCTGCCCACCGAGCGCATTGAAGCCCAGGTGGTGAATAACAACTGGGAGCTCTTCGGCCAGGTGCCCGGTGTCATGCTGACCCAGTTTGGTCAGGGTACCACCTCGGGCAAGTTCTCCATGCGTGCCTTCAATGGGGAAGGGGAGATCAACGCGGTCAAGCTGCTGATCGACGGGGTGCCGTCCAACAGCAATGACGGCAACATGCCTTACATCGACCTGGCGCCGCGCCTGGATATCGAGTCCATCGAGGTGGTGCGGGGCACCAACGACCCGCGCTACGGCCTGCACAACATCGCCGGCAACGCCAACATCCTCACCCGCAGCGGCGGCAACTACCTGCTTGGCCGGGCCACCGTTGGCAGCTTTGCCACCCGCGAACTGCAGGCCGCCGCCGGCATCGAGCAGGACGGCCTGGCCCAGAACTACGCCGTCTCCCTGCAGCGCACCGACGGCTACCGGGACCATGCCAACGCCGAGAACGGCAGCTTCTCGGGCAAGTGGTTCTTCACCCCCTCTGGCGGCACCAGCCGTTTCGGGGTGATCGCCCGCCACTACACCGCCACCGCCGACGAGGCCGGCTACCTGACCCGCGCCCAGGCCCGCGCCAACCCGGACCAGTCGCCGGCCCACAATGCCACCGACGAGGACCGCCGCCAGGTGAGCCAGTTTGCCCTGCAGGGTGAATCCGGGCTGGCCGAGCGTGTGTTCTGGACCGGCCAGATTTACCTCAACAACCTGGATGACCGGCGCTTCGTACGTTACTCCGCCGGTGTTTCGCAACAGGAACGCCTAGTGGCCGAAACCCACACCGGGGCCTCCACCACCCTGACCTGGCGGGCCGGCAAGACGGCGATCGGCGACGTGTCGGTGATGGGTGGTGTGGACGTGGAGCACCAGGACAACCGCAGCCAGCGTTACAACACCGTCTCTCAGGTGCGCCAGACCCAGACCCGCAACCAGCAGTTCGATTTCGATACCACCGGCGCCTTCGTCCAGGCCGTCATCAAGCCCTTGGCCGGCCTCACCCTGACCCCGGCCTTCCGCGCCGATCGCATCACCGGCAGCTACACCAACCAGCTCAACGGCCGGGTGTATGACGTGAACGACTACGGCACCATCAAGCAGCCCAAGTTCTCGGCGGTGTACGCCCTGTCGGACGCGGCCTCGGTGTATGGCAACTGGGGGCGCAGCTTCCAGGTGGGCGTGGGCACCGCGTCCTACAAGGTCAACCAGAACGCCGACCTGTCGCCGTCCATCAATGAGGGCTGGGAGGCCGGTATCAAGTTCCGCCCCGTCGCCTGGCTCGACGGACGCATCGCCGCCTGGCGCCAGACCGCCTCCAACGAAGCCCGGCGCAAGCTCAACGACCCTGCCAACGACGCCGAGAACATCGGCCAGACCCGCCGTCAGGGCATCGACCTGCAGCTCAACGCCCGCCCGACCCGGCAGCTGGGCCTGTGGGTGTCCACGGCCCTGCAGCGCTCGAAGATCCTGCAGCCCGATTCGTCCCTGCCGGCCAGCCTGGGCAAGGAGATCGACCACGTGCCGCACCTGCTCTACAACGCCGGTGCCGACTACCAGGCCAGCGACGCCCTGCGCCTGTCCGCCTGGGTCATGGGCCAGAGCAGCTACTACCTGGAGCGCAGCAACACCACCGGCAAGTTCGGTGGCTACGCCCACGCCAATCTGTCCGCTGCCTATCGCCTGAGCCCTGTGGTGAATCTGGAAGTGCAGGTGCGCAACCTCTTCGACCGCTACAGCGAGTACGTATGGTGGGACGGGGCCCAGTCCCTGCACGCACCGGGCACTCCGCGCAGCGTGTATGGTTCGGTGGCGGTAAAGTTCTGAGCGCCCTCCAGGCCTGAACCGTGCGCGCCGCGTCTCGCCGCTTGTGGCTCAAGCTGCACCTGTGGGTGGGGCTGAGCCTTGGCGGCGTATTTGCGCTGCTGGGGCTCACTGGCAGCCTGCTGGTGTTCTATCTGGAGGTGGATGAGCTCATCAACCCGCAGATCCGGGTCGAAGCGCCGGCGCCGCCGCCCTCGCCCGACGCCGTGCTCGCCCAACTGCGCCGGCTGCACCCCGAGCGCAGCGGCCCGTGGCGCATCGAGATGCCCCTGGCCCCCGACCGGCCCCTGCTGGTGCGCTACTACAACCCGCCGGAAACCGCCGGCCGAGGGTTTGCGCCCCTGATGCTGAGCCTCGACCCCCACACCCTGGCCGAAACCAGCCACCGCTTCTGGGGCGACTACCTCACCACCTGGCTCTACGACCTGCACTACACCCTGCTGCTCGGGCAGGCCGGCAAGGACATCGTGGGCTACTGCGGCCTGGTGATGCTGTTCTCCCTGATCAGCGGCATGGTGCTGTGGTGGCCGAGCCGGGCGCGGCTGGCGACGGCATTGCGACCGGTGCTGCGCGCCGGCAGGGTGCGCTGGGTGTACGACCTGCATGTGCTTTCGGGCGTGTACGGCCTGGTGGTGCTGGCGGTGCTGGCTTTCACCGGAGTGGTGCTGTCCCTGCCCGATCTGGCCAGGCCGGTGGTGGCGGCCGTGTCACCTTTGAGCCCGCTCTACCGTGGGCCCGGTGGCCTGCTGCCGGATGGCGTGCCCGCCCTCTCGCTGGACGAGGCCATGACCATCGCCCGCGGCGAGCTTCCCCGGGGCGAGGTGCGCTGGATCGAAACCCCAGGCCAGGCGGGGCGGCCGATTGCCGTCCGCATGCATGTGGCGGAGGACCCGGGGCATCGCTTCCCCCATAGCCAGGTGTGGATCGACCCGGGCACCGGCGCCGTGCTGGCCACCCGGGACTACCGCCGCAATACAGCCGGAGACCGCTTCATGGACTGGATGCACCCGCTGCACAACGGAGAAGCCCTGGGCCTCGGCGGCCGCATCCTCGCCTGCATCGGCGGCCTGATCCCCACCGTCCTTCTGGTCACAGGCTGGCTCCGCTGGCGGCACAAGCGCGCCGCGAGGAAGAAAGTCCGCCGGGGTGAATGCACTCGACCCGGGACTTCGGTTGGCGGCTTGCCGGTGAGGTCGCGTGTGGAGGTCGAATAAGCTCGACCCAGCGAGGGCCTGTGGTTTCAGATGCCGTTTGCGTCTGGCAGGGGGGCGCCGGGGCGGGTGCTCTTGCGGGTGCGTTTGGTGGCGTACATGGCCTGGTCGGCCTTGTCGAGCAGGCTTTCGATGTCGGAGGCGTCGTCGGGGTAGAGGGCGGCACCAAAGCTGGCGCCCAGGTTGATCTCATGACCATCCACCCGCAACGGTCCGTGCACCTGCTGTTCCAGCCGTGTGGTGCTGGCCTGCAGACCGTCGGTGCTGGCGGTCGGGCTCAGCACCACGCCGAACTCGTCGCCCCCGAGCCGAGCCACGGTGTCGGAGCGCCGTGCGCCGTTGGCGAGGCGCTGGGCAAACTCGCGGATCGCGATGTCACCGACCCGATGACCCAAGCGGTCGTTGATCTGTTTCAGTTCGTCCATGTCCACCATCAGCACGCCGGTCTGGTTGTTTTCCCGGTCGGCCTGGAGCAGGGCGTTGCGCAGACGGTCGAGGAAGAGGGCACGGTTGGCCAGACCGGTGAGCATGTCGTGGGTGGCCCGGTGGAACAGGGCGTCGTTGCCGCAGCGGGCGGCGAAGTACATGGACGCAGCCAGCAGATCGGCCAGCAGTTTGAGAATCTCGAGCTCCCGGTGGCCGAAGGCGGCAGGCCGCCGGGACATGACCTTGAGCACACCCACCGTGTCCTTGTCGTAGCGCAGGGGGACTACCGCCATGGCCCGCAGCCCCACCTTGCGGCAGGCGGTCAGATCCACCCGGGGGTCGCTCTCCGCGTCGTCACAACTCAGGGGGCTGCCGCTACGCACGCACAGCCCCGACAGGCTGTGTTCCGCGTCGATGCCGATCCCGAGCTGGGACAGCGCAGCGCCGGCTGCCGCGCGGTAGACCATCAGCGGGCCTTCGACGATCTCCACGGCGGCGCCGTCGGCGGTCGTGAGTTCCATGCTGGCGGTGGCGGCCAAGCCCATCACGGCGTCCAGATCCAGCCCAAGCCGGGCGATCTCCGTTTGAACACGGATGATGGAAAGCAGATCCTCGGCGCTCGGAAGGGCGGCGCCAGGTGGGAATGTCATCGGGCAAGTCTCCGTTGAGGGGGGCGCTGCAGCACGTTCTGACTATGATTCAAGTCCCATTCGTTGTGGGTATTATGAATGTTAAAAGGTGTGTCTTAGGGCGCTTGGGGGAAGGGCGCCGGCCCCGGCGGATTTTTTTGCGGGGCGGGATCGTTTTACAGGCCTGCGGGTCAATGGGCAGTCGGCTGGGTCCATCGTGTAGCATTCCAGTCCTTCTGATCCGGCCAGGCTGCCGGTGCTTCCCTGAAAGTCCATCCATGTCCAGCCCGTCTTCTGCTGCGCCATCGCAACGCTCCAAATCTTCCTACCTGCCCTGGGTTCTCGGCCTGCTCGTTGCCGCCGGGGGAGGGGCCTATTACCTCAAGCAGGGCGCTGCGCCGGTTGAGGGCAAGGCGGGGGGGCACGAGGCTGCCGGTCCCCGGGGTGAGCGGCCGGTGCCCGTCACGGTGGCAAGCCTGAGTACCGGTGACGTGCGTGTCAGCGTGCCGGCCCTGGGTAGCGTGGTGCCGCGCAACCTCGCCATCGTGCGCAGCCGGGTGGATGGCCCGCTGTTGGCGGTGAAGTTCGTCGAGGGGCAGCCGGTGAAGGCCGGCGAGGTGCTGGCCCAGATCGACCCCGAACCTTTCCGTGCTGCTCTGGAGCAGGCCCGCGGCCAGCTCGCCCGCGACCAGGCCCTGCTGAAGAACGCCCGCATCGACCTGGAGCGCTACCGCGGGCTGCTCGCCCAGGACTCCATCGCCCGCCAGCAGGTGGATACCCAGGAGGCGCTGGTGCGCCAGTACCAGGGCACCGTGCAGGCCGACGAGGGCAACCTGCGCAGCGCCGAGCTGCAGCTCTCCTACACCACCATCAAGGCGCCGATCAGCGGCCGGGTGGGCCTGCGGGCTGTGGACCCGGGCAACATCGTGAAGGCCTCCGACACGGCCGGGCTGGTGACGATTGCCCAGGTGAGCCCGATCACCGCTGTGTTTCCGGTGCCCGAGGAGCGCCTGCCGGCGATCTTGAAACGTCTGCGCGAGGGCCGTGGCCTGAAGGTGGAGGCCTGGGACCGGGAGATGAAGACCCGTCTGGCTGAAGGCAGCCTGCTGGCGGTGGACGCCCAGATCGACTCGACCACCGGCACGGTGAAGCTGAAGGCCGACTTTGCCAACAAGGACGGTAGCCTGTTCCCCAACCAGTTCGTCAATGTGCGGCTGTTGCTGGACACCCTCAGCGGCGTGGTCACCGTGCCCACGGCGGCGGTACAGCAAGGCAGCAAGGGGGCCTTCGTGTACCGCCTGACTGCCGACGGCAAGGTGGCTGCCGTGCCGGTGCGCCTGGGCCCTGCCGATGCCGGCATGGCGGCGGTAGAGGCCGGTCTGGCTGCCGGCGACCGGGTGGTGGTGGATGGCCTGGACAAGCTCAAGGACGGGGCCAAGGTGGAGGCCATCGACCCGAAGGTGGTGGATGCGCCCGGCCGGGAGGGGCGTCGGGGCGGTCCGGGCCGGCCGGGGCGCTGAGCATGGACGCCTTCAAGCTGCGCGTGGCCCGCGGGAGGGTGGCATGAACCCGTCGCGCCTGTTCATCCTGCGGCCGGTGGCCACCTCGCTGCTGATGCTCGCCATCCTGCTGGTGGGGTTTGTGGCCTACCGCCTGCTCCCCATCTCGGCCCTGCCCGAGGTGGATTACCCCACCATCCAGGTCAAGACGCTTTACCCCGGGGCCAGCCCCGACGTGATGACTTCGGCCATCACCGCGCCGCTGGAGCGCCAGTTCGGGCAAATGCCCGGGCTCGACGAAATGTCGTCCACCAGCTCGGGGGGCGCCTCGGTGATCACGCTGCGCTTCAGCCTCAATATGGGGCTGGATGTGGCGGAGCAGCAGGTGCAGGCAGCCATCAACGCGTCGTCCAGCCTGCTGCCCAACGATCTGCCGGCGCCGCCCACCTACAGCAAGGTCAATCCGGCCGATGCGCCCATCCTGACCCTGGCGGTCAGTTCTCCCAGCCTGCCCATCACCCGGGTCCATGATCTGGTGGAGAGCCGCCTGGCCATGAAGATCTCCCAGGTGGCGGGGGTGGGGCTGGTGAGCATTGCCGGCGGGCGCCGCCCGGCGGTGCGCGTGCAGGTCAACCCCACCGCTGCCGCGGCCTACGGGCTGGGCCTGGAAGACCTGCGCACGGCCATCGCCAACGCCAACGTCACCCAGGCCAAGGGCAGCTTCGACGGCCCCCAGCGGGCCTCCACCCTCGACGCCAACGACCAGCTCCGTTCGGCCGACGAATACCGGGGCGTGATCGTCGCCTACCGCAACGGTAGCCCGGTGCGCCTGTCCGACGTGGCCACCCTGGTGGACGACGCCGAGAACATCCGCCTGGCGGCCTGGGCCGACCAGACCTCGGCGGTCATCATCAACGTGCAGCGCCAGCCCGGCGCCAACGTCATCGACGTGGCCGACCGGGTGCGCGCCCTGCTGCCCCAGATGACCGCCAGCCTGCCGGCGTCGGTGGATGTGCGGGTGATCTCCGACCGCACCACCACCATCCGCGCCTCGGTGCACGACGTGCAGGTGGAGCTGATGTTTGCCGTGGCCCTGGTGGTGATGGTGATCTTCCTGTTCCTGCGCAGCGTGCCGGCCACCCTCATCCCCAGCGTGGCGGTGCCCCTGTCCCTGGTGGGCACCTTCGGGGTGATGTACCTGGCCGGCTTCAGTCTCAACAACCTCACCCTGATGGCCCTCACCATCTCCACCGGCTTCGTGGTGGACGACGCCATCGTGATGATCGAGAACATCGCCCGCTACGTGGAGGAGGGCGAGTCGCCCATGCAGGCGGCGCTGAAGGGGGCGAAGCAGATCGGCTTCACCATCATCTCCCTCACCGTCTCCCTGATCGCCGTGCTGATCCCGCTGTTGTTCATGGGCGACGTGGTGGGCCGGCTGTTCCGCGAGTTCGCCATCACCCTGGCCATCGCCATCCTGATCTCGGCCTTCGTGTCCCTGACCCTCACGCCGATGATGTGCGCGCGCCTCCTGCGCCATGTGCCCGACGCCGAGCAGGGGCGCTTCTACAAGGTCACCGGGGCATTTTTCGACCGGGTCATCGCCCGCTACGGGGTGATGCTCGAATGGGTGCTGCAGCGCCAGGGCCTGACCCTGCTGGTGGCCGTGGGCACCCTGGCGCTCACTGCGCTGCTGTACGTGGCTGTGCCCAAGGGCTTCTTTCCGGTGCAGGACACCGGGGTGATCCAGGGCATCACCGAGGCCGACCAGTCCATCTCCTTCCAGGCCATGGCCGAACGCCAGCAGGCGGTGGCCGAAGTGGTGCTGAAGGACCCGGCGGTGGCCGGGCTGTCGTCCTTCATCGGGGTGGATGGCACCAACGCCACTCTCAACAGCGGACGCATGATGATCAGCCTCAAGCCCCTGGCCGAGCGGGACGCCAGCGCCAGCCAGGTGATCCGGCGCCTGGGGCCCGAACTGGAGCGGGTGGCCGGCATCACCCTCTACATGCAGCCGGTGCAGGACCTGTCGATTGAAGACCGGGTGGCCCGCACCCAGTACCAGTTTTCGCTGCAGTCACCCGATGCCGCGGCCCTGGCCGAGTGGGTGCCGCAGCTGGTGGCGCGCCTGCGGGCGCGGCCGGAGCTGGCCGACGTGGCCAGCGACCTGCAGGACAAGGGCCTGCAGGCCTGGGTCGAGATCGACCGCAACGCCGCCAGCCGCCTGGGGGTGAGCACCGCTGCCATCGACAACGCCCTCTACAACGCCTACGGCCAGCGCCTGATCTCAACCATCTTCACCCAGGCCACCCAGTACCGGGTAGTGCTGGAGGTACAGCCCCAGTTCCGCAATGGCCCGGCGGCCATGGCCAGCCTGTACGTGCCGGGCACAGGCGGCGCCCAGGTGCCCCTGTCGGCGGTGGCCCGCATCGTCGAGCGGCCGGCCACCCTGGCGGTCAATCACATCGGCCAGTTTCCGGCGGTCACGGTGTCCTTCAACCTCGCCCCCGGCGCGGCCCTGGGCGATGCGGTCGCCGCCATCCGCCAGGCCGAGGCCGAGCTGGAACTGCCGGCCAGCATCGAGACGAGCTTCCGTGGCGCGGCCCTGGCCTTCCAGGCCTCCCTCACCAACACCCTGCTGCTGATCCTGGCGGCGGTGGTGACCATGTACATCGTGCTGGGCGTGCTCTATGAGAGCTACATTCACCCGGTCACCATCCTGTCCACCCTGCCCTCTGCCGGGGTGGGTGCGCTGCTGGCACTGCTGCTGGCCCGCACCGAGCTGGGCATCGTGGGCATCATCGGCATCGTGCTGCTCATCGGCATCGTCAAGAAGAACGCGATCATGATGATCGACTTCGCCCTGGACGCCGAGCGCCGGCAGGGGCTGGCCCCCCGAGAGGCGATCTTCCAGGCCTGCCTGCTGCGCTTTCGCCCCATCCTGATGACCACCCTTGCGGCCCTGCTGGGGGCGCTGCCCCTGATGCTGGGCAGCGGCGTCGGCTCGGAGCTGCGCCAGCCCCTGGGCATCACCATGGTTGGCGGCTTGCTGGTAAGCCAGGTGCTCACGCTGTTCACCACCCCGGTGATCTACCTGGCCTTCGACCGCCTGGCGCGGAGGGCGGCGTGAGGGTGGGGCATGCCGTGCGCAGCGGACGCTTCCCCGCAGGCGCGACATGTAGGGGCGACTTCAGTCGCCCATCGCGCGTCGATCACAGGCATACCCTTGATCGACGTCCGCGGGCGACTGAAGTCGCCCCTACAGGAGCCCTGCGGTCAAAGCAATTTGGCGCGCTCCGGAATGATGGCCGGGCCCGCGTAGTGCAATGAACCTCTCGCGCCTCTTCATCTTCCGCCCGGTGGCCACCACGCTGCTGACCCTGGCCGTGGTGCTGGCGGGGGCGATCGCTTTCCGGCTGCTGCCGGTGTCGCCCTTGCCCCAGGTGGATTACCCCACCATCTCCATCTCGGCCAACCTGCCCGGGGCGAGCCCGGAGGTGATGGCGGCGACGGTGGCCGGGCCGCTAGAGCGCATCCTCGGGCAGATCGCCGGGGTCACGGAGATGACCTCCAGCAGCTCCCTGGGCTCCACCCGGGTGACCCTCCAGTTCGACCTGTCCCGGGACATCGACGGCGCCGCCCGGGACGTGCAGGCGGCCATCAACGCCGCCCGGGGGCAGCTGCCCTCCAGCCTCCCCAACAACCCCACCTACCGCAAGGTGAATCCCGCCGAGACGCCCATCATCATCCTGGCGCTCACCTCGGCCACCCTCAGCCAGGGCCAGCTCTACGATGCCGCCTCCACCGTGCTGGCCCAGCGCCTGGCCCAGGTGGACGGGGTGGGGCAGGTGTCCATCGGCGGCGCCTCGCTGCCGGCGGTGCGGGTCGAGGTGGCCCCCGAGCGGCTGGCCGCCGTGGGGCTCAACCTGGACGACGTGCGCACGGCCATCGTCGCCAGCAACGTCAATCGCCCCAAGGGCGTGGTGGAGGGCGACGCCAACGCCTGGCAGGTGGGGGCCAACGACCAGGCCCGCAGCGCGGCCGACTACCGGCCCCTGATCGTCTCCTGGAAGAACGGCGCCGCCGTGCGCCTGGGCGATGTGGCCCGGGTGCGCGACGGGGTCGAGAACGACCGCAACTACGGCTACGCCAACGGCCGGCCGGCGGTGCTGCTGATGGTCAATCGCCAGCCCGGCGCCAACATCATCGAGACGGTGGACCGGGTTACGGCCCTGCTGCCCCTGCTGCGCGCCAACGTCTCCCCGGCGGTGGATGTGGACGTGGTGATGGACCGCACCCCCACCATCCGCGGCTCCCTGCGGGAGGTGGAACGTACCCTGGTGATCTCGGTGGCCCTGGTGGTGATGGTGGTCTTCCTCTTCCTGCGCAACTGGCGCGCCACCCTCATCCCCAGCGTGGTGGTGCCGGTGTCCCTGGTGGGCACCTTCTCCATCATGTACCTGGCCGGCTTCAGCCTCGACAACCTGTCCCTGATGGCCCTCACCATCGCCACCGGCTTTGTGGTGGACGACGCCATCGTGGTGCTGGAGAACATCGCCCGCCACGTGGACCAGGGCATGCCGCCCCGTCAGGCGGCCCTGCGCGGGGCGCGGGAGATCGGCTTCACGGTGCTGTCCATGAGCCTGTCGCTGATCGCCGTGTTCATCCCCATCCTGGCCATGGGCGGCATCGTCGGGCGGCTGTTCCGGGAGTTTGCGGTGGTGCTGTCGGCGGCCATTCTGGTGTCCATGGTGGTGTCCCTCACCACCACGCCGATGATGTGCGCCCGGCTGCTCCGCCCGCGTCCGCCGGAAGCCGAGCGGGGGCGCGTCGACCGGGCCGTGGGGCGCGGGCTGGAGGCCGTTACCGGGGCCTACCGGCGCAGCCTGGGCTGGGCCCTGGACCATCGTTGGCTGGTGCTGCTGGTGCTGCTGGCCACGGTGGGGCTCAACGTTCATCTCTATCAGACCATTCCCAAGGGCTTCTTTCCCCAGCAGGATACGGGCCGCCTGCGCGGCTTTGTCGAGGCCGATCAGGCTATCTCCTTCCAGGCCATGAAAGAGAAGATGGACCAGTTCCTGACCATTGTCGGGGCCGATCCGGCGGTGGATACGGTGACAGGCTTCACCGGCGGTTCCCAGCGCAACTATGGCTCCCTGTTTGTCACCCTCAAGCCCATCGCCGAGCGCAAGGAGCCGGCCGAGGCGGTGATCGGCCGCCTGCGCAAGAAGCTCGCCAAGGTGCCCGGCGCCAACCTCTACCTCAGCTCCACCCAGGACATCCGGATCGGCGGGCGCTCGGGCAACTCCAGCTTCCAGTTCACCCTGCAGTCCGACAGCCTGGAGGAGCTGCGCGTCTGGGAGCCGCGCATCCGCAACGCCCTGAGCCGGCTCGATGCCATCACCGACGTGAGCAGCGACCAGCAGGACCGGGGCCCCCAGACCAGCGTGGTGTTCGACCGGGATGCCCTTGCGCGCCACGGCATCACCATGCGCGCCGCCACCACGGCCCTGAACAACGCCTACGGCCAGCGCCAGGTGTCCACCATCTACAACCCCCTCAACCAGTACCGGGTGGTGCTGGAGGCGGCCCCCGAGTTCCTCCAGGGGCCCGAGTCCCTGGCCCGGCTCCACCTGGTGGCGGCCAACGGTGCCCGGGTGCCCCTGGCCGCGGTGGCGCGCTTCGAGTCCACCCTGGCGCCCCTGTCGGTGAGCCACCAGGGCGGCTCGGCCGCCTCCACCATCAGCTTTGCCCTGCCCGAGGGGCGCTCCCTCAGCGAAGCCACCGTGGCCATCAACAAGGCCCTGGCCGACATCGGCGTGCCGGTGGGCATCCGCAGCAGCTTCGAGGGCTCGGCGGGGGCCTTCCAGAAATCCATGAGCAGCCAGCCCCTGCTCATCCTGGCCGCCATCGTCACCATCTACATCGTGCTCGGCATGCTCTACGAGAGCCTCATCCACCCCATCACCATCCTGTCCACCCTGCCCTCGGCCGGGGTGGGGGCGCTGCTGGCGCTGATGGCCCGGGACACCGAGTTCAGCCTGATCGCCATGATCGGGGTGATCCTGCTCATCGGCATCGTCAAGAAGAACGCCATCATGATGATCGACGTGGCCATCGAGCGCATGCGCCACCTGGGCGAGAACGCCCGCGACGCCATCCACCACGCCGGCCTGCTGCGCTTCCGGCCCATCCTCATGACCACCCTGGCGGCCCTGTTCGGGGCGATCCCCCTGGCCATCGGCAGCGGCGACGGCGCCGAGCTGCGCCAGCCCCTCGGCATCGCCATCGTCGGCGGCCTGATCCTCAGCCAGATCCTCACCCTCTACACCACACCGGTCGTCTTCGTGATGCTCGACCGGTTGCGCCGCAAGCGGAGCCTGCCTGCCCATGAATGAGCGGAATCACCCTGTCCCCGTAGGGGCGACTTGTAGGGGCGACTTCAGTCGCCCATCGTACGTTGATCACCGCAATGCCTTGGATCGAAGTCCATGGGCGACTGAAGTCGCCCCTACCGTCGTCACTGCGCTGTTTGCGGCGCTCTGTGCCCTGAGCCTCGCCGCCTGCACCCTCGGCCCCGATCACGTCCGCCCTCCGCTGGATGTACCGGCGACGTTCAAGGAGGCGGGGGAGTGGAAGCCTGCCGAGCCGGTCGACCGGATCGACCCGGGCGCCTGGTGGCGGATCTTCAATGATCCGGTGCTGGATGGCCTGCAGGCCCGGGTCGAGGTGAGCAACCAGAATCTGCGCATCGCCGAAGCCCAGTACCGCCAGGCCGTGGCCCTGGCGGATGCGGCCCGGGCGTCGTGGCTGCCGGCGGTCAATGCCACGGCGGGGGGCACCCGCTCGGCCACCTCGGCGGCCACCGACTCGGCAGGCAGCGCGCCGCCCCGCAACAGCTTCAGCCTTGGCGCCACTGCCAGCTGGGAGCTGGATGTGTGGGGGCGCATCGCCCGTACCGTGGAGGCCGCGGATGCGCGGGTGGTGGCCAGCGAGGCCGATCTGGCCGCGGCCCGCCTGTCCATCCAGGCCACCCTGGCCCAGACCTATTTTCAGCTGCGCGCCGCCGAGCGCCAGCAGGCCTTGCTGGAAGACGCCGCCGCTGCCTATGAGCGCTCCTTCCAGCTGACCCGCAACCGCTACAACGCCGGCGTGGCCAGCAAGGCCGATGTGGCCCAGGCCGAGAGCCAGCTGCGCAGCGCCCGTGCCTCGGCCCTGGACAGCCGCCTGTCCCGCAGCCAGTACGAGCACGCCCTGGCGGTGCTCACCGGGCAGGCGCCGGCCAGCTTCAGCCTGCCGCCCGGCGGTGCGCTGCCGGTGGTGCAGGGCCCCCGCACCCTGCCGTCCACTCTGCTCGAGCGTCGCCCCGACATCGCCGCCGCCGAACGTAGGGTGGCGGCCGCCAATGCGGCCATCGGCGCGGCCGAGGCGGCGCGCTTTCCGGTGCTGGGCCTGTCGGCCTCGGCGGGCTTCCGGCGCTCCCAGATCGAGGATCTGCTCACCGTGCCCAGTCGCTACTGGTCCCTGGGCCCCACCCTGGCCGCCTCGATCTTCGACGCCGGCGCGCGCAAGGCCGCCGTCAACCAGGCCCAGGCCAGCTGGGAGCAGGCCGTGGCCACCTACCGCCAGACCGTGCTGAGCGCCTTCCAGGAGGTGGAGGACAACCTGGCCGCTGACCGCCTGCTGGCCGAAGCCGCCGTCGAGCAGGCCGCCGCCGTGGCCGCCGCCGCCGAGGCCGAGACCATCGCCCTCAACCAGTACAAGGCCGGCACCGTGAGCTTCATCAATGTGCTCACAGCCCAGGCGGCCCACCTGAGCGCCCAGCGCAGCGCCAACGATCTGGCTTCCCGGCGTTTGGTGGCGGCAGTGCAGTTGGCCCGCAATGCGGGGGGCGACTGGCGGGCTGGAGAGCGTTGACGCTGACAGCCGGGCTGCCTTGGAGTGGGAAGCCCCCGCTTTGGCACTGTTGAAGCTGTGGTATTTCACGAAGCTGTCTGGGGTGCCGGACAGCCTTTTACTCCTTCAGTCTTTGCAGGCCGCTCGTATCCACACCCTTGAGCACCTGCTTTTCGAGTGCGTGCTGCTGGTTCAGCTTGTTTTGCTCTCGCAGTTGTCGGAGGTTCTCTTGTTCAATTGCCATGCGCGTCTGGCGCGTTGCGTTTTCCTGCTCCGATTCGCACTGGCGAAAGGCGTCAGACCAGCCGGACGCATAGGCTTTGTCCTGCTCGAAGCGAACAACATCTTTTTTGAATTGCTCAAACATGTTGCCGCCGGCCTTGTGCCCACTGTGGCATCCGTCGTCAAAGCCCTGCGCGTATGCAGGCGGAAACCCTTGTTTGATCATTGTTTCCGAGGTTGTTGCGCAACCTGCCGAGATGAGGGTTAGTGCCATCGGTAGATAGACGAACAAAGGTGCTTTCATGAACAGTTTCTCCAGGTGGCGGGGAGTTTTGGGGCTGTTGCGTGCTTGAACCGTGCGGCCAGGGTGATTTCTCGTGTCCCTCTGCTCGAACATTGAATCAGGGCTGGTTATGAGTGTTTCTGATCTGCGGAAAATCAGCCCTTACTCCTGGGCTTCCGCCCGTAGCGCCGCCTTCTTTTCGTCGTCCGGTTGGCCAAAGAAGCGCTCTGTATTCCCGTCCTTGAGCAAGAGGCCCCAGGCCTTTCGCCCATCCTGAGAGAACAAGACGAAGAACTGGTTGCTCCCGCATTCGTGGGTCTTGCAGACCATGTTGATCTGGTAGGTGGTTCCTCCCAGTTGAACGCTTTTTCCCGGCGTAGCAGGGCCATTTTTTGTCTTCGCGTATCTGGCTAGCCACCTGTCGACATCCCTTTCCCCTGCAAACAGGGTATTCCAGGACTTGGAATAGGCTGGTTTTCCCAGCAGCTCGAACAAGTACGGTTGTTCCGCATTTGCCGTGGCGGAAAGACAGGCCAGCGCACACAAGACGGCGGTGGGGCACAACATGCCGGGGCGAAACTTCATTTCTGTTCTCCTGCGAAGGGGCGCATTCGAACCGATGCTACGACGCCCGGTGCATCTTGGGCAACCGAGCGTCATCCTGTCTCCGGGAGTCTGGTCCTGACTATTGCGGGGCAGGGGAGCATATCGCGGGACCGACACATGCTCCGGTATTCAGAACCGATGCACGAGGGGCTCAAGGAGCAGCCAGAGAGCGGTCGAAAAGAGCATCCACGCAAAGGCCTGGCGCATCCTGCGCTCGGGCAGGCGATGAGCCAGGGCAACGCCGGCCGATACGGTGAGAAGGCCACTGGCTGCCATGGGCAGGCCCATGGCCCAGTTCACCCGTTGGGCGCCTGAGTAGGTGAGTAGCGCGACGACGGAGCTGGGCGCCACCAAGGCCAGCGAGAAGGCTTGTGCGACGGTCTGGCGCAGGCCGAAGAGGCCAGTGAGGATTGGCGTGGCGAGCAGCCCCCCGCCGATCCCGAGCAAGCCCATGCTGCTTCCACCGACCAGCCCGACCAGAGGTACCAGACGCGGGTCCAGGCGTTCCGGGGAGTCCGCCTGGGGCTGAAACCGACGCAATTGCACCAGCATCTGCACCGCCATGCCCAACAGAAAGAGACTGAATGCCAGGCGCAGCAGCTTGGGAGAAATGGCATTGGCGAAGCGTGCCATGAACCAGGTGGTGACGCAGGCGATGACCCCGATGGCGATGGCACGGTGTGCCGGTACCGGATGGTGCTGGGCATAACGCCACCAGCCCACCAGCAGATTGGGCACCATCATCACCAGTGCGGTGCCCTGGGCGAGGGGTTGATCCATGCCGTAGCCGAGCACGAAGACGGGAATGGCGATGATGCCGCCGCCGATGCCGAAGACGCCGCCGAACAGCCCCAGGGCCGCGCCCAGCACCAGCATGGGCGCAAGATCAGAGAAAGTGATGGGGGGCATGGGGCAGCGCTCCGACATTGGGGATTGATACAGGTCTGGCCAGCTTAAGGTGTCGAAAAATATTTACAATCTACCCTAATGTGAGTTCCGTGAACACGAATCGTGAACATTAATCCCCTGCTGGATGACTTGCGCCTCTTCTGCGTGGTGGCCCGGCACTGCAGCTTTACCGAAACAGCCCGGGAGCTCGGGGTTTCCAGGGCGGTGGTGAGCAAGCGCATCGCCCTGCTTGAGGCCGCCGTGCACGAGCGCCTGTTTCACCGCACCACCCGCAGCGTGTCCCTCACCGCCCAGGGCGAGATCGTGTCCCAGTGGGCCCAGCGCATTCTCGAGGACGTAGACCTGATGGGGGAGGCCATCTCCCGGGAGAAGGCTGCTCCCAGCGGGCTGCTGCGCATCTGCAGCAGTACCGGCTTTGGCCGCAGCCGGCTGGCTCCGGCCCTGTCGGCCCTGGCCATCCGCTATCCCCAGCTGGAGATCCAGGTGGAGCTCTTCGACCGGCTGGTGGACCTGGTGGAGGAGGGCTTCCAGCTCGACATCCGCATCGGCCGGGTCCACGAGAGCAATGTCATTGTCCGCCGCATCGCCCGCAACCGCCGCGTGCTGTGCGCCTCACCGGCCTATCTGGCACGCTTTGGCACGCCGGGCGCCCTGGATGACCTCAAGGCCCACCGCTGCATCCCCATCCGCGAGCGTGATCAGGACTTCGGCCGCTGGGAGCTCGCCGGCCCCGAGGGCCTCACCTCCATCAAGGTGAGCGGCCCCCTGTCGGCCAACAACGGCGAGATCGTCCGTCAGTGGGCCCTTGATGGTCACGGCATCATCCTGCGCTCCACCTGGGACGTCTCCCGCGAGATCGAATCCGGCCTTCTGGTGCCCGTGCTCCCTGCCTACTACCAGCAGGCCGACGTGTGGGCCGTGTACCCCTCCCGCCTGTCGGTGTCCGCCAAGGTCAAGGTATGCGTGGAGTTTCTGGAGGAGTGGTTTGAGCAGACCGGCATGAACGCGGCCGCCTGAGCCCTGTCAGCAGCTCGAACTCCCTCCGCCGCTCAAGAAGGGCCCCACGCCCCCGGTGGGGTCAATCCCGCCGTCGGGCGTAGCGGTTGGCCAGCAGCGCGCATACAAACAGCTGGATCTGGTGATAGAACATGATGGGCAGCATGATCAGCCCGATGGCCGGGTTGGCGCCGAACAGCAGCTTGGCCATGGGCACGCCCGAGGCCAGGGTCTTCTTGGAGCCGCAGAACACGGCGGTGATCTCGTCTTCGGTGCTGAAGCCCAGGCGGCGCGCCATCCAGGTTGAAAGGGCCAGCACCAGCACCAGCAGCACGCCAGCCCCCACCGCTGCTTCAAGCAGCGTGCCCACGCCATTGTCGCGCCACAGGCCGCCCGCCACCGAATCGCAGAAGGCCGAATACACCAGCAGCAAGATCACCCAGCGGTCGAGCAGGGTGGTGAGGCGCTTGTGGCGGTGGTGCCAGGCATGGAGCAGAGGCCGCGCCAACTGGCCCAGCACCAGGGGCAGGAGCAGCAGCTGGGCGATGCCTATCACCGTCTCCATGAAGGGCAGGCTTTGCCCGTCCACCCGGGCCAGCAGGCCTACCAGCAGTGGCGTGATGACAATCCCCAGCACGCTGGACAGGGTGGCGTTGAAAATCGCCGCCGGCACATTGCCCCGGGCCAGGCCGGTAAGCGCCACCGATGACGAGATGGTGGAGGGCAGGGCGCACAGGTAGCAGAAACCCAGGGCCAGGTCGGGGGGCAGCCAGCGCCCCACCAGCGCATCGGCGGCCAGCCAGGTGACCGGAAACACCGCAAAAGTCATGGCCTGCACCACCAGGTGCACGCGCCAGCTGAGCACCCCCTGGCGCAGGCTGGCAAATGACAGCCCCAGCCCATGCAGAAAGAACACGATGGCGATGCCCAGCTTGGTGACAAGCTCGGCATGCAGCAGGCCGCCGCTGCGCCCCAGGTCGGGCTGCAGGGTGGCCAGGGCCACCGCCGCCAGCATGCCCACCAGAAACCACTCCTTGTGCAGCCAGCCCAGGCTGCGCCGAAAAACCGAAGGGGAGGGTGATGGGTGGGCCATGATGACGATAAGGCTGTGATCGATGCCGGCAACTTTAGGGGCAGTCGCTCTGTCCATCTATCGACATATCGCCACTTGATACCGTCAGACAGACAAAAACGACCATGATGCAGCCCAAGCAACGCCTCGTGCCGGCCATGACGAGCCTGCCGCGCCCTCTCTTCAGCCGGCACGAAGCCCTCGCGCCCGGATCGTGGACCGAAGAGCACACCCACCCGTGGTGCCAGTTTTCCTACGCCAGCAGCGGCGTGCTGGGGGTGCGCACCGCCATGGGCGACTACGTGGCCCCGCCGCACTTTGCGGTGTGGGTCCCCCCCGGCGTACCCCACCAGGTGCTCAACCGCGGCCGCGCCGAGATGCGCAGCCTGTATGTGGCCCCCGAGGTGGCCTCCGCCCTGCCAGACGAATGCTGTGTGATGGAGATGAGCCCCCTGGCCGCCGAGCTGGTCCAGCGCGTCGGCGAGCTGCCCGTGGAATACGACCAGCAGGGCCCCGCCGGTCGCCTTGTGGCAGTGCTGCTGGATGAGCTGGCCGTGCTGCGTCGGGGCGGCTTCCGCCTGCCCCTGCCCAAGGACCGCCGCCTCGTTGCCATCTGCAACGCCCTCCAGGAAGGCCCCGCCGACCCCCGCAGCCTGAACGACTGGGCCAGGCACGTCGGCGCATCCGAACGCACCCTGGCCCGCCTCTTCGTTAAAGAGACCGGGCTCGGCTTTGGCCTATGGCGCCAGCGCCTGCGTCTGGTGCTGTCCCTCGACGCCCTGCAGGCCGGCGTGGGCGTCACCGAGGTCGCCATGGCCCATGGCTATGAATCGCCATCGGCGTTTATCGCGGCGTTTCGGGGGCTGTTTGGCGTGACGCCCGGGGGCCTGCGCGGAGGGTGAGCCTTGTTTATTGGCTTTTATCGTAATCTCGATAAATTATTGCTTTAGCGATAATTTAGGATAATTGCAATCGTCGTGTTTCGCCTCGTTGCTGCTGTTCGAGTCTCGTTGTTTACAAGGGTTGGTTCCGAGATGACCGCGACTGTCTTCTCGCCTTGGAGCCACGATGACAGAGGGGGCTTGCATTAAATGAGACGGTCGGTCTAATATGTGCCCATGGAACTACAGCATTCCCCTCCCCGCAAGCGTGGCCGCCCTCCAAAGCGGCCCGAAGGCACGCTCGACACTCGGGAGCTACTGGTTCGCGCCGGACTGGAGGTGCTCACCGAAAAGGGGTTTGCGGCGACGGGCATTGACGAAGTGCTCAAGCGGGTCGGTGTGCCGAAGGGGTCCTTCTATCACTACTTCGATAGCAAGGAAGCTTTTGGGGCTGCGCTGATTGATCGTTACGCGAGCTACTTTGCGCGCAAGCTGGAGCGCCATTTCATTGACGAATCAATGACACCGCTCGATCGCCTGAGGGCGTTTGTGGACGACGCACAGGCCGGAATGGCGCGGCACGATTTCCGCCGCGGCTGCCTGATCGGCAATCTCGGCCAGGAGATGGCAGCCTTGCCTGATAACTTCAGGGAGCGTCTCAACGCCGTGTTTGACGATTGGGAGCGCCGCCTGGCGCGTTGTCTCGAAGCAGCGCAACAACTTGGCCAGATTCCTGCCGCGGTGGATTGCACGCAACAAGCCAGCTTTTTCTGGATCGGTTGGGAAGGTGCGGTCTTGCGCGCCAAACTCGAACGGAGTGCCAAGCCGCTCGATATCTTTGCACGTGGATTTTTCACCGGGCTGCAATTGGCCTGATTTTTTTAATGTTTAATAGACGATCGGTCTAAATTGTAAAGGAGTTGAACATGTTCAAAGGCATTCTGATTGAGAAGGATGACGCCGGCTACCGCGCCAACCTCCGGGACATTGACGACGCGCAGTTGCCCGAGGGTGACGTCACCGTCCGCGTCAGTCACTCGACGCTCAACTACAAGGACGGTCTTGCCATCACCGGCAAGGGGCCGGTGGTTCGACGCTTTCCGATGGTGCCGGGCATCGATCTGGTTGGCACCGTCGAATCGAGCACCCACGCGGATTACCAGGCGGGCGACAGCGTGCTGCTTAACGGCTGGGGCGTCGGCGAAGGACACTGGGGTGGTCTCGCCCAGAAGGCACGTCTCAAGGGCGACTGGCTGGTGCCGCTGCCCAGGCAGTTTTCGCCGCAACAGGCCATGGCGATCGGCACCGCCGGCTACACCGCCATGCTGTGCGTACTGGCGCTGGAGCGCCATGGAGTGAAGCCGGAGCACGGAGAAATCGTCGTTTCTGGCGCAGCCGGTGGCGTTGGCAGCGTGGCAACCGCGGTCCTGACGAAGCTCGGTTATACGGTGGTGGCCATCAGCGGACGGAGCGAAGAGGCCGATTACCTCAAACGTCTGGGTGCCAGCGAAGTGCTCAATCGTGCGGATTTCTCGTCGCCGGGCAAGCCGCTGGGCAAGGAACGCTGGGCCGGTGCGGTCGATGTCGTCGGCAGCCACACCCTGGCAAACATCTGCGCCACCACCAAGTATCGCGGCGTGGTGACCGCATGCGGGCTGGCCGGCGGGATGGATTTTCCGGCGACGGTGGCGCCGTTCATCCTGCGTGGCGTGACGCTGGCCGGTATCGACAGCGTGATGTGTCCGCGCCCGGATCGCCTTGAGGCTTGGCGTCGCCTGGGCATCGATCTCGATGTTTCCAAGCTGGAGATGATCAGCACCGAGATTTCACTCGCTGACGCCATTCCGACAGCGGCGAAGCTCATCAACGGTGAAATTCGCGGCCGCGTGATCGTCGACGTCAATCGCTAAGGGCGGGTGACCCGCCGTTGCAGCCAGGCAGTTTGAAAATGTGCTGAGGATCAGCGCAGGCCAAATTGTGTGAATAGGCTGAGCGGCGGGTTTCGGCATCGACCGGCCCACGTATGTCCGTACTTCGAGGTCGTTCTCCGGAACGATTTGAATACGTCAGCGGCCAGGCCAAGCCGCGCCACATCGCAGCATGCCTAGTTCTGCTCCCCGGCAGTGCTTGGTTCCTCGGGAAACGACGTGATCGCGGCGTAATCCCCATAGCCATCCGGCCAGGGTGTAAGCACCTCGAAGCCGTTTCTGGTGACCGCCACCATGTGCTCCCACTGGGCCGAGAGCGACCGATCCTTGGTGACGACAGTCCAGCCATCTGGCAGATGCTTGATGTCGGCTTTTCCGGCGTTGAGCATCGGTTCGATGGTGAACACCATGCCTGCCTCAAGTCTCAAGCCTGTGCCAGGTTTTCCGAAGTGCAGAACATGCAGTTCATCGTGATATACCGTTCCGATTCCATGGCCACCGTACTCGCGAACAACGCTGAATCCTTCGCGATGGGCAACAGTCTGGATCGCGTGGCCGACATCGCCCAGGGTGGCGCCCGGGCGCACTTGCTCGATGCCTGCCCGCATCGCCTCATAGGTCGTACGAACCAGCCGTTTTGCCAGAATGCCCGGTTCTCCAACGAAGTACATGCGGCTGGTGTCGCCAAACCAGCCATCCTTGATGATGGCGACGTCGATGTTGACGATGTCGCCATTCTTCAGCTTCCGGTCGGAAGGTATTCCATGGCAAACAACGTGATTGACCGACGCGCAAATCGTCTTGGGATAGCCGTGGTAGCCGACGTTGGCCGGAATTGCGCGTTGCACATTGACGATGTAGTCATGGCATAGCTTGTCCAGTTCATTGGTCGTGACGCCTGGCTTAACGTGTTCGGCAAGCATGGACAAGATATCGGCGGCCAGTTTGCCGGCACGCCGAGCCATGGCCAACTCTGCCTCGGAGCGGAGGGGCGTTGCTTTGGTGCCAGTCATGCCACCTTCTCCGACAGTGAATCGGGCAGGCCGCTATCCTCATGTGCCTGGTGCTCGGCCTGGATAAGCAGGCGACAGATTTCATCGTAGCGAAGGTTGGGGTTGAGTTCCGAAAGCATGCCGACACGCAGCCAATGGTCTGCCTGCGCATTGATCGAACGGCTCAGGGCCGCGCTGGTCAGGCGCAGGTTTTCATGCATAGGGTCTGAAATCTTGATGATTCCCATCGCAGGTACCTTGTATATGATTTGTAGCTGTTTTGTATACTACGCCTGGTTGTTGAAAGCATCCAGAGCCCCTGGCAGGATCAACTCGCCCTGACGACAGATGCCCCTGCCGCAAGGGTGGCACTCATGAATCCAGATGATCGTCGTCATTTGGTAACCTTGCTGTCGTATGGTGCACTGCGAAAATCCGCGGATCTTCATTTCCCGGAGACCCCTCGTGGGCCCTTGCTTGAATGACGGTTATCGCTTCGTCCCACTGGGGAGCGCACTCCAGGCGGCCGTTTTCGGAGTCTGCTCATGCGTTTGCGCAGACCCGTCCTCTCATTGACCCTCGAAGGCTGGCCGGCCGATTCTGCCTTGAGGAAAAGAATGCGTTTTTGCCTACCATACCCTGCCGTGACCATGGGTCTGCTCATGGTCTTCGGCGCCTTTTGCACGAGCGTCCCCGCTCATTCGGCCAGTGACGACTACGAGGACCACACCGCTCGCTTTCAGGGAACCTATATCTGGCAGACGAAGCCAGGCATGCCTGCGGCGTACAGCGGGCGGAACAGTCTCCAGGCTTCGAGGGAAATCAGCTACACCGCCACGGCAACGGCCTATCTTGGAATGCGTACGTGGCAGGGCGGAGAGGTCTATCTGAACCCCGAGATCACCCAGGGCATACCGTTCTCGGAATTGTCCGGTAGCGGTGGTTTCACGAACGGAGAGCTGACACGAACGGCCGGCAACCGTCCCAAGCTCTATCGCCAGCGGCTGTTCCTGCGCCAGACATGGGGGCTGGGCGGCGGTGACGAGGCGGTCGAAGCCGATCTGAATCAGATGGCAGGCAGCGTCGACAAGAATCGCGTGGTCGTGACGGTCGGCAACTTCTCGACGCTGGACATCTTCGACGACAACCGCTACGCCAAGGACCCCCGCGTTCACTTCATGAACGCCGGTTTCATGGCCCCCTTGCCGTTCGACTATGCGGCGGATGCACGAGGGTTTGGCTGGGGCTACGCGGCCGAGTGGTACCAGGATGACTGGGTGCTTCGTGTTGGCCGCATGACCGGGCCGAAGGTGCCGAACATGCTGCCCACTGATTTCCAGATCAGCAAGCACTACGGCGATCAGATCGAACTGGAGCACGCCCACATGCTGCTCGGACAACCCGGCAAGGTTCGCCTGCTTGCCTGGCGCAACCGGGCCGTGCTGGCATCCTTCAAGGATGCGCTCGACTACCTGAAGGCCAACCCTGACGCCGATCGTCAAGCCATCCTGGCGGTGCGCAACGGGGAGAAGATCAAGTACGGCGCAGGCATCAACATCGAGCAGGCGATCAATGACGACCTGGGTTTCTTTCTGCGCGCCATGAAGGCAGATGGTCGGACGGAGACCTATGCCTTCACCGAGACAGACGGCTCAATCGCCGCAGGTTTTGCGCTGAAAGGGGCTGCATGGGGCCGGGGCATGGATACCCTTGGCGTCGGCCTCGCGCACAACACCTTGTCGTCAGACCGATGCAAGTATCTGGAAGCCGGCGGAATCTCATTCTTCATCGGTGACGGGGCCCTCGACTACAAGCCCGAGCAACTGTTTGAGACCTATTACAGCCTCAGCGTCTGGAAGAACACCTTCCTGAGCGCCGACTACCAGCGGATGTGGAACCCCGCGTACAACGCGGCCCGCGGGCCGGCAAACTTTTTTGCCATGCGACTGCACGCCGAGTTTTGAGCATCGGGCCGCTGCACGCCATCGAGATCATCAATCACCGCGCTCCGCTCCGCCCCGGCATCGCCCCGATGACGGCGCCCACCGAAACCACGACGATGCCCGCCATGACCGTCCAGGTCAGCTGTTCGTCCAGGATGAAGTAAGCCCCGATTGCGGATACCGCCGGGACCAGCGACAACATCATGGCGGCCTGGCAGGCGCCGATCTTCTGGTTGGCGTAGCTGTAGAGGCCGGCGGCCAGCAGGGCGGCGATGAAGCCCTGGTAGACGCACTGCAGTGCGATGTCGCCCCAGCCGGCGGTAGGCAGGCTCTTGGGCAGGTAAAGCAGGTAGACCGGCGAGTAGAGCAGCAGGGCAAAGAAGGCGATGCCGCAGACGCCGAGCAGGGGGCGAATCTGCCAGCGGCGCATCAGCAGGCCGAAGATGGACCAGGACAGGGCGGCGGCAAGAAAGAGCGCGTCGCCGGTGAGTTCGCCCCGGCCGTGGTGGGACAGCAGGCTGTCGATGCCGATCAGCAGCAGCCCGCCGGCCGACAGGGTGAGGGCGATGAGGGTGTGGCGTGGCAGGCGGAAGCCGGTGGTGAAGGCCACGAGGAGGGCCGTGCAGAACGGGATTCCGCCGTTCACAAAGATGCCGGCATGGGCGCTGGGGGCAAACGAGAAGCCGGAATAGACGAGCAGGCCG
This sequence comes from Zoogloea sp., assembly GCF_028689785.1. Classification (GTDB taxonomy): domain Bacteria; phylum Pseudomonadota; class Gammaproteobacteria; order Burkholderiales; family Rhodocyclaceae; genus Zoogloea. Next base: position 178,220 of record NZ_JAQVCN010000001.1, on the reverse strand, counting down.
TAACCCAGGCCGCCAAAGAGGCTGAGCGCGAGGTAGCGCGGCCAGTCGGCAAAAGGGGCGTTCCGCACAAAATAGAAGCCGCCGAGCAGGCCGGAAACGCCGTAGCGCATGGCGGCCAGATCAAAGGGGGTGAACAGCCCCTTGGTGCCAAAGCGCGACACGATGTTGAACCCGGACCAGCAGGCCACCACCAGCAGGCCGGCGATCAGGCCTTTTGAGGTGTCCGACAGGTGCTGCGTCTGGGGAGGTTTCAAGGGCGTGTTCATGGGGCGTGGATGGGCTTGTCTGGCGGATGGTGAGTAGAGCACGGGCGGGGGACGCTGCACAGATTCAGGGCAGGGTGTTTTTGACGGCAACAGATTGACCCGGCAGACGGCAGTGCTGGCATTTCGTGTCTTATAGGCAACATCGAACTTCTGCAACCCCTGTGCGTCCATCCTTCAGGTATTGTGCATTGCAGCAAATCACCTGAAAGGGGATGAAGCCATGTCGATCCGTCGCTGGTGGAAGAAGGAAGTTGCCAGGCCGAAGTGTCTGAGCCTGGCCCTGCAGGGGGGCGGCGCCCATGGTGCCTACACCTGGGGCGTGCTGGACCGTTTGCTGGAGGAGGGAATTACCCTGGAGGGCGTCAGCGGCACCAGTGCCGGGGCCATGAACGCGGTGGCTCTGGCCCAGGGCTGGACCACCGGTGGTGCCGAGGGCGCCCGGGCCAGCCTGCATGCCTTCTGGGAGGCGGTGGCCGATTCCACGCCCCTGGAGCTGGAGCTGCTGCACAGCCTCAACCCGGCAGGGGACGGGTCGCTGCCGGCGCCCATGGCGATGATGCTGGGGCTGACGCGGCTCTTCTCACCCTATCAGCTCAACCCCCTGGAGCTGAACCCCCTGCGCGATGTGGTGCGGGCCCAGTTTGATTTCGAGCGCATCCGGCGCGACTGCCGCCTCAAGCTCTTCATTGCCGCCACCCGGGTGCGCACGGGCAAGGTGCGGTTGTTCCAGACCTCTGAACTGAGCGAGGAGGCGCTGCTGGCTTCGGCCTGTCTGCCCACCTTGCACCACGCTGTGGAGATTGATGGCGAGGCCTACTGGGACGGGGGCTTTACGGCCAATCCGGCGGTGTATCCGCTGATGTACGAATGCAGCACGCCGGACATCCTGCTGATCCTGCTCAATCCGTTGATGAGGCCCGAGGCGCCACGCAGCGCCGAGGAGATCGCCGCGCGCAGCGTGGAGCTGGGCTTTTCGACCACCTTTCTGCGGGAGATGCGCATGATCGCCCATGCCCGCCGGCACATTGCCGAAGGGGAGGGCTGGATGCCTCTGGGGCGCTTCGAGCGCAAGCTGATGGCCCTGCGCTTTCACCTGATCGAGGCGGAGGAGCTGGCCCAGGCCGGCACGGCCAGCAAGCTCAACGCTACCCGCTCCTTCCTGCACATGCTGCGCGACCTGGGGCGTGCCAGGGCCGCGCGTTGGATCCACGCCGACCTGGCCAGCGTGGGCCTGCGGGAGTCGGTGGACGTGGATACGCTGTTCCGCTAGGCGCCTTCTGCGGCGGGGCAAGGGGGCCTCTCAGCCACAGCTCATGTTGCGCAGGTCGATGGGTTTGCCCGGGGTCAGGGGCCCTCTGCCACTGGCTGCCCGCTCGGCATCGATGCGTTGGATCTGACGCGTGGCCTCGTCTAGGCGGGCTTGGTCCCGGTCCATGCCGTCGAACAGGGCCAGACAGGCGCTGCGCCGTTCCGCCGGGGCGGCCAGGGCCATGCGCTGGCGTTCCTGCCACTGTTGGAAGCCGCTCTTCATGGCTTCGCCGAGGCCAGCAACGCAGCGGGTCTGGAGGCGGCTGAAGATGTCGATGATGTCGGCGTCCGCTTCGCTGTCACCGATCGCGCTCTTGAGCAGGCCGCGGTCGGAGGCGCTCAGACGTGCGGCCGGGAGCAGGCCCTGGACGGGTTTGGGCAGGTCCGTGCTGCGGGGGGCGCTGGCAGCTGTGGTCCAGTCGGCGTCCATGCGGGCGAGGCTGAAGAGTTTGCGTGCGTCGCCGCCAAACACGCTGCGCCAGCTGTCGGCGCACAGGCTGCGGGCGGTGCCGGCACGGACGGTTTCATCCACGGCCAGCGCAGGCCGGGGCGGGGTGGCGGGGCTGGCCTTGGTGTCCCGCTCGCAGTCTTCCCGGCGGGTGAAACCCTGCTGGGCCAGGCCGGTGCGGCGGGTTTCAATGGCGCTGCGGGCGTCTTCCTGGGTGGCAAGCGCGTCGGCGCGCTGGCGGATATTGCCGGCGTCGGCTTGCTCGGCACTCAGGGCCCGTTCCCACAGGGGGTTGCGGAAGCCTGCTTCCTTCCAGGTGATGCCGAAACGCGAGGCGCCTTCACGCACCGGCAGCAGGCCGCGGGGGCCCCGCACGGCGAGGCAGGTGCCGCTGCTCTGGGCAGCCTGGGCGCTGTAGGCGGTGAGGGTGAAGCACAGGCTGCCGCTCTGGCTGTCGGGGCTGCTGCGGTCCACCACCCGCTCGGGCGTGGCGCCGGGCGCTGCCGGGGTGGGGAGGCGACGGCGCAGGTCCGGCGTGGTCACAGGCGCGGCTTGCGATGAGGCCAGCGGGTTGCTGGCGACCAGGGCGTACTGCCCGTAGGGTGCGCTGATGCCCATGGCTTTGGGGTGGTAGCAGACCACCGTTTCGTTGCCTTCGAGGGGGATGGAGGCGCAGCCTTGCAGCAGGGCGGCAGGGATCGTGCTCAGAAGGAGGGCTTGACGGATCATCACTGGATACCTCGGGTCTTGAGCCAGCTGGCGGCTTCGGCGCATTGTTTTTCGGTACTGCGGGCCCAGTGGCTGAGGGCTACGTTGCGGGTTTCGCCGTTGGCGAACACGTCGTCGTTGCGGATGCCGTCGGCGGCGCCGAGCAGCCGGTCGTAGGCGGCCTTGTCGCGCAGGCGCAGGGCGCAGGCCATGGCGCCGAAGCGGACGGCGAAGTCGCGACGGAAGATGCTGTCCTCGGCCTTGTCGGTGTCGGTGACCTTGATGAACAGCTCGCCCATCTCCCGGTAATAGCGGGGGCCATCCACCGTCCACAGGGCACGGGCGCTTTCCCGGTCGGGAACGAGGTAGCCCGCCAGGTAGCCGCGGAAGCCTTCGTCGTCGGGCTGCCGCGGCAGGGGCTGGTCGGAAAAGCGCAGCAGCGCCGGGCCGAGGGAGCCGAGGGCGTAGAACAGCGCAGCAGGCGGGTTGGCCTCGCCGCCGGTCTGGATGAGGTATTCGTAGCAGAGGGGCACGTCTTCGGCGCCGCTCACTTCCACTCGCCGCCGGACGATCGAGATCCAGTCGTTGCAGGCCTGGAAGGAGAGGGTGACGGAGCGGGTGAGGAGCTGGCGCCCGGCGAGCTTGCCCAGCTGATTGGCCAGCAGGGGCTCGGTTTCCCGCCAGCTCTTCGCTGCGGCCTCCATCAGCTGCAGGCCGGTCTTATCGAAACGCAGGATGTTCTGGGCGGGAAGGACGCTGGAGCCGTAGGCGCGCAGCACCGTGCCCCCCAGGGCCGGCATGGCCGACGGGGTGGCAGCCGGGCCGAGGGGTTCGAAATCGGCCCGCAGCTGGAGCTGCTGGCGCGCCGGGTTGTCGAACTCCTCGCGGCTGAGGGGCGTCGGGCTGCGCCGGTAGCCACCTTCGGCGGCGCGCACGGCGTAGGGCGCGCGCTCGGCACCGGCGGGGCGGTAGAAGTGCACGAGCTCGCGCAGGCCGGCGGCGCCCGGGGCGGCGAGGGCCACGCCGCGTTCGTCGATGGTGCTGCGGTAGATGCGCTCGAAGCCGTCCGGCTGGCCGCGGAACACCATCAGCTGGCAGATCACCCCCTGGTCGGGAAAACAGTCGCCGGTATTCTGGTTGCGCACCACGACGATGGCGTCCACCAGGCCGTCGGCGTTGAGCTGGGTCCAGTGCACCCGGGCCTCAACCCGCGCTTCGCCCAGCTTGTCACCGAGCACGTTCTCGACGGCGGCGATGAGCTGCGTGCTCTTTGGGGCGTCGGTGGCGTGGGCGCATGAGACGGCGGCGAGCAGGGCTGCGGCGCCGAGCCTGCGCAGGCGGGTTGCGGGTTTCATCGCGGGCTGCCTCCTTCCGCATCGGTAATGATGTCCATGGCCTGCAGCTCCTGGCGATCGACGGCCTTGGTGGTGAGGATGGACACGGAGAACATGCGGTCCAGGTAGCTCGGGGTGCCGCTGTTGCCCGGGAGGCGCACATCGCCAAGGCCCTCGATCAGGCAGAACAGCTGCTTGGCCCCGGAAAAACTCTCCGGCTCCAGTGTCTTCAGGCCCATGATGGGGGGTGGGTTGTCGGTGCCGTCGCGGATGAGGGCGGCCAGCTGGTCGATCTCGGGGATCGCGGGCGGCCTGGTCTGCTTCTGCTTGTTCAAGGGCAGGCTGCGCCACTGCTGCAGGGACTGCTGCTGGCCGGATTTGCGGATGACCGCGTCGAGGCGCGCTTTGACCTCGGGGAAGCGCACGGCCAGCGCATCAAGGATCTCCATGTTGACCACATGGGCCTCGAAGCGGGGAAACAGGGCGCCCACGTTGTCCCGGGCGGCCATGCGCTCCCGCATGAATTTCGAGTCTGGACCGTAGATCTCGGTGCTCAGCTGTTCGCAACGGTCGTAGCGCTGCGCGGGGGAGGCACCCGCCGTGTGGCGGAGGCGGTTGCCGAACTCGTTGCCGGAGACGAGGCCGAGCATGCTGCGGGCCGATTCCATCTCGAAGCGGATGAGCTCCTTGCGGAAGATGGTCGCCACCGGCAGGTACATGGGGATGGCCAGATCGAACTTGGCCGGCATATTTGAGTGCGGGTTGCACTGGACGCGCTTTCCGTATTCGATGAAAGCACGTGTGATGTCAACTTCCGACAGACCGGCACCCAGCGATCGGTTCAGGGCAACGAGGTAGACGATGGCGACGCGGCCGGCAGCATTGAGGCTGCCGGGGCCGATCGTCTTACAGGACTGGGGATCGGCCATGAAGCTGCTGAAAGCGTGGACGTTGTAGCTTGCCGTTGGGGAGATGGAGCGATTGACGCCCCCCAGGAAGGCAAAGGTGCAGGCGCTGGTGCAGTGGCTGCCCGGGCTGATCTGCGTGTCCAGGCCGGCTTCACGGATGTTGAGGGCCATCTTGATCCCTTCATCCACGCTGCCGCCCGGGGAGCTGAAATCCACCAGCCGAACCGGCCCGTTGCGCTTGCAGGCGTTGATGGCGCGTTTCAGCAGCTCGCCGTCACCGGGCTCGACCCGGCCATCATGGTAGCGGACCTCGCCCTGGATGCTGTTGTGGGCAAGCACGGCCCAGCCACCCTCCTTGAACTGCCGGCAGGGAAAGCGTTCGGCGTTGGATTCGGCGGCCCTGGCCCCCAGGGCGGCGCCGGCCAGCAGGCAGGCCATGGCGAGCTGCCAGCGGCGGTGCGCGGGTGTTGCGAAGGCCATGGGGCTCACCCCTGCATGATGTTGGGATCCACCCGCACATACTGCTCGCCCGGGCCCTTGCGGCAAGCGTACACCTTGTTCTGGACCTGCTGGCCTTCGGGGTTGCGGACGTATTCCTTCATGTAGCGGCAGTCCTGCCCGGAGACCGTCGGGTCTTTCACCGGCCCGCCGATTTCCACGCCGCCCGTGCCGGTTTCGCTGGTCCAGGTTTCTTCCACCGTCGGGGTGCCGAGCTTGTCCAGCTGGCGCTTCAGCTCTTCGTCCCGCTTGCGCTTGTCGGCCGGGTTGCGGGCCGGGGGGAGCTTCTCGTACTGCTCGATGATGCGCTCACGCTCGCGATCGTTGCTGCCTGGCTGACCGGCGCGTTTGGCGGCGCGGGCGAAGGCGTCTTCGTGGCGGACCCGGTCGGCATCGTTCTTGAAGGCGTTGCCGATGGCGGTTGCGGCGGCGGGGATCGCACAGCCGGCGAGCACCACCGCGGCGAGGATCTTGCGCTGGTCGGCGGCCGAGAACTTGGCCCCGCCGCCCTTGCGATTGACGTACTGGGTATAGACCGTGAAGCCCACCGCGCCGACCACCGCCCCGATGATGCAGGCGTTCCAGGGATTGGTCTGGGTGGCGGACGTGTTGCCGGCGGTGCCGCCGCCGGCGTTGCCGGTCTGGGCGGCGCCCAGGCCACCGGACTGGCATCCGCTCAGGGACAGGCTGGCGGCGAGCAGCAGGGCGACGGCCCGTGCGCCAGGCTTGGGCGATGTGGCAGGACGGGGGGATGTTTCACCGTGGTGCATGATGGCTTCCTCTGGCTGGGATCTGTGCTGGGGTCGATGGGCGAATCGATCCGCTCTTTTTGTGGCGCAGGTCTGCACCGTTGCCCCTGGTGGGCGAGCTGGATTTGAACAGTCCGGATCTGGGCTGTCACCGAAGATTCTACCGGGCCGGGATCTCGCTTGAGTATGCCAAATTTGCGCTGCGGCCGAGTTTTTTCGGCCGGGTGAGGGCGGGGGGCGACCCCTGCCTGCCGGCCCATGCACCACCGGCAGGCGCCTGCATCAGGACGGTGCGAAAGCGTCCTTCAGAATTCCACTTCCAGCTCTTCGATATCGTCGGGTTCGAGCTTTGCAGCGACCACCCATTCGCCCATCTCGGGCATGGCCATGATGGTCTGGCAATAGGCCGCGCAGGCCTCGTCGAGGGGCACGTCGTAGGTGATGAAGCGGGTCGCCACCGGGGCGTACATGGCGTCGGCCATGCTGCGCCGGGCACCGAAAAGGTAGGGGCCGCCGTAGCGGGTGAGGCAGTCGCGCCAGATCTCGGTGACCCGTTCGATGTCGCCATTGGCCCGCGACCACACCGTGAACTTGGGGAAATGGGCCTTCAGGTTCATGGGCAGGGCCGAGCGCAGGGCACTGAAACCCGAGTGCATCTCGCCGCAGATGGAGCGGCAGTGGGCGCGGGCGGCGGCATCGGCGGGCAGCAGCCCGGCATCGGGCTTGAGCTCGTTGAGGTATTCGCCGATGGCCAGGGTGTCCCAGACGGAGATGTCTCCGTGGGTCAGGCGCGGGACGCGCACCGAGGGGGCCAGCAGCAGGAGCTCGGCGCGGGCGCCGGCGTCGTCCTGTTCGACCATTTCTTCCTTGAAGCTGAGCCCGGCGAAGCGGGCCATCAGCCAGCCGCGCAGGGACCAGGACGAGTAATTCTTGCTGCTCAGGGTGAGGGTGACGGCCATGGTGGGTTCTCCGGCAAGGCGTTCGGGGTGGGGCGGCGGGCCTGGGGGCGTGCGTGTTGTGAGGAGCCTGCGAGCAAGCCACGTGCCTGAAAGGGCGTCTGTGACGGCATGGCTATTGCTTGTATCGGGAACCCAACAGCCGTATCACAAAACATCATGCTCCCCAACAGTCCTGCCCTGCATTACCAGGCCTATCAGGCCGTGGCCGACCTGACCACGCCGATGCGCGGCGCGGCGCGCTTCCTGGCTCCCTGGCTGCATCACAGCCTGTTCTGGTGGCCTCACAGCCGCACGCTGCGCAAGGCCGCTGCGGCCTGCGAGGTGCTGGCCTTGTCGGGGCTCACCCATCACCGCCCGCCCTTCAATATCGACACTGTCGACACGCCGTCGGGCACCTGCACGGTGAGCGAGGAGGTGGTCTTCAACACGCCGTTCTGCTCCCTGCTGCGTTTCCGCAAGACGCCGTCTACCGGCACGGAGCCCAAGGTGCTGCTGGTGGCGCCAGTGTCGGGGCACTTTGCCACCCTGCTGCGGGGCACCGTGCAGACCCTGCTGCAGGACCACGATGTGTACGTCACCGACTGGCACAACGTGCGGGACATCCCCCTGTCCGAAGGCGCCTTCGATCTCGACACCTTCATCGAGCACATCATCCGCTTTGTTGACTGGCTCGGTCCTCACACCCACCTGGTGGCCGTGTGCCAGCCCACGGTGCCGACCCTGGCGGCGGTGGCGGTGATGGCAGAGGACAAGCACCCCCACCAGCCCCGCAGCATGACCCTGATGGCCGGGCCCATCGATTGCCGCATCAACCCCACCGAGGTGAACAACCTGGCCACCGCCAAGCCCATGGAGTGGTTCGAAAGCAAGCTGATCGGCGTGGTGCCCCTGCGCTACAAGGGGGCGCTGCGGCGGGTGTATCCGGGCTTCCTGCAGATCTCGGCCTTCATGAGCATGAACCTGGACCGGCACAAGGAGTCCTTCCGCAAGATGTACGGGCATTACGTGGAGGGCGACACGGTGAAGGCCCACGGCATCAAGGAGTTCTATGACGAATATCTGGCCATGATGGATCTGCCTGCCGAGTTCTACCTGCAGACGGTGCGCAAGGTCTTCCAGGAATACCACCTGCCCCGGGGTGTGCTGGAGTACCGCGGCCGCCTGGTGAAACCCGAGGCGATCCGCCGCACGGCGCTGTTCACGGTGGAGGGCGAGCGGGACGACATCTGCTCCATCGGCCAGACCCTGGCCGCCCACGACCTGTGCAGCAAGCTCGCGCCCTACCGCAAGCAGCACCACCTGCAGGCGTCCGTCGGCCACTACGGGGTGTTCAACGGCAAGCGCTGGGACCGCCAGATCTACCCCCGCATCCGCGATTTCATCCACGCCTTCGACGAGTAGCAGGGCGGCGCAGCGCGAGGCTGGGCGGGGCGTTCGGCCGGGTCGGGGCTCAACTCCGGCGCTTTCGGGCCGATACGGAGGGGGCGTTTTGCCCACTTCGAGAAAAGTCCATGCTGAAGCACAAGCCCATCGTCCGGCAGGTTGTCCTGCTGTGCACCGTCGGGGTCACCCTGATGGTGGCCATCCTGGTAGCCACCGTGGCCATCATGTCCCGCCAGAACGCCATTGCCCGGGCTGAAGAATCCCTTTCCCTGCAGGCCGACATGACCATCTCCATGCTGGCCTATGCCAAGGACAGTCTGGAGAAGCGCTCCAGGGATGCGCTCACCCAGTTCGTTGAATCCATGCCCGGCCCGGTCAGGTTGACCGGCCCCGAATTGCCCACCGGCAAGGCGACCCTGCCGGGCTTGGCCATCGGCACCCTGGTGCTGAACGCCAACGCCGAGGTGCTGGCCGCCTACAACCGCCTGCATACCGATCGGGAGCCGGCCTTTCTGGTGCGCAAGGGCGACCGCTTCTATCGTGCGGCGACTCTTCTCAAAGACAAGGAAGGCAACCCCCGCCACGGCGAGCTGGTGGACAACAATGGTGACTATCCCTCCATTCTGCTGACCGGCAAGCCCTTCCTGGGCTCCCTGGAGCGCAATGGCAAGATGTTCGTGCTGGCGGCCCAGCCCCTCAAGGACGCCGCAGGCAATGTGGTGGGGGCGGTGACCATGCGGGTGGATGCCGAGTCCAATGTGCGCATCATCAAGGACAAGCTTGGCGCCATGAAGGTCGGCAAGACCGGCTACCCCTACATCATCTCGGTGCCTTCGGGTGATGCGAAGGACGTACGCTTCATCTACCACCCCAAGTTTGAGGGCAAGACCCTGGCCGAGATGGACCCGACGGTGCAGCGCATCATCGGCGAGCTGATCGAGAAGCGGAACGGAACCCTTGTCTATGGCTGGGATAAGGGCGGGGCCGTGGCTGACAAAATGGTGGTGGCGCGGGAGCTGCCGGAGCTCCACTGGCTGGTGGCCACCGGGTCCTGGGTGGATGAGTTTGTTGAAGAGTCCAATGCCCTGCGCAACCAGATCGCCCTGCTGGCGATAGGCTGTGGAGCCTTGCTGGTGTTGGCTCTGGCCTTCTTCCTGCGTCAGCGCCTGGGCCCCTTGACCCATCTGGCGAGTCTGGTGTCTCGTTTTGGTGACGGTGATCTGTCGATTCGCGCCGAGGTGGTGCCGGGCAGCCGCAGCGAGATTGACCTGATCGGCCAGAGCATCAACAGTGCGGCGGACTCCATGCGCGTGTTGGCGGGTAGTATCCGTCAGACCAGCGACCATCTGCAGCGCACTGCGGCGGATATGTCGGCTTCGTCCCGCAGTCTTGGTGAGGCAACCCGCCAGCAGAGCGCCGCGGCGGGGGACATGGCGGACACCACCCGTCAGCTGGGGCAGAGCGTAGAGCAGGTGTCGACGGACGCGGGCCGGGCTCTGGCCCTGACGCGGGAGACCGCTGCTTCGGTGCAGGAAGGGGTGGGTATCGTGCATGACAGCATCGCCCATCTGAGCAGCACCGCCGATACGGTGCGCGACGCCGCCACCCAGGTGGAAGCGCTGGGTGAGCGCTCGGTGGAAATTCGCCAGGCCGTCAACGCCATCCGTGACATTTCCGAGCAGACCAATCTGCTGGCCCTCAATGCGGCCATCGAGGCTGCCCGGGCGGGAGAGCAGGGGCGCGGCTTTGCCGTTGTGGCTGACGAGGTGCGCAAGCTGGCCGAGCAGTCCGCCAAGTCGGCGGCCTTGATCAGCACCACTCTTGGCAGCATCCAGGAGGGAGTCAGTTCTGTTGCCACCTCGGCGCGTAGGGCGGTGGAACAGGTGGGGCGCAATGTAGAGGTGTCCCGCCGGGTGGAGGCCGCCCTGGAGGCCATCCACGAACGTGCCGAGCGGACCTCGGCGGCGGTGGCCGACATCGCTGACGCCACCCGGGAGCAGACCCAGGCCAGTCAGCTGATCTCGGGCAGTATCGATTCGGTGTCCAGATCGGTGATGGAGACCAGCCAGACGGCGGCAACCAACCGCACCCAGGCCGAGGAGCTGCTCACCGTGGCCGAAGAGCTGGAGGCGGAAGTCGCCCGCCTGCGCCTGTAACGCAGGTTCAGCGGACGGGCTGCAGGGGCTTGCCCAGCAGCCCGTCGGGCAGCTTCTGCAACGTGCGGGCTCCGCACAGGGCCATGGCGATCTCCAGCTCATCGCGCAGCAGGCGGATGACGTGGGCAACGCCCAGGGCCCCGGCGTTGGCCAGGCCAAAGATGTAGGGGCGGCCGATAAGCACGGCACTGGCACCCAGGGCCATGGCCTTGAGCACGTCGGTGCCACGGCGGATGCCGCCGTCTACCAGTACGGGCAGGCTGCCGCCCACCGCATCGACCACTGCCGGCAGGGCGTCGGCGGTGGTGGACAGGGTATCGAGGGTACGTCCGCCGTGGTTGGAGACGATGATCCCTCCGACATGCTGGCGTGCGGCTTCCAGGGCATCGTCGGGGTGGAGCACCCCTTTCAGAATCACCGGCAGGCGGGTCTGGGCCTGCAGCCAGGCAATGTCGTCCCAGGTGGGCGCGTCGTGGAGCAGATCGTCGAAAAGGCCGCTGCGGCCGGGGGCCAGATCCCGCGCAGGGCGCGGCGGCAGGCTCGCCAGATTGACTGCACTGATGCCCGGGGGCAGGCGGAAGCCGGCTGCCCGCTCCCGGTCCCGGGCGCCGTTGCAGGGGGCGTCCACAGTGAGGACCAGAGCTTCGTAGCCGGCGGCCTCGGCACGCCGGATCAGTTCGATGTTGAAACCCCGGTCGTGTTGCAGGTAGAGCTGGAACCACAGGGGGCCCCGGTCGGCGTCTTCACGGATGGCGTCGGCGACGGCCTCAAGGGGAGTGCTGGCCTGGGTGCTGAGCACCACCCCGGCCTCCTGGGCCGAAGCCGCCACCGCGCTGCCCAGCTCGCCGTCGGGGTGGGCCATGCGCTGGTAGGCCACCGGGGCGAGCAGGATGGGGTGAGCGAGGCTGCGCCCCAGCAGGCTGACCCGGGTGTGACCACCGGCCACCGGCCGCAGAATGCGCGGATGCAGGCGCAGGGCCTCCCAGGCGGCGGGGTTGGCGCGCAGGGTGTGCTCGTCGGCCGCACCGCCGGCAAAGTAGGCCCAGGCGTTGGCGTCTAGCACTTGGCGGGCGTGGGCCTCATGGGCGGGGAGGGAGATCACGCCATCGGGCAGGGTGTTGCGGGTGTTCATGGCTCAGGTGTCGGCCCACATGCGCAGCAGGTTGTGATAGGTGCCGGTGAGGGATACGGCTTCAGCCGTCTCGCCGTCCTTCTCGCGTAGACGCATGATGGTCATGTCCAGGTCGAAGAGCAGGCGGCGCTGCTCGTCACTACGCACCATGCTCTCGATCCAGAAGAAACAGGCGAGGCGGTGGCCGCGGGTGACCGGGGTGACTTCGTGGATGCTGGTGCCCGGGTAGAGGACTGCGTGGCCCGCGGGCAGCTTGACGCCACGGGCGCCATAGGTGTCCTGGACCAGCAGCTCGCCGCCTTCGTATTCGTTGGGCTCGGCCAGGAAAACGGTGCATGACACGTCGGTGCGTACCCGCTCGCCGGTGTCGGCGCGAAAGCGGATGGCGTTGTCCACGTGACCGCCGTAATAGGGCGTGTCGCCGCCGTAGCGATTCACCCGGGGGGTGAAGATCTTCTTGGGCAGGGCGGCGGTGAGGAAGAGGGGGTGCCGGTCGATGGCGCGCAATACCAGCTGACGGATCAGGCTGGCAGGGGCGCAGTCGTGGGGCAGTTGCTGGTTGTTCTTGACGGTGGCGGCCTGGGGGCCGGCACTGTCGCGGCCATCAGCCCAGGGGGCGTCGGCGAGGGCCTGGCGCGCCTGGCGGACTTCGTCGGCGTTGAGGAGTTCAGGGATCTGGAGGAGCATGGCTGAAGGGGCACTGGGTTGCGGGTGAGGAGGGTGGTATCAGATTGCTTTGAGAATGCGTGTCATTACAAGCTTTTCCACCCAGGGTGACCTTGCGCTTGATCAAGCTCACCCCTTCCTCACCCTTGCCGGATCAGAACTTCAGCGTACCCGTGAGGTAGAAGGTCCGGCCGACGCCCGGCACGTAGTGCCCGTTGGCATACAGGGAGTCGGAGTAGAACTTGTTGGTCAGGTTGATGAAGTTGGCCTTGACGGTGAGCCGCTCGGCAAGCACTTCATACTCGGCCATGGCGTCGTAGGTCACGTAGCTGTCGGAGTAGAGGCCCGCCGGGTTGCGGTTGGGGGTCATCCGGGTGCGGCCATTGGCGCCGGCGCCGACACGCAGCTTCTCGGTGACTTGGTAGGTGCTCCACAGGGTGCCCTGGTGCTTCGGAATCAGCGACGGGCGGCGGCCCACGCCTTCGGCACCTTCCGCACCCTTGTCGATCTCGGCGTCCCAGATCCAGGTGTAGGAGCCGTAGAGCTCCCAGCGCGGGGTGATCTTGCCGATCACGTCGGTTTCAAACCCGGTGGCGTGGCGCTTGCCCGACAGCACGGCGATGTTGAGCAGCGGGTCGGTGTTGCGTTCGTTGAGCTTGACCCCACGGAACAGGGCAAAGCGGCTGCTCATGCGGCGGTCGGCCGAGTCGATCTTGGCGCCCAGTTCGACGTTCATGCTCTTCTCGGGCGGGGTGTTCACGTTAACCGCACTGTAGGAGTAGGTGTCACCCGAGGTGTTGAAGGAGGTGCCGTAGGACAGGTGGAAGGAGTGCCGGTCGGTCGGTTGGAAGAGCACACCGAAGCGGTTGCTCATCTTGTAGATCGACTGCTGGTAGTTGGTGATAGCGTTGGTGGTCAGGTTGAAGGTGTCGTACTGGGCCGACATGGCGTCGTAGCGCAGGCCGGCCAGCAGCTTCCAGTGGGGGGCAACCTGGACCAGATCCTGGGCATACACGCCGGCAGACAGGCTCTCGAACTCACCGGTTTTGCTGATGGTGCGCGCGTCTTCGTCAACCCAGCCGGTACCGCCGCCGCCAACGGTGGTGGTGGGCTTGTTGGGGACGGTGACGCCGCCTTGAGCGGCGTTGCGGGCGCCGCGGACGATCTTCTTCTCCCAGGCGAAGTCCACGCCGGTCAGCACCTCGTGCTTCAAGCCAAGGGCTTCGAACTTGGTGGACAGGTCGCTCTGGGCGAACAGGTTCTCCATGCTCTGGATCTTGTTCTGGGTGCCCCGGTTCAGCACGGTGTCGTTGCTGAAGTTCTCGCGGGTGGCCAGGATGCCGCCGGGCTGCAGCGCGGCGCCGGCGATGCGTACCGTGCTGGCCCGTTGGTCGCGGTTGAAGTCACCTTTGCGTACCTTGGTAACCAGCTCGGTGTCGCTGGAGAAGCGGTGAGTGTGGGCAAAGCTGGCGTAGCCGGCAGAGCCGCGGTTGTAATCGCTGGTGGCACCGTAGTAGCTCTTCGGGTCGACCGGGATGGTGGTCAGGCTCGCATCGGTGGCGCTCTTGCGGATGTAGGGCAGGCCGTAGTTGATGCCGTTGTTGTTTTCCAGGTAGAAGAAGCCAACTTCGAATTCGTCGCGGCTGCCGATGCCCCAGCGGTAGTCGGCGGCAAAACCGTACTTGTCCAGGCTGCTGCCCGCGCCGTTGTTGTCGGCAAGGGTGCGCATGGCGTTGATGCGCAGCGCTGAGTCTTCACCCGTCCGGATGTTTACATCGGCCACCACACGGCGGTACTGGTGGCTGCCCAGGGTCAGGTCCACCTGGGTTTCGTCGAGCAGGCGGGCCTGCTTGTTTACCTGGTTGACCGCACCGCCCGTGGAGCCACGGCCAAAGAGCATGGAGGCGGAGCCGCGCAGCACTTCGATGCGGTCGAAGTTGAAGGTGTCCCGGTCGTAGAAGGCGGGGTCGCGCATGCCGTCGATGAACAGATCCCCGGTGGTGTTGAGGGGGAAGCCGCGCAGACGAATATCCTCCTCACCGCCCTCGGCCGCCAGGAAGGTGACGCCGGAGGTCATTTTGAGGGCTTCCTTGACGGTGTCGATCTTGCGGTCGTCCATCAGCTTTTCAGTGACCACGGTGACGGACTGGGGAATGTCGCGCAGATCCTGCTTGCCCTTGCCGATGCGGGTGGTAGTGGTGCGCAGGGTGTTCTTGCCTTCCTGCTCACGCTCGGCGTCGGCCTTGACGACTACCGGCTTGAGGGTCTTCTCTTCGCTCTGGGCGGGCGTTTGGGCAAAGGCGCCCATGGAAGCGGCGAACATCATGGCGCCTAGCGGCAGCACGATCTTCTCGGGCGTCGGTGCAGCAAGGGTGGCGGGGGTTCGGTGACGGTCCGCGGCGCGGCGGGTCTTCTTGTGAGCCATGGCAAAAGCCTCTCGTGATGGATTGGTGAGTTTTCACGACCTGAGGCTGGCTGGCTTGGCTAGCTGATGGCTGGCTTGCCTGTAGGATCTTGTTTCAATTGTAATGTTAATGAGAATGATTGGCAATAAGTGCGCTGCGCCGCGTCAAAAAAGGTAAAGGCCGGGAACTTCCCGGCCTTCGAGGTGCTGCAGGTGTTGGGCGCAGGCTTAGCGGAAGCCGGCCCGGTCGTAGATTTTCTGGGCTTCGATCACGGTGTCGGCGAGCTTGCCTACCGGCAGGGTGTCGGTCTTGAAGTTCTTGCCCATGGCGTCGAGGCCGCGGTTGGAGACTTTCACGCCGGCTACCACCGGCCATTCGTTGTTGCCGTTGGCGAAGTAATCCTGGGCTTCGGGGGAGGCCAGATACTCCAGGAACTTGACCGCGGCTTCCTTGTGGGGTGCGGTCTTCAGCATGCCGCCGCCGGAGATGTTGATGTGGGCGCCGAAGCTGGACTGGTTGGGCCACACCACGCCAATGCGCTCCACGGCTTTCTGGTCTTCGGGTTTGGTGGACTTGAACATGCGGGCCAGGTAGTAGGAATTGACCAGGGCAACGCCGCATTCGCCGGCGCCGACGGCCTTGATCTGGTCGGTGTCGCCGCCCTTGGGGGCGCGGGCGAAGTTGGCTACCAGGCCGCGGGCCCATTCCTCGGTCTTGGCAGCTCCGATGTGCTGGATCAGGGCCGAACCCAGGGACAGGTTGTAGGGGTGGTTGCCGGAGCGGGTGCACACCTTGCCCTTCAGTTCGGGCTTGGCCAGGTCTTCGTAGTTGCGCACCTGGTCAGCCTTCACGTCGAGCTTGTTGTAGACGATGACCCGGGCGCGGGTTGAAAAGGCGAACCAGCGGTTGGTGTGCAGATGCGCTGGAATGGCGGCCTTGAGAGCAGGGGAGTCGACGTCGGCGAAGATGCCGTACTGGTCGGCAGCGGCCAGTCGCGCGGCGTCTACGGTGATGAAGACGTCGGCCGGGCTGTTCTTGCCTTCGTTGCGGATGCGCTCCAGCAGCTCTTCTTCCTTGCCCTCGATGCGGTTGATCTTGATGCCGGTGCGAGCGGTGAAATTGCTGTAGAGCGCCTCGTCGGTCTGGTAGTGGCGGGCGGTGTACAGGTTCAGCTCGGTATCGGCGGCAAGCGCCGTGTTGCCCAGTGTGACGCTGGCGGCCAGCAGGGCGGCAAGGGTTTTCAGCTTGGTCATGGTCGGGTCGATGCTGCAAAGATAAGAAACCCGATTGATGTTATCGAGACTTGTTGCTGTTTGCAAATGCAAGTCATTCGCAAAACAGGGCAGGCAGGCCATGCCGTGCCCGGGCCTTTGCGCATTGGCTGTCACCGGCTTCCACCTCGCGGCACGGGGATGGGCGCTGCGCATAGACGCGGCAGTGGGTTGCACCGCCGACCTGGCCCTCAAGCGCAGTGCAGCGTGGGTGCGCCTGGTTGGTGCCAGCCATGCAGCTGAACCACGCATTGACCTGCTCGGTGAGCGCAGCCGGCACGCCGCGGGCCTCAGCTTCCGACCAATAAAAGGACACCCGGAAGCTGGCGCAGCAGGCACCACAGTCAAGGCAAGGGTTGGGGGAAGACATCGCGGCAGGCGCTATAGCTCGTTTCTGATGGGGGACGAATTCTGGCATGTCTGATGGCTGTTCAAGGGGCTTTGCCGCCATGCATTGTCTGCTTCACTTGTTGCCGGTGTTGAAATGATAGTTATTCTCATTTAAAATTGACGCTTCTCTGAGGGTTCCAGCTCGATCTGGTCTGCATCCTCAGACTTGTGCACAAGCCAGCCATCGCCAGCCAGTGTCTTATCCATTCAGGGAGATAAAGAAACATGGCGTTGCGAATGACTCCGGTCGCGCTGGCTATCGGCACGATCGTGTGTCCGGCATTGGCTTTGGCGCAGGTCGCTCCAGGCGGGGCAGGGGATGTAACCCTGCCTGCGGTCAAGGTATCGGTGGACGCGGAGCGGGCGTCCGATCTGCCTGCGCTCCAGGCGGGGCGTCAGGTAGCCCGGGGGGCACGCCTTGGGGGGTTGGGTAATCAGGACGTGATGGACACGCCCTTCAACATCACCAGTTATACGGCCGAGTTGATCGCCGACCAGCAGGCGCGAAACGTGGCGGACGTGATGGCCAATGACCCGTCGGTGCGCTTCACGACCTCTAGTGGCCATGCCTATGAGAACTACCGTATCCGCGGCTTCGACGTGAGCGCCTCGGAGCTTGCCCTTGATGGCATGTTCGGCCTTGCACCCAGTGGCCACGCGCCCCTGGAAGCGGTGGAGCGGGTCGAGGTGCTGAAGGGCCCGGGCGCCTTGTTTACTGGCATGCCGCCGGGTGGTGGGGTGGGAGGCGTGATCAATCTGGTGCCCAAGCGCGCGGGTGACGCTCCCTTGAGCCGGGTGTCGGTGGGGTACCAGTCCAAGAGCCAATTCGGCACCAGTCTGGATCTCGGGCGCCGTTTCGGTGAGGGTAAGGAGCTGGGGCTGCGGATCAATGGCGCATTCAGCGACGGGGACACCTATCTGGACGGGCAGTCCAAGAAACGTGAGTTTGTATCTGCTGCCGCCGATTACCGGGGGCGGGCCCTCAAGGCATCGGTCGATGCCTACTACAGCAAGGAGTCGTTTGCTGGCGGTACGCCGGCGATGTACTGGTTCCAGGCGGCGACTCCGATCCCCGATGCCCGCAGCCCCCGCACGAATCTGTTTCCGGGGGCCAATGGCACACTGGAGAGCAAGGCTGTTATGGCTAAGGCCGAGTACGAGTTCAACCGCTATGTGACGGCTTTTGCCGGGCTGGGGGTGATGGACTTTGAGTCGGTCGGCTTCATCAACGGCACCCATGCGCGCAACATCGCCGCCAACGGCGATTTCACGGCGACCACCAACGGTACTCGCTCCTATACCGACAGCGTGTCGTCGGAGGCAGGGCTGAGATCGCAGTTTGCGACGGCGGGGGTTGGGCATGAGTTGGTCCTGCATATGACCCACCTGGAGCAGGAGAGCGGCTCCGCCACCAATTCGGTGGCTGGTGTCACCTCCAACATCTACACACCTCTGACGACGCTGGCAATGCCCCAGGCGCCGGGTCGGGCACCCAAGACCAGCGACACGACCTTGTCCAGTCTGGCCTTGGTGGACACCCTCTCCTTCGTCGATGACCGCGTCCGCCTGACCCTTGGGGTGCGCAATCAGAACGTCAAGACCATCAACTACAGCGCAACTACCGGCGCCACAACTGCGAAGTATGACAAAAGCGTCGTCACGCCTGCGCTGGCGCTGGTGGTGAAACCCTGGGGGCCGTCCATCTCCCTGTACGCCAATTATGTGCAGGGGCTGAGCCGGGGGGATACGGTTTCCGACACCCTGGCGACGAACCGGAACTTCGTCTTTGCTCCCTATAAAACCGAGCAGAAGGAAGTGGGAGGAAAGTGGACTCAGGGTGGTTTCGCGAACACGCTGAGCCTGTTCGAAATCACCAAGCCGACCATGGTGGCCATCGGCAGCAGTACCAATCCCACCTACACCGACGAGGGCGAGAAGCGCGTCCGCGGCCTTGAGTGGAACACCTTTGGCGAACTGACCCGCTCGGTTCGGTTGCTGGGCGGCGTGACCTACACCCGGGGCGTGCAGACCCGCACCGCCTATGACCGCTACAACGGCAACGAAGCCATTGGTGCGCCGCGCTGGCAAGGCAACCTGGGGGGGGAATGGGATACGCCCTGGCTCGCCGGGCTGACCCTCAGCGGTCGCGTGATCACCACCAGCAGTCAGTACCTCGATGCAGCCAACCGGCAGCAGATCCCCAGCTGGACCACCGTGGATGTGGGCGCCCGCTATGTGACCAGCGTGGAGCAGCGCCGGGTGGTCCTGCGGCTCAATATCAACAACCTCTTCGACAAGCACTACTGGTCCGGCAGCTTCAGCGACAGCTATTCCATGGCGACGCTGGGTTCGCCGCGCACGGTGTTGGCTTCGGCAACCTTTGATCTGTGATGAACCGGGATTGCTTGGTGGGAATGGGCGTGTTGGTCGGCATGGTGCTCGCTGCCGTGGCACTCCCGGCCGGGGCTGCCGGGGGGGATGATGGATGGTCGGAGGTGGTTCTGCCCGCCGCACGGCAGGTGGACCTCAAAGCCCGGAACAGCGGACATCCGTACCGGATCTTTGTGGCCGAGCCGTCTTCACCCGCGCCGGCGGAGGGGCATCCGGTGATTTACGTGCTTGATGGCAATGCAGCCTTTCCGGTGGCGGCCTTCCTGGCACGGGGTGCCGCCGCACGCCGTGAAGTGACCGGCCATGTGCCACCTCTGGTGGTTGGCATCGGCTATCCGGGTAAAGCGGACTTCGACGTCGCGGCGCGCAGGCGCGACTACACCCCTGGTGGAACGGGGGCCGGAGCTGCAGATGGCGGGGGTGAAGCGGATGTCTTTCTCGATTTCATCGAAGGAGAGCTCAAACCTCTGATCGAGGCGCGCTATGTCATCGACCGGAAACGGCAGGCCCTGTTCGGACACTCCTTCGGTGGCCTGCTGGTGACGCATGCACTGCTGACCCGGCCGGACAGCTTCTCCACCTTCATCGCCTCCAGTCCATCGATCTGGTGGCGCGAACACTGGGTGGTCAAAGGGCAGCCTTCCCGTCAGGGCGCCGCGGGCCTGCCCCGCGTGCAGATCAGCGTTGGCGCCCTGGAGGACGACCCCCCGAAGGGCAACTACGCCCCCGATGTCGTGGCTCTCATCCGGAGCCGCAGCATGATCCCCGAGGCACGGGCGCTGGCCGCGCAACTGCGGCGTCTGCCCGGCGGGGAGAGCAAGGTGGCTTATCACGAACTGGCCGGCGAGGATCATGGCCCCGCCTGGCTGCCGGCGATGAGTCGGGGCATGCAGTTCTTCCTGGAGCAGCCCGGATCACCAGGGCTGCCTTCTCAAGGCATGATGGATTCCTCCGAATGAGTTTCTTTACCCTGACCGGCCTCCTCGCAAGCCTTGCGGGGAGTACCTGTCTCTATCTGGCGTCGCCCAACCAGCGCTGGCGCTTGCTGCCTTTGCCGGCCCTGCCGGCGCGGTCCCTTGCCTTGGTGTTGATCGTCCTGGGGTGGCTGAGCTTTGCCCGGAGCATGCAGGCGGTGACGGCGACCTTCGTTCTGGTCACTGTCTTGATGCTGGCCTTGTCCGTGCTGCCCTATATCGGAGCGCTGCGGGGTGTGGGGCGGGGGCGCTGACATGGCAGATCCAGCCCTCCGCCCCATCCAGCGTGACTGGTTGTCCAAGACCCTGGCCGGCCTCGTGCTGGGGGCCATCCTCGCGCTCGCCTGCAGTGGCCTGTTTGCTCGCCTGAATACCGCCATGCCCCTGGGCGTCAGGGGGCAGCTGGCCATGTGGATGGTGCCGCCGGTCTGGCTCGGCGTGCTCGGCGGCGTCTATTTTTTCTCCAGTGGCGTACGGGCCTGGTTGTGGCTCGGTGCTGCCAGCGCATTCGTCACCGGTGTCTTTTACCTGCTCTGATCTGTCGGGTCTGAATCATGAGAAGCGAGTTTGTCCGTATCTACAAAGCGGTCCATACCTGGACGGGCATCGTCGCAGGGATGGCCCTGTTCATTGCCTTCTACGCGGGGGCGCTGACCGTCTTCAAGGAGCCCCTGGCGGCCTGGGCTTCGCCGCCCGTGGCAGGGCGCATGGTGCCGCTGGCTGATACACCGAAGCTCATCGCCGGGGTGCTGGCCGCCGATCCAGCGACAGCGCGGGACTTCACCATTCACATGGGGGACGCGGAACACGTGCCGGGCCGTATGGGCTGGCAGGTGCGCGACACCGACGCGGATGACCACGATGAGTCGTCGGTGCGCCATTACGTGGGAACGCTGGATGCCACCGGGCAGGCTCGCATCGAAGCGTCCCACCCTTCACAACTGGCGTCCTTCATCGACGTTCTCCACCGGGTGGTCGGCCTGCCCGTGGACAGTGATCCGAACCGCTGGGTGATGGGGCTGGTCGCCGCTCTTTACGCGTTGGCCCTGATCTCGGGCGTGGTGGTGCTCCTGCCCTCGCTGGTCAAGGATTTCTTCGCCCTGCGGCTTGGCAAGAACCTGAAGCGCATGTGGCTGGATGCCCATAACGTGGTCGGCATCGTCAGCCTGCCCTTTCATCTGGTCATGGCACTGACGGCGGTGGTGTTTGCCTATCATGACGGCATCTACATCGTGCAGGACAAGTTCGTGCATGACGGCAAGTGGGGGACAGCCTTCCAGCGCCAGCAGCCTGCGGCGGCTGCCCCGGGGCGAGATCCCGCCAGCATGCTGCCGCCCCTTGAGCTGATCGCCCGGGCCCAGGCTTTTGCACCGGGCTTCGAGCCGACGGCACTGCAGTATCAGCAGGTGACGGGGCCGCGGGCAGTGGTCAGGGTCTGGGGCAAGGATGCTGCAGCCGTCTCACCGCGGGCGAGGGGCGGCTTTGCAGCGCTGGACCCGTACACCGGCAAGGTGATCAACAGTGACTTTCTGCCTGGCCGGCAGAGCACCCCCAATCTTTTTGTGAGCAGCTTCTTTGCGCTGCACATGGCCGCTTTCGGCGGAACCGCCGTCCAGTGGATGTACTTCCTGCTGGGGCTGGCCGGTGCGTGGCTGTTCTACAGCGGCAACCTGCTGTGGGTCGAGAGCCGGCGCCGGAAGCGCCCGCGGGACGGTGGCGAAGTGCCGGCGCAGCGGCGCGATGTGCGCCTGATGGCGGCCGCCACCGTGGGGGTCTGCCTGGGCTGCGTGTGCGGCATCTCGCTGACCATCGTGGGTGCCAAGTGGGCTTATGCTCTTGTTGGCGATGCGAACGCCTGGCTGCTGCCGGTGTACTACACCACCTTCTTTGGCTGCATCGTCTGGGCCTTCCTGCAGGGGGCGGCGAAGGCTGCGGTGCATCTGCTGTGGCTGGCGGTGATGGCCGCCCTTGCCATCCCGCTTACCTCCGGCCTCGCTGCGGTGGCCCCAGGCCTCAACATGTGGGTGAATACCTCTCTGTCCAGCCTCGGGGTGGACATCACGGCCTGTGTCGGCGCAGCGGCCTTGGGCTGGATGGCGAGGGCAACGGCTCGTCGCGTCCGGCAGGGGGGGGCGGACAGTGTGTGGTCGGAGGGGCCGCAGCCCTGTCTCCAGGGCGGCGTGCCGGGGGTGGGCGTGCAGGCGAAGTGAGGGTTCCGGGCCGCACCCTGACTCAGGAGGCTTCTTCGCCACTCTCGCCCTGGACTGCCCGGAGGTAGCGGGCGAGCATGCCGGTGCTGTCGAAGTGTTCGGTCAGGGGGGTGACACTGGCGATGCGGTCGAGGCGGAAGCTGCGGAACTCGCCCCGCAGCTCGCACCAGGCGCCGAGAGTCCAGGTTCCACCCCAGAACACCAGGCTCACGGGCTGGATGATTCGATCGCTGCTGGCGCCGTCGGCCCGGGTGTAGCTGATGCGCAGCTTGTGCTGTTCCGAGATCCCTGTCCGGAGCAGGCTCATGGGGTTGCGCATGGCGTCGGGAACGTGGAAGCCGGGAACCAGCAGGGTATCCCGGCCAGGGGCCTGACGGAGGTGCCGGGGCAGCACGGACTCAATGCGCAGGAGCGCCCGCTCGGCAGCGTGGCCCAGGGCCGGGTCGGCCCAGCTGCGTACCATCCGACTGCCCAGGGACAGGGCCACCAGTTCCTCCGGATCGAACATCAGCGGGGTGAGACGGTAGCCCGGGCGCAGCAGGTAGCCCACCCCGGCTTCGCCGTTGATGGGCACGCCGGCCTGGCACAGGTCGGCCACATCCCGGTATATCGTGCGCTCGGAAACCTGCAGGGCCTCGGCCAGTTCCCGGGCGGTGACGGCGCGGCCCCGGTCTAACAGAAGGACGATCTGGAACAGGCGGTCGGCACGGCGCATCGATGGGCTCCTGACATGAGGCTGTCAGGATAACTCCGCTGGCGGGCCAATCTGCCCGGGGCTCCTGACGCAAGGGTGTCAGGAGGGGGTTGGCAGACTGGCGTCTCCCATTACTTCAATGACGTCTTTCAGGAGCCCGCCATGAAAAAACTGATCAACTGGTTCGAGATCCCCGTGTCCGACCTGGCCCGTGCCAAGGCTTTCTACGAAGCGACCTTCGATGTCCAGCTTACACTCTCGGAGATGGAAGGCATGCAGATGGCCATATTCCCGTATGCCGAGCCGGCTACTGGCGGGGCGCTGCTGGCCTGTCCCCAGGGGCGGCCCGGCGATCATGGCGTGGTCATCTACCTCCATGGCGGTGATGATCTGTCGATCCCCCTGGCCCGGGCCGAGGCCGCAGGGGGCAAGGTGTTGATGCCGCCAATGGCCTTGTCCCCCGAGATCGGGAGCATCGCCATGTTTGCCGACAGCGAAGGCAATCGCATCGGCTTGCACGCCCCGGCGCGCTGATGGAGGGCCCGGGCGCCCCCGGGCCTAGCCGTGATGAAGGCAGAAATGCGCTGCGCCGGCGCCGCCATGCGGGCAGGCGTGGCCCGCGTCGAACACGCTCAGGGCCGCCATGAAACTCGCCAGGCTCGCCGAACGGAGGGCGCGGTACGGGATCTCATGCCGGTCGCAGCTGCGCTTGAGCAGGGTGACTGCGTTGTGGGCCACGCAGTCCACCGGAAAGACAACCAGATCGGCTCCTGCCAGGGCATTGGGCAGCAGGCTGCGCCTATCCTCCAGGCCGCCATCGTGGATGATCAGCTCTCCGCCTGACGATTTGACATAGCGGGAGATGGTCTGGGTGGAATGGGGGCGTCCACCCACATAGACAATCCGCTTGCCGTTCAGGCCGGGCGTGTCGGCAGGTGTGGTGGCGGGGTGGTCCAGAGGCGCGGACAAGTGCCTGTCGAGGGCGTTCAGCTCGACCCGCATGTCGTCGGCTCGCGTCTTCCATTCCTGGAGAGAGGCCGTCAGGGTGGCAATCCGGGCCTCCGCATCATTCAGGGCGCTCTCGAGGCGGTGGGTGTGGGCATGGTGGTGGGCAATGGTCTGATCCCTGGCATGCAGTGCGCCGTGCAAGGCACGGATCTGCTCTTCCAGCGCCACGATGCGCTCGTCTGCCGGCGCCACCGTCCGTGCCATGGCCTGGCGCTGCAGGGCTTCACGCTCCATGGCCAGGGCCTGTAGCCGGCCTTGCTGGCGCTCGACCTTGTCCTGGAGCCGGATCTTCTCGTCTTCCAGGGCCTGCAGGCGGTGGATGTCGGCGCGATTGGCGGCCCCGACCAGATGGGAAAGCATGTGCACCTCGCCAAAGGCCAGCTGGCGCAGATATTCGGTTGCTGCAGGGTGGGTCATCAGGGCCCAGTAGGCACCTGGCACATCGCCTGCTTTGAGGCATTCCGACCAGGCTGCCTGGAGTTCGTCAGCCGATTTGTATCGGTTGAAGCGCTTGATCTCCGGGGCGTAGCGGGTGTCCAGCAATTTCTGGAGCGCTTTCGATCCGGCCGGGCACTCGCTCGAAAGGCGGACGGCCATGTGGTGAATCTGGAGGTCGCTGGCCTTGCGGTCGATATCGGTGAAGCGGGGCACCAGCTTGCGCAGTTCGCCTGTGCCCAGGCAGGTGCCGATCAGCGAACAATGAAAGTGGTTGTCGAGTTCCAGCAGCCTCGCCCGTCGCGGTGTAAGCCTGCCTTCGGGCAGCGCAGCAGGCTGCCCGAAGGCGTTATTGATCCAGTCCGGAGCGGTCGTGCTGCTGTTGGTGACGAATAGCGGGGATCTGTCGGATTGATGCATGACGGGCCTCACGCAGCGTGTTTCAGGAGAGCCGACCGGGGGTGTCAAAGCCCCGGGACGGGTGGGTTGCAGACGGAGCACACCGGCGGACGCTCCCCAGGGGTGCGGGGCCGCATCAGCTTGGCGTATTTCGATATGTAGTCGACTATACAGCGAGTTTCCGGTCGATTGAACCCATCTTCCGGCGGCATTGAAGAACGGGCTTGAAACCGATCGAACAGGTTTGTTGCAGCGGGGGGCGTGGGCAGCGGAGCACGAGGAAGGCCGGGAGCTGTATAGCCGGCTATATCGGTACAAGCCTCCAGGGGCCCGGTGTTTGCGGTAGCGGCCCCCGCAAGCCGTGTCCTGCCTGGCCGGGTTGGCGCTATTTGGGATGATAGATAGCGGCGTCCGGCGCTATGGTTGTCCGGGGCGGGAGGGGCGCATACCCTTTCCGGGCGGCGCGGCGTGGACATGTGTCCCGCACACGGATTGAATCAATGAAAGGAAGCCCATGACTCAGGTGACGGCGGAGCTCGAAGCGCTCCTCATGCAACGATCACTGACCGATGAGGCGCTGGAGGCTGCGGCCGACGGGGCCCCTGATTTCCGCATCCTTCCGGATGCCTGTGTGATCAAGATTGGTGGTCAGAGCCTCATCGACCGGGGGCGGGCGGCGGTCTATCCCCTGGTGGATGAGATCGTGGTGGCGCGCCGGCAGCACCCGCTGCTGATCGGAACCGGTGCGGGCACCCGGGCACGGCACCTTTATTCGATTGCCGCCGGGCTCAACCTCCCGGCGGGCATGCTGGCCCAGCTCGGGGCTTCGGTGGCCGACCAGAACGCTGCGATGCTTGGCCAGTTGCTGGCCAAGCACGGCATTTCGGCGGTGGACGGGGCAGGGCTTTCCGCGGTGCCTCTTTACCTGGCCGAGGTGCGTGCGGTGGTCTTCAGCGGCATGCCTCCCTACAAGCTGTGGATACGTCCGGGGGCCGAAGGGGTGATTCCGCCTTACCGCACCGATGCCGGCTGCTTCCTGGTGGCCGAGCAGTTCGGTTGTCGTTCGATGATCTACGTGAAGGACGAGAACGGGCTTTATACCGGTAATCCGAAGACGACCAAGGGAGCGACTTTCATCCCCCGGATTTCGGTGGACGAGATGAAGGCCAAGGGCTTGCAGGATTCGATCCTTGAGTTTCCCGTGCTTGATCTCATCCAGTCGGCGCGCCATGTGCGTGAAGTACAGGTCATCAACGGCCTCGTCCCCGGCAATCTGACCCGCGCGCTCGCTGGCGAGCATGTGGGCACCATCATCACCGCAAACTGAGACCCGGCCATGGCTGACACTCCCAATTCCATCAAGCATGTTGCCTCTCCGCTTGCCCGGCAGACGCTCCTCGACGACAGCCTGACCCGACCGGTTGCCGGTCGCCGGCCGATCCGCATCCTGCCTTGGCTGCAGGTCGTCAAGATCGGTGGCCGGGCCATCATGGATCGCGGTGCCGAGGCGATCCTCCCCATCGTGGATGAGCTGCGCAAGCTGCTGCCCGAGCATCGGCTGCTGATCCTTACCGGGGCCGGTATCCGTGCCCGCCACCTGTACAGCGTGGGTCTCGACCTGGGCTTGCCGGTGGGCTCCCTGGCGCCCTTGGCGGCCAGCGAGGCCGGGCAGAACGGCCATATCCTGGCATCGCTGCTGGCGCCCGAGGGCGTCTCATACGTGGAACACCCGACCATTGCCAACCAGCTCGCCATCCACCTGGCGGCCGCGCGGGCCGTCGTGGGCAGCGCCTTTCCGCCGTACCACCATCATGAGTTTCCTGGTTCGCGGATTCCCCCGCACCGGGCGGATTCGGGGGCCTTCCTGGTGGCGGACGCGCTGGGGGCGGCCGGGCTGACCATCGTCGAGGATGTGGATGGCCTTTATACGGCAGATCCGAATGGCCCGGATGGTGCTGCGGCCCGGCTGATCCCGGAGACCAGCGCGGCCGAGCTGGCAGGCTTTGCCGGCACCCTGCCTTTCGATCGGGTGCTGGTGGAGATCATGGCCAACGCTCGTCACCTGGAGAGGGTGCAGATCGTCAATGGGTTGGTGCCCGGCCGCCTTACCGCAGCCTTGCGCGGCGAGCACGTGGGAACGGTGATCCACACCGGCGCCCGCACTTCGTGAGCGCTCCGTTGCGCAGCGCCTCCCTTGAGGGCGGCGCTGCGCGGCGTGGCCTCACATCAGGACGAAATCCACGGGTTCCAGCGGAGCGGGGAGCGGGCTCAGCCCCCGCGCCTCGGCCAGGTCTATTTCGATATTGCGGGTCATTGCATCCAGGGGCAGGTCGTTCTGGGCGGTGCCGAAGGGTTCTTCCAGTTCGTCGCCGAGGGCGTCCAGGCCAAAGAAGGTGTAGGCCACCAGAGCGGTCAGCAGAGGTGTGGCGTAGCCCAGGGAATGCACCACGCCAAAGGGCAGCAGCACGCAGAACAGGTGCGCGGTGCGGTGCAGCAGCAGGGTGTAGGCGAAGGGCAGGGCGGTGTGGCGGATGCGTTCGCAGGCGCCCTGGATGGCGGTGAGCTGGTTGATGTGCTCTGCCAAGCCCATGTAGGTGATCGAGTCGAGGCGGCCTGGCCGGCGGGCGTCGAGCAGCAGGTCGGTGATGCGGCGCAGCAGGTGGTCGGGCGGATTGCGGGCGGTGGCCAGCGCGGCGAGTTCTCCGGCGCTCAGCTCGCCTGCCACGGCCTCGGCAATGGGGCGGTCACGCAGGCGGGCGGTGAGGGCCTTGATGAATGCCGTGGCGAGGCGCAGCAGTTCGCGGCGCTGATGGCGGCCGTCGGCATCACAGTCGAGGATCTGGCTGTCGCGGGCCAGGCTGCGCATCACCACCAGTAGGTTGCCGTAGTGCTTGCGGGCCTCCCACCAGCGGTCGTAGCAGGCGTTGTTGCGAAAGCCCAGGAATAGCGACAGGGAGATACCCAGGAAGGTGAAGGGGCCACTGGCGAAATCCGGAAAGCGCGGGCCGGTGAGGGTGGCTACGCCGGTGACCAGCGTGGCGACCAGGGTGACGAACAGCACCTGGGGAAAGATCAGGGGAATGATGGAGCCCTTCCAGATGAAGAAGAGCTGGCGCATGGTGGGGCGTGGGCGAACGATCATGGGCAGTTGGGCGGCTGGATGAATGGACTACGGCCCCGCAGGGCGGGGCCGATTATCGTCTCTGCAGGCGGCTCAGCGCACGGGGTGCAGGGGGCAGGGGCGGGCCTTCAGGGACGGTTTGACGAGGTTTGCCAGGGCATTGGTGAGGCTGTGCAGGCCGTTGGCGAGGGCACGGTCGTGTTCGAGGCGGGCTGTGGTCATCAAGTGCAGCAGGTCGCTGCCGGAGGGGCGGGTGGCGGTCATGGCGTTTTCCTTGTGGGAGATGAAGGGCCCGGCCCGGCCTTGTGAGCGTGGGGCGAGGGTGACTTTACCTTAGCGCGAAATGGTGCACTGCACAAATTGCTTGCTTCAATGCTGGGATAAGTGCGCTTTCTGCCAGGTGCGTGGTTTTCGTTAAATTTGTCACGTTCTCGGCGGGGTGCCGACCCGTCTACTGGCGGCGCGCCATCATCATGACGCCGGCTTGCCTGCCGCGGTGGCTTTGTGCTTCCGGGTAGGCCCATGTTGTCCGATGATCTTTCCAGGAGACCGCCTCCCCATGAACGCCCGTGTTGTTTTCCGCATTGTTGCTCCCATCGCCCTGGCCCTGCTGCCCGGCCTTGCCAGTGCGGCTTGTGTGCCGGTGCTTGGCACTGTTCGTCTGCTTCCCGATGCAGCCTGTCATATCAATACCCTGGGCAGTCAGGTGCCGGCCTACCAGAACCAGTGTTTCAGCCTGGCCCTCAACCTGGTCGGCTTTCCGGCCGCAACGGGATATGCGGGCCTGACTGCGGAGCCGCTGGTCGGTTTCACTGGCCCCACCGCGACGCCTGCGGCAGTGATCGATGCGGCCACCTCGTTGCCGCGGCAGAGCATCCAGACCGCCCGCAGCGTGGTGTACATCGGTTCGGGCAAGCAACGTACGGCGCTCTACAGCAACGATGTCATCGTGGCTCAGGTAAAGCCGGCGGCCAATGGCGCCATGAGCACAGGCGCCGTGACCGAGCAGATCCTGATCTCCGGCTCCGACGGCAAGGGGGCCTACGCCAACGTCACCGGCAACCTCGTCGTGCTGGGCAGCAGTATCGGTACGCCCGCCTCCGTTGCCGGCAAGCTGTGCTTGCCCTGAGGCGATGCGCCACAGTGGCCTGACCGGGCCAGGGATGAGCATGCTCCCCATCCGGTCGTGTCGGCGGGGCAGCTTCGGCTGCCCTTTGTCTTAGCGGTTGTCGAGACGGCTGTAGTCGAGGATGGCCGCCTGCCGGGGGTCAGCGCTCTGCCAGTAGTCGTGGATGGCGTCGCTGATGCGCCAGAAGCGGGTATCGGTGCGGCGGACGGCAAAGCGCTGGTAGAGGCGCAGCACGTCGTCGTCGTCGGCCAGGTTGTGCACCGTGCGCACAAAGCGCGGTAGCTCCTCGGCGTCCAGGTGGAAGATGGCGTTGGGATAGGCCCCGACAAAGCCGTCGAGGACGATCAGGGTGTCTTCATCAGGCAGTCGCCGGGCGTCTTCGTTGAACAGGCTGGCCACGTTGCTGTGGGCGCTGTTGCGTAGCAGGGACAGGACGCGGACAGGCCCCTTGCCGTTATGTACCACCAGCAGGCTGTGCTCGGGCATCCGCGAGGCGCTGCGGCCGGTGATGCTGTTGAGGCTGCGCAGCTGGGCCACCTGTTCGGCTTTCAGGCCGTTGGGGGCAAGGTCGAGAGTTACGGGGCGCACCGGGCGCAGGTAGCGGTGTACGCTGCTGTAAAGCTCTCCCAGGGTGTCCGTGGTGCGGTAGCGCATGCCGGTCTCGCCGGGGAAGTAGGTGCGGGCGTCGGCAAACTGGCGGATGCGTGGATCGGGCCGGCCCCGGTACCAGCTGTCGAGAACTTTCTGGCGGTGCTTCAGGGGCAGCAGGGTGAGAAAGTTCTCCTCGCCCTCCATGCGCAGAAAGTCCATATACAGGCGGGTGGCGAGTTGGTGCCCGGTGTTGCCATAGACGTCAAAGCCGGCCACCAGCAGATAGTGCATGCGTTCGAACAGGGGGTAGCCCATCAGCAGCACCGTCTGGGGTTGTTCGCCGGCCAGGCCACGAATCACCGAGGCGCTGTCGAAATGACGGAACACGGTTAGGCCGGCGTTGGGGTTGCGTCCGTCGCCGTTCCACAGGTCGGTGATCTGCGGCCTGACCCGTGGGAGGCTGGACATGTAGCTGCTCTTGGTTTCCAGGTAGCGGCGTTCCGCTCGGGCGTATGTGTTCCAGGCCAGGATGCCGGTGCTGCTGTCGTCCTCGGCGGGCATTCGCAGATTGGGGCGGGTGGCGTCGAGCAGGCCCTGGGTGTCGCGGGCCACTTCGCTCTCGGGTGAGTAGAAGAGCACCCAGAAGTGATCGTTGATTACGTTGAGCGCCACCTGGCCGCGGCACACCGGCCCCTTCATGAAGCCCATCACCGTGAAACCGGCGTCATCGAGCATGAAGCGGTAGCGGGCATCCACCGGCAGCGCTTTGAAGGTGGCGAAGGGGTTGGAGGCGGTCTTCGGGTCGTAGCCGGGCAGGCGGTCTACGGTGATGGGGGCGTCGAAAAACCACTTTTTAAGGCGGGCCCGGCGCGCGCCGTCGAGGGCCAGGGGCATGTGGGTCTTGGCCACCAGGGTCTCGTCGCTGGGACGCAGGCGGTAATACACTCGGGCCACGCCGGGGTCGTCATAAGGGCGGCGGGTGGCGATGACGTCGATGGGCTGGCCGGGGGCGCTGCGGCTGCGCACCAGCTCGAAGCGGTAGTCGGGCTGATCGTCGATGTAGAGCTGGCCGATGTACCAGTGCTCGTAGATGTAGCGAGCCGCCAACTGGTCGCGCAGGCTGTTGCCGTTGAGCAGGGCTTCCCATTCGCCTACTCGTGCTTGCACCTGGGGCGGCAGCGGGGCCCGCGGGCTGAAGGGGGCACCGGCTTCGATCCAGCGGCTCAGGGTGTCGTGCTCTGCCGGGCTCAGGGCGGGCAGGCCGAAGGGCATGCCCCATTCCGGATGCTCTTTCTCGAAATCACCCATGCCCTCGATGCGGCTGCAGGACTGGGGCCGGTCAAGGGCGAAGTTGAAGCGTTCGGCAGGCTGGGGGCCGCTGTCGGGCCCCGGGTTGCGTTGCTTGAGGGCCAGGATGCGGTACAGCACGCTGGCGTCCCGGTTGGCCTGGGGGGTGGATGCGCGCTCGTTGAGCACCGGGTGGAAACCCTTGTCGCGCCAGGCCGCGTTGCTGGCGGCGTCAAAGCCGAGGCGGGTCGGGTTGGCGGCCAGCAGGCGGGCGTCGGCATACACCGGGTCAGGATTGGCGCCGCGGGTGATGCCGTCGTGACGGGTCAGCTTGAGCTGGCAGGGGGCGTCGTAGCAGGCATGGCAGGCGACGCAGCGACGTTCGAGAATAGGGCGCACCCGGGTCTGGTAGTCGGGGGCTTCGACGGGCTGCGTCGCGGGTCGGTCGAAGCGCGCCGGATCGGGGCGACCCAGTTCGCGGTCAAGCTGGACCCGGGTGACGACCGTGGTACAGCCGGCAAGGAGAATCAGGAAGAGCAGGTGGGCAAGCGGACGCATCGGGTTGGGGAAGGTCGGTCGGGTGCGCGGATTGTGCCGGAATCTGCCCGCCCTTGCCGATGGGCTGCGCAGAACGGGCGTTGCGCAGCCAGGACTCCGACGGAAAGGCCCGGGCGCGAACGCATAATGCGTGCTGGCCAGCACTATCTTCGACGGATTGATGGCCTTCTTTGAGAAAGGCCCGGAGTCATGAATTCAAACCTCAGCGCCAAACCTGATGCACTGCTGGCCCGTGCTGAGCAGGTCAGCTTCTGGCGTGCCTTCCTGTTCTGGCTCAAGCTGGGTTTCATCAGCTTTGGCGGCCCTGCGGGGCAGATCGCCATCATGCACCAGGAGCTGGTGGAGCGCCGGCGCTGGATCTCCGAGCGGCGCTTTCTGCATGCGCTCAACTACTGCATGGTGCTGCCCGGCCCCGAGGCGCAGCAACTGGCCACCTACATCGGCTGGCTGATGCACCGGAGTTGGGGGGGCATTGTTGCCGGCGGGCTGTTCGTGCTGCCTTCGCTGTTCATCCTGATCGGGCTGTCCTGGGTATACATCGCGTTTGGCGATGCGCCGCTGGTGGCAGGTCTGTTCTACGGCATCAAGCCGGCGGTGACGGCCATCGTGGTCCAGGCGGCACACCGTATCGGCACCCGGGCCCTGAAGAACAATGTGCTGTTGGCCATTGCCGGCGCTGCCTTTGTCGCCATTTTTGCCCTCAACGTCCCTTTTCCGGTCATCGTTGCGGCTGCCGCTGCGATCGGCTATTTCGGCGGGCGTATGGCGTCCGACAGGTTCAAGGCTGGCGGGGGGCATGACAACGCGGACAAGTCCTTTGGCCCGGCGTTGATCGATGATGACACTCCGACCCCGGAGCATGCCCGCTTCGCCTGGCACAAGCTGGCGAAAGTCGCGTTGAGCGGTGTGCTCCTGTGGTTGCTCCCGATGGGGCTGCTGACCGCTGCCTATGGCTGGAACCATACCCTGACGCAGATGGGCTGGTTCTTTACCAAGGCGGCGCTGCTGACGTTTGGCGGGGCGTATGCGGTGCTGCCCTATGTCTACCAGGGGGCCGTCGGCAACTATGGCTGGCTGACGCCGACCCAGATGATCGATGGTCTGGCATTGGGCGAAACGACGCCGGGGCCGCTCATCATGGTGGTCACCTTTGTCGGCTTCGTGGGGGGCTATGTCAAAGCCGTATTCGGCCCGGACAACTTGTTTCTGGCTGGGGCGACGGCGGCCATGCTGGTCACCTGGTTCACCTTTCTACCGTCCTTCGTATTCATCCTGATGGGAGGGCCTTTCATCGAGACGACCCACAATGATCTGAAATTCACCGGGCCACTCACTGCCATCACCGCTGCGGTGGTGGGCGTCATCCTGAATCTGGCCCTGTTCTTCGGCTACCACGTTCTGTGGCCGAAAGGCTTCGACGGTGGGTTCGAGTGGGTGTCGGCGCTGATCGCCCTGGGGGCAGCGCTTGCCTTGTTCCGCTTCAAGGCAAGCGTCATCCATGTGATTGCCGGCTGTGCGCTCGTCGGTTTCGGGGTGAAGACCCTCATCCTGCCAGTCTGACCATGTAGGTCGCGTCGTCGCCGTAGCCGGCAAGGCGTGCGCCTAGTGCCTCGTCGACGGGCACCCGGGCGAAGCCCTGGCGGGTCCACCAGGGCGCCGAGCCCTGGATCGCGATCAGGCTGGCGCGGGGGAGCGGCAGGCGCGCCAGCGCAGCCAGGAAGGCCTGGACCAGCGCATCGGCGGCGCCGCTGCCGCGGGCCCCGGGATCAACGGCGAGGTCGTGCAGGTAGAGGGTGTCGGGCTGCCCGGGGAGGCGGCACTCGGTGTCATCCAGGCAGGGTGGAGCGTCGAAGCGCCACGGCAGGGCGAGCAGGTAGGCAACGATGTGTTCACCTTGGCAGGCGACGAAGCAGGTGTCGGGTGCTGCTGCCAGCTTGGCGCCCATGGATGCGGCAGATTCCGGGACGATGGCGCTGTAGCAGCGGGCCTGGATGTGCAGGATGGCCGGAAGGTCGGCGAGGCGGGCGCTACGGATGAGGTGTGATGAGGGCACGGGAAGATCGGGGGGCGGCGCGGGACAGCGCCGGATTATCCCCCATCCGCCCCGGGATTTCAGCGGCTGCGGCTTTCCAGAAAGCTACGGATCGTCCAGATGGCGGCCGGTGACAGCACGTCTTTCCAGGCGGGCATGTGCACAATGCCGACCCGGGTCTTGCCGTCCTGGACCGACTTCATGAAAAAATCATCCTGATCAAGCACGCATAGCTGGCGGACCGTCGGGTCGGCGATGCGCGGGCAGGAGCGGTCCATCTTGAGCAGGTCGGGGCCGACTTGTCCCTTGTTGATGGCGTCGATGCCGTGGCAGCGGGAGCAGGCCTGGTTGAAGGCGGTGCGGCCGATCTCGGCTGCCTGGGTGTTGCCCCGGTAGGGGTTGCCCTCAGGGGCATTGGTGGCAATGGGAGGCAGGCTTGATGTGTCGACGACGACGTTGGGGTCGGCAATTTCGGCAGCGAGCACGGGGCTGCTCAGGATCAGCAGCACGGCGCTCAGGCGAAGCAGGAGGGGGGCGGCCATGGGAGTCACCAGTCGGTGGGGCAGCCGGTGCAGCCCTCGAAGGAGGAGTCAGGGAAGATGGTGTAGCGCAGCAGTGCGCCTTCCAGGTTGGCTTTACGCAGGTTGGTGGCGTTGAACTTGGTTTCCTGCAGGTTGGCGTTGGTCAGGCGGGCACCGACGAACCAGGCGAAGGGCGTGCGGGCGGCTTCCAGGTTGGCCACTGTGAGGTCGGCGCCGCTGAAGTCGGCGCGCATCAGCTTGGCGAACTCCAGGTCGGTGCCGATCAGTTTGGCATTGCGGAAGGAGGCGCCTGGGGCGTTGACTTTGGCCATGCGGGCACCGCTCAGGTCGGCGCCGTCAAAAATCGCGCCAGCGAGGTTGGCGGCACGCAAGTCAGCCCGGGCAAGATTGGCACCTGTGAAGTCGGCGCCGGCCAGGTCGAGAGCGGAGAGATCCTTGTGGCGCAGGTCGGCGCCCCGGCAGCGGGCGTGGGGCCACATGCCGCAACTGCCGTAAACCTGGGGCTCGGCGGGGTTGCCGGCGGCGGAGGCGGGCGTGGCGATCAAGGCCAGCCCTGCCAGCAGCGCGAACAATGGTGGGCGAAGCATGGGGAGACTCCTTGTGGATGCGGCCGTCCCGTTAGGGGGCGCGTTCATTCGACCGCGGATTGTGCTCAGCGGCTTGCCGGTCATCAGTGTGAGCGGATCGAATAAGCTCGACCCTACGGGGGCGGAAA
Organism: Zoogloea sp.; assembly: GCF_028689785.1. Lineage (GTDB taxonomy): Bacteria > Pseudomonadota > Gammaproteobacteria > Burkholderiales > Rhodocyclaceae > Zoogloea. The sequence goes on along the minus strand of NZ_JAQVCN010000001.1, from coordinate 143,553 downwards.
GGGAAAAAGCCCCGGGCCGGCCGGAGGTGTTCCGGCCCGGGGCTGCCTTGCTCAGCGCGCGTTCTTGGGCAGCTTGAAGGCCCAGAAGGACGAGCCCTGGGTGACCTGCTTGGTCAGGTCGGCCATGTCGCCGCCCCACAGGGGCACGGCGCCACCATAGCCCGAGGCCAGGCCGATGTACTGCTCGCCGTCCATTTCCCAGGTGATGGGCACGGACACCACGCCGGAACCCGTCTGGAACTTCCACAGTTCCTTGCCGTTCTTGGCATCGAAGGCCTTCACATAGCCGTCGGAGGTGCCGGTGAACACCAGACCGCCGGCGGTGGTGAGGGTGCCCGCCCACAGGGGGAACTTCTCCTTGTGTTCCCAGACGATCTTGCCGGTTTTCGGATCCATGGCGCGCAGGGTGCCGACGTGGTCGTCAAACAGGCGCTTGATGCGGAAGCCCTGGCCCAGGTAGGCAGAACCGGCCTTGTAGGTCAGGTTCTCGGTCCAGTAGTCCATGGCCCAATGGTTGGCAGGGATGTAGAACAGGCCGGTATCCGGGCTGTAGGACATGGGCATCCAGTTGGTGCCGCCCAGGAAGGGGGGGGACACAAAGACGCTGTCACCCTTCTCGGCGCCATCCTTGACCTTCGGGGGGCGGTTGTCGTTCTCGATCGGCTGACCGGTCTTCAGATCCCAGCCCTTGGCCCAGGTGATGCCCTCGACGAACGGCCAGGCGCCGATCAGGGAGGTGGGCTTGTTGGGGTAGCCCGCACCGGTTGCGAGTTTCTCGCGGTCGGTCACGAAGAAGAAGCCGTTGCGGTCGGCATGGGCGGAGGCCTTGACCAGCTTGCCGGTCTTCGGGTCCTTGTATTCGAACAGCACCACGGAGTTGTTGCCGGAGAAGTCCCAGGCATCGTTCGGGGTGTGCTGGAAGAAGCCCTTGAGTTCGCCAGTGCTGGCGTCCACATAGGCCTGGCCAGAGGTGAACAGGCTGGGCCAGTTGCGCGGATCATCGCCTTCCTGGGTCCGCTTCCAGGTGTTCCACGGCGCCGGGTTGCCGGTACCGACGACGACCATGTTGCGTTCGTAGTCATAGCTCGGGGTCTGCCACGGTGCGCCGCCACCGTGATGCCACGCCTCGGTAAGCTTGCCGTCCTTGTCCTTCGGCCAGCTCGGGGCGCTGGCGTCGCCGGTGGGGGTGCTGTCCTTGCCATTCAGGCGGCCCATGTGGCCTTCAACCATCGGCCGTGCCCACACTTCCTCGCCGGTGTCCGGGTCGCGTGCAAACAGCCAGCCCACCACGCCAAACTCGTCACCCGACGAACCATGCACCAGCAGAACCTTGCCACTCTTCTGGTCCTGGATCACGAAGGGGGCGCCGGTCATGGTGTAGCCGACCTTGTGATCACCCCACTTCTTGCGCCAAGCCACCTTGCCGGTGTCCTTGTTGAGGGCCACGATGCCCGCATCCAGGGTGCCGAAGTAGATCTTGTCTCCGTAGATGGCTGCACCGCGGTTCACCACGTCACAGCAGGGGCGAATATCCTCCGGGAGGCGGGCTTCATATTCCCACAGGCGCTTGCCGCTACGGGCATCGATGGCGTAGATGCGGGAGTAGGAGGCGGTCACGTAGATCACGCCGTCGTGCACCAGGGCCTGGCTTTCCTGGCCGCGCTGCTTTTCGCCGCCGAAAGAGAAGCTCCAGGCGGGCACCAGGCCGGCCACGTTTTTGGTGTTGACCGTCTTCAGGGTGCTGTGGCGCTGGGCTTTGAGGCCGAGGCCGTAGGAGAGCACGTCGCCGGGGGTCTTGTCGTCGTTCCGGATGTCGTCCCAGGTGACCTTGGTGCCGACGGCCTGGGCCGGGATGGCGAAGGCCGTAGTGAGGGCGAGGGCCAGCAGGCCGGGCTTGAGATTGACACGTCTGTTTTTCATGGTGAGTCCTTGTCTCCGGAATGTTGTCGTTCGTTGCTTCCGGGCCTGCCTCCCATTCGGCGCCTTGGCCCGGAACGAGGCGCAGTATGGAAGGCGCCTCCGGCCCCTGTCGTGGGAACGCATCCCCTCGGGGACGGGAAGTTTTCCCGCCTCTTCCGGGATCTGGCACATGCCTTGCTGCTCATCGAGCTATTACAAGAAGAGGGAGGCAGACATGGATCTGCGCTGGAGACTGTTTGGTTATGTGCTCGGTTTTGCCATGGCATTGCTGGCGATGACCGTTGCCTGGGTGGGGCTGGCCCTGCAGGAGGACGTGGCCGAAGAAATGGAGGCCTCGACCCGTCTGGTCAACACCATCCTGGCCCTGCGCGCTTCGGACGGCCAGCGGGCGGGCGAGCTGGAGGCGCTGCTGGCAGGTGGTCAGTTGCGACACGTTGCGCTGTCCGTGGAGCGCTCCAATCTGGAGCAGGGCGTGGCAGCACCTGCCGCCGGCGTGTTGCCGGCGCTGGTGGATTACTTTATGCAGGGGCGCGAGATCCACGAGCGTCGCATCCCCCTGGGAGACGGCACTCTGGTGATCCGCGCCGACGCCCGAGCCGAGATCCACGAGGTGTTGCGTGATGGCATACGCATCATCGCCACCCTGCTGCTGTTTTCCCTGGCCATGGCGGCCGTCGCCTGGCTTGCAGCCCACCGGGCCCTGAAGCCGGTGCGGGAACTGGAGCAGGGCCTCGCCCGCATTGGCCGCAGCGAGGAGAAGATCAGCCTGCCGCCTTTTCGCCTCAAGGAATTTGCCAGCATCGCCGGTGCGATGGAGCGCTTGTCGGCTGAGCTTGCCGAGACCCGCGCAGCGCGTCAGCAGCTCGCCCGCCAACTGCTTGAACTGCAGGAAAGCGAACGCCGGGAGTTGGCACGGGAGTTGCACGATGAATTCGGTCAGGCCTTGACGGCTGTCAATATTTCCGCCGCTTACATCGAACGCCATGCCGGCCGGGCCTCCCCGGAAGACCTGGCGGAAAGTGCCCGAGACATACGCAATGAAGCGACCCGCATGATCGGTCAGGTGCGCACCCTGCTTTCCCAGTTGCGTCCCCATGGCCTGGAAGGCCTGCAGATGGTGGATGCGCTCAACGATCTGGTCAGTGGCTGGCGCGGCCGGGCGCCCGATATCGGCATTGAGACGGAATTTCCGCCGACCCTGCCGGCCATGCCGCCGGCCGCCGGGCTTGCCCTGTATCGGACTCTGCAGGAGTCCCTGACCAATGTGCTGCGCCATAGCGTGGCCAGCCGGGTCCGCTTGTCACTGCATCAGGTCGGCCGGGCGGTGGAGTTGACGGTGTGTGACAACGGTGTCGGGCAGGTGGCCGACGTGGTGCGCAAGGCACGAGGTGGTCTGCTGGGTATGCGGGAGCGGGCCGAGATGGCTGGAGGGCGTTGCTGGCTGGACGAAGCCCCCGGCGGCGGCCTGCGTGTGCATTTAAGTCTGCCGCTGGCTCAGGGGCCGGCGTGAGGAGGGTTTGGGCATGATCCGGATTCTGCTGGTGGAAGATCATGCGGTGGTGCGCAATGGTTATCGGCGCCTGTTTGACGCAGAAGAGGGCATGCAGGTTGTCGGCGAGGCTGCCTCGGCCGATGAAGCTTATGCCCGCCTGGTGGAGCGCGGGGCCGATCTGGCCATCGTCGACCTGAACCTGCGCGGCAGTAGTGGCATTGACGCGATCCGCCGCATGCTGGCCCGGGAGCCCGGCTTGCGGGTGCTGGTGGTGTCCATGCATGACAACCCGAGCTACGTGACTCAGGCCATGCGGGTGGGGGCTTTGGGTTATCTGACCAAGAACAGCGAGCCTGCGGAGCTGCTCGACGCCATCCGAGATGTGGCTGCTGGCCGGCGGGTGCTGTCCCCCGATGTGGCTCAGGCCCTGGCCGGTGCCGCCCTTGATGGTGAGGCCCTGCTGTCGCGGCTGACCCCGCGGGAGTTCGACGTGCTGCGTCTGGCTGCCAGTGGCGAGTCGCCCGGCGCCATTGCCAGCACCATGCACCTGAGTCAGAAGACGATCCATAACCACATGTCCGCCATCCGCCAGAAGCTGGATGCCGACAACGATTTCAAGCTGCTGCGGCTTGCTGCGCGCTACGGGCTGATCGACTGGTCGGCCAGCCCCGCGTAACAGGCTCGCACGGATGGAAGCCCTTTTTTAGCCAAGGAGAAGAAAGATGAACGCCTTACGCAAGATCGCAGTGCTGGCCGCTCTGGGCCTGGCCGCGACGAGCGCCTCTGCTGCAGTGGACGATGACATGAAGGCGCTGGCTGCCAAGAGCGGCTGCCTGACCTGTCACTCCATCGAGCACGGCAACCCGGGCCCCAACGGCATGGCCCCCATTGGCCCGGCCTGGCAGGACGTGGCCAAAATGTACAAGGGCAAGCCGGGCGCCGACACCTTCCTCACCCGCGTGGTGCTGGAAGGCTCCAACCCCTATGGCAGCCACTGGAAGGATCAGGTCAGCGGCCTGGCGATGCCCCCCAACAAGGTGGCCATCAAAGAGGCTGACGCCAAGAAGCTGGTGAAGTGGATCCTGACCCTGTCGCCCAAGTAATGGCGTGACTCGCACGGCCCTGGGCCGTGAAGGATGCTGTATCGAAGAACCCCGGTCGTCCCCCCGTCGGGGTTTTTCCTTTTCTGGGGCTTACAGCAGGCTGCCGATTTCCTCGAAGTGGGCATCGGCCAGGGTGTTGTCGGCGCTGAAGACGATCTGCAGGATGACGTCGGTGTGGCCGCCGAACCAGGTCTTCGACAGGGGGATCTTGCCGAAGATGCACGGGCCGCCGCGAGGTCGCAGCTGGGAGATGTTGGGGCTGCGCTCCACCAGGGCGGCGCACTCTGCCTCAGTCTTCAGAGAAAAGGTGGTGCCCCGCGCGCTGAGACGCTGGCTGGCATCATCCAGGCTCATGCCAGGCTGAAACTCGGCCTGCATTTCGGCGGGTATCGGGCTGGGGGCGGGCGCGCAGGCCGAAAGGGAAAGAAGGGCTGTACAGACGACGAGAGGGCGGAGATTCAAGGCGTTTTTTCCGGGTGGCAATCCAGACCGGAGTATCCCACAGCCAGTGAAGCCGGTCGTCGGGCACACCCCCGGGGTCAGAGGCGCCCGCCTGTGGGGTCAGGGGGCGGCTTGCTGGCGGAGCTTGCGGTAGAGGGTTGTGCGGGTGATGCCCAGTTCGCGGGCGGCAGCGGAGATGTTGCCTTTGTGGCGAGCCACGGTGTCACCTACCAGGCGGCTTTCGGCTGCGCGCAGGCTCTGGGCGGCCGGGGTGGGTGGGGGAAGGTCCGGGTCATCGGTGAGTTCCTGGGGCAGGTGTGCCGGGGTCAGCGTGTCCTCGTCGGAGGTCAGCATGGCTGCGGCGAGGCGCAAGGCATTGCGTAGCTGGCGGATATTGCCGGGCCAGGGATGACGGCGGATCAGGTCCAGGGACGAGGCCGACAGGCGGATCGGACGCACGGGGGATTCGTCGTGGAGCAGGCGTCGCGCCAGGGCATCGATGTCGCTGCGTTCGCGCAGGGCGGGCAGCGAAAGGCTCATGGCGGAAAGGCGGAAGTAAAGATCAGGGCGAAACTCCCCGCGCTCGCACAGGGCCTTCAAGGAGCGGTGGCTGGCGCACACCAGGGACAGGTCGACGGACTCTTCCGGCCCGCCCCCCAAGGGTGTGACCCGTCGGGTTTCAAGCACGCGCAGTAGCACGGCCTGGAGTTTGAGGGGCATGTCGCCGATTTCATCGAGAAACAGGGTGCCGCCGTGAGCTTCGCGCAGCTTGCCGCGGGCGCCTTCGCTGCGGGCGCTGGTGTAGGCGCCCGGGGTGTAGCCGAACAGCTCTGCCTCAATGAGATTGGCCGGTATGGCGGCGCAGTTGATGGCCACAAAGGGGCCACTGCGACGCGGACCGCTGAGGTGGAAGGCCTGGGCGAAGACTTCCTTGCCGGTGCCTGTTTCGCCCTGGATGAGCAAAGGGATGTCCAGCCCGAGGATGCGCCGGGCGCGCCGGATGGCGTGGTTGACTGTTTTGTCACCCAGATCCAGGTCGTCGAGGGTGGGCAGGTTACGGGCGTTGGGGGTGGTGGTGTTCTCCCGGGCCGCTAGGGAGGTGCGTACGCGCTGCAGGTTGCTGACCAGCACGTGAGCGACAAACTCACGGGCCAGGTGGCTGCGCAGGGTGGTTGGTCGGGCGCTGCTCTGCAGGGCGTGGTCTAGCAGGGTGTTCCAGCGTGTCTCGAAGATTTCCCAGAAGGGCGGCCGGGTAACGCGGGTGTCGGCAATGCCGAGGAGACGTTCGGCGCGCCGATTGCAGGCCAGGAAGTTGCCGATCTCGTCGAACACCGCCAAGCCCTCCAGCGGCGAGGCGAGGGCTTCTGGCTGATGATGGAAGCGGATGACCACAGCCGCATCGGCAACGGTCTCGATCAGTCGGTTCTCGATGATCTCGGCGGTGGTCTGGAGCAGGGCCTGGGCGTGCACCTGGGTCAGGCGGGCGCTTGTGGATACGTCGAGGATGCCCAGTACGCCCCCCGTAGGCGCCTGGATGGGGGTGGCGATGCAGGTGAGAAACTTGTTGCGGTCCAGGTAGTGCTCGTCACCGATCACTGCGACTGCACGCTGTTCGGCCAGGGCAGTGCCGATGGCGTTGGTACCCATTGCGGCTTCGGACCAGGAGTAGCCCGGTTTCAGGGCGACACGGGCAGCCCGTTCGAGGAAGTCGGCGTCGCCCACCGAACGCAGGATGGTGCCCGTCTCGTCGGCCAGCAGAATGGTGGATGAGCTGCGGGCGATCTGCTGATGCAGATGCTCCATGATGGGTTGGGCGTAGGTCACCAGACGAGCGTTCGCCTCCAGGCGATCCGACAGACCGGCAGGGTGGCCGCGATCCTCCATCAGGCGCTCGTCGGGTCGTAGTCCGCTTGCCACGCAGCGCTCCCAGGAGCGTCGGATGGTTTCCGGGGAAAAGGGGGGGGCGTTGGGGTCCGTGTCTTTCACCCCGGTTCAACAGCACGAAACATGCCCGTGGCGTGAGGGGCTTTGTAAATATGCATGTGCCGAGCCGCGTCCAGTCTGGATATCCCGTCAGCTAAGGGTTTGCAAGGGCTGTTGTCATGGCAGGGCTGTAGTTGCCCGTGCGCGCAGCGAGCTGGTGGGGTAGCAAGTGTTCATTGCGGGCGTAACGCTATGGAGCAGGTGTGCAAGGCCTGAGCACGGCAGGAGCTCCTCCGGATGTCGGGGTTGCCCTCTAAGTTGTTGTACGGAAATGTATATTTCGCTTTTTTCAGGGGCTGCACACTTTTTGCTGATAGCTGGAGGCAAGGCGGTTTTCGGGCGGCTTCGTGCCGTCCGGTTTTTTCTCCCGGACAGTCCGACCCGTCCTCGCTGATCAAAATCAATTCAGAACTCGGAGGAGCATAGTCATGAAAGTTGTCCAGCTGGTTTGCGCTGTCGCGCTGGGTCTCGCTGCCGTATCGCCCGTCATGGCGTCGGAGGAAATCATCAAGAAGGCTCGCTGCGTGGCTTGTCACGCCGTCGATCAAAAGCGCGTCGGTCCGGCGTACAAGGACGTGGCGGCCAAGTACAAGGGGCAGGCAGATGCCGTGGCCGTGCTGAGCGCCAAGATCCGCCATGGTGGTACCGGTAACTGGGGCCAGATCCCGATGCCTCCCCATCCGGCCGACAAGATCAGCGATGCGGATCTGAAGGCGGTGGTGGAGTGGATTCTCAAGCTGTAATCCAGTCTTCACATAAGCAAAAAGGCCCGTGAGGGCCTTTTTGTATTGCTGCTCCAGGATGGAGCAATTGCTCCAGTTTTGCCCATGGGTGTGCAGAAGTCGGTCGCTTGGGCGGTGCTGGAGGGGCTAGTTGATAACCACGCCCCAGGGTAATTCCCCGACTGGAATTTCGGTAATTACCTCCAGACGGCGGGTGTCGATGACCGAAACACTGTTTGAGCGCCCGTTGGCCACGTAAAGCTTGTGGCCGTCGGGGGTGATCGCCATGTTCCAGGGGCGCTTGCCCACCGGAATGGTGGCTTCAACCTGGTTGTCGGTGGTGCGGATGACGCTCACCGTGCCGTCCTTGCCATTGGAAACGTAGGCCCGGCCGCCCTCCGGCGCCATGGTGACGCCGTTGGAGAAGGTGCCGGCCTTGATCTCGGCGATCACTTTGCGGCTCTCCATGTCGATGGCGTAAACCGTGCTGGCGAGCTCGCAGGCTACATAGGCGCGCTTGCCGTCCGGGGTGAAGCCGATGCCGCGGGGGCGCTTGCCTACCGGGATGCTGCCCACCTGGCGGCGCGCCTTCACGTCGATCAAGTCTACCTGTTCGGCGTTTTCCGCACTCACCAGCAGCCAGCGGCCATCGGGGCTGAACACTGCGTGCTCTGGGTTTTCCCCTTTCACCTTGATTTCGGCGAGTTGTTTGCGCTTGCGGGCGTCCAGCACGACGACGCTGTTGGATTCCTCCACCGCCGCGGCGATCAGGCGGTGATCAGCCGACACGCTGACCCCCTCCGGCGACTCACCCAGGCGGATGCTCTTCACCTGCTTGGCCTTGTCGATGTCGACTACCACCAGGCTGTTGCTTGGGGCTTCGCTGATAAACAGGTGCTTCCCGTCGGTGGCGATGCCGCGGGGGCGCTGGCCGCCGGGCAGGGTGCGCACCACGGTATCGGTGGCGGTATCGATCACCGATACCGAAGCAGATTTCTCGTTGGGGACGTAGGCGAAGGGCGCGGCCAGCACGTCGGGGGGCAGGATCAGGCCGGCGAGCAGGGCCGGGAGCAGCAGTGGGCTTGGGCGCATAGGGTCAGAGGGTCGGGGCCAGGTAAGTGATGCCGTTGCGGGCGAAGATGGCTGCGACCGTACCGTTTTTCTGCAGTTCCTTGAGGGCGCCGGCCAGGGCTTCGGCGAGGGCGTTTTCGTCCGCTTTTACGGCCATGCCCAGAGGCCAGTGGTTGAACTTCAGCTCGGGCATCTGCACGGCTTCGACCACGAAGCGGCCGTCCTTGCCCAGTGCAGCCTCGATCTCCGAGCGCGAGCCCATCACAGCGGCCAGTTCGCCGGCCTTCAGCTTGTCCACTGCCGCGGCCACGCTGGCAAAATGCACCACGTTATCGCGCAGGCGGCCGTTGAGGGCGCCCAGCAGGAAGCCGTCGGCCAAGGTCCGGCCTTCCACGCCGATCTTCTCGCGGGTGAATACTTCGAGTGCGTTGGCCGCCGAGCCGCGGATCGGGTTGATGCGCTGAAGGCGGGCGACGGCGATGGATTCCAGGTGGTAGGGCCCGAAGATCTTCACCTTGTCGTTCTTGCCCTGCAGGTAGGAATCCACCGGTACGTGCATCATCACGTCGGAAGGCTGGGTGCCGAGGTAGTGCCCCTTCCACACCATGTTGCGCAGGTCGTCGTCCATGTCTTCGTCGGCGTTGTAGCCGGCGATCTGGACGGCGATCCCGAGCTGCTTGCCGAGGGCCTCGGCAAGCTCCACGTCGATGCCCTTGCCCTGCTGGGAGTAGGGCGGGAAGTTGTTGTAGACGGCAACCCGCAGGCTGCCGCGCTTGCGGATTTCTTCCAGGCTGTCTGCCCGGGCGGGCAGGCTGCCGGCCAGCGCCAGGGCGCCGGCGGCCAGCAGAAAGTGACGACGATTAGTCTTCACGGACGGTCTCCAGCCAGGCGCGGATGGTCCACATGGCTTCCTGGCTCAGGATGCCTTCGAACGGGGGCATATACACACGACCGTCGCGGGTGGCACCCTTGCGGATGCGCTGCAAGAAGATTTCGTCACCTTCCTGGCCTGCGGGCAGGTAGCGCAGGTCGGGGGCGATGCCGCCGGAGACGGCGCCGAGGCCGTGGCAGCGGGCGCAGTTCTGGTTGAAAGCGGAGTCGCCGATGCGGATTGCCTCCTTGTTGCCCAGGTAGGGGTTCTTGGCCAGCCAGTCCTTGCCGACCTGCGGAAGGGAGGAGGTATCGACGGCCTGGGGTACCACGTCACCGTGGGCGAGGGCGAGGCTCGTGGCCAGGGTCAGGGCGGCGGCGGAAAGGGCACGGAGAAGGGAGGAGTTCTGAACAGTCACCTGGATCACCTTTGGTCATGATTGGAATTCATCGAGTGGGCCGCGGGTTGGCAGGCCACCGTGTGCTTCCTCATTCAGCAAGGGGCGTGCCAATTCGGGGGGCAGGGCAGAGGGGCGGTGAAGGGCATTGATGGAGCCGCCTTTTCTCAGTTTTGCTTATGATGCAATAAGCTGGCCCGACACTTGCTGTAAAGGAGTCGTAGTGGAGCAGTCGCATTGTTGAAATGTGACCCACTTGCTACATTTTGGAACACACCGATAAAATCGGCTTCAGGGCCGGTGATAATCCGCATCAGCGGAGGAGGAGATGATGCAGGTTCCTTTCAGTGTCGAGGCTCGTGCGGTTAGCCTCCAGGAAGCGCGCTCGCTGTATTTTGGCCGGGGCGAACTTCCGGAGGCCCTGCTCGACCAGAACGTGCTGCGTTCGTGGGAGCGGTGTCGCCAGGCCGGGCTGGACCCGGCCCGACTCGAGGTTGGCGAACCCAATGTGCGCGGTGTAGCCGAAGCGCGGGAGCGCAACCGTACCCTGATTTCCCATGCCCAGCCGGTGCTCGAACATCTTTCCGAGCAGATCCGCAACTCCCACAGTATGGTGATCCTGGCTGACGTCCGGGGCATGGTGCTGCAAAGCTATGGCGACGCCGATTTCCTGAGCCGGGCCGAGCAGGTGGCTCTGCATCCCGGTGCCAGCTGGCACGAGTTCGAGCGCGGCACCAACGCCATCGGTATGGCGCTGACCGAAAGGGGCGCCGTCAATGTGTTCGGCTCTGAGCACTTCTTCGAAGGTAACGCCTTCCTCACTTGCAGCGCTTCACCCATCCAGGATGCCCAGGGCCGCCTGATGGGAGTTCTGGACATTTCCAGTGACTACCGCGCCTTTCAGCGTCACTCCCTCGGCTTGGTCAAGATGTCTTCAAGAATCATCGAAAAACGCCTCTTTGAATCCGAGTTTGCCCATCAGGGCCTGCTGAGCTTTCATTCCCGCCCCGATCACGTGGGCAGCCTGTGTGAGGCCTTGCTGGCCATCAGCCCCGACGGCGACCTGCTGGGCGCCGACCAGGCCGCTCTCGAGCTGCTGGGCATGCGTCGCGAGGATCTGCCCCGGCGCCACTACAACATGCTTTTCGATGTGCCTCTGGGTACCCTGATTGACCGGGCACGCCGTGATCCCTCGTCACTGATTGCCATTTCGGGTCGTAACGGCGAGCGTTTCTATGCGCGCCTGCGCGGCAATTTCGGTTCCTTGTCGGCCAATGCACCGGTGCTGGTGGATGCCAAGGGTGAGCGTATGGCCAGTCGTGTCCGCCAGGAGGCCGTTGCCGCCGCGACCCCCGTCGGGGCCAAGCCGTGCCTCACCCTGCAGTCCCTGTCTACCGGTGATGAGCGTCTGCAGGCGGCCATTGACAAGGGTACCCGCATCCTCGGTCGCGACATCCCCATCCTGATCCAGGGCGAATCGGGCGCCGGCAAGGAGATGTTTGCCAAGGCCTTCCACAACAGCGGCCCCCGGGCCAGTGGTCCCTTCGTGGCCCTCAACTGTGCGGCCATCCCGGAAACCCTGATCGAGTCCGAACTGTTCGGCTACTCCGGCGGTGCTTTCACTGGCGCGCGCAAGGAAGGGGCCGTGGGCAAGATCCAGCAGGCCCACGGCGGCACCCTGTTTCTTGATGAAATCGGTGACATGCCGCTGTCCCTCCAGGCCCGCCTGCTGCGGGTGCTGCAGGAGCGCTGTGTGACGCCCCTGGGTACCAACAAGAGCATTCCGGTGGATATCACTCTGGTCTGTGCCACCCACCGGCGGCTCAAGGAAGAAGTGGCCCGCGGCGGCTTTCGGGAGGATCTGTACTACCGCCTCAACGGACTGTGCATCAACCTGCCGTCCCTGCGCGAGCGCAGCGACATCGACAGTCTGATCGACAAACTGCTTCGCGAAGAGGCCGGTCCGGACCGCAAGGTGCAGGTGTCCCACAAGGTTATGGAAGCCTTCCTCAACTACCGCTGGCCGGGCAACATCCGCCAACTCAACAATGTCATCAAGGTGGCCATCGCGCTGCTCGACGACGACGAGGAGTCCATCGAAACCTGGCACCTGCCGGATGACATCTTCGAGGAGATCGGCGAGATCGCCCAGCCCTGTACCTTGCCTCAGGCTGGCCGTGCCCCCCTGCAGGCAGATGCCGCAGCCCCGGCTCGCAGCGTTGCCACCGCTGGCATGGGCCGGCTGGAGGAAATCGAGCGCGACATGATCCAGCGCACCCTGGAAGCCGAGAACGGCAACATCTCGTCGGCCGCGCGGCGCCTGGGTATCAGCCGCAATACCCTGTACCGCAAGCTGGGGCGCTTCTGAGCATGGGTGACTAAGCCCGAGTACCGCAGTTCGAGCTGTCGCCTTGACTCATGATCTGCCTCCCTTGGTTTGCCAGGGGGCAGAAGTGCAGGTGATCAACGGCCAGTGCGGCGGCGCCCGTTCACTCCGGGCTGATCACCAGCACCGTGCCGTTGCGGTCTTCGGTGACCCACAGGTGGCCGCGGGTGTCGGTCTTGATGTCGGTGGGGGCGCCGAGGGGGTGGCGGGCGGTGGCCTGCCATCCGTCCACCAGCACCACGAAGTTGCGCGCCGGTTTGCCCGAGGCGTCGAAGGGCCAGGCGATGATGCGGTGGCCCTGGCGGCGATAACCGTGCAGGCCGATGACCAGGCTGCCTCGCCATGCCGGTGATGCTGCCACATGGGTGTAGAAGGTCATGCCCAGCGGTGCGGAGTGGGCTGGCAGCAGGCGCTCGGGTCGGGTGTAGCGGCTGCAGTCCCCCGGCGTGAAGGCCGGGTCGAAGCGGCCCATGTCGGTGCAGTAGGGCCAGCCATAGTGGGCGCCGGGGCGGATCCGGTTGAGCTCGTCGTGGGGCAGTGTGTCGGAATTGCCGCCGCCGGGTAGCGTGTCGCGGCTGTTTTCGGCTTGCCACAGGCTGCCGTCGGGGGCAAAGGCCAGGGCCATGCTGTTGCGCAGCCCGCGGGCAAACGGTTTGCCTACCCAGTGGCCGTTTATATGCGCATAACGCCAGATGGCCGCACCGGGAGCCTCCCGCTCTGCTTCGGGGCAGCGCATGCCGCGGGGGGTGGGGGCGTCCTCGCAGTGGTCGGTGCTGGCTCCCACGTTCACATAGATGGCCCCATCCGGGCCGAACACAAACTGCTTGAGCGGGTGCCGCCCGGCGGTGGGCAGGCCGGCGATGAGTATCTCGGTGCTGACCGGCTGGCGCGCCATATCCACCCGCAGGATGCGGCCGGCCTCGGCCAGATAGATCTTGCCGTCTGGCCCCATCTGCAGGCCGTGGGGGCGGTCCAGCCCCTTGAGCAGCGTGCGCGCTTCGTAGCCGCCTGGTCTTGGGTTGAGCATCAGCAGACGTCCGGCCGGGGCGTCCCAGCGGCCCAGGTCGGTGATCAGCACGCGGCCGTCGGCAAGGGGCAGCACGCCCCTCGGCAGGCCCAGCCCGCTGGCGGCGAGCCCGACGCAGAAGCCCTTGGCTACCTTGAGTTGAACGGCCGGCACGCCGGCACACTGGCCGGCGGTGATATAGCGGCTGCCGCGGGTGGCGAGGGCGTCGCCGGCGCTGGCACCCGCAAGGGCGATCACCAGTGCGAGGAGGCGGGCAGGGCGGTGCATGGTGGGGGAGTTGGTTTGGAGCGCGGCGCCGCTTGATCGACGCGCTTTCAGCGGGTGGCGATGTCGGTGAGAATGGCGCGGAGGAGCTGCCACGCCTTGCCCACCGAGGCGATCTCCACCCGCTCGCCCGGGGCGTGGGCGCCGCGGATGGTGGGGCCGAAGGAGACGATGTCCATGCCCGGATGGCTGGCGCCGAGAATGCCGCATTCCAGACCTGCATGGATCACCTTGACGCAGGAGGCCTGCCCGAAGTCCCGGGCGAACACCCGCTGGCAGCGGGCCAGCAGCGGCGAGTCCGGATTGGGGGTCCAGCCGGGGTAGTGGCCGGATACCTCCGCCGCGGTGCCGGACAGGGCAAACAGGCTGACGATTTCGTCGGCCAGGGCCGCACTGCCGCTGTCGAGCAGGGAGCGAACCATGAAGTTGCAGCTGCCTGCGTGCGGGCCGAGTTCCACCACCCCGATGTTGTTGGAGGTCTCCACCACGCCGGGCACGCTGAGGCTGCGTCGGCGTACGCCGTGAGGCGCAGCATGCAGGGAGGCCAGCCACAGAGCCTGGTCGGCGCTGCTCATGAGTTCGCTGGCGGTGGCGGCGGCGAGCGTCAGGGTCACGCCTTCGTCGACGCCGCGCAGGGCCTCGCGCAGTTCGGCCTGCTGGGTGGCGAGGGCGATTTCCAGCGCGCCGCGCTGGCCCGCCGGGAGGGCAAAGGTGGCCCGGGCTTCACGGGGCAAGGCGTTGCGCGCCGTGCCACCGGCAAGGCCGGCGAGGCGCAGGGCTTGGGTGTGCTCCAGGCTGCGTAGCACCCGCACCAGCAGCTTGATGGCATTGCCCCGCTCCTCGTGGATGTCTACGCCCGAGTGCCCGCCGCGCAGGCCGGCGAGGGTCAATGACCACGTTTCCCAGCCCTGGGGCAGCGTGGCCGGTGTGCCGGGGCGGCTCACATTCACGTCCACCCCACCGGCACAACCCAGGTAGAACTCACCCCAGTCTTCCGTATCCAGGTTGAGCATCAGGCGCCCTTCAAGGGTGCCGGGCTGAAGCCCCTGGGCGCCGCCCATGCCGGCCTCTTCGTCGACGGTGAGCAGAGCCTCAAGGGGGCCATGGGGCAGGGTGTCGTCATCCAGGGCGGCGAGGATCAGGGCTACGCCGATGCCGTTGTCGGCGCCCAGCGTGGTGTTGTCGGCTACCAGCCAGCCCTCGCGCAGGGTCGGGCTGATCGGGTCGCGGCTGAAGTCGTGGGCGGTGCCGTTGTTGGCCTGGCACACCATGTCCAGGTGGCCCTGCAGTACCACGCCCGGCGCGTGTTCGTGGCTGGGGCAGGCGCGTTTGCGGATGATCAGGTTACCCGCCTCATCTACCTGCGTAGCCAGCCCGCGGCCATGGGCCCAGCTCTGCAGGGCGTCGCGCACGGGGCCTTCAGCCTTGGAGGCACGGGGGATGCGGCACAGGGTGGCGAAGTGCCGCCAGACGGCGGTGGGCTGAAGCCCGGTGAATACGTGGTCGGATTGGGTCATGGTGGCAAAGTGCAGGGCGGGTGAGTGGCTTTCGCCCGGGAGCGTATCGCGTCAAGGGTGGCTGGAGTGCCCGTGGAGTCGAGTGTATTCGATCCCACGGGAGAGCTTGCGGTGCCAGCCCTTGTTTGCTGTTTTGGCAGCATCCGGGGCTGCGTTTGCGGCGTCAGGCGGGTCGCAGGAAAGTCTCGGCGAACTGTCTGGCGGGCAGGGCCGGGCTCAGCAGGTAGCCTTGGTAGAGGTCGCAGCCCATGTGCCGCAGGGCGTGCAGATGTTCGGTAGTCTCGACGCCTTCGGCCACCACCGAGAGGGATAGGCTGTGGGCCATGGCGATGATGGCACGGACGATGGCCGCGGCGTCTTCGGGGTTCTCGGTGTGGCTACCGGCGAGGGGGAAGATGAAGGATTTGTCGATCTTCAGCCGATTCACCGGCAGGTTGCGCAGGTAAGACAGGGACGAGTAGCCGGTACCAAAGTCGTCCAGGGCCAGGTGTAGCCCATGTTGGCGCAGGGCACGCAGTTCGCCGATGGCCGGCCCCTCGGGCTGAATCAGAACCGATTCGGTGACCTCCAGCTCGATGCTCTCGGGGGGGACCTTGTGATTGTGCAGGCGCTGGAGGATGCCCTGCGCCAGGCCGCCATGCCAGAACTGGCGTGGCGACAGGTTGATGGCGATGCGCGGCGGCAAGGCGTATTCCGCATGCCAGCAGGCTGCCTGGGCGATGGCGGTGTCCAGTACCCAGTCGCCGATGGCGTGGATCATGCCGGTTTCCTCGGCCACCGGGATGAAGTGGTCAGGGGGAATGAAGCACCCGTCGTGGTGCCAGCGCAGCAAGGCTTCCACTCCAACCACCCGGCCGTCGCTGACGCTGACCTGGGGCTGGTAGTGCAGCTCCAGTTCGCCAGCAGCAATGGCATTGCGCAGGGCCGCTTCCAGGGAGACCCGGCGTTGCAGGCGCTCGTTCATCTGCTCCGAGAAGAAGTGGCAGTTTGCCCCGCCCCGCGCCTTGGCAGCGTACATGGCGGTGTCGGCATTGCGCAGCAGGGTCTCGGTGTCACCCCCGTCGGCGGGAAACAGGGCGATGCCGATGGTGGCTGTGGTGTGCAACTCCAGGCCGGCCTCGCGCATCGGACGGGTAATGGCTTCGAGAATGCGTTCGGCGACGTGGCCCGCGTCGCTGGCCCCGCGAATTTCCGGCAGTACGGCAATGAACTCGTCGCCGCCCTGGCGATAGACCTGGTCGAGGGGGCGTAGGGCCTCAGAGATACGGCGGGCCACGCCCTTGAGCAGGATGTCGCCCACCGAGTGACCCATGGCGTCGTTAATGGTCTTGAAACGATCCAGGTCCACGAACAGCACGCCCAGCATGTCGCCTCGCCCTGCGGCCCGGGCGATCAGGCGGGGTGCCTGTTCCATCAGCTGGCCCCGGTTCGGCAGCCCGGTAAGAGCGTCGTGGTGGGCAAGGTAGCGGATGCGGGCCTCGTCGGCGCGGCGCTCGGTGATATCGGTGATGGAGCCGGCCATCAGCCGGGCCACACCGCGGCCATTCCGCTGGGCCACGCCCCGGGCGGCGAGCCAACGGTAGGCGCCATCTTCGGCGCGCACCCGGTACTCATGGTAGAAGTGCGGGGTAAGGCCCTTGAGGTGGGTCGCCACGGCCTCGTTGTAGCCTGCCCGGTCGTCCGGGTGTACAAGTTCGATCCACTGTCCCGTGTTACCGAGAAAGTTGTCGGCGTAGCCCAGGATGTTCAACAGGCGCTTCCCGACCTTGAGCTCCTTGCTTATCGGGTCCCACTCCCACATTCCGTCGTTGGTGCCGACCATGGCCAGGGCATGGGCCCGGGTGATGCGGCGCAGCCGGGCGATCTCCCAGGTGCAGGAGACCAAGGCCAGGCCCAGGCCTGCTCCCGTCAGCAGCATGTAGGGCGGCAGATCACTGTCCTTCGATATGAAAGCCAGTGCCCCGGCCAAGGTGAGGGCCAGGCTCGTCGAAGTCAGGAGCAGGAGAAGGCGGCAGTGCCGCCCGAACGTAGGGGCGGGGGCCGCAGCGGGCTCGTCCTGGTCGTCGGGGAACTTCATGAAAGAGGAGGGCGAATCCCGGTTTCCAGATGCTGCCTTATCGGCCGGGAGCCCTCTCTCTTGAATGTCCCTGACGGGGCCGTGCGGCCTTTCTGCAAAGAGTGCCTGAAGTCTGCGCGGCGGCTGCACTGCGCGCCGCGGAGGATGCCCCTTGTGGGGAAGGGTAATCCGTTCCTGGTGTGCGGGTGTTGTAGCCAGTGGAGCCTGATGTATGAAATTCGAGATGGGCCCCCTGCGAAAGCCGTGTCTGCACTGGAGGGCGCGAAAATGGGAAAGATCGAGTTGTAAATATTGATTGGACGGCGGATCCAAAGTGGATTTTCTGGTGGGGCGTTTGCGTCTCGGCCTATCGTTCGATGCGCCCGGAAGCAAGCTGCCCCTCTGGGAGATTGTTCTGCCATGCGGCGTAGGTGATTGAGGTGCCAGCTAGGCGCCAGCTCGTGCGGCCGTTATCCGGGCGCCCGAGTACGGTGGCAGATGCGGCGCTGGGGCTGTTAAATTCCACGTCGCTCGCAAAGATAAGGTGAGTGCCATCGTTCGAGGGACTTAGCGCGCCGGTAGCGAGTAGATCATCGCGGAGTTGCTGGTATCCGTGGGGTTGGCCGTTCCAGTGGAGTTTGGCCTGTGAGCCCGCCATAACCATGAACGCAGAGCCTGTCTCCCGCGCGGTGGCATTCAAACCGTGTTTGGCACTTTCCAGTTCGAACAGGGGGTCATCGCGGGCCTGCTCAAGTTCCAGCAGCAGAGTTTCGGCCAGATCAGCCCGACTCATTCGATCTTGCAACTGCCAGTGGGCCTCTAGCGTTTGGAGCATGCGCGTGTGGCGTTGCGCCATGATCTCCTCCGACCATTCGCTGTACTGCATGATCTCGGTGGTCATCGCAAAGGCGCAGATGCCGCCCTTCGTGAAGTAGGCGCTCTTCTTTTTCTCGAACTCGTAGTTGCTGGCGGCGCTGTTTTTCTTGCGGCTCAGCAGGGTGAGGTTGCCAAGCCGATGGAGCCAGCGCTGGTGTGTCTGCGGATCGGGAACCCAGCTCAGCCACTGGCTGTTCGGCGCGGGCTGCTGGGGCATGATGTGCTCGACCGAAACGATGTCGTGCTGATAGCTCGCGCTGCCATCGGCCATCAGGTGGTCGAGGCGCTGCATGAGCGTGGCAATCGCTCGCGAGGAGTGGGTTTCGTAGAGTGGCCCGTTCAGCGCCGTGAAGGTCTCGTGCTGCTCCAGCGGTGTGAGCTGGAGGGGAGAAGTAGGCGCCGCGAGATCCTGGCCTTTTTCGATGGCTGCCGTGAGGGCGGAGAATCGCTCCAGCCGGTCATTCACGCCGCTCTTGCGCGCCAGCATCGAATACGCAAGCCTCTCCATGCCCAGGAAGAAAGACAGCATCGCCTCGGGGTGCTGGTTTTGTCGCACGACGAACGCCAGCGCCGGCGGCACCCAGTCCTTGAACTCCAGACGGTTCAGCCAGCGCAGTTGTTCGTTGACGGCCTCCGCATGTTTCTGGCTTGCGTAGTCTGCCCCAGTGATCGCGCTGAAGGCCTCAGCCATCGGAATAAGTGTCCGATCCACAAACGCCTGTGGTTTTGCCGAGGGGGTGACGTGCTCCTTGAACTCCTTCAGCAATGAGCCTTTGGGTTTCGCCTTGCGATACACCATGCGGATGTGGCTGAAAAGTTCGCCAAACGCCTCCCGCCCCAAGTCTTCTTCGGCATCCTCCCACTTCTTCGTGTAGGCGTCGCGCAGTTCTGGTGCAATATTGCCGATGATCTCCGCCTTGAGGATGTCGGTGGCACTGAGGTCGAGACCGCGGCTGTTGAGGACGCCAAAGATCCGATAGGCGGAATCTAGATCGGGTGTGGCGACGGTGACCAGATAACAGCGGGTGATGACGAACTGTACCAGTCTCAACAGTTCCGTCTGGGGAAGCGTGCCGAGGCGCTCCTGGAACGCCAGTGCATTTGCACGGATGCGGCCCTGCGCGTCGGGCAGTGATCGCGTGAGCGCGGTCAGCTTTGTAAAGCCGTCCTCGTGCTGAACAAACTGGCGAAAGAACTCGCGGTCACGCTCGCGTAGGGACAGGCGGTAACGAGCCTGCGTGCCTTTGACCAGGCTGCCTTTTTCGTAGATGCAACTGGTGATGTCCGCCTGCATCGATGGGTCCGTGACCGCCGCACGGATCGCCGACAACAGCAGGGTCAGCGTCGTCAGGCGTTGTTGCCCGTCTACTACGGTGGCGTCGGATACCGCCACGGACTTGATCAGAACGATGCTGCCCAGGAAGTAGGGCGCGGCTTCGGTGAGTTGCGCCGGTGCGGATGCCAGTGCTCCCAGCAAGTCGTCCAGCAATTCCTGCGCCTGCTCTGTGCCCCAGGCATAGGGACGCTGGTAGCCCGGGATGGTGAAGACGTACTCATCGCTAAAGATGTTGGAGAGCGGTTGCTCTTTGGCGGTAAGGGTTTGCATGGCGGGGTCACGCGTAGAGGATTGATGCTACTTGGCTGATGTTGATCTTGCTTGTGATCTCGGCGTCGATCAGGCGTGGCGAAGCCTTGGGGGCTGTGTTGTTGTCGCTCAATCCAGCGTTGCTGAGCAGGCTGACGACAGCCTCGACATAGGGTGCCTAGGCTGAGGAGAACGAGGATAGTGCATTCAGTGTCGTCCCCGAACGTGGAGAGCAGGCCACCAGAGCTGATCTCAGGTTTTTATTGAAAGACCAGCGCGCTGTCTCAGAATTATTTATCAGAAGTGTCTGTTTTGCCATATTTCACGACAACGGAATCTGTCTTGTGGCTCAGTCGTTGGGGTGCGGACTGCCCGCACCGGAGTTCTAAGTATTCTAATTGCTTGAAAATTGAAATCTGAGATGTGCCGACAGCCTGTGTTGTAGGGGATGTTGGACGTGCGTGGGCGGGACGGGATGGCTGGGCCACGCTGACGTTGGTGATCGACTGCTTCAACCGGGAATTGCTGGTTGGCATGTCTCTCTGAGCGGCAAATCCCGCACCACTGAAAGCGCGCTGGAGCAGGCCCTGCAAGGCCTCCAAGGCGAACACCTCACTCCTTCACGCAGTTACACCACTTCCGGGGACACTGCCGGCTCTACCAAGTGGGGGTCCGATGTCTCGGGGTACGTTGACACGCCATTAATCCAATGTATGATTTAAACAAACGTTTTAATGAATTTGTGGCCAGACCGGATTCCCGGTGAGCCGCAGGTGTTCATCCCCACAAGGAGGCATTCCGTGACCGAGATCCCTGGCAAGGCCGCAGGTGACACCCGTAGCCGCATCCTCGACGCCGCCGAACGGCTGTTCATGGAGCATGGTTTCGACGGGACATCGATGCGCATGATCACCAGCCAGGCCGGCGTCAATCTGGCGGCGGTGAACTACCACTTCGGGACCAAGGAACTGCTGATCCAGGAGGTCTTTCGGCGCCGGCTTACCGATCTCAACCGCTCCCGTCTGGCGGCGCTTGAGGTTCTCGAGCTTGAGGCCGCAGGTGCGTCGATCAAGCCCAGCCGCATTGTTGATGCCTTCTTTGGTACGGCTCTGCGCATGGCGGCGGATGTGGAGGGGGGCGGCCACACCTTCATGCGCCTGTTGGGGCGCACCTACACAGAGCCCAACGAGTTTGTCCGGCAGTTTCTGGCCGAGGAATACGCCGAATGCGTGGAGCGTTTTCTGGCCGCCCTGTATCGGGCGCTGCCCGAAGTGGATCGCAAGGAGATCCTGTGGCGCTTCCATTTCATGATGGGGGCCATGTCGTATGCGATCGCCGGCACCGACGCGCTGCAACTGGTCACGGGCAAATTTGATGACGAGAACCCTTCGCAGTTGGCGCCTCGCTTGATGAGCTTCCTGCTGGGCGGGCTGCGTGCCCCGTTGGCGGGGTTCGGGGGCCTCAAGTAGCCCCATCGGATTCAGATCAGGCAACACCTTTATAAAAGTGCGCTGCAAAGACGGTGCCGAGTAAAAGGAGATAGCACATGTCGTACTGGTTTCTGGTTTCCCTCCCTCCCCTGGTGGTCGCGCTCGCCTACGGGCGAGCGCCATTTTTTGCCTGGTATGGGGTCGGTCTGGTGTGGCTAGCAGCCCTGGCCTGGCTGGCCGGCTGGTCGCCGGCCGCAAGCGGGTTAGCGCTGGGTGTGCTCGCGGTGTCCGGGGCGGTGTTCGTGGTGCCAGGCATCCGGCGCAGCCTGGTGACAGCGGGCATCTTCCGGGCCTTCCGCAAGGCGTTGCCGTCCATGTCCCAGACCGAAAGGGATGCCCTGGAAGCCGGAACCGTGTGGTGGGAGGGTGAGCTGTTTGGTGGCAAGCCGACCTGGAACACCCTGCTGGCCTACCCGGCGCCGCGCCTCACCCCGGAGGAGCAGCGTTTTCTGGATGTGGAGACGACGGAACTGTGCCGGCTGACCAAGGATTGGGAATGCACCCAGGCCCAGGACATGCCCGAGGTGGTGTGGAAGTACATCCGCGAGAAGGGCTTTCTGGGCATGATCATTCCCCGGGAATACGGCGGCAAAGGCTTCTCGGCTTATGCCCACTCCCAGGTCATCACCAAGCTGTCCACCCGCTCGTCGGCGCCGGCAGTGACGGTGATGGTGCCCAATTCCCTCGGTCCGGCCGAGCTGCTGCTCCACTACGGCACGCCGGAGCAGAAGCAGCATTACCTGCCCCGCCTGGCCCGGGGCCAGGAGATCCCGGCCTTTGCCCTGACCAGCCCGTGGGCGGGGTCGGACGCAGCCTCCATCCCCGATGCCGGGGTGATTTGCCAGGGCACCTACCAGGGCCGCGAGGTGCTGGGCATGCGCGTGAGCTTCGACAAGCGCTACATCACCCTGGCGCCCGTATGCACCGTGTTCGGCCTGGCCTTCCGCCTGTTTGATCCGCAGCACCTGCTGGGTGATGTGGAGGATCTGGGCATCACCTGCGCGCTGGTGCCCCGTGACCACCCGGGCGTGGACATCGGTCGCCGCCACTTTCCCCTCAACGCCGTGTGGATGAACGGGCCGATCCGCGGCACCGACGTGTTCATGCCCCTGGACTTCATCATCGGCGGGCCGGCGATGGCGGGGCAGGGCTGGCGGATGCTCATGGAGTGCCTGGCGGCAGGGCGTTCCATCTCCTTGCCGGGCTCCAACACCGGCATGCAGAAGATGACCGCCCGGGCCGTGGGGGCCTATGCCCGGGTGCGTTACCAGTTCAAGACGGCGGTGGGCAAGTTCGAGGGCGTTGAAGAGGCGCTGACCCGCATCGGCGCCAACACCTGGCTCAGCGACGCCGCGCGGGTGATGACGGCGGGAGCCATCGACCTGGGCGAGAAGCCCTCGGTGGTGTCGGCCATCGTCAAGTTCCACGTCACCGAGCGCGCCCGCCAGACGGTGAACGACGGCATGGACGTGATCGGCGGCAAGGGCATCTGCCTGGGGCCGCAGAACTTCCTTGGCCGCGCCTACCAGCAGATTCCGGTGGGCATCACCGTGGAAGGCGCCAACATCCTCACCCGCAGCCTGATCCTCTTCGGCCAGGGGGCAATCCGCTGTCACCCCTATGTGCTGAAGGAGATGGAGGCCGCGCGCGGTGGCGATCTGGTGGCCTTCGACGAGGCCTTCTGGGGGCACGTGGGCTACACCGTGTCGAATGCCGCCCGGGCCCTGGTGATGGGCCTCACTGGTTCGCACTTCGTGGCTGTGCCGGATGCCGGCGGCAAGGGTGTGGCGCCGGAGACGCGCCGCTACTACCAGCAGCTCACCCGTTTCTCGGCCGCGTTTGCCTTCCTGGCGGACATTTCCATGGGTACCCTGGGCGGTGCACTCAAGCGCAAGGAGAAGCTGTCGGCACGCCTTGGCGACATCCTTTCCCTGATGTACCTGGCCTCCGCTGCCCTCAAGCGTTTCGAGGACGAAGGCCGTCAGGCGGCCGACGCACCGTTGCTCCACTGGGTGATCTGGGACTGCATGTTCAAGGCCCAGAGCGCCTTTGAAGGTGCGATTGCCAACTTCCCCAATCGGTTGTTTGCCACCTTGCTGCGCCGGGTCGTGGTCTTCCCCCTCGGCCGGCCTTACTTCGTGCCCTCCGACCGCCTGGGCCACGAGGTGGCGAGCCTGCTCATCAACCCCTCGGCGACCCGCGATCGCCTGACCTCCGACGTGTATCTGCCCACCGACCTGGAGGAGCCGGCGGGCGCCCTTGAGGCCGCCCTCACCGCCACCATCGAGGCAGAGCCGGTGGAGGCCAAGGTGCGGCGGGCCGTCAAGACCGGCCAGTTCAAGCCGGGCCTGCTGGTGGGGGGCGGTGTCGATGCCCTCTACGAAGCCGCCCTGGCTGCCGGCATCATCAGCCGCGACGAGTTCGCGCTCATCGTGCGGCGTGGCGAATTGCGCGACAAGGTCATCCGTGTCGATGACTTCCCCTACGACTTCGGTCTGCGTCAGGCCCTGGCGGGGTTGGCTGACGAGCATAGGAAAGCGGCCTGAGCATGCTTGACCCCATCTACATCATCGACGGTGCGCGCACGCCCTTTCTCAAGGCGCGCAACGCCCCCGGGCCGTTTGCAGCCTCCGATCTGGCGACTGCGGCGGGCAGTGCCCTGCTGGCCCGCCAGCGCTTTCTGCCGGAGCAGCTGGACGAGGTCATCCTCGGCTGCGCCAGCCCGTCTCCGGACGAGGTGAACATCGGCCGGGTGGTGGCCCTGCGCATGGGCTGCGGCCTCAAGGTGCCGGGCTGGACGGTGATGCGCAACTGTGCCTCGGGTATGCAGGCCCTGGATTCGGCCATGGCCAACATCCGTTGCGGGCGTTCGCAACTGGTGCTGGCGGGGGGCGTGGATGCCCTGTCCCGGGCGCCGCTGCTGTTCTCCGACCCGATGGTGCGCTGGTTTGCCGGGTGGATGAGCGCGCGCAGCCTCGGCGACAAGCTGGCCGCGCTGAAGAAGTTCCGGCCCGCCTACCTGGCGCCGGTCATTGGCATCATGAAGGGGCTGACCGACCCCATCGTCGGCCAACTGATGGGCCAGACCGCCGAGAACCTGGCCTGGAAGTACGGCATCAGCCGCTACGACATGGACGCCTACGCGGTGGAGAGCCACCTGCGGGTGGCCGCCGCCCAGGATGCCGGCCACTTTGCCGATGAGCTGGTGCCCCTGATCGACGGCAATGGCACCGTGTATGGCGCCGATGATGGCCTGCGCCGGGACGCCTCCCTGGCCGGCATGGCCAAGCTCAAGCCCTTCTTCGACAAAAAGTACGGCCGAGTCACGCCGGCCAACAGCTCCCAGATCACCGATGGCGCCACCTGGCTGATGCTGGCCTCCGAGGCCGCGGTGGCTCAGTTTGGCCTGACCCCCCTGGGCCGCATCGTGGACAGCCAGTGGGCCGGGCTGGAGCCCGAAGAGATGGGCCTGGGCCCGGTGCACGCCGCCACGCCCATCCTGCAACGCCATGGACTGGGCCTGGACGACCTCGACCTGCTCGAGATCAACGAGGCCTTTGCGGCCCAGGTGATCGCCTGCCTGCGCGCCTGGCAGGATGAGGACTACTGCCGCAAGCGCCTGGGGCTGGAGGGTGCCCTGGGCGCCATCGATCCGGCGCGGCTCAACGTGGACGGCGGTGCGGTGGCCCTGGGGCACCCGGTTGGGGCCAGTGGCGCGCGTATCGTCCTGCACCTGCTCCATGCCCTGCGTCGCCGGGGCGGGAAACGAGGGCTCGCCAGCATCTGCATTGGTGGCGGGCAGGGTGGAGCCATGCTGGTGGAGGCCCTGTGATGAACTACGTGAACTGGACACTCGAACGCGATGCCGAGGGCATCGCCTGGGCTACCCTGGATGTGGCCGACGCTGGGGCCAACACCCTGGGCCTCACCGTGATGACAGAGCTGGACGGCATCCTCGATGCGCTGGCCGTCAGCCCGCCCAGCGGCCTGGTAATCCGCTCCGGCAAGGCTGCGGGCTTCATTGCCGGCGCCAACATCGAGGAGTTCACCCGCATCGACTCGGCGGAGGCGGCCCGGGCCATGGTGAGCCGGGGCTGGACGCTGTTCGACCGCCTGGCTGGCGTGGAATACCCCACCTTGGCCCTGATTCGTGGGCATTGCATGGGAGGTGGGCTGGAACTGGCTCTGGCCTGCCGCTATCGCATCACCGTGGATGAGCCGGGTACCCGCCTGGCCTTGCCGGAGGTGATGCTGGGCATCTATCCGGCCTGGGGGGGCATGCGGCGCCTGCCTGCCCTGATCGGGCCGGCCGCGGCCCTGGACCTGATGCTGACCGGCAAGGGCGTGGATGCGGTGAAAGCCGGACGGCTCGGGCTGGCGGACGCCTGTGTGCCGCCGCGGGTCATGGACAACGCGGCCAGCATGCTGCTGCTGTCCGGGCAAGTGCCGCGTCGGCTGCCCGTTGTGCAGCGTCTCCTCAACGGCCCCCTGCGAGGCTTCGTGGCCCGCAAGGCCAGGGCGCAAGTGGCGGCCAAGGCCCGCCCCGAGCACTACCCGGCGCCCTACGCCATCCTGGATGTGTGGTCCCGCCATGGGGGCAACGCCCTTGACGTGCCCGCGGGCTCGCCCTCGTCCCTGGAGGCCATCCTGCGCTCGCCCACGGCGGGCAATCTGATCCGGGTGTTCTTTCTGCAGGAACGCCTCAAGGGCTTCGGCAAGGAAGCAGGCTTCAAGCCCTGCCGTGTCCATGTGGTGGGGGCTGGTGTGATGGGCGGCGATATCGCCACCGAGTGCGCCCTGCGCGGCATGATCGTGACCCTGCAGGATCAGTCGGTGGAGCGCATCGCCCTGGCCATTGCCCGGGCCGGCAAGCGCTTCGCGCGCAAGTTCCGGGGCAAGCCTCGGGAGGCCCGCTTTGCCCTCGACCGCCTGATCCCCGACCCGGCCGGCCACGGCGTGGCCCAGGCCGATGTGATCATCGAAGCCATCTTCGAAAATCTGGACGCCAAGCGGACCCTGCTGGCCGACATCGAGCGGCGGGCCCGGCCCAACGCGGTGCTCGCCTCCAACACCTCCAGCCTGCGCATTGGCGACATTGCCAGCGCGCTCGCCGATCCGGCCCGGCTGGTGGGTATCCACTTCTTCAATCCGGTGGCCATGATGCCCCTGGTGGAGGTGGTACGCACCGGGGTGACGGCCGACGACAGCTTCCGCCGGGCCGCGGCCTTCGTGCGCAAGCTCGACAAGCTGCCGCTACCGGTGAAGGACGAGCCGGGCTTTCTGGTCAATGCGGTGCTCGGCCCCTATATGTATGAGGCCTTGCGCTGCGTGGATGAGGGGATCAACCCGGCCACCGTGGACGCGGCCATGACCGCCTTTGGCATGCCCATGGGGCCCATCGAACTGGTGGACACGGTGGGGCTGGACATTGCAGTGGCGGCGGGCAAGGCCCTGGCCGGCGCCAACGCGGTGCTGCCCAGAGGCCTGGCCGAGCGGGTCGCAGCGGGCCAGCTGGGCAAAAAGAGCGGGCAGGGCTTTTACGCCTGGCCCGGCGGCAAGGTGAGCCGGCCGGCAGCGGGGGTCATCCCCGACGGCCTGGCGGCCCGCATCGTCGCCCCGCTGCTTGCGGCGAGCCAGGCCTGTGTTGATCGCGGTGTGGTGGCCGATGCCGATCTGGCCGATGCCGGGGTTATATTTGGCACCGGCTTTGCCCCCTTCACGGGGGGCCCCATCAACCTTGCCCGCGGCCCCCGTGCCGCTGCTTGAAACACTGCCAGGAGTTCGTCATGTCAGAAGCCCCCGTACAACTGCCCGCCGACCGGATGCCCGTGCTGCGGGTCATGCCCATGCCCCGGGATCTAAACCCGGCTGGCGATGTGTTTGGCGGCTGGATCATGTCTCAGGTGGATATCGCCGGCGCGGTGCCGGCCCGTCAGCGGGCCCGCGGCCGGGTGGCCACGATTTCGGTGAACTCCTTTGTCTTCAAACAGCCGGTGTCGGTGGGAGACATCGTCAGCTTCTACGTGGACATCGTCCGGGTGGGCAAAAGCTCGATCACTGTGGACGTGGAGGTGTACGCCGAACGCAATCCGGAAGACCCGGTGGTGGTGAAGGTGACGGAGGCGACCTTGACTTATGTGGCGGTGAGCGCCAGTGGCGTCAAGCGTGACATTCCACCCGATATTGCTGCATAAAAACAACAGTTTTAAATGAATGTTGCATAGCCGAAAACTGGAGCACCCTTAGAATTGACGTGGGCTTGGGCAACCCACGGTCAGTCGATAAAACGCCCATCTGTGAGGAGACGCACCCATGAATATGAAAATGATCGCCCGTTTGATGCCTGCGGTGGCTCTCGGTCTGGCCACCGGGCAGGCCAGTGCCGCCGGTTTTCAGTTGTTGGAGCAGAATGCCAGCGGTATCGGTAATGCCTACGCCGGTTCGGCGGCGGTGGCCGAGAACGCCAGCACCATCTATTTCAACCCGGCCGGCATGACGCAGCTGCAGGCCAGGGAGGCGTCGGTGGGCATGTCCCTGGTGCGTCCCACCTTCAAGTTCAGCAACCAGGGCTCCAGCACGGGTGTGCTGAACGGCAGTGGTACTGGTAATGATGCCGGCAGCTGGGCCGCGATTCCCAATGGCTACCTGTCCTGGGGTCTGAGCAAGGATCTGTATGTGGGGGTGGGCTTTGGCGCTCCCTTCGGCCTCGTTACTGAATACGACAACCCGTGGCTCGGTGGCGCTCAGGCCATCAAGTTCGACATCAAGACTTATAACGTCAATCCCAGCGTGGCATACCGGGTCAACGACATGGTCTCGGTGGGGGCCGGCCTCAACTACCAGCGCATGGAAGCCGAGTACGTGCGCCTGGCGACCGTCACCTCCGCCGCCCTGTCGGCCACCCGGGCCACCCTGGACGCGGGCGACAACAGTTGGGGCTGGAATGTGGGTGCGCTGTTCACCCTCAGCCCCAACACCAAAGTGGGGGTGTCCTATCGCTCCAAGATCAAGCATGAGCTGAAGGGCAGCCTGGCCGTCAGTGGTCCTGCGGCGGGTGCTTCGCCGGCCCTGACCACCGGCAGCGCCATGGCCAGCGTCGATTTGCCCGATACCTTCATCCTGTCCGTGGTGCAGAACCTCAACGACAAATGGGAGATGCTCGGTGACATCTCCTGGACGGGCTGGAGCAGCATTCCCAAGGTGGACATCGTGCGCACATCCGGCAGCCTCAGCGGTGCCACGGTACAGACCCTCGACACCCACTTCCGCGACACCTGGCGCTATGCGCTGGGGGCCAACTACCGCTTGAGCGACATGGTCAAGCTGAAGTTCGGCGTGGCATACGACCAGACCCCGGTGCCGGATGCCCAGCATCGCCTGGTGTCCCTGCCCGACAACAACCGTACCTGGTTCTCGGCGGGGGCCCAGATCAAGCTCGCCAAGGGGTCGGTGCTGGATCTGGGGGCGGCTTACCTGAATGTGCCTGAGTCCAAGGTGGACAACAATCAGACCGCCCTCGGGCGTGGCCGGGTGACCGGCGCCTACGACGCCCGGGTGTGGATCCTGGGTGCCCAGTACTCGATGGCCTTCTGATTCTTTCAATCCGGCCGGAGGTGCCTGTGGCGACTCCGGCCACTTTACTGTTCTGCCCATGGCTCGCCCAGATAATCCCCTTCCCGACGCCAAGACACGTATCCTCGACGCCGCCGAGCGCCTGTTCATGGAGAACGGCTATGCCGCCACATCGGTGCGCATGATCACTGGCGCCGCGGGGGTGCCGGTGGCGCTGGTCAGCTATCACTTCGGTTCCAAGCAGGGGTTGATGGAGGCTGTTTACGAGCGCGCCCTGGGTAGTCGCGGTGGCAGCCGGGTGAGCTATCTGGACAGGCTGGAGGCGGACGCCAGAGGGCAGCCCATCGCCGTGGATGTGCTGGTGGACGCCTTTCTGTCGTCGGCCTTGCGGCTGACCCGCAAGGACAGCATTCCCGGCGAGGTTTTCAAGCAACTCATCGGCCGGGCCTTTTACGAACCTGGGCCGGGCACCGAAGCCTTCTTCCCGTCGGAGTACCGGGAGGCCGTGGATCGTTATCGCCAGGCCTTCATGCGGGCGCTGCCCCATCTGAGCCAGGATGACGTGGTGTGGCGCATGTATTTCTTTGTCGGCATCGTGGCTTACGCGATGGCTGGAAAGGACGTGATGCGGATGACCGAAACCTACTCCCTCGGCGATGCTGGCGACCCGGAAGCCATCATGGCGCGTCTGCGCCCTTTCGTCGTGGCGGGCTTCATGGCGCCGCCGGGCGGGTCACCAACGGGCCTGGCAAAGGCCTGATTTTTAAACCATGTTGTATCCATGGGCAGCATTGCGCTAAGATTTGAACAGTTGTTCAAAAGCGCCATGCAGCTGCGTGGTCCGTAGTCAATAACAAGGCCCTGTCAGGGCCGAGTCAAAGGAGGCACATGTGAGCAGACTGATCATTCGCAAGGTGGCCGTGCTGGGTGCCGGCGTGATGGGGGCGCAGATCGCCGCCCATTGCGCCAACGCCGGCGTGCCGGTCATCGTCTTCGACCTTCCCGCCAAGGAAGGCCCCCCCAATGCCATCGCCAAGAAGGCCGTGGACGGCCTGAAGAAGCTCGAACCCGCACCCCTGGCCACCAAGGATCGCGCCCAGTTCATCGACGTGGCCAATTACGGCAGCGATCTGGACAAGCTGCGTGACTGTGATCTCATCATCGAGGCCATCGCCGAGAAGATGGAGTGGAAGCTGGACCTGTACGGCAAGGTCGCACCCTTCATCCGTCCGGATGCCATCTTTGCCTCCAACACCTCCGGCCTGTCCATCAATGCCCTGTCGGAAGGCATGCCGGCCGAGGCTCGCGCACGCTTCTGCGGTATCCACTTCTTCAACCCGCCGCGTTACATGGCACTGGTGGAGCTGATCGCCACCCGCAGTACCGATCCGGCCACGCTGGATGCGCTGGAGGCCTGGCTGACCACTCGCCTGGGCAAGAGCATCGTCCGCGCCAAGGACACCCCCAACTTCGTTGCCAACCGGGTGGGGGTGTTCTCCATTCTGGCGGTGATGCACCACACGGCCCGACTGGGCCTGGGTTTTGACGAGGTGGATGCTCTTACCGGCCCGCTGATCGGCCGGCCCAAGAGCGCCACCTACCGCACTGCCGACGTGGTGGGGCTCGACACCCTGGCTCATGTCATCGGCACCATGCAGGCCACCCTGCCAGGTGACCCCTGGCATGCCTTCTACCAGAGCCCCGAGTGGCTCACCGCCCTGATCGCCAAGGGCGTGCTGGGTCAGAAGACCAAGGGTGGCATCTTCCGAAAGGATGGCAAGGGCATTGTCGTGCTCGATGTGGCCAAGCAAGACTACCGTCCGAGCACCGGCGAAGTTGCGCCGGAAGTTCTGGCCATCCTGAAGAACCGAAATCCGGCCGAGAAGTTTGCCCAGCTGCGCGCCAGCAGCCATCCCCAAGCCCGCTTCCTGTGGGCCATCTTCCGTGACGTCTTCCACTATTGCGCTTTCCACCTAGCCGACATCGCCGACAATGCCCGCGACGTGGATTTCGCCATGCGCTGGGGCTTCGGTTGGGCCCAGGGGCCTTTCGAGACCTGGCAGGCAGCCGGATGGCAGGCAATTGCCGCCGCCGTGGAGGCCGACATCAAGGCCGGAGAGGCCATGATTACCGCACCGCTGCCCGCCTGGGTGTTCGACGGGCGCCAGGGCGTGCATGCGCCGGAGGGCTCCTGGAGCGCTGTGGAGGCCGCCCTCAAGCCCCGGTCCACGCTGCCGGTGTATGGCCGCCAGCTCTACCCGGAGCAGGTGCTCGGTGAAGCCGCCCAGGACCAGGGCACCACTTTGTGGGAAAACGATGGGGTGCGTCTGTGGAACCTTCCGGCCCGGGATGCCCGCATCGGCATCCTGTCCTTCAAGTCGAAGATGCACGCTATCGGCGACGAGGTGCTGGACGGCGTGCTGGAGGCCGTGGCCAGGGCCGAACGTGACCTGGATGGCCTGGTGATCTGGCATGAAGCGCCTTTCGCCGTGGGCGCCAACCTGGCCCAGGTGGCCGAGGCCTGCAAGGCCGGTCAGTTCAACATGCTAGAAAAGACCGTGGCCAAGTTCCAGCAGGCCTCCATGGCCCTCAAGCACGCCATGGTGCCCACGGTGGCGGCGGTACAGGGCATGGCCTTGGGGGGTGGTTGTGAGTTCGTCATGCACGCCAGCCACCGGGTGCTGGCCCTGGAGAGTTACGTGGGCCTGGTGGAGGCCGGCGTGGGGCTGATCCCGGCCGGCGGTGGCTGCAAGGAGTTTGCCCTTCAGGCGGCCAGCCTGGCCAGCCGGGCGGCGGGGGGCGACGTCTTCCCCTTCATCCAGAACATGTTCCAGACCATCGCAATGGCCAACGTCTCCAAGAGCGCCCTGCAGGCGGTGGAGCTGGGCTTTGCCAAGGCGTCGGACGACATCGTCTTCAATGCCCGCGAGCTCCTCCACGTGGCCCTGCATCGGGCTCGCGCCATCGCGGAGTCGGGCTATCAGCCGCCCCTGGTCCAGCGCGCCGTGACGGTGGCCGGGCGCAACGGCATCGCCACCTGCGAGATGATGCTGATCAACATGAAGGAGGGCGGATTCATCTCCGCCTGGGACTACCGCGTGGCCAGGGCTGCCGCCACCGCCTTGTGCGGCGGCGAGGTGGAGACCAATTCCCGGGTGTCCGAGCAGTGGATCCTCGACGTGGAGCGTGCCCAGTTCGTCGACCTGCTGAAGGCCGAGAAGACCCAGCAGCGCATCGTGCACATGCTCGAAACCGGCAAGCCCCTGCGCAACTGAACGGAGACAGATCAAGATGAGCAAACAGATTCAAGAAGCCTACATCGTCGCCGCCACGCGCACCCCGGTGGCCAAGCGCAATGGCATGTTCCGCAACGTGCGCCCCGATGACATGCTGGCCCACGTGCTGCGGGCGGTGGTGGACAAGGTGCCGGGGCTGGACGCCACCGACATCGCCGACGTGGTGGTCGGCTGCGCCATGCCCGAGGCGGAGCAGGGCATGAACGTGGCGCGCATCGGCGTACTGCTGGCCGGCCTGCCCAACACTGTGCCCGGCATCACCATCAACCGCTTCTGCTCGTCCGGCCTGCAGGCCGTGGCCGATGCGGCTGCGCGCATCCGCTTGGGCGAGGCCGAGGTGATGATCGCCGCTGGTACCGAGAGCATGACCGTGATGCCCCAGATCATGGGCAACAAGATTTCCCTCAACCCGGCGATTTTCGAAAAGGATGAGAACCTGGGCATCGCCTTCGGCATGGGCCTGACTGCCGAGAAGGTGGCCCAGCAGTGGCAGGTGAGCCGCGAGGAGCAGGACGCCTTCGCGGTGCAGTCCAATCAGCGTGCGGCAGCGGCGATTGCCGCCGGTGCCTTCCGTGACGAGATCAGCCCCTACACCGTGCGCACCCATGTGCCCGGTGAGGGGGGCGCAGTGCGCATCAGCGAACGGATCTGCGATACCGACGAAGGCCCGCGGGGTGATGCCACCCTGCAGAGCCTGGGCAAGCTCAAGCCCGTGTTTGCAGCGCGGGGGTCGGTGACTGCCGGCAACAGCTCGCAGATGTCCGATGGCGCTGGCGCGGTGCTGCTGATGTCCGAGGCGGCGGTGAAGCGCTACGGCGTGACGCCGATCGCCCGCTTCTGTAGCTACTCCGTGGCCGGTGTGCCGCCGGAGATCATGGGCATCGGCCCGGTGGAGGCTATCCCCCGGGCGCTCAGGGCGGCCGGCATCGGCCAGGAAGCCCTGGACTGGATCGAGCTCAACGAGGCTTTTGCCGCCCAGGCCATCGCAGTGATGAAGCAACTGGACCTCGATCCGGCGAAGATCAACCCCCAGGGCGGTGCCATCGCCCTGGGGCATCCCCTGGGTGCCACCGGCGTGATCCGTGCGGCGACGTTGATGAGCGCCTTTCAACGCACTTCGGCGCGCTATGGAATGATCTCCATGTGCATCGGCACCGGAATGGGCGCTGCGGGCGTCTTCGAGCGTCTCTGAACGGTTTCGTGTTCGCTCCGGCCCACCATGTGCCTGTGCATATGGTGGGCTTTTTTGCGTTCGGGGTCTTCCCGCCGGCCGGCCTTCGGGGTGAAATGGCGGGCCTGCTTTAAGCGTTTGAACTCAAAGGAACCACCCCATGACTTCCCCTGTATTGCTCGACGTCACCGATGGCGTCGCGACCCTGACCCTCAACCGCCCGGCGGCCCTTAACGCCTTGTCGGTGGAGATGATGCAAGCCCTCGCGGAGGCAACGGCCCGGCTAGCCCACCGGGATGACTTGCGGGTGGTGGTGCTCGGTGGTGCAGGTGATCACTTCATGGCCGGGGGAGATCTGAAGGATTTTGCCGCCCACCTCCACCTGTCGCCCGAGAGTCGTCTGGCCACCTTCCGGGCCATGATCGAGCAGTACATCAACCAGAGTGTCGAGGCGTTGCAGGAGCTGCCGGTACCTGTGATTGCGCGGGTTCAGGGGGCCTGTGCCGGTTTCGGGCTGTCCCTGGTGTTGGGTTGTGACATGGCGGTTGCTGCCGACAGTGCCTACTTCACCACGGCCTACTCCAGCATCGCCCTGTCCGGTGATGGCGGGGTGTCGTGGCTGTTGCCTAGGGTGCTCGGACGACGCAAGGCCTTCGAACTGCTGTTGCTGGCCGATCGCTTCGATGCCGCCGAGGCCCTGCGTCTGGGGGTGGTGAATCGGGTGACGGGAGTCGCCGAACTCGACGCGGCGGTGGCTGATCTGGTGGGGCGCATTGTGCGCGGGCCGGGCAGCTGCTATGGCGAGATCAAGCACCTGCTCAATGCCTCACCCGAGCAGTCGCTGGGCGCCCAGTTGCAGTTGGAGGCCGCAGCCTTTGCCCGATGTGCCGCCCGGCCGGACTTCGACGAGGGGATCAACGCCTTCCTGGGGAAGCGCAAAGCCCGCTTCAACGGCTGAGCCGGTAGGCCAGAAGGCCCAGCCATTCATGGCTGGCATACCAGCCGGCATAGGCGCTGTTCATTCCAGGCAGGGAGGGGATGGCACCTTCATCGGCTTTGCGGTTCAGAAGGTGGGCCGTGGGGGCGGGTACAACACTGAAGCCCGCCGCCTCGAAAGCTTCGACCGAGCGCCGCATGTGGGCTGCGTGGGTGACCAGCACGATGCGCCGATGCCCGCTGGGCAGCATGAGCGCGGCGCAGTATTCAGCGTTTTCCCGGGTGTCGCGGGAGCGGGATTCGACCCACCGCACGCTGATACCGAAGTCCTCTTCCAGGCTCACCTTCATCAACTCACCCTCGGCCGTGCCACCCTTCGGGGCGCCGCCCGTCACCATCACCGGCAGCTTGCTCTGACGGGCCAGGCGGGCACCGTAGCGGATGCGTTCGAGGCTAAGGGCATTCACCGTTTCACCGTCGAACTCCGGTGCGTAGCTCCGTCTGCCACCCGCCAGAATCACGATGGCGTCAGCCTCGGCAAGGGCTTCAGCATTCACGGGAGGGGCGCTCTCAAGGTCCGCCAACAGCAGATTGACGGTCGTGGGGGTGCATAGGGCCAGCGCAGCAAGGAGGCCCAGTGACGCCAGGATGCGCCCGGCCCGCGGGCGGTGGATGCTCAGGACGAGGCCCGCAGCGATGAGGATCAGCGGCCCCAGGGGAGGCAGAATCAGGCTGGCGAGGATCTTTTTGAGTATGAACATGACGAAAAGGCGCGGCCTGGCGGGGTGCCGCATTGTCGGTGGAGTGGCGCACGGCTATTATCGCAGCGTCAATTGAACGCCAGCCACCAGGGGAATCATCATCGTCAGCAAAGGTTTGAGTCACGCCGCAGCAACACGGTTGCCAGGGAGCTTGCGCAGTGATTGAAATGGGCGTGCACGAGGGGGTGTGGGCACTGGTTGCCGTACTCGTCCTCTACCTTGCAGTGATCCTCTTCCGGCTGGCCAGCCCGCGGAAGCCTGTCGACCCCGCCAAGAAGCCCGGGGCGCCAAACACCCTGTTGGTCGATGCGCCAGTCGCAGCCGTGCCTGAGCCCGCGCCAGCGTCGACTCCCAGCCCGGAGGACGAGGCCGTGTCGCGGGATCTCCTCAACGAACTCGAAATCCAGCAACTGCGCCGCGACGTGGCACAACTGCGCACCGAGAGCGACTTCCTGCGGCGTGAGCTGGCAGCCACTCGTCGTGATGTAGACGAATTGCGCGATGCCCAGCAAGCGTCCCAACAGGCTGCGCGGGAGCCGGTGCACTACACCCGCCCGGTATCGCCCCAGCATTCTGAAGCCATGTTGCTGGCGGGCAGAGGGATAGAGGCGGCACGGATTGCCGAGCACTGCGGTATTTCCGTGGCGGAGGCTGAACTGGTCTGTGCCCTGGCGCGGGCGGAGGAGGGCCGATGAGCGACGACACCAGGACACCCGAGCCGGAAGCCGGTGGTGAGGACGAAGCTCGCCGCCAACTGTGGATCCGCGCAGGGGTGGCGGGAGGCCTGATTTCCCTGCTGCTGGGCGGGCTGGCCTTGTTCGATCACCTGTCGCGGCCACCCCCGCCTGACGAGGTGACCCTGCCCACCCGACCTATTGCCCCTGCCCAGATCATGCCGGATACCGGGCGCGATGCGCCGCCCGACGTGGTTCGGGCCGGTGGTGATGCAGCCATGCCGGGTGACGCGCAGTCGACCCTGGCTCCAGAGGGCTCGGCCCCGCCGAGCCTGCCCGATAGTGAGGCTGCGCCCTCCGCCGACAAATCGGATCGACTGGTTGAAGCTACCCGGCCACTGGCGCGGCCGACCACTGCTGCCTCGGTACATGGGGAGGCCGCAGCACCCAGGGCGGGTGCCCGCGAGGCGGCCCCGGCCAAGCCGGCTGCCACGGCACAGACGCTGCCGATGACACCGGTCGCGCCCATGCCTGTGCCGGCTCCGCGCCCCTCCGGCCAGGCGGGCGCAGGAGTGCCGGCTGCGCCAGTGGCGGCGCCCGGCGTGCCGTCAGTCCGTCCTCCCGCGCTTGCGCCGGTGCCGCAGTCGGCGTCCCAGCTTGCCGCAGTGGCTGCTCCGGCAGCTGCGCAGAAGCCTGCGGCGGCTCCCCCCCAGGCGCCGGTGCCCGCCGAGACGGGCCGGGGTTATGTACTGCAGTTCGGGTTCTTCTCCAACGTTGCTTCGGCCGAAGAGCTCAAGGCACGGCTGGCCCAGGCCGGCGTTCCGTCACAGATCGAAACCCGATTGATCGTCGGGCCCTTTGCCGATCGCAAGGACGCCCTTGCGGCCCAGGTGCGCCTGCGCGAGAAGGGGGTCGATGTGGGCGTGCTGTTGCCGCTGGGGCGTTGATCCCCAGCGCAGTCTGAACTTCAGGCCGTCATGATGACCAGGGCGTGGCCGGTGCGGCAACGCAGGGCCAGCAGCGTCTGCTGGCCGCCCGGTGCAGCCGCCCAGATGGCGGCCTGGTCTCCCAGGTTGCGGGCGATTTCGTAGCCACGCTGCTTCAGCAGGGCCGGGTCAAGATGCTCGGCAACCAGGCGCAGCGTTTCCGGTTGTTGGGGGTGAGCCAGGACGAGGCGGAAGATTCCCATGACGATCTCCAGTTGGATTCGGCTGGGCTCCCAATCTAGCCTTGAAGTGTGACGGTTGTTGGTGGTTTTGGACGGCTCAGGAGGCCACGTCAGCCTCCGGCGAAATGACGCACGGAAGACGGAATTCCTGCAGGATGCGAGTGGCTTCATCCACATTCACCGGCCGTGAGAACAGGAAGCCCTGCATCTCGTCACAGCCCAGGATTTCCAGAGCGTTCATCTGCTCATCGCGCTCCACGCCCTCTGCGGCAAGGCGGATGTCAAACCCCCGGGCGATGCCGGCAATCGCGCTGACGATGGGGTGGTCTTCGTTGCTCTTGATGTCCTTGACGAAGCTCCGGTCGATCTTGAGGCGGGTCACTCCGCAGCGCTGGAGGTAGGCAAGGGATGAGTAGCCCGTGCCAAAATCGTTGATGGCGATGCCGATGCCGAGCTCCCGCAGGCTCTGCATGCGCACGGACACCTTGTCGCTGTCTTCGAGGAGTAGCCGCTCCGTGATCTCCAGCTCCAGGCTGTGGGCAGGTAGACCATGGCGGGTGAGCACGCGGGATACCGTGCTGTTCAGGTCGGTGTGGTCGAAGTCCCGGGACGACAGATTGGTGGATAGGCGCAGATCCGGATAACGGTGACGCCAGGACGAGAGCTGGGCACAGGCCGTGTCGAGGACCCAGCGAGTGATTTCATGGATGATCCCGGCTTCCTCGGCCATCTGGATGAAGCGTGACGGAGCGACCATGCCGTGCACCGGATGGCGCCAGCGCACCAGGGCTTCCATGCCGGTGATGCTGCTGCGCGACAGGCTGACCAGAGGCTGGTAATGCACCTCCAGCTCGTTGCGGGAAAGGGCCAGGCGCAACTCCTTTTCGAGGGAAGTACGTGCGTGGTAGTTGGCATGCATGTCGGGGGAGAAAAAGCCGCAGGCATTGCCGCCGTTGCCCTTGACCTGGTGCATGGCCACGCTGGCATGCTGGATCAG
The DNA here is from genome assembly GCF_028689785.1 of Zoogloea sp. GTDB lineage: Bacteria > Pseudomonadota > Gammaproteobacteria > Burkholderiales > Rhodocyclaceae > Zoogloea. The sequence continues at coordinate 105,777 of NZ_JAQVCN010000001.1, read as the reverse complement.
GTCTTCCGCGCTGTCGCCGTCTTCCGGGTGCAGGGCCACGCCCATGCTGATGGTGGCGGTGAATTCGCCATCGCCGATGCGGAACGGCGTGCGGAAGGCGTGCAGGATCTTCTCGCCAATGGCCTGGGCGTCGCCCCGGGAGCCGATGTCGGGGAGCAGAATCAGGAATTCATCGCTCCCGTGCCGGGTCAGGGTATCGCCCTTGCGCAGGCTCTGGCGCAGGCGAAGGGCCACGGCCCGCAGCAGGGCGTCACCTTCGCCGATACTGTAGGTGTCGTTGACCAGCTTGAAGCGGTCCATGTCGATGAACAGCACAGCGATATGGGTCTTGCGTCGCTTGGCTTGGGCAATGGAGAGGTTCAGCCGATCTCTGAACAAGTCGCGGTTGGGGAGCTGGGTGAGAGGGTCGTGATAGGTCTGGTAGCCGCCCGCGTGCTCGTCAGCCCGATAGCCGGGCAGGCTACGAGCTGCCCCGTAGGTGCCGGCGTAATGGACGGGGGCGCGGGAGTCGCTGCGGTTGTAGATCCCCATGGCGTTGAGGACGATGGTGACTGGGCCATGCTCGCCACTCTCGGATTCGCCAAAGGGATTGCGGGTAAGGCGCAGGGCAAGGTTGCTGGTGGCCCGCGGGCCGGTACGGCGCTCGTTGAACGAAAAACGGGCGCGTTCCAGGTCTTCGGGGTAAACGATTTCGGAGAAGTGCTTGCCGAGGAGGGCGCTGCGGGGGTGGCCGAGCAGGGATTCGATGCGCTGGTTCAGGTAGCTGAAGCGGCCGTCGGCATCGAGGGTGTAGATCAGGTCGAGGGAGCTCTCGACCAGGTAACGGTGCATCTGCTCGGAGGATTCCAGGCGCTGGCGGATCTGCCGCTTGTTGCGTTCCTGCTGGCGTTTGGCGAGCACGGTGCCGACCGATCGGCGTAGCTGCTCGGCACTGTAAGGCTTGAGGAGAAAATCGGCAGCGCCCCGGCGCAGGGCACCCACGGCGGCATCCAAGGACTGCTCGGCGCTGATCATGATCACCGACTCGCGCCGGTCGTGGCTCAGTAGCCAGTCCATCACGGCCAGGCCCGAAGCGTCCGGCAGGCGGAAATCGAGCACGATCAGATCGTAGGCGGCAGTATTGAGGCGCGCCAGCGCCCCAGCTACCGACCCGCACTCTTCAATCAGCCGATCGTCACTTTGAAGGAGCGCGGTGATGGAGCGTGCCAGGGACGGTTCATCGTCGATGACCAGGATTCGGACAAGAGCCTCGGCTGATGAGTGCCGGTTCCCCTTCGGTGGGAAGGGCTGCCCTTTCCAGGGGATGAACATGATGACTCCCTGACGTGGGTCTATTATTTTCCCTGCAATCATGCACCAAATCGTGCTCAGGCCGCCAGCGGCATGAAGATCTGGAAGACAGTGCCGGAGCCCAGTTGACTGCGGCACAGGATGGTTCCGCCGTTGCTCGTCACTAGCTCGCGCACCACCGGCAGACCTACGCCACCACCGGGTTTGGTGCTGTTGCGGGCTCCGCCGGCGAACAGGTTCTGGACCCGTTCCGGCGACATGCCCGGGCCGTTGTCCACCACCCGCACCTCAAGGCACGGACTGCCGTTGGCGTTGATGCCGGCCACCGCCGATACGGTGAGCTTGCCGCCCTCGGGGATCGCTTCGGCGGCGTTCTTGAAGAGGTTGAGAAGCACCTGCTTGAGGGCGTCCGGCGGAATTGCGGCGGCCGGAAGGTTGGGCGAGGTGCGCAGCTCGAAGTGGATGCCACGGCGGGCGAAAAGGGCTTCGCCGTACAGGGCCCGCAGGTCGTGGAGGATCTCGGCGACACCGCTGTGGGCCGGGCCTGTGGGGAGGATGCCGGTGAAGTCGCTGGTCTTGCGGATCAGGGCGCCAACCCGGTCGAGCTCGTCGCTGAGGAGGTTGAGCTGCTCCTTGAGCGTTGCGTCTTCCACCTTCTCATCAATGATGCCCAGATAGGTCTTGATGACAGTCAGGGGGTTGCTGGCTTCGTGGGCGATGCGCCGGGCATGGTCCACGTAGCGGCGCCCGATGTTCTCTTCGATCTCGTGGCGCATGCGCTCTTCGGCATTGCGCTCGGAGATGCGCACCGTGGCTGCTTCGGTGAGGAGCTGGCGCAGGGTGTGTTCGATCTCCTCACCCGCGTCCTCGGCACTGGGGCATGGAAACACCGCCACGCCGGATTCGAAGCTATTGCTCCAGGGCACACACAGCAGGCCGTCGCTCTCCAGCCATCGGGCGAGCTGCCAGTCGGCGGCGCAGCGGCCGGGGGGGCGTGGCGCGGCCTGAAAGCGGGTTTCAACGTTGTCGCGATAAGCCTCGGCAATGACGCTGTTCTGGTCGTTGGCGGCAATGTGGATCTGGCTCAGGCCGGGGTGGGCCGGATTGGCTGCGCCAGTGAGCTCGTCGCTATCCACCGGTTTGACGAACAGTACCGGCGCGTCGAAGCCCAGCAACAGCCGGGCAGCGAGGCTGAAATCAGTCCAGGCTGAACCGCCCTTGCTGAAGCTGCTGCGGGTGAAGGCGCCAAGGGCCGCTCTGGCAATGCCTGCATCGATCATCTCCGGCCCGTTACGCTCCGTACCCGTAGTGCTCCAGGGGCGGGAGAGCATGGTGGTCTCAACCGGAATGCCGAGAGCGCTGGCCCGATCCTGGACGGTGCGTGTCGTGTCGGCCAGAAGGCTGACCAGGATCGCGCCATCCAGCTGGGTCAGGCTGCAGGCGTTGTCCAGGCTGAGGGGGGCTTGGTTGCCCCGGTAGGCGGCCAACTCTTCGGCGGCGGCAGCAACGCGTACCAGGGGATGGGCACTCACCAGGCTGTTCGCATCGGCTTGATGCAGTGCGATGGCGTCGGCAACGCCGGCCGGCAGACCGCAGCGGGCGGCGAGACTGGACGAGATCTCGGCATGGTCCTGGCCGTAGCGTTCCCACTCGCTGGCGGTCAGGGTGCGCTCGTCGGGGGCCTCGGCCAGCAATGTGAGGTAGTCGTCGGCGTATTCGCTCAGCCACAGCAGCCCGATGTCGTGGAGCAGGCCAACGGCGTAGGCCTCCTCCGGCGCCGCATAGCCGGTCTCCCGGGCAATGTGGGCAGCCAGCTCAGCCACGAACTGGCTGTGCAGGGAGTGGTGGCGATGTGAGCCGATATTTGTCCGGCGCTGGGGCTGCTGCACGATGTGCCTCAGGGCCCAGGCCTGGAGAAGTCCAGCGTCGGTGTTTTCGACCCTCTGCGTAAGGGCTTCCAGCAGGGACGCGGATTCACTCTTCTGCAGGGGGCGTGTCTGCAGCAGCTCGAAGACCAGGACCGGGTCGAGCATGATGATCCGCGCTGCATCCTTCGACGCCGGTACCCCGGCGGAGAGAACCCGAAGGAGGGCGGTGGCGGTCTCGCGCAGGCCGGGCAGACGCAAAGTGGGAACCGCAGCGGGAATTCGCAATTTGGAGATTCGGGTGGTTTGCATGAAAGAAGCACATTTTTCGCAGATTTTGTGCTTTCGATTCTAACCGTGCCCCCCCTGTGCCCAACTGTGACATAAGTTTGCCGAAATCGGGCTGCGGAGGCCCGAACGTGACTCAGTTCGCGACCTTACGCAGGGTTTTCAAGGGGGCGACAAGCCCCCAGGCGGGGGCTTGTGGGGGAGGGGAGGTGTCAGCTGAACTGCAGGCTGTCGGCGAACGCCAGCGCTTCGAGGTGGGCGCGGTTGACCTGTTCGCAGGAAATGTGGAGATCGTCGGCAAGGGCCGCAAGGTTCTTGTCGTCGAAGCTCTCTAGGGCCCGGGCCAGCTTGAGGAAGGGGGCGTACACGCCGTCCCCGGTGAGCAGGGCGTCGGCGATGGGGGCCGGGAGGTGCATCTCTTCGAGGGCGGATTGCAGGCTGGCACCGAGCAGCAGATGCAGCATGGAGAAGGCGCCGGTGATGAACAGGTTGTCCAGTTCACCTTTCTCGAAGAAGGCCGCACCGATTTTTTCCATGAAGCGTCCGCGGGCGATGGCGGTTTGCATCAGGGCCGGGGCAGCGGGATCGCGACTGGCCGATACCAGCAACACGGAGAGCCATTTGTTGAGCTTTTCGTAGCCGAGAATCGTCACTGCATGGCGGAAGGACTGGATCTCGCACATCAGCCCAAAACCAGCGGAATTGATATATCTGAGCAGTTTGTAAGAAAGTGCCACATCCTGCTTCAGAACGGTTTCGATTTCCTTTACTTCGGCATTTCGGCGCACCAGGTTCATCAGCCGCACGATCTGAGCGTGGGAGGGGGCGAGCTTGCCATTACTGGTGACACCCCGAAGGAAGAACCACCCGGAGGCGCCGTCATAGCCCTGGACGATGGCGTTGCGGAAATCGGGTACGTCCGTCAGCCCCCAGGCCAGGGCCAGGCCCGGCGGGTCTGCGGGCAGGTTCTGGCGCTTGGCGTCGATGATGACGAAGCGCCAGGGCACGTTGGCGGGCAGCACGGTATCGGGCTGGTACCAGGTCAGGTTGAGGCTGATGCCGGCTGCCTGGAGCTGGGGGATCAGCGACAGGGTGAGGGGGTGGGCGATGGACTGGACGGGTATCTCGACCATGGCGTTGGTCGGGGCGATCCAGTTGAGCAGGTCTGGTGTGGGAACCAGTTTGTAGAGGCTGACGAAGACCGGGTGGGTGGACGGCCATACGTCGGCCAGGCTGTCCAGGGCATCCACCGCTTGGGAAACCGAGGCCGCATGCACGATCAGCCGGTTGGCGGTGATCTTGTGCTGTTTGTTGATGACCGGCTCGCGGGTGATCAGGACGGAGTTGCTCATGGGCGCAGGGTTCCGGTGCGGAGCTCAGGCGGCTCCGGCGTCGTTCGAGAAGCTGAAGGCGTCGGCAAAGAAGGCCTCGGGAGGCAGCCCGCAGCGCCCGGTGAGGTCGGCCCGGGCCGCGTCGATCATGGCGGGAGATCCACAGGCGTACACTTCGTGACCGGACAGGTCGGGCAGATCGGCCATCAGGGCATGATGGGCAAAGCCGATGCGGCCTGTCCATGCGTCACTGGCAGGGGCTGCCGAGAGCACCGGGACAAAGCGGAAACCCGGCAGACGGGCTTCCCAGTCACGGGCGATGTCGAACTGGTAAAGGCCTGCCACATCGCGGCTGCCCCAGTAGAGGCTCATGGGGCGATTCAGGCCGGTGGCAATGGCGTTTTCGACAATGCTCTTGATAGGCGCAAAACCGGTACCGCCCGCCAGCAGCACGACCGGCCGGGTGGAATCTTCGCGTAGGCGGAAGCTGCCCAGGGGGCCTTCGAAGCGCAGGATGTCCTTCTCTTTGAGCTTCTCGAAGACGTGGGTGGTGAAGCGCCCGCCCGGAACCAGGCGGATGTGCAGTTCGATGTGATCGGCGCCGGTTGGGGCGTTGGCGATGGAGAAGCTGCGGCGTTTGCCGTCGGCGAGAAGGAAGTCGATGTACTGACCGGCCACAAACTGGAACTTCTCGCTGGCGGGGAGCTTGACTTCGAGAACGATCACGTCGGCGCCGATGCGCGTCAGCTTCTGCACGCGACAGGGCAGCTTTTTGACCGGGATGTCGCCGGCGCGGCTGACCTGGCGGACTTCGACGACCAGATCGGAGCGCGGCGAGGCACAGCACAGCAGGGCCATGCCGGCATCACGGTCAGCGGCGGTGAGGGTCGAGTCGGAATAACGGCCCTGGTCTACCTGTCCGGACACGATCCGGCTCTTGCAGACGCCGCAGGCGCCGTCGCGGCAGCTGTAAGGGAGGAGCAGGCCAGCGGCAAGGGCAGAGGCAAGAACGGTTTCTTCACTGCCTGCTTCAAAATGGAGGCCGCTGGGTTGGAGGGTGACCTGGAACGACATGGTGGATGGCCGTGAGATAATCGAAGGATGAAACGTCGAAAAATGAAGCAGGTGCTGGTTGTAGGCAGTGGCGACGTGGCCCGCCGGATTATTCCCTGGCTGGTAGCGCGTTTTCGTGTGATTGCAGTGACGAGGCGGGCCGAAGAGCGCGCCCCGCTGCGTGCACTGGGCGCTACGCCCCTTGTTGCCGACCTCGATTTACCCGATTCCCTGCACCGCCTCGCCGGCATTGCCGACTACGTGCTGCACTGTGCGCCACCGCCCGCTCAGGGCGTGGATGATCCGCGTACCCGGCGCCTGCTGGCAGCCTTGGCGCGTCGCGGGAGTCTACCACGACGGATAAGTTACATAAGTACCACCGGTGTGTATGGCGACTGCGGCGGGGCCTGGCTGGACGAGACCCGGCCGCTGCGCCCGGACTCGGCCCGGGCCGGGCGGCGGGTGGCGGCGGAAGCGCGTCTGCGCGGCTTCGGCAAGCGTACCGGCTGCTGCGTCAGCATCCTGCGGGCGCCCGGGATCTACGATTCGGACACCCGCCTGCCGAGGGCTCGGTTGCTCAAGGGCGACCCGGTTCTGGTGGCCGAAGATGACGTGTTCACCAATCACATCCATGCCGATGATCTGGCCTGCCTGTCGGCCCTGGCCCTGTTTCGTGGCCGGTCCAACCGGGCCTACAACGCCACTGACGACAGCATGATCCGCATGGGGGATTACTTCGACCTGGTGGCCGATGCGTGCGGTCTGCCCCGGCCGCCGCGCCTGCCGCGGGCCGAGCTGGCGGGTCGTCTGTCGCCGATGACCCTGTCCTTCATGTCCGAGTCGCGGCGCCTGATGAACGGCCGCATCAAGCGGGAACTCCGTTTCCGGCTGCGCTATCCGACCGTGGCTGACGCCCTTGCGTCGAAGCCGACCCCTGCTATCTGAAACCTGAATCGAGTCCGACACCATGCTTTACCTCAGTATCAAGGCCCTGCACATCATTTTTGTCACCAGCTGGTTTGCCGGGCTGTTCTATCTGCCGCGCCTGTTCGTCAATCACGCCATGGTCACCGACGCCGCGACCCTGGAGCGCCTGGCCCTGATGGAGCACAAGCTGTACCGCTTCATGACACCCCTGGGTATCCTGGCCGTTGCGCTGGGTATGTGGCTGTGGTTCGGCTTTGGTCTGAGTGGTGGCTGGCTGCATGCCAAGACCGCACTGGTGACCTTCCTGATCGTTTATCACCTGTATTGCGGCCGCCTGCTGCGTGCCTTTGCCGAGGGGCGCAATACCCGCAGCCATGTCTGGTACCGTTTCTTCAACGAGGTGCCGGTGCTGGTGTTGTTTGTGGTGGTCTTCCTTGTCGTGCTGAAGCCCTTCTGATTCTTTAATCCGGACGTCTGCCTTGAATTTCTTTTCTCCCTGTCCCCGCGGCCTTGAGCCCATCCTTGCCGACGAGCTGAAGGCCCTCGGTGTCATCGACCCCAGGATCGTGCCCGGCGGCGTTCATTTTGCTGGTGACTGGTCTCTGTGCTATCGGGTCAACCTGGAAAGCCGCATCGCTACCCGCGTGCTGTGGCAGATCACCATGGGCCGCTACCGCAGCGAGGAGGACATTTACCGTATCGCTTATGCGCCCACCTGGGCTCGCTGGTTTACGCCCGATCAGACCATCCGCGTGTTCGTGGTGGCCCACAAGTCGCCCCTGCGCAGTCTGGAGTTTGCCACCCTGCGTATCAAGGATGCGGTCTGTGACCACTTCCGCACCGTCGCCGGGCGGCGGCCGGATGTGGACACCCAGTCGCCTGACATGCGCATCCACGCCTTCCTGTCGGCCGATACGGTCACGCTGTATCTGGACACCTCGGGGGATGCGCTTTACAAGCGTGGCTTCAAGCAGGCGGCGGTGGAAGCCCCTCTCAAGGAGAATCTTGCAGCCGGCATCCTGCGCCTCACAGGCTGGAAGCCAGGCGAGGAGGCCCTGTGCGACCCCATGTGCGGCAGCGGCACCTTCCTTATCGAAGCGGCCCAGATGGCCCTCGACGTGGCGCCGGGCCTGGGCCGCCACTTTGCCTTCGAGCGCTTCAAACAGTACGAAAGGGAGGTCTGGCAGCCCATCCGGCAGGCCGCCGAAGCACGCCGTCGGGCACCCCGCAAGCTGGCCATCTATGGCTCCGACATCCTGGAAGCCCAGCAGCGCAAGACCATCGTGAACCTGCGCAGCGCCGGTCTGGAGGGATGTGTGGAGGTGGGGCGCGGGGATCTGCTGGATCTGCAGGCGCCTGCCGCGTCCGGCGTGCTGATTGCCAACCCTCCCTACGGCGTGCGTCTGTCGGATACGGCAGAACTGGAAGCCTTCTACCCGAAACTCGGCGACGCCCTTAAAGCCCACTGGGCGGGCTGGCGCTGCTACTTCTTCAGCGGAGACCCGGCTCTGCCCAAAGGCGTCCGCCTCAAGGCCAGCAAGCGCACTCCGCTGTTCAACGGCGCCATCGAATGCCGCCTGTTCGAATACCAGATGGTCGCCGGCTCAGCCCGCAAACCCAAGCCATCGGACAATGAAGATCTGAACGATTGAGGGTGTCTGGAAAGTCAGCGGCGAGCCCTTTAAACAGGGCAAGCCGAATGGGGGCAGGAAGCGTAGCGAGCGGTCCAAGGTTGCGATGAGGCGCGCAGCCGTACTTGAGTACGGCGAGCACCGCAGTCGCGAGATTGGACCGCGCAGTAGCTTCATGCCCCATTCACACGATGTCGAGGTTCTGGATGCCGGAAAGCACGTCCTTGTCGCCCCGGCGGCTCTTGAGCTTGATCTGCAGGCGCAGGTCGTTCATGGAGTCGGCGTTGCGCAGGGCATCCTCGTAGGTGATCATGCCCTTCTCGTAGAGGTCGAAAAGACTCTGGTCGAAGGTTTGCATGCCGAGGTCCACTGAGCGCTTCATGACCTCCTTGATGCCCGGGATCTCGCCCTTGAAGATCAGGTCGGAGATCAGTGGCGAGTTGAGCATCACCTCGACGGCCGGTACCCGCCCTTTGCGGTCGCACATGGGCAGCAGGCGCTGGGAGATGAGGGCGCGCAGGTTGAGGGAGAGGTCCATCAGCAGCTGGTGGCGGCGCTCTTCGGGGAAGAAGTTGACGATCCGGTCGATGGCCTGGTTGGCGCTGTTGGCGTGCAGCGTGGCCAGGCACAGGTGGCCGGTTTCGGCGAAGGCGATGGCATAGTCCATGGTCTCCCGGTCGCGGATCTCACCCATCAGAATCACGTCGGGTGCCTGACGCAGGGTGTTCTTGAGCGCGGGCTCCCAGGAGTCGGTGTCGATGCCGACCTCCCGCTGGGTCACGATGCAGTTCTTGTGGGCGTGCACGAACTCGATCGGGTCTTCGATGGTAATGATGTGCCCAAAGGATTTCTCGTTGCGGTAATCGACCATCGCCGCCAGCGAGGTGGTCTTGCCGGTGCCCGTGCCGCCGACGAAGATCACCAGCCCGCGCTTGGACATGGTGATGTCCTTGAGTACAGGGGGCAGGCCGAGGGAGTCGAAGGTGGGGATCTTCTGGGGGATGGTCCGCAGTACCAGCCCGACCTGGCCCTGCTGGATGAAGGCGTTGGCTCGGAAGCGCCCGATGCCCGGCGGTGAGATGGCGAAGTTGCACTCCTTGGTGGCTTCGAACTCCTGGGCCTGGCGGTCGCTCATGATCACCCGGGCCAGCTCTGAGGTATGGGTGTGGGTGAGCTGCTGGTTGGACTGGGGAATGATTTTGCCGTCGATCTTGATGGCCGGCGGAAAATTGGTGGTGATGAAGAGGTCCGAGCCGTTCTTCTGCACCATGAGGCGCAGGAGGTCGTGCATGAACTTGAGTGCCTGATCACGTTCCATGGTGGGTTCCTGTTGCCGGGGCGGGCCGGCTGTCTGGTGGAGCGGTGGGGCTTCCCGAGGCTCAGGCGGGGAAGCTGTCCTTGTTCTGGGCGCGCAGGCGGGCTTCCGAGCCCGACACGATGTTGCGCCGGACCATGTCTGCCAGGCACTGGTCGAGGGTCTGCATGCCGATGTTCTGGCCGGTCTGGATGGCGGAGTACATCTGCGCCACCTTGTTTTCCCGGATCAGGTTGCGGATGGCGGGGGTGCCGATCATGATCTCGTGGGCGGCCACGCGGCCGGTGCCGTCCTTGGTCTTGAGCAGGGTTTGCGAAATCACCGCCCGCAGGGACTCGGACATCATTGCCCGAACCATGTCCTTTTCGTTGGCGGGGAAAACGTCCACGATACGGTCGATGGTCTTGGCGGCCGACGAGGTGTGCAGGGTGCCGAATACCAGGTGGCCGGTTTCGGCGGCGGTTAGGGCCAGGCGGATGGTTTCCAGGTCGCGCATTTCGCCCACCAGCACCACGTCCGGATCTTCCCGCAGGGCGGAGCGCAGGGCGGCGTTGAAGGACTGGGTGTCGCGGGACACTTCGCGCTGGTTGATCAGGCAGCGCTTGGATTCATGGACGAATTCGATAGGGTCTTCGATGGTCAGGATGTGGCCGTACTCGTTTTCATTCACGTAGTCGACCATCGCCGCGAGGGTGGTGGATTTGCCTGAGCCGGTGGGGCCGGTGACCAGCACGATGCCTCGGGGCTGGTTGGCGATCTCCTTGAATATCTTCGGACAGTTGAGTTCTTCGAGGGTCATGACCTTGGAGGGAATGACCCGGAACACGGCGGCCGCACCGCGGTTCTGGTTGAAGGCGTTCACCCGGAAGCGCGCCAGGTTGGGGATCTCGAAGGAAAAGTCGGTCTCCAGATATTCTTCGTACTGCTTGCGCTGGGCGTCATTCATGATGTCGTACACCATGCCATGGACGTCCTTGTGGGCGAGGGCGGGCAGGTTGATCCGGCGCACGTCGCCATGGACCCGGATCATGGGTGGCAGGCCAGCTGAAACGTGCAGGTCGGACGCCTTGTTCTTGACTGTAAAGGCCAGCAGTTCGGTGATATCCATCGTGGGGACTCGCGGCAGGGCAGGGATTGTCGGGCGGGAAGTCGGGCTCGGAGCCGATGCTATACTCAAGAGCCCCGACTGCCCAGAAATTGAGCTTTGCAAGATTATAAATCAGGCATATCCGCCCGCCTGCAAAACATCGCCGAGCGCATTGCGCAGGCTGCCATCGCCTCCGGCCGTGATCCCTCCGAAGTACGCCTGCTGGCGGTCAGCAAGACCTGGCCGGCCGAAAGCGTGCAGGCGGCTGCAAGCGCAGGCCAGCGGGCCTTTGGCGAAAGCTATGTGCAGGAGGCCATCGACAAGCTCGATGTGCTGGCAGGCCTGAGCCTTGAGTGGCACTTCATCGGCCCGCTGCAGAGCAACAAGACCCGCCCGGTGGCGAATGCCTTTGCGTGGGTGCACTCTGTCGATCGCCTTCGTATCGCCCAGCGTCTGTCCGAGCAGCGGGACGTGCATCTGCCGCCCCTGCAGGTGTGCATCCAGGTCAACGTGAGTGGCGAGGCCAGCAAGAGCGGTGTCGCCCCCGATGCCCTGCCTGAGCTGGCCCGGGCGGTGGCTGCCCTCCCGCGCCTGCAACTGCGCGGGCTGATGACCATCCCCGAAGCAACATCGGATGTAGGCTTGCAGCGGGCACGTTTTGCCACCCTGCGGCAGCTGAAGGACGGCCTGGTCGCCTCCGGGCTGCTCCTCGATACCCTCTCCATGGGCATGTCGGACGATCTCGAGGCCGCGGTGGCCGAAGGCACGACGATAGTCCGGGTGGGCACTGCGATCTTCGGCGCGCGGGCCTGACCCAACAAATTCACTCAACACTGGAACGAACCGATGAAAATCACCTTCCTGGGCGGCGGCAACATGGCAGCAGCCCTGATCGGCGGCCTGCTCAAGCAAGGCTTCAAGGCTGACGAACTGCAGGCCATCGAGCTCAGTGCCGAGGGCCGCAACAAGCTGGCGAGCAACTTCGGTGTGCGTGCCGTGGAAAGCCTGGACGAGCAGGCGCTGGCCTGCGACGTGCTGGTGCTGGCGGTCAAGCCCCAGCAACTCCGGGGTGCCGTTGCCCCCATCGCTGGCCGGCTGACGCGCCAGGTGGTGGTGAGCATTGCCGCCGGCCTGCGCCTGGTGGACATCGGCCGCTGGCTGGGGGGCTACGGCAACCTGGTGCGGGCCATGCCCAATACGCCGGCTCTGATCGGTGCCGGCATCACCGGCCTGTTTGCCAGCGCTGGGGTGGACGAGGCCGGCCGAGCTGCCGCCGAGCGTGTGCTGGCTGCAGTTGGGAGTACGGTGTGGGTTGCCGATGAAGCGCAGATCGACGGCGTGACTGCCATATCCGGGAGCGGGCCTGCCTACGTTTTCCATTTCATCGAATCCCTCCAGGCGGCGGGCGAGTCCATTGGTTTTGACGCCAGCACCGCCCGCAAGCTGGCCATCGACACGGTGCTGGGCGCGGCCCGCCTGGCGGCCGGCAGTGAGGAGTCGCCCGGCGTGCTGCGGGAGCGTGTCACCTCCAAGGGGGGGACGACTGCGGCGGCATTGGCGTCGTTTGCAGCGGACGGTTTTCCGGCCGTGGTCGAGCGGGCCGTGCGTGCCGCAGAGGCCCGGGGGCGGGAGCTGGGCGAGCAGCTCGGCCGCGACTGACGGGGGACGGACATGCTCGGTAGCCTTTTGCTGACGATCGTCGATACCCTGGGTGGTTTGCTGTCGGGCGTGTTGCTGGCCCGCTTCGTGATGCAGTGGCAGCGGATTTCCTTCCGTAACCCCATCGGTCAGTTCGTGGTGGCTACCACCGACTGGCTGGTGTTGCCGCTGCGGCGCTTCATTCCCGGGTTGGGTGGGCTGGATCTGGCCAGCCTGCTGCCGGCCTGGGTGGTACAGGTGCTGGTGGTGTTTGTGGCGCTCGGTGTGAAGGGGGTGATCGGTATCGCCGATCCCCTGAGCATGCTGGTGGTGATGTGGGGGGGGGGCCTTCTCGAGACGGTCAAGGTGGCGCTCTATTTGCTGATGGGCGTGGTCCTGATGTCGGCAGTGCTGTCGTGGGTCAATCCCCATGCACTCATGGCCGGTCTCATCAATGCGCTGGCCGAGCCCTTCTTGCGCCCGTTCCGGCGGGTCATCCCGCTGGTGGGTGGTGTGGACCTGACGCCGATTGCCCTGTTGCTGGTGCTGCAGGTGCTTCTGAGCGCGCTGGCCATGGGCAAGTACATGCTGATCGGTCTGGCCTGAGTCGGCCATGGTTTGGTTGAGCCGGGCGGCGGATGGCAGCGTAATGCTCACGCTGCACATCCAGCCGGGTGCGAAGAAGACCGAAATCGTCGGCCTTCACGGCGAGGCCCTCAAGATCAGGCTCGCCGCACCGCCGGTGGACGGAAAGGCCAATGCGGCGCTCATCGCCTACCTGGCCAGGGTTTGCGGTGTTTCCAGGAGCGACGTCGCCTTGGTGAGTGGCGAGAGCGCGCGGGCCAAGCGCGTCCGCATCACCGGCGTGGCGGACGAGGTGCTGGCGGCGTTGCTCCCGGACGGTGGCTGAGGCGGGATCCTGCCGGGGAGACTGGTTCGGAAGGGGGGCTGAGGGGCGGCAAACGCTGTTCCGGATGTCGGGATATTTTACAAATCTGCGAATAAATAATGTTTCTAGCTTCGCTTCAGATTTGTTTCTTTACACAATTTTTTGATTTTTAACGAATTTTTAATTCATGGCCATGCCCTGGCCCGAGATTTGCTCTGTTTGTGTATAAGTGTTGCGGATTTAGTCCTGGCATCACTGGTGTCGTCGTCCAACTTCAGATGCATTTTTTCCAGGGAGTCATCATGGTTCGTCTCAACAAGATCGCCGCCGCTTGCGCGATTGCCCTTGCTGCCGGCAGCGCTTCTGCTAGCGTCTTCACCTCCACCACCCCGACCGGTTTTGACGCCACCTCCGTGGGTGCCAGCACCGTCGGCGGTATCGTCGTCGAGGCCGTGGGCACCAACGGTGCCCGCGTCATCAGCCAGCTGGCTGCGTCTTCCCTGTACGTGGGCTTCTACGACAGCGGTACGCCCGTTGGCTACCGCGGCAACCCCGGCACCATTGGTGTTCAGACCGGTTTCAGCTCCAGCGTGCTGTCCGCCCTGGGGGGTGGTTTCCAGTCCTTTTCGATCCGTTTCACTCTGTACGACGGTGACACCGGTATCGGCAACTTCGATGACGGTGACAACAACCTGCTGGTGAACGGCCTCAATTTTGGTGACTGGACGGCGGTGAATACCCAGGAGACCACTTCCCTGGGCGCCCAGATTGGCTCCGGTACCAACAAGGGCTTCCGTGACAACCTGGTCGACACCGGCTGGTTCAGCTCCACTGATTCCGTCCTGCTGGCCGCCCTGTACGGTACCCTGGTGGCGACCCCGACCCTGACCTTCCAGGTTCAGGACGTGGACCCGTACGACAACTTCTACGACTTCACCCGTGGCATCGATAACAGCATCATCAACGTCGGCCAAGGCCCGGTCGTGACCCCGCCCACCGGTCAGGTCCCCGAGCCCGCCAGCATGGCGCTGCTGGGTATCGGCATGGCTGCCCTGGGCGCTGTCCGTCGCAAGGCTGCCAAGTAAGTACAGCCTGCTTCGGCAGACATAAAAAAACCTCGCTTCGGCGAGGTTTTTTTATTGGACGCTTGCCCGGGGACGTGAACGAAAACAGGAGGCCGAAGCCTCCTGTTTTGCTGCCCGGCCATGGTGCCCGGGCAGGGCTGTGTGCAAACGCTCAGTCCATCGCCTCGTACAGCGGCAGGGTCAGGAACTCGGGGTATTCCGGAGTCAGAGACATCTTGTCGAAGATCTCCGCGGCCTGATCGTAGCTGGCGGTGTCCTCGCCCTGGGCGGTGACGGTGGCCTTCACCTTGGCCAGTTCCTCGGCGATCATCGGGCGCACCATCTCGACGGTGACCTTGCGGCCGTCATCAAGGATGCCCTTCGGGCTGACCACCCACTGCCACACCTGGGAGCGGGAGATCTCGGCGGTGGCCGCGTCTTCCATCAGGTTGTGGATGGGCACGCAGCCGTTGCCGGCCAGCCAGGAGCCCAGGTAGTGAATGCCCACGTTGATGTTGTTGCGCAGGCCGGCTTCGGTGATCGGAGTGGTGGGGCGGAAGTCGAGCCACTGTTCGGGGCCGAACTTGCCTTCCACCTGCTTCTCCCATTGGTTGGGCTTGTCGCCGAGCACCTTCTGGAACTCTTCGGCGGCGATGGCGACGAGGCCCGGGTGAGCCACCCAGCCGCCGTCAAAGCCGTCGTTGGCGTCGCGGGTCTTGTCGTGACGAATGCCAGCCAGGGCCTTTTCGTTGGCTTCCGGATCGTTCTTGATCGGGATCAGGGCCGACATGCCGCCCATGGCGGGGGCGCCGCGCTTGTGGCAGGCCTGCACCAGGGCCAGGGCGTAGCCGCGCATGAAGGGCACTTCCATGGTGATGGCGCTGCGCTGGGCCAGGCAGAAGTCCGCATTCTTCTTGAACTTCTTGATGCAGGAGAAGATGTAGTCCCAGCGACCGGCGTTGAGGCCGGCGGAGTGGTTGCGCAGCTCAAACAGGATCTCTTCCATCTCAAAAGTGGCGAGGATGGTTTCGACCAGCACTGTGGCCTTGATGGTGCCCTGGGGCAGGCCGATGTGGTCCTGGGCCATCACGAAGATGTCGTTCCACAGGCGGGCCTCGAGGTGGCTTTCCATCTTCGGTAGGTAGTAGAACGGGCCGGCGCCACGGGCGATCTGCTCCTTGGCGTTGTGGAAGAAGACCAGGGCGAAGTCGAAGATGCCGCCGGAAACACGTTGGCCATCAACGGTGACGTGCTTCTCGTCCAGGTGCCAGCCACGGGGGCGGATCTGCAGGGTGGCGATCTTGTCGTTGAGCTTGTATTCCTTGCCCGCTTCGTTCTTGAACGACAGCTCGCGGCGGATGGCCTTGTAGATGTTGACCTGGCCCTGGATCTGGTTGTCCCACTTCGGGCTGTTGGAGTCCTCGAAGTCGGTCATGTAGGAATCAGCGCCGGAGTTGAAGGCGTTGATGATCATCTTGGCTTCGACCGGGCCCGTGATCTCGGTACGACGACGTTCGAGGGCCTTGGGCAGCGGGGCGATTTTCCAGTCGCCTTCGCGAATGGCCTTGGTTTCGGGCAGGAAGTCGAGCTTCTCGCCGGCATCGATGCGGGCCTGGCGCTCGACGCGGGCCTTCAGCAGTTCCTGGCGGCGGGGCTCGAAGGCGCGGTGCAGCTTGGCGACCAGTTCGAGGGCTTCCGGGGTGAGGATGGTTTCATAGCCCGGTTGAAGCGGGGCGTTGATCTGCAGGCCGGCGGGGAGGGTAAGGCTCATGGTGACTCCTGTATCGGAAGGTTGGAAAACAAAGGTTCAGGCGCGCTGGCGCGCCACAAAATCGACAACATCGGTGAGCAGGCTGCCCTGGACGGTGGGCGTCACGTCCAGGTGTTCCAGGGGCTGGCCGCTGCGGTTGATCCAGAAGGTCTGAAAACCATACCAGCTTGCGCCGGCGGCATCCCAGCCGTTGGAGGAAACGAAGAGGATACGCTCGGCGGGGCAGTTGAAGGCTGCGGGGGCCAGTGCGTAGGCGTCGGGGCTGGTCTTGTACTTGTGCACGGCATCCACCGACAGCACGTGGTCGAACAGGCCATGCATGCCGGCGCTCTTGATGGCGACTTCCAGCATCCCGGGCGTGCCGTTGGAGAGGATGGCAGTGGGGATGCCCGCTTGCTTGAGGGCCTTGAGGGCGCCCAGATTTTCGGGGAAGGGCGACAGGCAGGCGTACTGGTTCATCAGCTGGGTGCAGCGCACCGTGTCCAGTTCGAGACCCAGCCTGGCGGCGGCGAAGCGCAGACCGTCCCGGGTAATGTCCCAGAAGGGCTTGTAGCGCCCGGACAGGCTGCGGATGAAGCTGTACTCGATTTGCTTGCTGCGCCACAGGTCGGCCAGGGCGGCGCCTTTGCCGGGGTAGAGCTGCTCGGCCAGGAGACCGACGGAATAGACGTCGAAGAGCGTGCCGAAGGCATCGAATGCGACAGCCTGGATTCGTGGCGGATGAGCCATGCTCTGTGACCTTGTGCTTGAAATTAGGGGTTGTGGTTGGTTCCTCGGAGGTGCATCTGCCTGGCTCGTGGCCGGGTGGCACCTCTCGGGATCCTGTCTCCTCCACCTCAATGGGACGAAGTTTATTCAATGACTAAAGAAAAAAGAAGCCATAATAAAATCAAATGATTTTTTACTTTTAGTATCAAGTGAACAACTTTAAAGAAATTGAAGCCTTCGTCAGTGTGGCCACTCGCGGTAGCTTGTCTGCGGCGGCTCGGGCTGATGGCGTGACACCCGCCATGATGGGGCGACGTATCGATGCCCTGGAGGAGCGCCTGGGGGTGAAGTTGCTGGTGCGTACCACCCGCAAGCTCAGCCTGACCTTTGAAGGCAGTGCCTTCCTGGAGGATTGTCAGCGCATTCTCAACGACCTTGCCAACGCGGAGGCATCGGTCAGCCTGGGGGGCGTGAAGGCCAGCGGGCATATCAAGGTGTCTGCGCCTGCGGGGTTCGGGCGGCGGCATGTGGCGCCGCTGGTGCGTGACTTCCTGCGTGCCAACACCGAAGTGACGTGCAGCCTGGATTTGAGCGACCGCCTGGTGGATCTGGTTAACGAAGGGGTGGATTGCTCCATTCGCATCGGGGAGTTGAGCGACTCCAGCCTGGTGTCGGTACGCCTGGCCGACAACCGGCGTGTGGTGGTGGCGAGCCCCGCCTATCTGGTCCGTTGCGGCACGCCGGAGACGCCCGATGCGCTGGTGCAGCACGACTGTCTCTCCCTGGACCCGCAACGGGGCTGGGTGTTCGCCGACCCGGATGCGCCAGGCCAGACCCGCACGATCAAGGTCTCAGGACGCTTCGAGTGCAATGATGGAACGGTGCTGCACGAATGGGCGGTGGGCGGGATCGGGCTGGCCTGGCGCTCGATGTGGGAGGTCGAGAGGGATCTCGCTGCGGGAACGCTGGTGTCGGTGCTGGATGCCTTTGCGGCGCCACCGACAGGGATCTACGCGGTGTTTCCCCAGAATCGCCGCCTGCCCCTGCGGGTTCGTCTGCTGATCGATCACCTACGGAGCTGTTTCGGCCGGCCGGACTACTGGCGTGGCGGGGCGTGATGGCGTTACCGGTGTGGCGTTGAATCCTTGGCTTTCCGGGGAGCCGATCTCAAATTCCACATGAATCCGGCTGCTGACCCGGTGCCCGAGGATTTCCGCAGGGGCGAAGCGCCATCCCAAGATGGACCCAGCGTAGATTGAGGCTGCTTCGCACATCTGTGGCTCACAGATCGGATTCACCCGCATCACCCGGCCGTCCGGCCCGACGTCCACCTCTATCTTGAAGTTGCCGGATGGTGCGCCCGGGGTGGATGGCCAGTCCTCGGGCGAGATCTCGGTGGCAAGGGTCGGGAGCCGGCTGAGGGCCTCTATCGGAAACACCGGCAGCGGCAATTCGGTGGCTTCGGGGGAGGGGAGGGGGGCGGGTTCCGGCATCGCCGGGGGACTTGTGGGGGCGGGTGTGGGGACAGGTGCTATGGGCGCCGTGGCGGTGAGAGGGTGAGTTTCGGGCAATGGGGCCGGGAGGGGCGAAGCGGCTACTGGACGGCTGGTCCGGGCGAAGCGCACATCCAGCGGTGGCCGTGTCACGGCCTGTAGCCCACCCGGGCCCGGAGGCTGCGGCCAGCTGATCAACGCAGCCACATGCAGGGCGATGGACAGGCCGGTGGCGATCGGCAGCGAGAGAGGGGGGGCGGGTGTCATGGGGCGCGGGCGAGGCGGACAAGCGCGGCAGGGTTGCTCTGAAGGATAGGCTGGATGGTGCCGCTTGCCCCGTGCCGCTTGTCTGCACGGAAGCTCCGCCTGTCGCCGCCGGCTCGCATTTGACATGGGCTGGCGGGATTATTGAGCATCGAAGGAGGGAATTATGAGAGAAGCGCGGGGCTTTACGCTGTTGGAGTTGTTGATCGTGATGGTGATCATCGGAATCCTGGCATCCATCGCCATTCCGTCCTACATGGATCACGTCGCCCGCGGCAAGATCGCCCAGGGTGTCGAGGCGCTGGCCGAGGCGAAGGTGCGGATGGAGCAGGTATTCAATTCCCAGCGAACCTATAAGCCGGGTGGAAATTGTCCTGACATGAGCCCCTATTTCACGGATCTTCCCTTTACGGTGGCGCACACGCCGGCATGTACCGACACCACCTTCACCTTGAGGATTACCGGGGATTCCGCGAAAGGTATGAGTGGCTACTGGTATTCCATCAATGAAAGCGGCGAGAAGGCGTCTGTGACGCCGTCCTCCAGTGCCAATTGCTGGCTGATGAGCAAGAGTCAATCGTCGTGCTGAACACTCAACGTCCGGCCCAGCAGGGCTTCACTCTTCTCGAGTTGTTGGTCGTCCTGATCATCGGGGCCATCCTGCTGTCCATCGCGGTGCCGTCCATGACCTACATGATCCGCAATAATTCGGTGGGGGCCGCCGCCGAGGTGATCCAGAACGCCCTGAGGCAGGCCGAGGGTGAGGCGATCCGGCGTAATGGTGAGGTGGATTTCATTCTCACCGACGGTACGCCCAGCGTGGCCACGGTCGGTAGCCTGACAGCAAAGGCCGATGGTGATAACTGGGTCGTCCGGATGGCAGACAGCACTGCTGCCAACCGTTACGTGAATGGTATTTCGACCAGCCAGATGTCCAGCGATGTGGTCTATCAGGGGCCGGCCGGGGTGCGCTTCAATGGTTCGGGACGTGTTCTGGACCTGAGCAGTGCTCCGGTCGGCAGCAAGCAGGTCTTCAGGGTATCCAGAGCCAGTGCCACGGTGGCCTACTGCGTGTTCGTGACGCCCGGCGGGGCAGTCAAGATGTGCGATCCGTCGAAGGCCAGCGGTGACCCGAGGGCCTGTCAGCCCATGCTGTCTGCAACCGATTGTCCGGCTGCGTAAGGAATGAATGCCATGAAAGTTCGTGGAGAGCGCGGCTATGTACTGCTTGAGGCGCTGGTGGCCTTGCTGATCTTTTCGCTCGGCCTGCTCGGCATGATCGGTTTTCAGGCCGCATCCACGCGAATTGCAACAGATAGCCGCTTCCGCACCGAGGCCGCAATTCTTGCGGATGAGCTGATCTCCAAGATGGCGGTTGCCAAGCGGGTGTCGGTAGTGTCGGAATACACCTATGAGTCTACCGGTGGCGGTGGAGCTTCTGCCCATGCCTGGTTTACCAAGCGGGTGAAGGAGGCGAGCAAACTGCCAAATCCGTATGCCAAGGTGGAAATCGCCAATGGCAATGCGGTTGATACCTTTGTGGTCAAGGTTACGCTTGAGTGGGATCTGCCCGGGGCAAAAGCAATGGAGCACGGAAGCTATGTCACCGAAACAATGTTGTTCTGAAGCCATGCGGCGGCGCCAGCGGCAAGCGGGTCTGAGCATCGTCGAAATGATGGTCGGGATGGTTGTCGGGTTGGTTGCCAGCCTGGTGATCATGCAGAGCTTTTCGTCCAGCGAAACCTATCGGCGCAATCTCTCCGGAACGGGGGATGCGCTCCAGTCGGCTGCCATTGCTGCTCAGCGGTTAGACATGCTGATCCAGGAGGCGGGGTCCGGTCTGGCCCGGGGCGGGCAATGGGTGTGGGGGTGCAGGTTGCTGGTCACCCAGTCTGGCAATGCTGTGCTTCCCAGCCCCTCCGGCTACCCCAGTCCGTTCTCCTCTGTGCCTCAGACATTGCGGGCCGTGCCAGCAGCCATTGTCAATGGCGGGAGCGGGTCGGATGTGATAATTATGATGGCCGGAGATTCGGCGGCCGGTAATCAAGGAAAGGGGTTCTCGTCTGCTACTGGCGATTCATTGGTCGTGCAGTCCCCTACTATCGGAATGGGGCTAAAAAGCAGCGCACCTGCATCAAATTTTGATTTGATTCTGGCTGTGCCACATCTGCCTACAGATCCGGGCGACTGCCGTGTTGTCCAGGCTTCCAACACTATGGTTGCACCGACTGTTGTCAATGATGCGTCTCTTGGTCTTAAAGTCGTCACCTTCAATAAGCTTATCCCTTTAAATACTGCTACTTATGGAGCGGTTGATGCTTCGATTTACTCCGGGAAGAAGGGAGTGGCCTACCATCTTGGTCTGCGGGACAGCCCGAACTTCGCCATGCTGGGGGTCAACAGTGACAGCGAACTCGTTCAGTACGACCTGCTCAAGCGGATCGACCCACAGATCATCGGCGAGAACATCTTCCTGATCAAGGCGCGCTATGGCCTGGATAACGGTGTGGGGGGGGACATCAATGACAACGCTGTCGATGAGTGGGTTGCCCCTTCGGAGTCCGGGTGGACCTTTGCCGATCTGATGGACGGCAAGCGTGCAACCCAGCAGCGGATCGGCTACATCAAGGCACTTCGGATCGCGATGGTGGTGCGCTCCTCGCAGCCGATCACGACCCCCGCTCCCTTGACCAGCATCGAGCTTTTCCAGGATCTGGGTTCTACCCGGCGCTTCAGTCGGACGCTGAGCACCGAGGAGCAGCGCTACCAGTACCAGACCTACGAATGGGTGATTCCTCTGCGCAGCATGAGAACACCCCCGAACATCTGATTTTGCGTGTGGATCCCGAATGTCCTCGAAACTACGACATCTCTCTTCCCGACGGCAGCATGGCGTGGTTCTCGCCGTGGTGCTGGTGGTACTGGTCGTCATGATGCTGGGCTCGGTGTCTCTGCTGAATTCAGTTGATACCTCGGCCTTGCTGTCCGGCAACATCGGTTTCAAGCGCGATTCTATAAATAGTGCCGCAGGTGGGCTCAATAAAGCGTTTGAGACCATGAAGTTGGCAAATTTCCGGGGCTATCAGGATTCCGTCGTAGGCTGCCCTCCGCCTGCGAATACGGGGACGGCGTGTACCGCAGCCGGAGAGTGGGCCAAGCTCAACTTCTATCCCCGCATGCTGGAGTCCGACGAGAACGGCATCCCCTTGATCATCAAGAACAAAACCCAGTTTGATACGATGTTCAAGATCGCGCCGATCACCGTGAACAGTGTCAACGGAAAGGGGGGTAATGAAGTTCGCTTCCTAATTGAGCGCATGTGCGAGACCTATGGGCCGTCAAATAAAGTGACTTGTGTGCTTTCGAGCGACTTATGGGATTTCGGAGATGGATGGGAGGGTAAGCCGGGTTCAGTTGCCTCCCCACTTTACCGCGTTACCGTGCGCACCGACGGTGTGCGCAATAGCCAGACCTACGCCCAATGGACCGTGACGTTCCTGGAAGAGTGATACTGAAATGAGTTGGGGATATACCGACATGAACGCATCCAACCGTGTGACCGGGGTCTCTTTTCCCCACTGGAAGGTCCTTGCGGCCCGTTCTCTCGTCGTGGTGGCCGCGTGGAACGCAGCGCTACCAGGAGCGTATGCGGCAGATACGGCCTTGGCCGATGTGCCCATTTCTGCCAGCACAGAGGCGGTTCCGGCCAACGTGATGCTTGCGCTGTCCGTGGAGTTCCCTACTGCCCAGAGTCATGCGAACTTCAGTACCGGCGCCTACGGCGTTACCGCATTGGCTGCATCGTCAACCGCTGACCCTTATTTCGAGCCGACCCGAAAGTATCTGGGCTATTTCGATCCGACCCGCTGCTACGATTATTCGGGGTCGGAAACCAACGGCTACTTTTACCCCACGGCAAGCATCCAGGGCTCCAATTACACCTGCTCTGGCGAGTGGTCCGGCAATTACATGAACTGGGCCACCATGCACGTGATCGACCTGTTCCGCTGGGCCATGACCGGTGGTGCACGGGATCAGGACGAGCCTGCCGATTTCTCCGCGAGCACCCCGGTGGGGGTCACCATCCTGAAGAAGGCGTGGTCGAACGATCAGGGTTCAAAGTCCAACTTCCCTGACAAGTCTCTGGCTTCAGGGAACATCACGAAATACACCGCCTTGTCGACCAGTGGCTCCAATAATCTCATTGCCACTGTTTACAACAAGGGCATCAACGTAGAGTTCAGCTACAGCAATGGCAATTCGTCGGGCACCAAGTACAAGAGCTACCAGGTGCGGGTGCTGGTGTGCAGTGGCACGGACACGTCGAAGCACGAATACGCCGACCAGTTCTACTGTCAGAAGTATGAGAACGCCGACAAGACAAAGCGCGTCTACAAGCCGGTTGGCCTGATTCAGAAAAACCTCCAGAAAATGCGTTTCGGTGCCGTCGGTTACCATAACCTGAATGGCGACACCTATGGTTCGGACACGCTCCTGAAGGCATGGGATGGTGGCGTGCTCAAGGCTCAGATCCGTGACACGCGGGAGGAGGTGCTCGAGACCGGGGCCTTCCTGCAGGATCCGTTCCCGGCTGACAGGCAGGGGGATGGGGAGGTGAGCCGCACGGGCGCCATCAATTACCTGAACCTGTTCGGTTACAAGGCCAAGAGCTACAAGCGCTACGACAACGTCAGCGAAATGTACGCGGTGGCCCTGCGCTATCTGCTCGGGCCGTCCGGGATCGGGCATGTGCCGAGCTATTCGGCGATACCCAAAGGGGTCTCGACAGCGCAGCGGATCAATATCAAGGATGACTTTCCGGTCATCACCAACTGGATAGACCCCGTCTTGCCGGCTTCGCAAGGCGGTAGTTGCCAGAAGCAGTTCATCATCGGCATTGGGGATACGAACACCTGTGGTGACAACTGCGACAACAATCTTTCGGGTAGTGGCTACAGCATGGATTCGCTGGTGGCCGGCGAGAGACTGAATGGTGAGACTGTCAATGCATGGACCAGGAAGCTCAGCGGCTACAGCCTGACCTACGATTACATTGCCGGCATGGCCTACGCCGCCAATACCAAGCCGCTGCGCAGTGACTTTCCCGATGCCCGTATCAAGACTTTCTGGGTGGATGCCCTCGAGTATTCCACCATGGCCGGCAATAACCAGTACTTCAAGGCAGCGAAGTATGGTGGCTTTACCGATACCAACGGCAATGGCGTACCTGATAATGGTGAATGGAATGCCTTCGGTCAGACCTACAAGGGTACGGCCATTCCTGATACCTATTTCCCTGCTTCCGATCCTGATCGTCTGGTGTCCGGCCTCAATTCGGCTTTCAGCCAGATCAATTCCCTGATCGGCTCTGCTTCGGGTGTAGGTACGACTGGGTCGGTGATTTCCGATAGCCTGGCTTCTGACGGTTTCTTTCAAACGACATACAACTCCTTGTATTGGTCTGGCGATCTTAAGGGATTGAAGATCGATTCAATAAACGTTAGTACTGGGGTGATCACGACATCTCAGGCCTGGAGCGCTGCGTCAAAGCTGGATTCCCTGGTGAGTGGAAGCGGCTGGGATACTGCGCGCAAGGTCGTCACCCTGTCTCCCGACAGCACCGGTACGCTGAAGGGGGTTCCCTTCCGGCTGGCCAACCTCTCGGCCGCTCAGAAGGCAGCCCTCGGCTCCTCAACCGAGCAGGCCAAGGTGCTGAGCTATCTGCGCGGTGATGTCACCAACCAGTCGACCCTGACCCTGCGCAAGTCCTATCGTTACCGTGCCTCTGTTCTTGGCGATATCGTGGATTCCGGAGCCCTGTACGTCGGTCCTCCGAGCCAGTATTACTCCGATGCATACAACCCCGGCTATTCCACTTTCAAGACCAATAAGGCATCGCGCAAGCCTGTTGTTTATGTGGGGGCCAACGATGGCATGCTGCATGCTTTTGATGGGCAGCTAACGACGTCGGGGGGAGGAGAGCTTTTTGCGGTGATTCCCAACGCGACCTATCTTGGCCCTGATGCCAAGCCGGCCGAAAGTGGCCTCAGGGCGCTGACCGACAATGCCTACCTCCACCACTATTACGTCAACAGCACGCCCTTCTCCCGGGATGTGGACTTCAAGCGGGCAGGTGGCACCATCACGACCGATCCCGCCTCTTCCGATTGGCGGACCTTGCTGGTTTTCGGCCTTGGCAAGGGGGGGCGTAGCTATGTCGCCCTGGACATAACCGATACGCCCACTTCCTCCACCAGCGAGACCACCATCGCGAGCAAGGTGCTCTGGGAATTCACCCACGAAGACATGGGCTTCAGCTACGGGCGGCCCTTCATCGTGAAGACCCGGAAGTGGGGTTGGGTCGTTGTGATTGCTGCCGGTTACAACAATACCCTGGGAACTTCGAATACGAGTGTTCCTGGAAAAGGGGTGTTGTTCGTGCTTGATCCGAAGAGTGGCAGCCTTCTGCAAAAGGTCTATACCAATGAAGGGAGTGCCGCTAATCCTGCCGGTTTGGCTCATATGACAGGGTTTGTTACGGATTATTCGGATATGACAGTGGACTTTATTTATGCGGGAGATTTGCTTGGCAATGTATGGCGCTTTGACTTTACAAGTGCTTCCAATAGTGTGCCAAATGTGAGTACACCAATTCTCAAGTTGCGGGATTCTCAAGGCAATCCTCAGCCTGTTACTACAGAGCCTAGGGTCGACCCCGGTGCGGATCTAGTTCGTTACTTGTTCGTTGGGACCGGTAAGCTTTTACATACGAACGATAGGAGCAACACTCAGCAGCAGACCTTTTACTCACTTAGAGATGGAACCGTGTCCGACCCGTATTCCTCGGATTCAGGTGCAGCTAATCCGTTACCGAGCGGAGTGAGTTTCCCTGTTGAACGGAAAAATATGGTTCAAGTTACCAATTTGATCGATGGTGTTACACAAGATTCATCCAAGCCCATGGGGTGGTTTTATGACTTGACTGGATTGCGTGGTACGCTTGCTGAACAGGTTGTTCAACATCCTCAGGTGAATGAAGGTATTGTCTCGTGGGTAGGTACGCTGATGAATCAGGATAAATGCAATCCGGGGGGTGAGAGTGCTGCCTATGCTGTCAAGTACGGATCAGCTAAGAGTGCTTTTGCGACTATACAAAATGGGGTTCGGGTCCCAATAGCTTTCGTTACTTCCGCGTCGGGTATTGTTGGTTCCAAGCAGGTGCGCTACGGCTCGTCGATTCGCTTGCTTGGTTCCTATGGCAATGCAAGTGGCCCTAGTTTTGTGGGCAGCCAGATTGGCGGTTTCGGCGATCCGCGCGTCCTTAACTGGCGGATCATTGGCCAGTAAGCAAGAGTGGCCCTCCGGTCTAAAGACGGTTAGGGAAGCCGTGTTTCGGCAGTCTTGGATATCCTCTCGGAGCTTGCGTGGATAGAGCGGTAGCTGTATTATAGAGGGCTGTTGTTAGCCGCTGTAGCTCAGTCGGTAGAGCAGCGCATTCGTAATGCGAAGGTCACCAGTTCGATTCCGGTCAGCGGCACCAACAGAAACAAGCACTTAGGCCAACTCTTCGGGGTTGGCCTTTTTGTTTTTTGGCTTCGTGTAGCCACTGTGTAGCCAGTGGCGTCCAATCCTTGCCTGTCAGGCGATTCACGACACTACGGCGGCCAACAGAGAAAAGATGGCAGGGACCGCGAGCATCGCTATTAAAATCCATATGGCTATCCGCCCCGCTTGGGCCACCACCCTCTCCCCAGTAGTCATCTGAGGCTGGCGCGGCGCTGCACTCGCCACGATCTGGATGTTCGGTGATGTTCTAGCGAGCAGTTCCCGACCCACTGGCGATCCAACCGCAATCATCGTCATTGCAGCGCAGTGCGTGCAGGCGGTCGTTTTCTTTGAGTTGCGCCAGCTTGAATAGATCAGGCCGGGGACGATGCCACACAGCCACAGAACTAACTCGATTACATCGGAGCCTGGACGGATGCGCCGATACTCTCCGACCGATCCGCAAGATGAGCAGATCCAGTCGTTCGGCGAAACCTGCGTTGCCCGCAGTGCCTGATCGTCTGTGGTTGCTTTGAGCTTCACCACCTTTTCCCCTCGTTTAACTTGCAGTTAGCAACAGTTGCCGTGCGCTGTTGCGATGGTGTAAGCCCCCGAGGATTCGGACAGCTTCACAAGATTCCCATCGACACTAATCTGCGCGTAGATGGTACCTGTGCTTGCAGAGTTTTGAGCAGATAGGTAGAAGTGCTGGCCTTTGATCATGGGCATGGTCTTAGACCAGGGAAGCGTAACTGTCTGCTGCTCAGTACCGCCCTGATTGTTACTGTAGGTCAGGGACGCCTCAGTTGTCGCTATTCCAGTGACCGCGTACTCTACGTTATGTATAACTGCCTCTGTGTCGTTCGACTTCGTCTCTGTCCTAAGTACGCCATTGGCAATGCCGATAACCACAACTAGGCCGAGACCAATTTTAATCATCCCTGGCCCTTTCTTAACGTCGCTGCTTGATTTTTGGCTATGTGGATAATCCGTTGCGGAGAGCGCTGATAGTCGTTTGTCGTATTCGGCACGACGCTTATCATTTGATAAAACATCGTACGCTCCTCGTAGTTTGACAATGTTGTTATCTGCCTCGGGGTCTCCAGACTGCTTTAAGTTCTGCTGATAATCCAGTTTAGTTCTGTAAGCCTCCTCGATAGCGTCTGCAGTGGCGGATGGCTGAATGGCAAGTATGTCGTAGAGAGTCTTCTTCATTTCTCATGTCCTTTGTGCGCTGATTCCGGGGCGCGCTTGCAATGTTTGCCACTACGGTACCTCAATCACTCCTGCGTAAATTTGCCGGAGCTCAATGCGAACATCTGATCCGTGGTAGCTAAAGTCCCTATGCCAAAGCGCGGACTTTTCGATTGTCCAGCGCCTAACTAGCCCCTCGCAAAAGAGTTCGTCTCCTGAGTCTACAAAGCGGGAGCTAGGCTATAGCCAGAAAAACGAAAGGGGGCTTTTCTGTACTCATGCGCAGGGGGTATTTCCGCATTATCAGGCATGGCTAGAGGGCGTCGCAGTGAAGTGTTGCACTGTACAAAAATACACTATCAGAGGTTTGAGAATCCGAAAACTCTCGGCCGCTGGGGGTCTTTGCCTCCGCGTGTATGACCCGCCTTCAGGGGCCCCGGTGAGTCTGAATCTCTGCGGCGACTGCGCTAACTATGCGGTAACTGTGAGTCGCCGCACCTGACGCAGGCAGGGGCGGGGGGCGGCGCGACTCCCCCCATACCCCCCTAGTTGCCGCGCCGCGCGCACTGGGGTGCTGCGGCGACTGCGCTAAGTTGAGTCAGCGCATAGTCGCCGCAGTCCCTAGAACAGCCTAGACAGGTCGATGGCTGCTCGCCCAGCTGCCGAGACCTTCCAACTTTCCGTCTTGTGCCTGCTGCTGTTCCGCCCCTGCTCGCGCACCAGAAGGCCGGCACGTTCTGCGTCGCGCAAGATACCTCCTAGCTGATCCTTCTTAAGCCGCTTCGGGAAGCTGGGCTGCTG
This sequence comes from Zoogloea sp., assembly GCF_028689785.1. Taxonomy (GTDB): domain Bacteria; phylum Pseudomonadota; class Gammaproteobacteria; order Burkholderiales; family Rhodocyclaceae; genus Zoogloea. The sequence goes on along the minus strand of NZ_JAQVCN010000001.1, from coordinate 77,623 downwards.
GTGTAATAACTTCCACGCGTTGTATGGGGAGTGGGTCGAGTACGATACGACCTCTCCACGGTCTTGATACTCGGCGAGCAGTGAAAGCACCGCGTCTCGATCATCTGTGCCGCTAGCCCATCGCCCGCCGCCCTCTGCCAGCGTCAGAACGCCACTGTCCGACCAGCACAGCCCAATCGGTTCCGCCCTCTTCCCGAAGTTGGACTTTTGGTGTTCTAGGATGAGAGCATTGTGCTCATCTGCCTTTAGGAATAGTCGGCTTCGGGCTGAGTTATGCCAGGCGGTACTTCCGGAGTAACCTTCCGATCCGCCCGATCTGGCAGTGGTCTTATCGATATGGACGAGTAGCAGGACAGCGCCCGCCTGTTCCCGCACGAGTTTGGCTAGGGAACGGATGAACCCTCTAACCTGACTGCGAGCATTCTCGTCGGCTGCATATACGTCGGACGCGTTGTCGATAATCAAAACGTCATATTTTGCGCCGATCACCTTCAGCTCCGCATACCCATTGGTTGGGACTCCCGCGCGCGTGCCGTTCGCGAGCATTTCCGCGTACAGAGTCGGATCGTCCTCAGTTGCATCCAGAACCGTGAGCCACCCATCCAGCTCGGACTCGCCGATAGCATACTGTTCGCAAATTTTCGCCAATCGCCACCGAACGATTCCGCCGTCGTCCTCACCGCTAACCACTAGCACCTTGGCGCGCTTCGTCACTTTACCCATGAAGGGCCGGCCCGTTGCCATACTCACTGCGGCAATCAAACCCAGCATTGTCTTTCCGGTGCCGCCGTGTGCACCGAGCAAGGTTACGACCTTGGCGGGGAGAAGATCCTCGATCCAGAACTCCGGTGCAGGTGGCGGTGCATCGGTCAGGCCGGCGAGGGAGACCAGCTTGAACCTTGCCGCAGGCTCGTTGCTACTCGCCGGTTGCATTACGCCAACGGCGCGTGGGTTGGTCCAGCCTGCTGCCTGCGCGCGCGAAAAAATGGCGGCGTACCCGGTAGACGTTGGGCGGAATCCCAGCCATTTACGCTCTGCCTGCTCGGGGTTGAAGCGTGGATCTACAGCGGACCAGTCGAACCACAATTGCTTTCCCTCACCGCACAATTGGGGATCGGCTAGAGCCTGCCCGCAGGCAATCCACGTTGCGTAGTCACTGGCAAGGGGGCTTAGGTGCTCCAGGGCGCTTTTGAGGTCGGCAAGGACGTCTGGCGCTAACGGTACGATGAAACCGTCCTGAGGGGATTTCAGCTGGCTTTCTGAGCCCTTGGGGGGATGGAACAACTCCGCATACATGGAGATGAACGGCCGAAGGTCGGCGGGAGGTTCATCCCGTACTACTTCGCCTGAAAAGCTGAAGTAGCGCTTGCCGCAGTAGGCCTCCACGCCCGCATGAGCGGTATTGGCGAACGACGGCCCGTAACCGATGCTATGCAGGCCGTCGCCGCCGATGGAGGTTTCAACATAACCTGGAAGGGTTTCAGCAAGCTCTGCGAGGTCAGGGCGGAGTGAGATGTGATCGAGATCGATCCCTTGCCAGCAGCCAGCCCCGTCTGGCCCCAGCGAAAAGCCGAGCCCGGCAAGGTCGGGGCGCGTGGGCTGCAGGCGCTGCAGTGCCTCCTGGGCTTCGGCGTAGGTCACAAGGCGCGCAACATCCTCGGGTCCGTCTAGTTCGCCCCGGCGGGGCGTTCCATCTGCATACACGGGCTTCTTGTCGGAGGCTCGGAGCAGCCAGCGGCGAGCAGCTTTCATGCTGGCAAGGGTAGAGGTGGCAGCGGTCGGGATAGGGGCGTTCATGCTTCGCCCTCCAGGATATACCCCGGATTGTCGAACCAGGGGCCGCAGTGGCTATTCCGATGACCATACGAGCTAGGCTGATCCGCCCCTCCGCCTCCGTGAAAATGTCGGCAGTGGCAGTAGGGACAGGTGTCAATGATGAGGTCCCATACACCGTCGCAGCCTCGAACCGCCCTCGCCGGCACTTGTGGCGCTGGGCCGGTGGTCTGAATCGGCCCATTCTGCCGGAGGTTTTCGTCGAGCTTGCTAAGTGCCGCAGGGGTGAATTGTTCGCCGCGGCGGGGGCGCTTGATCCCTGCCAGAGCGTCGTTCAGGCTGGGCTTGTTTTTCGTTTTGCTATCGGTAAAATGTCTCATGGCTTCGTTCCAAGAAGTTGAAGGTTGTTTCGACAAGAGCCCGGTTGCCGCCGGGCTTTTGCCATTCACAGGCAGGCCTCTTTGATTAGGGTATAAAGAGCGATACGGGTGCGCCGACCGCTGCTGGTCAGGGTGTGATCCCAGATCGTATCGATTCGGTGCCCCGCTTCTCGCGATTCGCAGATCCGCATAGCGCGGTGAGCAATGTCGAGTTCCATTCGTGCGTGGAACGTTGAGACTGACCCCTGCCGGAGCGCATCCAGCAGCCGAGTGGTTTGAGGGCGACTCACCTCTGCACCTGTACGGCAGGGAAGGCAAGGCGCCCGTTCCGGAGCTTCCGTGGGGTCACGCCGAAGTAGTCGCCGAACAGGCAGAGGCGTGTTCTAACCGTTGCTGGCTTGACTTGATTAAGGGCGGCAAAGTCTTTGCAGGAGAGTTCGTACCTCAGATCGGTGCTCATGGCATCCTCCAGTGCCTGGGCTGGGCAAATGCCCTGCGCATCAGGTTGAAGGATTGTATTTAGGCGTATAGATGGAAGTCACTATAGCCTGAGTTAACGGAGCAGCCCGACGCTGTGGGGTTGGTGCCAGAGCTTTAGGTCCTTCTAGTTCGTCCATGGGCTCCACGGCGACCCTGCCAATACCACCTGCTTAAAGAGCGTCCAAGTCGCCTGTGTTCGCTAGGCTTGCCAGTATCAGGCCACGACCCGCAAGCACATCTTTCCTTCGCCCGGTTGTTCGATGCCAGCCTGCTCCAGAATCCAGGCCTCGATTTTCACGTGCCACATGCGCAGAAGGTCCAGGGGGCGGCGGCGGTAGTGCTTCTCAGCGGTTGCGCTGGGCTTGTGGCCCATGATCTGCGCGACGATGCCGGCAGGCACCTCCACCCACTCGGCCAAGGTGCCAAAAGAGCGGCGCAGGCCGTGAATGGACAGGGGCGGTAGCCCAGCTGAAGCCAGTGCCTTGTTGTGGGCGTTACGCGGTTCCTGCAGGCGTCCGTCCTTGGCGGTAGGGCTCGAAAACACCCACTTATTCCTGCGCGGCAAGGAAGCCAGTAGGGCGGCAACGTAGGGGGTCAGCGGGATGGTGCGCTCGCCTTCGACCTTGTCCTTGATGGCGATGGATTTCCATTGGAAATCCACATCAGCCCACTGGATGCCGGCCACCTCCTCGCGGCGGGCACCGGTAAGCAGGGCCGTCTGCAGGTAAGCGGCGATCACCGGGTTGTGGATCTGTCGAACATGAGCGAACCATAGCGCCACCTGCTCGCGCTGCAGACAGTCGTCCTTGGCCGCTTTCTTTGGCTGCTGGTCCTTCAAGCCCTTGGTTTCGCAGATACCCTTGGCTGTTTGATTCTGGTACTCGGGGCGGTCGGCGCACCAGTTGAGGAAGGCACGAAGGCGGACGAAGGCGTTATTGGCCTGAGTAGGGCGCTTGGCGAGCTCGGGCTTGAACCACTCGCCAACCGTTTCGCTGTTGATTTTCGATAGCGGAAGGGCAAGAAGCGGAATCAAGGCGCCCGGCAGTGTGGTGTCGCCTTCACCTTGCTTGCGCCCCCGCGTTTTCGGCTTCCCGCCGGGGGCGGACAGGCGCTGATGATCGAGGAGGGTGCGAGGGCTCCACTTCACTTTTCGAGCCTCAAGGTAGGCGTCCCAAGCCTCCAAGGCAGGCAAGTGTCGCCGCCGATCCTCTTCACGCTTGGCTTCAAGGGCGGCGAGTTTATCCGCCTTTTCTTGGCGGGGATCAGTGCCTTGATCGACTAAGGTTTGAAGGCGGCGGGCTTCTGCTCGTGCGCTCTCTAGGCTCCAAGCCCTCACATCGCCAACCGTCACGCGGATCGTTCGGCGGTTCAGCTTGGCTTCAAACACAAACGATTTCGCCCCTGTGGTCGCGCGTACGGCAAGGCGGGGGGCGTCGGTGTCCCACAAGAATGCCTGCTTGGCGTTAGGCGGGCAGGAAAATCGGCTGATGCGTTCGAGCGTTAGGCGTTCGCGCTGCATGAAGAATGGCCCTCGGTTGGCTACATGGACCGCCCGTGTAGCCACTGTGTAGCCAAATTCTACCTATACAGATGAACGGAAATCAATGCCAAAATTTCGTAATTTACTGATTGATAAGTAAAATTTAGCTATGGCTAAGTAGAGGTGCATCCAGGTAAATACCATTACCTTCGATTTCGTAATGCGAAGGTCACCAGTTCGATTCCGGTCAGCGGCACCAACACAAAATAAATCAGCCTGTTACGCGAGAGCGTCACAGGCTGTTTTATTTTCTGGATACCCCGGACAGGCTCTCGTTTCATCCCCGCCGGTTTGCGTGCGGCTGGGGGGGCTTCGGCAGCCCGGGGGAGGGGGCTGCCGAGGGCTTGGTCGATCAGGCCGTCAGTTCGAGCAGCTTGCTGAAGGCTGTGGCGAACTGGGCGAGGCCTTCCTGCTGGAGGCGTTCGCCGAGTGCGTTCAGGTTGATGCCAAGGGCGCTCAGGGCGGCGATGTGGGCGCTGGCGGCGTCGATGTCGCTGGTCACCGTGTTGCCGCTGACCGTGCCGTGGTCCAGGAAGGCGGCGAGGGTGGCGTCGGGCAGGGTGTTGACGGTTTCCGCGCCGATCAGGGGTTCGACGTACATCAGGTCGGGGTAGGCCGGGTTCTTGGTGCCGGTGCTGGCCCACAGCATGCTCTGGGTGCGTGCCCCGCGGGCGGCGAGGGCGGCAAAGCCGGAGCCGTGGAAGCGGGCCAGGTAGTGCTGGTAGGCCTGGCGGGCGAGGGCCACGCCGGTCTTGCCGCGCAGGGCCAGGGCCGCATCGCTGCCATTTTCTTCGAGCAGTTTGTCCACCAGGGTCTCCCAGCGGGACAGGAACACGCTGGCGACTGAACGCACCTTGCTCACATCACCACCCCTGGCGGCCAGGGCTTCCAGGCCGCGCTGGTAGGCGCCGGCGACAGCGTCCACGTGGGCGAGGGAGAACATCAGGGTGACGTTGAGGCTGAGCCCTTCACCGGTGAGGGTTTCAATGGCCCGGATGCCGGCTGCGGTGGCGGGGATCTTGACCAGCAGGTTGTCCCGGGCGACGGCGGCACGCAGGCGGCGGGCGGCGGCAACGGTGCCGGCTTCGTCGTCGGCGAGGGCCGGCGAGACTTCCAGGCTGACGTAGCCGGCGTCGCCCTGGCTGGCGTCGAAGACGGGGCGGATGGTGTCGCAGGCGCGCTGGACGTCTTCAACGACCAGGCGCTCGTAGCGCTGCTCGGCGCTCAGGTTCTCGCTGCGCATGGCGTCCAGGGCCGGGCGGTAGTCCTGCCCCTCGGCGATGGCCTTGTGGAAGATCGCCGGGTTGGTGGTCACGCCGGCCACGCCCTGCTCGATGTGCCGGGCAAGGTGACCTTCATTGATCAGGGAGCGGGAGAGGTTGTCGAGCCAGATTTGCTGGCCGGCAGCGCGAGCGGCTTGGATCGGATTCATGGACGAAGAACCTGGGTGCGATGAGGTGTGGAATGAACCTGACATTCTGGCGGAATCGGCAGGGGGATGAAAGGAAGTTTGTCAGGGGGGCGGCCAGTGGATCTCGAACTGCCCCGGCTGGCCGGTGGGCCGCGCCGCGCCACCGGCAATGGATGGCAGGCGGTTGAGGAATTCGGGTTCTCCCTTGAGGGTGCCCTTGAAACTGGGTGTGCGGCTTGGTGCAGCTTCGCCGCTGCCGTTGGCGATCACGTCGCCGGCAAGGGTGTGCAGGGTGTAGCGGAAGCGTCCGTCCCGGGCGGTGAGCTGGATCTCGTAGTCCCCGAACCTGCGCCCCGGGAACAGGGCGGCACGGGCGCCGCGCCAGAGCAGGCGGGCTTCGCCGCTGCAGGTGCCCGAGAGAGAGCAGCGCCAGGTGGGCGCCTCGATGCTGAGGTCCCCCTGCCAGCCGGCCCGGGCAACCGGGTGGGGAATGGGCATGAGGGCGGCGTCGGCGGGAGCGTGGAGCGTCAGCCCCGTCACCTCCAGCCCGGCGGGGCCGGCCTCGATGCGTCCGATCGGGGTGCCGCTGCTTGAGAAGGCCCATGCCGCCGCAAGCCGGGTAAGGGCGCCGGTGTCGAAATCCCAGGCCAGGGGCAGCCAGGGCGACAGGCTGCGACCACTGGCGTCACGGCTGGCCAGGATGCCGTGACCTTGCCACAGGGTGCCTTCGGCCCGCTGCAGGCGCAGGCCTTCGCCGGTGAAGTGGGCCAGCAAGCCGTCCACCAGGCTGGCCGGGGCCTTGGCCACCAGAAAACCCAGGCCCAGGGCCAGCACGATCAGCAGCTTTTTCAGCATGGTCGTTCAGGGGGCTGCGGGGCTGGCCAGCACTGCGTCCACGCTGGCAAGGCTGCCCTGGCGCTGGATCTCCATGCGCAGCAAGCGCAGGCCCTGATCTTTCTGAAGGGCCGCGAGCCAGGCCACCAGCTCGTCAAAGCGGGCCTCGCCCTTGATGTGCAGCCCCTCACCGCCACCCTGTACGCCGATGGTCAGGCCGCGGCTCTTGGCCGATGCCTGGACCGCCGTGAGCAGGGCGGGGCCGTCCGGGCGGGCGGCTTGCGGTGCCGTGCGCAGGCGGCTGATCTCGGTGGCGGCTTCCTGGACCTGGTTCAGGCTGGCTTCGGCGCGGGGCAGCCGGCGTGCCAGGCGTTGCCCCTCGGCGCGGCTCCAGTCGAGGAGGCTGACCGCTGCGCCGATCGCCACGACGGTGGTGGCGATCAGGACCAGGCGCTGCTCCCGGGGGCTGATGGCCTGCCAGCGCTGCGCGAGCTGGGCGATGGGGCCGGCGGAGGCGGTCTTGGTGTCTTTCATTGCAGGTTCTCCTGGCGCAGCAGCAGGTGGGTGGCGCTGCCCTCCTGGCGCAGGTTGGCGAGCAGGCCGCGGCTGCTCAGCAGCCCGACCAGGGCTTCGGCGCGGGCGGCGGCGGGGCCGCTCAGGGTCAGATCGAGGCGGCCTTCCTCGAAGCGCAGGGCGGCGATGCCGTCGGTGGCGTCCGTCCCCAGGGCTTCGGCCGCCTGGGCCAGCAGGGCCAGGGCGTCGTCATCCCGGAGCAGGCCGTGGCGGGCCCGCTCGGCGTTGAGTTGCTGGCGCATCTGGGCGGCGGGGGCGACGACCGGTGCGTTGGGGAAGGCGCTGCGATAGACGCGCTCGATACGCGATTCGAAGCCGCCCAGCACATGCCGCTGCCACAGCACCTCACCCACATTGGTAGCCAGCCACAGGCCCAGCGCGGTGGTGCCGAGCAGGGCGGGGGCGCGCAAGCGGCCGATCCATGCTGCGCCGCGATCACCGCTGGCGAACTCGCCGTGCAGCAGGTTGGCGGCCTGGCGTTCGTTTCCCTGCCACCACAGGTAGGGTGCGGCGGGGTGCAGCTCAAGGCCGCTTTCGGCCTGTGCGGCGGCGAGGTCGAGGGTGGGGCTGCCCGGTGCCAGGTGCAGGTCGAGCCGGGCAGGGGCTGCGTTGGCAGCCCGGGCGCTGGCCGCCTGGGCGGCCAGCAGCGGAATCAGGATGTCCCGGTCGAGGGCCAGCCCGGCACCCGTGCCGGTGCGCAGGATGGCGCCCTCGGCGGACAGGCTGAGATGCCAGCCGGCCTCGTCGGCGGGAGCCGTTTGCAGTTCGGCCACCACCCGGCGCGGCATCCGGCCGATGGCGGCAAACTGGGCCATCAGATTGCGCAGGCGCTCCCGGGCGATGACCAGCACCCCGGCCAGGTCGCGTTCGCCGTCATCGGCTGGGCTGCGGTGGCTGAGGGTCAGGTGCTGGGTGTCCGGGTCTTTCAGCAGCCGGTCTTCGAGGGCGTAGCTCAGCAGGCGCGGCAGGTCGCGCCGGGCGCCGCGGGGCAGCAGCACGTTCAGCCACAGGCACTGGGCCCCGGTCAGCACTACGCTGCATTCGTCGGCCGCGGGCCAGTGGCGGGGGGCGGAGTGCCCTTCGGAGAGGGGCTGGCCGTCGGGCCCGAGGAGCGCCCAGGGGCATTCGGGGCGGGTCGGCCAGTGTTCGTCGATGGCAAGGAGGAGGCGGGTCATAGCAGTTTCTGCCAAACGATGGTGGACCATTTCTGGCCCGTGGGGCGATACAGGAGGACTTCCATGCGCACCATGGACACGCCGAAGCGGGCGCGGCCGGTGGCCAGGAAGTGACGGCTCTGGACGTCCAGGCTGGTGGTGTTGGCGGGCAGCTCCCTGTCCTTGAGCCAGGCATCCACGCTGGCCACGCTGGTAAACCAGGCCCGGTTGCGTTCGACGGCCATGATGCGGGCGGTGTCCAGGGGCAGGTCGGCAATGGCGGCCGCCAGCACCTCCGGCGGGGCCGTGTTGACGTTGATCATGCTGTCGCTGCCCGGCAGCGCGGCCACGAAGGGACTCAGGCGGGCCACCAGGGCAGGCGTGAAGCCGCGCACCTGGGCCAGCTCGCCAACGCTGGCCAGGGGCCCGTTGGCCGGGCTGCGGGGGGGCTGCTGGGTGCCGTACCAGGACGATTCGGCGCCGCCGGGCAGGGTCGGGGTGTCGTCCCGGTCGAGCCAGTCGGTCAGGGCGTTGGCGAGATCCATGGCTTCCGACTTGCCCACCCCGACCAGCTCCAGGAGACGCAGGAACTGGTCACGCTCCAGGGGATCCTGGCCATCGATCCGGACCAGCTTGTTGAGGTTGATGCGGCTGGACAGATCCTGCAGTTCGCCGCTGACTTCACCTTCTTCAACGGGGGTCGGCGGCACCTTGACGGCCCAGGCCTCGCCCAGGTGGTCCACATTGCTGCGGCTGGCGTCCTCGGCGAGCACGTTGCGCGCCCAGTCCACAGCACCGCGGGCCAGCTGGCGGGCCTGGGCCTGGTCGTGGCGGCCGATGACCTGATCCATGGCCACCCCCAGATCGCCAACGGCGGCAGCGGCGATGCCGGCGACGAGGGCCACCGTGAGCAGGGCGAGTATCACCGCGGCGCCCTTTTGGGGGCCGGCAGCGGCAGGCGGGCGCATGCGGCGGATGGCCATCAGTGCAGGGCGATCAGTCGCGTGAGGGTGCCCACGTCGGCCAGGTCGAGTTCGAGGATGATGGCGTCCGGCAGCAGGCTGCGGCGGTCGGCCGGGGGCCAGGCGTCGGTCCGTACGTTGTCGAGCAGGAAACGCCAGCGCACGCCGCGCACGCCGTCGAGCAGGGGATCGACGCTGGGCTGGCCGAGGGCTTCGCGGCCACTCCAGCGCAGCCATTCGAGGCGCCCATCCACCAGGCGGAAGCCGACCCGGCGCACGCCGCGGGCATCGTCGAGGCGCAGGAACTGGAGCTCCGGCCCGCCGCTGGCCGTGCGGCCGAGGATCATGCCCGGTGCGGCCAGGCTGGCGCCTTCGGTCGGCAGGCTGGTACTTGATGCGGCCGGGGAGACGACCTGCTGCAGATCGGTGTCGATGCGCTGCATGCTACGGCCGATGGCCCGCCAGCGCTCGAAACCGGCCTCCAGGTGGGTGCGGCTGGTGGCCACCTCGGCGAGCCCGCGGTAGGACAGCACGCCCAGCACCGCGAAGATGGCCAGGGCCACCATCAGCTCGATCAGGGTCAGGCCGCGCTGGGCGGCTGCCAGGCGTTTCATCGCAGGGGGCGGGCCACGTAGCCGGTGAGGCGGGCGATGGCGTGGGTGTCGGATTCGGGGGCGAAGACGCTCACGTCCACCCGGCGGAACAGGGGGTTGGCTGTGGTCTTGACCTCCTCGCGCCAGCGGTAGGTTCGCCCGGCTTGGTCGGCCGTACCCTCGTTGGTGCCGGCGCCGGGCCAGGCGCCGGTGGCGCGCAGCTCGGCCAGCCGGTTTTCGGCCACCCAGTCGCCGATCAGGCGCTCACGCAGCTCGGCGGCGCTCTGGGCGGTGACGCCCATGGCACGGAAAGCGGCGGTCAGGGCGATGGCCAGGATGGCCAGGGCAACCAGGGTTTCCAGCAGGGTGAATCCACGGGCGCGGCCGGGCCCCCGCCTCATGAGGCAGTCCGGCCCGGCATCTGCAGCCGTACTTCACCGTTGGCCCTGCCGGTGAGGCGGGCTTCGCCGCCGGGGGTGGTGACACGCAATTCGTATTCCGGTGCCTGGGTGCCGAACTGCAGACGGGTGGCGCTGGTGTCGCTGCTCCCTTCCAGGCGCAGGCCGCTCCAGCCCATGCCGGCCGGCAGGGCCTTTTCGGTGAACACCGGGGGGTCGTTGAGGGGGCGCCAGTTGTCGTCGGGGTCGAGGGCCGAGAAGCGGTAGCCGTCGGAGAGCAGCTCCAGGGCAATCGGCCGGCCGCGTACCACGGCCCGGTCGGCGGTGGCTTCGAGCACCAGGCGCAGGCGCTTGAGGGCCTGGTCGATGTCGCGGCCGCGCAGGCTGTCCAGGCCCACACTGAGCCCGGTGGCCATGATGCCCATGATCACCAGCACGACCATCACCTCGATGAGGGTGAAGCCGGTGCTGCGCCGCCGTCGGGGCGCGGTGTTCATGGGCTGGAGAAGCACTACAGGCTCCAGGAGCCGATGTCGGCGTCGAAGCCCTCGCCGCCGGTCACGCCGTCGGCGCCGAAGCTCATCACGTCCACCTCGCCCTTGAGGCCGGGCATGACGTACTGGTAGGGCTTGCCCCAGGGGTCGAGGGGCAGCTTGTCCAGGTAGGACTTCCAGTTCTCGGGCACCGGGGCGGTGGTCGGCTTGGTGACAAGGGCCTGCAGGCCCTGCTCGGCGCTGGGGTAGCGGCGGTTGTCGAGCTTGTAGAGTTTGAGGGCCTGCATGACGGCCGAGATGTCCTGGCGGGCGGCAACCACCCGGGCTTCGTCCGGGCGGCTCATTACCTTGGGTACCACCAGGGCAGCAAGCACGCCGAGGATGACGATCACGACCATCACTTCGATCAGGGTGAAGCCGCGGCTGCGGCGCAGAGGTGTGTGCATCGTGGGTTCCTTACTTCATCAGGGTGTTGATTTCGATGATGGGCTGCATCACGGCCATGACAATGAGCAGCACGAAACCGCCCATGGCCAGCAGCAGCACCGGCTCGAGCAGGGCGGTGAGGGTGGCGGTGCGGTTTTCCAGTTCGGCCTGCTGCAGGCGGGCGGCGCGGTCGAGGAGCTCGTCGATGCGGCCGGTGGCTTCGCCGTTGGCCAGCATGTGGATGAGCAGCGGCGGAAACTGGCGGCTGGCACCGAGAGCCTTCGACAGGGGCTGGCCTTCGCGTACGCGCTCGGTGGCCGCCCCTACGGCGTCGGCCAGGGGCAGGCGACTGATCACCTGGCGGCCTGCATCAAGGGCGGCCAGCAGGGGAACGCCGCTGCCGGCGAGGATCGACAAGGTGCTGGCAAAGCGGGTGGCGTCGAGGGTGCGCAGATGCCGCCCGAGCACCGGCAGGCCGAGCAGCCAGGCGTCCCAGCGGCGGCGCAGGCTGGTGTCGCGCAGCGCACTGCGGCCGGCGAGCAAGGCGCCGACGATGGCCAGCACCATCAGCCAGCCCCATTCGCGCAGGAGGGTACTCACCACGATCAGGCTGCGGGTGAGGAGCGGCAGGGCCTGCTTGCCCTGCTGGAAAACGGACACCACCTGGGGCACCACATAGGTCATCAGGCCGACGATGACCAGCAAGGCCACGCTGGCGACGATGGCTGGGTAGAGCAGGGCCTGAAGGGTCTTGGTGCGCAGGGCGTGGCTGCGGTCCAGGTAGTCGGCGAGCTGGTTCATGACCTTGGCCAGCTCGCCGGATTTCTCGCCCGCCGCCACGGAGGCCCGGTACAGGGTGGAAAAGGCCTGGGGGTAGCGATCCAGGGCGGCGCGCAGGCTGTAGCCAGCCAGGATCTCGGAGCGCACGCCGGCCAGCAGCTGGCGGGTGCCCTCGGTTTCGGCCTGCTCGATGAGCGCCGCCAGGGCCTGCTCGACGGTGAGGCCGGAGGCCAGCAGGGTGGCCCACTGGCGGGTCAGCAGGGTCAGGTCGGCATCCCGGAGCTTGCGCCGGAGCGTCTTGTTGCCAGCGGCTCCGTGGGCCACCGAGGCCACCTCAAGCGGGTAGAGACCGCGCTCCCGCAGCAGGCCACGGGCGGCCTTGCCGGTGTCGGCTTCGATGACGCCGGCGGCTTCTTTGCCAGCGGCGTCGAGGGCGCGGTAGCGGAAGGCGGTCATTCGCGGGTGACGCGGAGCAGTTCTTCAGCCGAGGTCTGCCCGCTGGCCAGCAGGCGCAGGCCATCGTCACGCAGGCTGCGAGTGCCATGGGCCAGGGCGTGGGTTCGTAGCTGGGCTTCGTCGGCGCCCGTGTGGATCAGGCGCTGGAAGGCCTCGTCGGCGATGATGAGTTCGTAGATGCCGCTGCGCCCGGCGTAGCCGGTGCGGGTGCATTCCGGACAGCCGGTGGCGTGCCACAGCTCTGCCGGGGTATCGGGCCCGAGCAGTTCGCGGTCGGCTGCGCTGCTGGGGCTGGCACTGCGGCATGCCGGGCACAGCTTGCGCACCAGGCGCTGGGCAAGCACGCCGCGCAGAGTAGAGGCGAGCAGGAAGGGCTCGACCCCCATGTCCACCAGCCGGGTGACGGCCGAGGCGGCGTCGTTGGTGTGCAGGGTGGCCAGCACCAGATGGCCGGTGAGGCTGGCCTGCACGGCGATCTGGGCTGTCTCCAGGTCACGGATCTCGCCGATCATGATCACATCCGGGTCCTGGCGCAGGATGGCGCGCAGGGCTTTGGCAAAGCTCAGCTCGATGCGCGGATTGACCTGGATCTGGCCCACGCCGGGCAGGTCGTACTCCACCGGGTCTTCAACGGTGACGATGTTGCGGCGCTTCGCATCCATGCCCTGGAGGGCGGCGTAGAGGGTGGTGCTCTTGCCGGAGCCGGTGGGGCCGGTGACGAGGAGGATGCCGTGGGGTTCCTTGAGCAGCCCGGCGAAGGGCTTCACGGTGTCGGCAGCCATGCCCAGGCTGTCCAGGCTGCGCTGGCCGTTGCCCTTGTCGAGCAGGCGCAGCACGATGCGTTCGCCGTGGGTGGTGGGCAGGGTGGATACGCGCACGTCCACCTGGCGGCCGGCCAGACGCAGGGCGATGCGGCCATCCTGAGGCAGGCGCTTTTCGGCGATGTCCAGGCTGGCCATGATCTTGATACGCGAGGCCATGGCGGCGTGGAGCGCCCGGTGAGGCTGGGCTATGTCCACCAGCACGCCGTCGCGGCGGAAGCGCACCACCGAGTGGCGTTCATAGGGCTCGATGTGGATGTCGCTGGCCTGCTGACGCACCGCCTGGGTGAGCAGGGCGTTGATCATGCGGATGATGGGGGCGTCGTCCTGGGTGTCGAGGAGGTCCTCGACGGCCGGGAGTTCGGTCATCAGTTGGGTCAGGTCCACTTCCTGGCCCACATCGGCCACCACCTCGGCGGCGTTGTCCTCGGCGCCGGAGTAGGCCTCGGCCAGGCGCGCCTCGAAGGCGGCGCGGCCGACGCTTTCGATCTGCAGGGGCAGGCCCAGGCTGCGCCGCACCTCGGCCAGGGCCGTCAGGTCGGCGCCCTCGCGCATCAGCACCTCGGCGTGTTCGCTGCCCAGGCTGGCAACGAGCACACCGTGGGCCTTGGCGAAGGCGTAGGGCAGGGCGGGGGCGCTCATGGGGTGTAGGTGGGCGTGGCCTGCTGCTGTGCTGGCTGCACGTCGGGGCGAGGCAGGGGCTGGGTTTCCGGCGGGCGATTGTAGGGCACGGCCGGCGGCGGGCTGCCCGGCGGCGGGAGCTCGGGCGGGTTGGGTTCGCCACGCATCAGCGCCTCGGCCCGGTCGTTGGCACGCTGCTGACCGATCACGTAGTTGTACCGATCAGCAGAGATGCCCTGGATGCTGGCCGCGTCGCGCAGGATGACGGGGCGCAGGAAGACAATCAGGTTGGTCTTGCCGCGCTTGCGCGAGTCGTAGCGGAAAAACTGGCCGAGATAGGGTAGATCGCCCAGGAGCGGCACTTTCTCCTGGCCGCCGCTGTAGGTGTCTTCCACCAGACCGCCCAGGGCGATCATGCCGCCATCATCAACCAGTACGGTGGATTCGATGGAGCGCTTGGTGGTGGTGGGGCCGGTGGTGCTGGTGGCGGTGGAGTCGATCACCGAGGAGGCTTCCTGGTAGATCTGCAGACGCACCGTGCCACCTTCGGAGATTTGGGGCTTGACCTTGAGGGTCAGGCCGACGTCACGGCGCTCGACGGTGGTGAAGGGGTTGGCGGTGGCGGTGTTGCCGGTGGTGGCGTAGGTGCCGGTGACGAAGGGCACGTTGCGGCCGACGACGATCTTGGCTTCTTCGTTGTCCAGAGTGACGAGATTCGGCGTGGACAGGATGTTGGCCTTGGTGTCCGACTCAAGGAAGCGGGCCAGCATGTTGAGGTTGGCGATCTCGCGCCCACCGACGGTAATGGTGCCATTACCCAGCAGCAGGTTGAGACCGTTGCCGGGGAGGGTGGTGGCGCTGCTGGAGGCCAGGCTGGTAGCGAGGCTGAGGATGTTGTTGCCGCCGCTGTTGAAGGTGGTGCCGCCGAAGACCGCGGTAGAGCCCAGTTTGCCAGCCTGCCACTGGATGCCGATCTCGGCGGCCCTTTCGGTGCTGACTTCGGTGATCAGGGCTTCCACATAGACCTGGGCGCGGCGTCGATCAAGCTGGTCGATGACCTTGCGCAGGTTGTTGTAGATGGCGTCCGGGGCGGTGATGATCAGCGCATTGCTCATCGGGTCGGCCTGGACAATGCCGTTGCCGGTTGCGCCTGCGCCGCCTGTGGTCGTGCTGGAGTTACTGAAGGACGGGGTGCTGCCGACGCCGGAGCCCGTGCTGGTGTTACTGCCACTGGTGCTGCTGCTTGAACTGGGGGCAAAACTGCCGGTGGAGCTGTTGTTGCCGGTGCCGCCCTGGCCGGCGTTGCCGGCCTCACCGGAGAGCACCGCGCGCAGGGTCTGGGCCACCTTGGTGGCTTCGGCATTCTTCAAATACACCACATGGATGTTGCCGGCCGCGCCGGGCTGGTCCAGGTTGGCCACCAACTGCCGTACGGCGTTGAGTTTGGAGGGGTTCTCCGAGCGCACCAGCAGGCTGTTGGTGCGCGGGTCGCCGATCACCGAGACGCGTTGGCTGGCGTCACCACCAATGCCGGGGGTGCCACCGACGCTGCCGCTGCCGGTGTCGTTGAGCAGGCGGTTCACTGTCTGGGCTAGATCAAGCGCCGAGGCATGCTTGAGGCTGATGACCCGCATGTCGCCCTGGGGAACATCGATGGACTCGATGATGCGGGCAATGCGGCCGATGTTCTCGGCGTAGTCGGTGACCACCAGGGAGTTGTTGCCCGGGTAGGCTGTGACGGTGTTGTTGGGGGATACCAGTGGGCGGATCACCGGCACCAGCTGGGAGGCCGACTCATGGTGCAGGGTGAACACTTGGGTGGTGAGGCGGTCACCCCCGCCGGCGCCCTGGCCTTTGCCCACCGGCACGGCGTGCAGCTTGGCATCGGCTTCGGGAACGATCTTTGTCACGCCCTGGCCTTCGATCGCGGCATAGCCCTGCAGGCGCAGAGCCGAAAGCAGGATGGAGTAGCTCAGGCTGCGTGGCACCGGGCGGGCGGTGACGATGTTGAGAGTGCCCTTGACCCGCGGGTCCACCACGAAGTTGCGCCCGGAGATCCGGGATATTGCCTGGATCACCGCGCCGATCTCGGCATTCACGAAGTTGAGGGACACCGTTTCCCCCGTGCCGGCCTCGTTGGCCAGGGCCGGTGCGGCCGGCAGGGCGAGAGGCAGGGCGACGGTGGTGGCGAGACAGGCGGCGAGGAGCCGGCGGGCGAACCCCGGGTTGCAGCGGGCGTGTTTCATTGGCTGGGGACGGGTTGGACCTGAAAGCCGGCGGGAAGGCCGATGGGCGCGGGGCGTGG
This sequence comes from Zoogloea sp., assembly GCF_028689785.1. Lineage (GTDB taxonomy): Bacteria > Pseudomonadota > Gammaproteobacteria > Burkholderiales > Rhodocyclaceae > Zoogloea. The sequence goes on along the minus strand of NZ_JAQVCN010000001.1, from coordinate 61,622 downwards.
GCCCGAGTCCGGTGCTTCGGTATTGTTTTCGGTGATGGGGGGGGCTTGCAGCTGGGGCAACTGGGCAATGCCGGCTGGCCCGGGGCCGTTACCGGGTGGGGTGCCAAGGCTGCCCCGATCGGTGAGCATGACGGTCTGGGTGCTGCTGCCGGTGGTGATCTGGATGCTGTCGGCCAGAACCTTGGCAAGACGTACGCCGGGGTGGAACTCCTGGCCCTCGACGACACCCTGCTGGGGGCCGCCGTCAATGCTCAGCACGGCCCAGCCCGGGCGGCCACCGCTGCCCGTCACTATGGCCTGCAGGGCATAGCGGCCGGACGCGGCTATGGCCGGGCCTGCGGTGCTGGTGCCAGTGGCGGTGTTGCCCATCAGGTGCCGGCTGGCAATGGCCTGGGCGGCGAGCTGCGGGTCACTGGGGCTGGCCACCGGCAGGGCCGGGGCGCGGGGTGCGCTGAAACGCCAGAACAGATCGGCTCCGACCCAGGCTGTGACCGACAGGGCCACCGCCCAGGCAAGCACGGGGCCGATGCGCATGGCGGACTGCCAGCTGAGGCGGGTTGGGTCGAGACGGTGGGAAAGCTTCATCGGGCGCGCAACACAAAAGACCGTCAATCTTATCCGGCCTGTGTTACGGGCGAAAGCACTGAGTTGTCGCAGGGGAGGGGTGGGCCGCAGCGCGGGCAGCGGCCCGGAGGGCTCAGGCGCTCATGCCGACGACAAGGGAGGCGCTGTAACCGTTGGTGGGCGTACCGCTGATGGAGGCCATCTGCAACTCGGTGCCATCGCTGAAAACGTTGTCGGTGGCGAAGCTGATGCCAGCCAGGTTGGCGGCGCTGCTGGCATAGCCCGAAGTGGCGTAGACCTCACTGCAGGTGGCAGTGGGAAAGGCGATCTGGGATGTCCTGAGCTTGTTGCCGGAGCCGGTGGCGCTGGCCAGGGTGGGGTAGATCTCGAAGTGCATGTGGGGCATGCGGCCGGCGTAGCAGCCGGGAAAGATGGTGAGGAAGGTGGCCTTGCCGTTGCTGTCGGTCACCTGCACGCCACGCAGGAAGTTCTCGCCGGTGACGCCAGTGCTGTACATGGAGTAGAGGCCGTCGCGGGTGCAGTGCCACAGGTAGATGGCGTAGCCGGACAGGTTGGCGCAGCTGGAGGCGGTGTTGACCAGTTGCAGGGTGAGGGTGAGGGGAATGCCGGCGGCGACACCGCTGGCGCCGGCCACGCTGCTGCGGATGTCGCTGCGCACGATGCCCGACAGGCTCAGGGCGTTGGCGATGCCATTGCTGTTGTAGTTGGAGCCATCTCCCGGGTAGGGGCCGGCGGTTTCTTCGGGAATGATGCTGCAGCTGGAGACGGTGCTGCTGTTGTCACTCGAACCGGTGGAACTGCCCACGCCGCCGATGCTGATCTCGGCACCGCCACCACAGGCGGCAAGTGGGGTGGCGGCACCCGCCATCAGCCAGCGCAGCATCCGGCGGCGGTCGGCGGCGGTGCGCAGGAGGGTGTCCAGATCGGTGGCGAGGGCGGGGCGATGGGCGGGCATTGGGGGCTCCGGGGCTGGGTTGCGGGTTGGAGCCGAGTATAGGCAGGGGCGACGTTAAGGCCCGTTGCCCGGGCGTTAAGGGATGTAAAGGGCCGGCGCTTGGGCCGGGCCCCAGCCCAGGGTGTCGATGACCCGGGCGAAGTCGCCGTCCACAGGGGCGTGCAGGTCGAGGGGGCGCCCATCCACGGGGTGAAGCAGCTGCATCCGGGTGCAGGCCAGCAGCATGCGATGGCTGCCGAACAGTTCCTGAAACAGGCGGTTGTGGCGGCCCTTGCCGAAGGTGGCGTCGCCGATGATGGGGTGGGCCAGGTGCTTGAGGTGGCGGCGGAGCTGATGGCGCCGGCCGGTGAGGGGGTTCAGCTCGACCAGGGCATAGCGGCTGGTGGGGTAGCGATCGACGGCGTGGGGCAGCTCGCAAGTGGCCAGCCGGCGGTAGTCGGTGACGGCGGCCTGGGCCTCGTCGGTGCTGCGGCGGTCCACCCACTCGGCGTCGTCGCGGCGGCGGGTCAGGGGGTGGTCGATGCGGCCGGCTTCGGGCGGGTGGCCCCGCACCACGGCCAGGTAGGTCTTGGTGACTTCCTGGCGCTCGAACTGCCCGCCCAGGGCGCGGGCGGTGTCCTTGTCGAGGGCAAACACCAGCACGCCCGAGGTGCCCCGGTCGAGGCGGTGGGCGGGGTGCACATGGCGCCCCAGCTGGTCGCGCAGCAGCTGGACGGCAAAACGGGTTTCGTGGCGATCAAGCTCGCTGCGGTGCACGAGCAGCCCGGAGGGCTTGTGGATGACGACCATGTGGTCGTCCTGATAGAGGATGGGGAGCATGGCCGGGAGGATAACCGGCTTGCCGGTGCCGGGTGGCGCTTCCGTGGCATTGTGCACATGAACAAAATCAGGGTGACTGGGTCATACTCGCCCTATGCAAGTTACTCAGCCTATGACTCCGGACCACGTGATGGGGTGCATTCATGCCGCCCTCCCTCCCTCCCGCCATCAGCAGAAGAATCTGCCGGGCCTGGCCAGACGGCTGTCTGCCCTCATCCACGCCGACCACCTCCCCGACCGGATGGATGCCTGGCTGGCCCTCAATGCCTGGTTGTCGGGGGGCAAGCTGTGGGACGACGTGTATATCGACTCCGCCGACGTCCATGGTTCGGCGACTCAGCGGTTTGCCGTGCTGATGGATGTGCTGGCCGCCAACCCGCCCCTGGCGGCCGCATTGCGCCGGGCCTTGCGGGCCATCCTCGACGAAACCGAGGGGGCGAACCTTTTCGGAGAGGTCGGGATCCCCAGTGACAGGGGCTTCCTGTCGGAACTGGGGGACCGCACGACTTCCAAGCTCATTCCGTCACCCCGGGACGATCATGATCTCGGGCATCTGATGAGCCGCAGCTACCCCAATCGGCGCGACCTGACCCTGATCCGCGGGCTGCAGCCGTCCACCCTGCAGCGGGCGGTGGACCTGTTCTTTCCCAAAGATGAGCCGGAGATGACCGCAGCGCTGGAGCGAGCGATGGCAGACGGCTTCCGCCTGCTGCTGGCCCGCGTCCAGGGGCAGGGGCTGTCCCTCAAGCTGCGGGCGCGCAGCCAGCCGGGGCCTGTCGCCCGCTCGCCTTTCAAGCGTCTGGCCCAAAGTGGTGAGAATCTTGTGTGTGCGTGGGAGCAGGGGCGCATTTCAGGGGCTCTGCTGGAGATCTGGGGGGGCGATGTGGTGGCTTGCCGGGAGGAGATGCAGATGATCTCCACACGCCTGGAGTCCGAAGGTATCAGTGTTGATATTGTTTATGGTCTGGATGTGCTCGACCGCTGCCTGGGGCGTATGGAGGCCATCGTGGCGGTCATGAGCACCGGTCGTGAGGCCCCCGGGCCGGTGCTGGCCCTGCTCCGGCAGTTGGCATATGCGGCCCACGACAGCGCCAGCCTGCGCCACCTGGTGCGCAGCAACCTGCGACGCCTGCAGCGGCGGATTGTTGATCGGGCTGGGGAGACCGGCGAACACTATATTGCTGACAACCCGGGGGAGTACCGGCACATCTGGGTTGCCGCCGCAGGCGGCGGCCTGCTGACGGTGGGCACCGCGGCCATGAAAATGGCCATTGCCGGTGCCGGCCTGGCTTTGTTCATGGAGGGGCTCGCTTCGGGTGTCAATTATGCAGTGAGCTTCCTCCTTCTCCAGGCCTTCGGCCTCATGCTGGCTACCAAGCAGCCGGCGATGACCGCGGCCGCCTTCGCGGCCATCATCCGGGACCGCAAAGGGGCCGAGCGCCTCGACGTGATCGTCGATTACGCGGCCTGCATCTGCCACTCCCAGCTGGCTGCGACCATCGCCAATGTGGTGGTGGTGGCCAGTGGTGCCTACGCTTTCGATGCCACCTGGCAGTGGGTTACGGGGCATTCTTTCCTCAGCTACGCCGAAGCTACCTATGTGTTCCACGCCCTGAGCCCGGTGGATAGCGGAACCGTTTTTTATGCCGCGCTGACCGGCTGCGTCCTGTATGCGGCGGCGCTTATCGGCGGCTGGGTAGACAACTGGGCGGTGTATCACCGGCTGCCCCAGGCCATCGCCGAGCATCGGCTGGGTAACCGTTTCGGCCGCCTGCGCATGATCCGGCTGGCGGGGGTTGTGTCCCGCAACATGTCGGGCTGGGCTACCAACGTGTCTCTGGGGCTGATGCTGGGCATGATGCCGGTGCTCGGCAAGTTCTTCGGTCTGCCTCTGGATGTGCGTCACGTCACCCTCAACTCGGGCATCTTGAGCCTCGCCACCTCGGCCCTGGAGGTGGAATGGGTGGGCACGGGCCTGCTGTCCCTGGCCATTCTCGGGGTGGCGGTGATGTTCGTGCTCAATCTCGGGGTCAGCTTTGCCCTATCCCTGTGGACTGCAGTGCGTGCCTACAACCTCTCCCGGGACGATCTGCGCGAGCTTCGGCGGCGCTTGTGGCTCCGGCTGCGCACGCGTCCGCGGGATTTCCTCATGCCGCCGCGCCGTCTGGGCGCAGCTACCGCCTCCACTCACTAGCCGACGAGGTTTGGGCGGACTCAAGCTTGGGCCCCGGGCGCCGTTAATCCAGCACAACACCGACACCTCCCCGCGCCTTGCAGGGAGATGTCGCGTGAGCCTGACGTCCCCGAGTCCTGCTGCGGCCCGCGCCGCATGAGAGTTCAGCATGAACGCGCCAGACCGAAACCTGCACGTGAAAGCACCCGGCGTGAGCGAGCTCGCGCGTATCGTCCGGGTCAATGAAGAGATCAAGGCCATCGTATCCACGGCCTTCCGCATCAATCTGATGGCGCTTAACGCGATCTTCCTGGCCAAACGGGCGGGCAACGCGGCTCTTGGCTTCGGGGTGCTCTCCAATGAGTTGCGACGCTTTGCCCAGGAGCTGACCCGGCACATGGCGACTTTGCGGGACATGACCTCCGGTTCGGTGGGTAGCGTGACCGGCGTGGTTCAGCAGCAGCGCACATCGGCAATTCTGGCCGAAGCCATTCGCCTTAGTGGTGACGGCGTGCCGGGCGTGCGGGAGGCACGGCGGCGTGGTGCGACACGGTTGGCCGAGCAGCAGGCCTGCCTGCGATCCCTGGACCTGCGCCTGCGTTCGGCGGTGGAGGAGACTCAGCAGCTTGTGGAGCTGGGAGGCGTGCTGGCCCGTTCGGCCAAGATTGAGGCCGCCTATGGCGGCACCTTCAGCCCGGCGTTGATGCAGGTTTCGACAGATTTTGCGGAAGTGATCGCCCAGATCAAGCGGTCGCTGGAAGTGCTCGGCAAGGAACGCCTCGTAAAGGACTAGGAAACAATGAAGCAGGCCCACTGCATCTACCAGGAAGACGATCACCGCTGGTTTGCCATCGCCCGCGATGCGTCCAAGCCCGGCTACATCATTGATACCAACGAATACGTTGTGGTGAATGGCGACGAAGCCCTGCTGTGTGATCCGGGCGGCATCGAGATATTTCCTGCGGTGTTCTCGGCGCTTTCGGCCGAGTGCGATCCGACCCGCCTGGCCGGCATCTTCTCCTCTCACCAGGATCCGGACATCATCTCGTCCTTGGCCTTGTGGCTGGAGTTCAAGCCCGATCTCAAGTGTTACACCAGCTGGCTTTGGCAGTCCTTCCTGCCCCACTTTGGAGGCCAGGACAGCACCTTCATCCCCATTCCGGATCCGGGCATGACCATCCGTCTGGGTGGATTGGAGCTGCAGGCCATTCCGGCCCACTACCTGCACTCGTCGGGCAACTTCCACCTCTACGACCCGAAGGCCAAGATCCTGTTCTCCGGGGACGTGGGCGCGGCCCTGCTGCCGGCGGATCACAACGGCTTGTTCGTCGAGGACTTCTCCCGTCATATCCGTCATGCCGAAGCTTTCCACAAGCGCTGGATGGGCTCCGACCGGGCCAAGCGCGACTGGTGCGAGCGGGTCTCCCGCATGGAGATCGACATGCTGGTGCCCCAGCACGGGGCGATCTACCAGGGGGGCGACGTGCAGCGCTTCATCAACTGGTTTGCTGCACTGGAAGTCGGCGTGCTACGGGGATAAAGTCGAGGGCCCGCGATGGCGGGCCCGGCGTGACGATGGGCGTGTCGCCGGAACACTCTATCCGAGGCGACATGTATCTGGCTCTCAAGCACTTCCACATCACCTGCGTGGTTCTCAGTATCGCCGGCTTCACCCTGCGGGGCTGGTGGTCGATCACCGGGTCAGCCTTGCTGCGGGCCCGACTGACCCGCGTCGCGCCTCATATCGTCGATTCCTGCCTGTTGGCCAGCGCCATTGCTCTGGCCTGGATGGCGGGTTTTGTCCCGTTCGTGGATGGCTGGCTGACGGCCAAGATCTTCGGTCTGCTGGCCTACATCGGCCTCGGCGCCATCGCCCTCAGGCCCGCCAGGCCGCGCCGCCAGCGCGTGCTGGCCCTTGTCGGCGCGCTGGCGGTGTACGCTTACATCGTTTCGGTGGCCATCACCAAGAACCCGCTCGGCTGGCTGGCCCTGGCCTGAGATTCAGGCCGTGTGGTGATTGAGGATGCGCTTGAGCCCCGGCGTGTCCAGGATGCGGATGTGCTTCTGCTGAACCGCCACCAGGCCTTCTTCCTGGAAGCGTGAGAAGGCCCGGGAGACGGTCTCGAGCTTGAGCCCGAGGTAAGAACCGATTTCGTCCCGGGTCATGCGCAGGTGGAATTCGGAAGGCGAAAAACCCCGGACCGTGAAGCGCTGGGACATGTTGAGCAGGAACGCGGCGAGGCGTTCTTCGGCCCGCATCGAGCCGAGCAGCATCATGACTCCGTGGTCACGGACGATCTCGCGGCTCATGATCTTGTGGAACTGGTGCTGGAGGCTCTCCACCTGCCGCGACAGCTCTTCAAGACGTCCGAAAGGGATAACGCAGACTTCGCTGTCTTCCAGTGCAATCGCGTTGCACGAGTGCTCTTCGGAGCTGATGCCGTCGAGGCCCAGCACTTCGCCGGTCATCTGGAAGCCGGTGACCTGGTCGCGACCATCCTCGAGGATCACGTCGGTCTTGAAGGAGCCTGCCCGGATAGCGTAAATGGCTTCGAAGGGATCGCCTGAACGGTAAAGATGCTGCTGCCGCTTGATTTTGCGGCGGCTGCCGACGAGCTCGTCGAGCTGGTTGACTTCTCCCGGGTCAAGCCCGAAAGGAAGGCACAGTTCCCGCAGGTTGCACTGGGAGCAGGCCGTCTTGATCTCCACCACCGTCACCGGTACTACCGATTTCATCTGCACGCGCAATCACCTGAACTTTGTGGTTAAACCAAGGTTTTGGAGCCCTTTGATCCACATCAATACGATTTTTGGACGATTCTGCGATTGTTTCGTGCAACCAACAGAAGTCTCTCCATGAACACTACACAAAAAGATCTGATCTTCGATCCGGACCTCATCCGCAAGTTCGATGTGAATGGACCGCGTTACACGTCCTATCCCACTGCGGACCGTTTTGTCGAGGCTTTCAACTCCGAGGCGCTGGGGCATTGGCTCGGCAAGCGCACCATCGGCGGGATCGGCAAACCGCTTTCATTATACTTCCACATCCCCTTCTGCAATACGATCTGCTACTACTGCGCCTGCAACAAGATCATCACGAAGGACCACGGGCGCTCAGCCAAATATCTGGCCTACCTCGAGAAGGAGGTCGATCTTCAGGTTGCTAGCCTTGAAGGCCCGCGGGAGGTTCTGCAACTGCATCTGGGAGGTGGTACGCCCACCTTCCTCTCCCACGATGAGTTGCGCCAGCTGATGGGCATCGTCAGGAAGCACTTCACTCTGGTGCCGGATGGCGAGTACTCCATCGAGGTTGACCCCCGCAAGGTGGATGAGCCCACCGTGGCACTGCTGGCCGAGCTGGGCTTCAATCGCATGAGTGTAGGCATCCAGGATTTCAACCCGGATGTTCAGAAGGCGGTTAACCGGGTGCAGAGCGAGGAAGAAACCCGCCTGGTGATTGACGCCGCGCGCGCCCATGGTTTCAAGTCCATCAGCGTGGACCTGATCTACGGATTGCCCAAGCAGAACGTGATCAGCTTCAACCGCACCCTTGAGCAGATCCTGAGTCTGTCGCCCGACCGCCTGTCGATATACAACTACGCGCACCTGCCCAGCCTGTTCAAGCCCCAGCGGCGCATCATGGATGCCCAGCTGCCGTCCGGCGAGACCAAGCTGCAGATCCTGCAGCTGGCGATCCGCCGCCTGACCGAGGCAGGTTACGTGTATATCGGCATGGACCACTTCGCCAAGCCAACCGACGAACTCACCACTGCCCAGCGCCAGGGGCGGCTGCATCGCAACTTCCAGGGCTACTCCACCTACGCGGAGTGCGATCTGCTGGCTTTCGGCGTGTCGGCCATCGGCAAGGTCGGCCCCACCTACGCCCAGAACGTCAAGACCCTCGACGAGTACTACGACATCCTCGATACCGGCCGCCTGCCGGTGCTGAGGGGCATCGAGCTGACCCCGGACGACCTGCTGCGGCGTGCCATCATCCAGGCCCTGATGTGCCACTTCGAGCTCTCCATCGAATCCATCGAGATTGCCCACTTGATCGATTTCAAACGGTATTTTTCCGCCGAGCTGGCTGATCTTCGGGAGATGGAGAAGGGTGGGCTGCTGAAGATCGACGATCAGTGGATCTCGGTGCTGCCGGCCGGCCGCATGTTGGTACGGGCCATCGCCATGGTCTTCGACCGCTACCTGCGTTCGGACCGTGAGCGCACCCGATACTCCAAGGTGATCTGAGCAAACCGGCCCGGTTTGTACCGGGCTAGAATGCCAACGCAAGTGCGATTTCCTGCGCCCCGTGCTTCCGCGGGGCGCTTTGCTTCTAGGTCTGGAACATGCCCGAAACCGGCTATCTCGCAGTCTTTCTGATCGGCCTCCTGGGAGGTACTCATTGTGTCGGTATGTGCGGCGGCATCGTGAGTGCCCTGACGGTGAACACCGTGCGCATGCCCGGTGAGTCCCGCCGTGAGTGGCCATTGCACCTTGCCTACAACATCGGCCGCATCTCAAGTTACACCCTGGCGGGAGCTGCAATGGGGGCCATTGGGACGGTGGGCATGCTCTTCAACGACATCCTGCCCATCCAGTTAGGCCTGTATGTGGCAGCCAACCTGATGCTCATTGCCCTCGGGCTCTATCTCACGGGCTTCACCCGCGCTTTGTCGGGAGTAGAGCAGCTGGGCCATCGTCTGTGGGCCCGCATCCAGCCCCTGACCCGGCGTTTTCTGCCAGCGCGCACCGTGGCCCAGGCCCTGCCGCTTGGCTTGCTGTGGGGCTTCCTGCCATGTGGCCTGGTTTATAGCGTGCTGGCCACGGCTCTGGTTACCGGCGCCGCCGAGCGGGGGGCCATGCTGATGCTGGCCTTTGGCCTGGGAACGCTGCCGAATCTGCTGTTGGCCGGTCTGCTGCTTAAGCGCCTGAAGGATCTGGTGCGGAACCGCGCGGTGCGGACGGGGTCTGGATTGGTGGTGCTGGCATTCGGGGTGTATGGCCTGGTGACAGCGCCGACCCTTGGCAGCAACCTGTGGAACGGGGTTGTCTGCCACTTCTGATACAGGCAGGGAGCAGTACCGTGAGCCAGGACGTGAGTTGCGATTTTTCCGTGAGTGGCATGACCTGTGCGGCCTGTGCTGCGCGTCTCGAAAAGGTTCTGAACCGTCTGCCCGGCGTTGAGGCGAGCGTGAACTTTGCCGCGGAAACAGCGCGGGTGCGCTATGCGCCTGGTGCGGTCGAAACGGCAGCGATTGTTGCTGCGGTGGCCAGGGCCGGCTTCACCGCAACCCCCGTTGCCGTTCGCGACCGCGAGGCCGACAAGGCCCGCAAGGCAGACGAGGTGGCCGCCGAACTGCGCCTGTTCTGGCTGTCAGCCGGGCTCAGCTTTCCCTTCCTGGTCCAGATGGTCGGCATGTTCGGTGCCGACATGGCGGGCAGCCACCATGCGGATCTGCTGCCCCGCTGGCTTCAGTGCCTGCTGGCCACGCCGGTCCAGTTCTGGATCGGCCGGCGTTTCTACACCGGCGCGTGGGCCTCCCTGCGCGGCGGTGGGGCCAACATGGATGTGCTGGTGGCCCTGGGCACTAGCGTGGCGTACTTCTTCAGTCTGGCGGTAGTCGTACTTGGTCGCCACGACCTGCACGTGTATTTCGAGGCCTCGGCCAGCATCATCACCCTGGTGCTCCTCGGCAAGTTGCTGGAGGCCCGGGCCCGGGCACGCACCTCGGCGGCCATCGAGGCCTTGCTGCGCCTGCAGCCGCCGACGGCTTGGGTCGAGCGAGCAGGGCAACTGGTCGAAGTGCCGGTGGAGCAGGTGATGGTGGGCACTGTCTTCGTGCTGCGTCCAGGGGATGCTGTTCCGGTTGATGGCCTGGTGCTGGAGGGTGAGTCGTCGGCCGATGAGGCCATGCTCACCGGCGAGAGTGTGCCGGTGGCCAAAGTGGTGGGTGATCAGGTCTTTGCCGCCACACTGAACGGCGACGGTGTGCTGCGTTGCCGGGCGAGCGGCGTGGGTGCCGAAACCCTGCTGGCGGGCATCGTGCGCCTCGTTGAGCAGGCGCAGGGCGGCAAGCCGGCCGTGCAGCGTCTGGCCGATCAGGTGGCTGCCGTCTTTGTGCCGACCGTGGTGCTCATTGCTCTTGTCACCTTTCTGGGTTGGTGGTGGTTCGGTGGCGAGGTGGCGCCGGCGCTGGTCAATGCAGTTGCCGTGCTGGTGATCGCCTGCCCCTGCGCCCTGGGTCTGGCTACGCCGACGGCAGTGATGGTGGGGACGGGGCAGGGGGCTCGCGCCGGCATTCTCGTCAAGAACGCCGAGGCGTTGGAACTGGCTGAGAGAATCAAGGTGCTGGTGGTGGACAAGACCGGCACCCTCACCGAAGGCCGGCCTGCCGTTCTCGACGTACGGATGGTCCCTGGGGCAGCCCGCGACGACCTGCTGGCTCTGGCGGCGGGGCTGGAGCAGACCAGTCACCATCCTCTGGCCCGGGCCGTGGTGACGGCTGCTCAGGAAGCCGGCCTGTCCTTGAGTCTGCCCGAGGCCGTCCAGGCGGTCAGCGGCAAGGGCATTACCGGGCAGGTGGCGGGGCAGCGGGTGATGGTCGGCTCTCCAGATTTTCTGGCCGCTCAGGGCACGCCCCTGCCGGCGGATGTGCTTGAGCCCTTGCTCGCCGCTGCGCTGACGCCGGTGGGGGTACTTGCCGATGGCAAGGTGCTGGGGGCCCTGGGGCTCGCCGACCCTCTGCGCGCCAGCTCCAGGGCGGCGGTCGCACGCCTGCAAGGCCTCGGGGTGAGGGTGGTGATGCTGACCGGCGATCATCCTGCTGTGGCCGCGCGGATCGCGGCGGAGGCGGGAATAACCGAGTTTCGCGCCCAGGTCATGCCTGAGGGCAAGGCCGAGGCCGTTGCGGCACTGCGTGGCGAAGGGTTGGTCGGGATGGTGGGGGACGGGATCAACGATGCGCCTGCGCTGGCGGCTGCAGATGTGTCCTTCGCCATCGGGGCGGGTTCCGATGTGGCCATCGAAGCCGCCGACCTGACGCTGGTCCGCAATGATCTGGCCGGAGTTGCCGATGCAATCTCCCTGTCCCGGGCGACCCTTGGCAAGATCCGCCAGAATCTGTTCTTTGCCTTTATCTACAACATTCTCGGTATCCCCGCGGCGGCCTTCGGGCTGCTCAACCCGGTGATCGCCGGTGCGGCGATGGCCATGAGTTCGGTGTCGGTGGTGAGCAACTCCCTGCTGCTCAAACGCTGGCGCCCGGGAAAATCAGACTGAAAGGAAACATCATGGAAGAAGTGCTGATCAAGGTGGCCGGCATGAGCTGCCAGGGCTGCGTGAAGAACCTGACCGGGGCTCTGTCGGCAACGCCGGGTGTGGGCAGTGTGGCGGTTTCGCTGGAGCAGGGCGAGGCACGGGTCGGCTATGACCCGGCCCGGGTTTCGGCCAACGCTCTGCGCACCGTGGTGGAAGACTGCGGTTTTGACGCAGCCTGAGCTGATTTCCGCCATAAGGGTTTATCCGATGGGCGCACGGCTCACATATAATGCTGCGCTGTCTTACATCTAATAACGGGAGGTAGTGATATGGGTTTCGATCAGGTCAAGGCCGGCAAGGACGTTCCGAACGACATCAACGTGATCATCGAGATCTCCGCTCAGGGCGATCCGATCAAGTTCGAAGTGGACAAGGATAGCGGCGCGATCTTTGTTGACCGTTTCATGGGTACGTCCATGCGTTACCCGATCAACTACGGCTATGTGCCCCACACCATCGCCGGCGATGGCGATCCGGTGGATGTGCTGGTCGTCACTCCCTTCCCGCTGGCTCCGGGCGTGGTCATCCGCTGCCGCCCCGTCGGCGTGCTGAAGATGGAAGATGACGGCGGCGTCGACGCCAAGGTCGTGGCCGTTCCTGTCTCCAAGCTGACCCCGCTGTATGACAAGGTCCAGACCACCGACGATCTGCCCGAACTGCTGATGAAGCAGACCGTGCACTTCTTCGAGCACTACAAGGATCTGGAACCCGGCAAGTGGGTCAAGATTCTGGGCTGGGGCACCGTCGAAGAGGCCAAGCAGGAAATCCTGAACGGTATCGCTGCTGCAGCCAAGTAAGTTGGCGCTTCCGTTGCAAGCGAAGGCCCGCTGCATGCGGGCCTTTTTACTTTCAGGCTGCCAGCCCGGCGGCGTGGCCCGAGGCCCAGGCCCACTGGAAGTTGTACCCGCCCAGATGGCCGGTGACATCCATTACCTCTCCGACAAAGTACAGGCCGGGCACGTCGCGGGTCTCCATGGTCTTTGACGACAGGGTGCGTGTATCCACCCCCCCCAGGGTAACCTCCGCCTTGGCGTAGCCGAGGGTGCCGTTGGGTGTGATTGCCCAGCCTGAGAGGGCGGCGGCGATGGCATCCAGCTCCCGGGCGTTGAACTGGTGGGTGGGCTTGTTCCAGCCCCGCTGGTCGCACCAGGCCTGGGCGAAGCGCTTGGGCAGGCGTTCGGTAAGCAGGTTGGCCAGCAGGCTCTTGCTGCGGGCGCGCTCCCCCAGCCAGTCGCGGACGTTCTCGGCAGGAAAGAGATTGACCGTGACCTGGCTGCCACCGTCGGCCTCCCCGTAGTCCCGCGCCTGCCAGTAGGACGAGGCCTGCAGGATCACTGGCCCCGACAGGCCGCGGTGGGTGAACAGCAGGTTCTCACGGAAGCGCCCGGCACCACATTCGGCGACCGCATCGAAGGCCATGCCTGATAGCTCCTTGTAGATGGCGAGCTCCTCGGGCGGCAGGGTCAGGGGCACCAGGGCCGGCTTGGGGGGAATGATGGCGAGCCCGAACTGCTCGGCGATCTTGTAGCCCAAGGGAGTGGCGCCGATCTTGGGGATGGACAGGCCGCCAGTGGCGACCACCAGGCTGGCGCAGGTGAGTTGTCCGTGGCTGGTCTCGAGAACGAAGCGTGCGTCCGGCGTGCTGCCGGGGGCGACCGACTGGAGCGTGCAGGGCATGGCCCAGCTCACCTGGCCGTCTTCGCATTCGGCGCGCAGCATGTCGATGATGTCCTGGGCCGAGTCGTCGCAAAAGAGCTGGCCATGCTCACGTTCGTGCCAGGCAATGCCGTGATGGTCCACCAGCCCGATGAAGTGCGCCGGGGTGTAGCGGGCCAGGGCCGAGCGACAGAACTGGGGGTTGCGGGACAGGTAGTTGGCTATACCCACGTCAAGATTGGTGAAATTGCACCGCCCTCCGCCGGAGATGCGGATCTTTTCGGCAAGCTTGTTGGCGTGGTCCAGGATCAGCACCCGACGTCCGCGCTTGCCAGCCCCAGCGGCACACATCATGCCCGCAGCTCCGGCGCCGATCACGATCACGTCGTAGTGGGAAATTCTGTAGGGGTTGTTCATGGCGGTAGGGTGGAGGGCGCGGGGACGGGCCCGGAGGATAGACCGCGGCTTGCGTTCCGGCAAACACCGCGCAGAACATCATTTTCAGCACAGTCTTCCCCTGCTAGGCTTCCGGGATGCAGGAATGCTCGCCCCCGCGACTGGCGCGGAGAAATAGGGATACGACGAGATGGGACAGAAAGTGCGCGTAGCCGGTCGATCGGCCAAGTGGGCACTGTGGGGTGCAGGTGTTTTTGCGGTGATTGGTGTTGCAGGCTTTCTGATTGCGCCGCCCTTGGTCAAGTCAGTGGCCCAAAGCACCTTGTCCGATCTGCTGCACCGGCCGGTGAGCATCGAGGGGGTTTCCATCAATCCCTACGCCCTGTCGGCCGAGGTTCGCGGCTTTCGCATGCAGGAGCGGAACGGTGATGCGACAGCGCTCAGCTTCACGTCGCTTTACGTCAACCTTGGGCTGGAGTCTCTGTTCCGGGGCGGGGTGGTGGTTGAGGAGCTGAAGCTCGTCGAGCCGGTGGTCAGCGTGGTTCGCCTGGAAGGCCGGCGCTTTAACTGGTCGGATGTGATCGACGAGATCCTCAGCAAGCCGGACGATGGAGCTTCCAGCCATTTTGCCGTCAACAACATCCGTATCGAAAAGGGACGAATCGATTTTGACGACAGGCCAGAAGGCAGCAAGCATGCCTTGACCGAGCTGGCGCTCGGCCTGCCCTTTGTCTCCAACATGCCGTCCCACGTCACCACCGTTGTCGAACCCCTGCTGGCTCTGAAGGTGGATGAGGCGCCCTTCGAATTGCGTGGCAAGGCCCTGCCGTTTTCTCCCAACCGCGAATCGCTGGTCAATCTGCGCATTGACCGTTTCGACCTGACCCGCTACGTGGATTACATTCCTGGCGAGAAGACTTTCCGCCTGCCCGGTGCGCTTTTTTCCTCCGATCTGGAGCTGCGCTTCACCCAGCCCCCCGGCGGTACGCCTGATCTGAGCGTGAAGGGCACGCTGGGCCTGGATGGGGTGGAGGTCCAGCACGCGGATGGCGGCCCCGCCATCAAGCTGAAAGCGGTGCGTGTGGAGGTCGACAAGTTTGCTCCCCTGGGCGGTGAGCTGGCCCTCGGCAGCGTGTCCATCGACAAGCCAGAAGTCAGCGTGAGCCGCAGCCGGGATGGCCAGCTGAGTCTGCTCGCCCTGGTGCCGAAGCTGGGCTCCGGGCCCAGCCTGCCCGACCAGCAGGGCGCTCCCGCGCCACAGGCCCCGCCCAAGCCCAAGCCATTTGTCCTGTCCCTGGCCGAGTTCAGGCTCGCCGACGGGCGTGTCCATGTCACCGATGATCTGCCCGCCGGCCCCTACCACAAGACCCTGCAGGATCTGCACGTCTCGCTGCGTCAGCTGCGCCTGCCGGGCAGTGAGCCGGCGGCCCTGGATTTCGGTTTTGCCACCGAGTCGGCGGAGACCTTCGAGCACAAGGGCAGCCTCGCCATCGAGCCGTTGAAGGCGAGTGGCGCGCTGCTCGTCTCCGGCATCGATGTGCCGGCCCTGAAACCCTATCTTGACGCTGTGTTGAAGCAGACCGAGCTGCTGTCGGGCAAGGTCGATGCCCGGCTGACCTACGAAGTGTCCCTGGCCGGGGGTGAGCCCAGGATGGGGCTGAAGGCCGAGTCTATGAAGCTCAACGACCTTGGGGTACGCCTCAAGAGCGAAAAGCAGCCTCTGGCCCGCGTCGGCCTGTTGGAGCTGCGGGATGCGGACGTCGACCTGGCTGGCCGCAAGGTGACGGTTGGCGAGGTCGTGGGCAGGGCGACGCGGCTCGGTCTCGTGCGGGGCAAGGACGGGATGTTGAACATTCAGCACCTTGCCGGTGAGAGCGCTTCCGGCGGTAAGGCAATGGCGGCGAAGCGGAGGCCGGCGGCAGCGGCGGGCGGCGGAGGCGCCCCGGCCAAAGACTGGCAGGTGGATGTCAAACGTGTAGCCCTTGATGATTGGGGCGTTAGGCTGGAAGACCAGACCCTGGCCCCGGCTGTGGTGCTCAATGTCGAGCCCCTGAGTCTGAAGGTGGAGGGTTTGTCCACGGCAAAGGGGGGCAAGGCAAAGCTGAACCTCCAGGCTGCGGTGAACAAGCGTGGTCAGATTGGTGTTGCAGGCACCTTGGGGCTGGCGCCTCTGGCCGGCAGCCTGGATCTGGATCTGAAGGCCGTGGATCTTGCCATGCTCCAGCCCTATGTGACCGAGCGGGTCAAGATTGCGATCACCCGTGGCAATGTGACTTCTCGGGGGCGGCTGGCCTTCGAGTTGTCGGCGGCGGGGGGGGTGAAGGGGGGCTTCAAGGGTGCCCTCACGATCGGCAACTTCGCCTCGGTGGACAAGCTCAATGCAGCGGATTTCCTGAAGTGGAAGTCGCTGTATTTCGGCGGCATGGATATCCGTCTCTCGCCCCTGGCGGTGAGCATCGACGAGATCGCCCTGAGTGATTTCTACACGCGCCTGATCCTGGACGCCCAGGGTGGGCTGAACATTCGCGAGATCACCGCCCAGCAGGCCGCCGAGAAGAAGGAGGTGGCAGAGCTGAAAGCCGCGACCGAGGCCACCGCACCAGCCCAGTCGCTGCCGCTCATCCTGATCAAGCGCATCAGTCTGCAAGGGGGCAACATCGCCTACAGCGACCGCTTCATCCGCCCCAACTACGATGCCAACCTGACGGGTATGGGCGGGCAGCTCAGGGGGCTCTCGTCCGATCCGGGCACCATCGCCGAGCTGGATCTGCGAGGCAGGGTGGATGACGCTGCGCCGGTGGAAGTGGTGGGCAAGCTTAACCCCTTCCGCCAGGACAAGGCCCTTGATATCCACGCTTCGGTGAAGGGTTTCGAACTCTCCGGGGTTTCCACTTATGCGGCCAAGTATGTGGGTTATGGCATTGAGAAGGGCAAGCTGTCCGCTGAACTCAATTACAAGGTGGAGGATCGCAAGCTCACCGCGACGAATGAGATCTTCCTGGATCAGCTCACCTTCGGCGAGCATGTGGACAGTCCGAATGCGCTCAAGCTGCCCGTGCTTCTGGCGGTGTCCCTGCTAAAAAACAGTCGAGGGGAGATCGACCTCAAGCTGCCGGTGGGCGGGTCTCTGGATGACCCCGAGTTCAGCGTTGGTGGCCTTGTTTTCAAAGTGATCGTCAATCTGATTGGGAAGGCCATTACCTCACCATTCGCCCTGCTTGGTTCGATGTTCGGTGGCGATAGCGAGGAGTTGGCGTGGGTGGATTTCGACCCCGGGTTCGCCCGGCTGCCGGAATCGGCAGAGGCCAAGCTGAAGGCCATCTCGCGTGCCATGACAGAGAAGCCTGGCCTCAAGCTCGACATTGCCGGGCGGGTGGACACGCTGAATGATCCGGATGGGTTTAAGCGGGCCTTGTTGCTCGGTAGGGTTGAAGCCCTGAAGGTAAAGGAAATGGCGAAGAAGGGAGAAGCGGTGGAGGAAGGCGGGCGGGTGTCGATTACCCCAGCCGAGTACCCCGTGCTGCTTGGCAGGGTCTATGCCACCGAGAAGTTCCCCAAGCCCCGCAATATGATTGGCCTGGCCAAGGAGCTGCCCGTTGCGGAGATGGAAAAGCTGATCCTTGCCAGCATCCCGGTCGGTGACGACGAGCTGCGCCTGCTCGCCCAGCAGCGGGCTCAGGTGGTCAAGAGCTGGTTGGTGGAGCAGGGCAAGGTGCCGGCCGAGCGTGTCTTCCTCCTCGCCCCGCGCAGTGGCGATGACGGAAAGCAGCCCAAGGCCCGGGGCAGCCGGGTCGATTTTTCCCTGCGCTGATTATCAGGAGCCGCACATGAGAGTGGAGAAACTCGATGCCGCTGCACGCCAGGCGGCGCTGGCTACGCTTGCGGGCTGGCAGGCACACCCTGATCGGGATGCCATCCGCAAGATCTATCGCTTCGCCGACTTCAACACGGCCTTTGGCTGGATGAGCCGCGTTGCCCTGATGGCCGAAAAGCTCGACCATCATCCGGAATGGTTCAACGTGTATGGGCGGGTCGAGGTCGTCCTGAGTACCCATGATGCCGGTGGTCTAAGCGCCCTCGACATCCAGCTTGCCGGCTTCATGGATGCCGCTGCCGCCCTATGTGGCAGTGCGGCATGATTGTCTTTGCCGAGGGTGCTAACCTTCGGTCACCGGATCTGTAGTTTTCAGCGATTTCGGCGTTCATGGTGTCTGGGCCGGCAAGAAGAGTCCAGACAGCCCAAGGGAGAATACAGCTGATAAATATGGCATTTGACTGGAGTGGAGCCCTGAAGCGATCGCGCGGGCGCGCCGAATCGTCGGGGGAGAAGCAGGCGGAAGACCGGCGCACCTGGAAGCGTTTTCCCTATGGTGATCGGATCTACCGTTACGGGGGGACGGCGCTCCAGAGCAATTGGTCCCGCTTGCATCGCGGCGACCGGGAGCCCTATCCCTCACTCGACAGCCTGGATGCGTTGTTGCAGGCCAATCCGGCTCTGGCACGCAGTGTGGCTGCGCCGGAGGTCGTCATTCCGTTGCTGGAAGACGCTTGGCGGGCCTATCACGCCGGCGATTTTGCCGATGCGGTGGATCACGGGCTGGCTGCCGGGCCAGTGGGGCTGGTTGTCTCGGCTCGTGCCGCAGCGGTCTATGCCTCACATCTCGAAGAGAGCGAGGCTCGGCGCGTGGTCATTCTGCGTGATGTGGTGGAGTCCTGTTCTGCACTGGTGCAACTGGCACCCAACTGGGCCAGCGCATGGTATGTGCACGGACTGGCGCTCGGGCGATTCAGCCAGAACATCTCGGTGGTTCGCGCGCTGGCTCAGGGGCTGGGCGGAAAGGTTCGGGAAAGCCTGCAGAAGGCAATCGATCTCGAGCCCGGGTATGCGGATGCCCATGTCGGGCTCGGGGTGTATCACGCCGAGGTCATCGACAAGGTGGGGGCGATGATGGCGGCCTTTACCTACGGTGCGCGCCGGGAGGCGGTTACCGAGCATTTCGAGGCCGCCCGGGCCCTGCATCCCCAGTCGCCGGTGGTGCTGGCCGAGTATGCGCGGTCTACGGCACTGGCCTTTGGCAACTTGTACCAAGGGCGGGCCCATCAGATCTTTGCTGAGGCGGCGACCCGTCAGCCCGCCGACGCATTGGAGCGGCTCGATGTGGAGTGGGCCCTCGGCGAGACCGGATAGGCCCTGTCAGCTAGACCTTGGCGCGTACCAGACGCGCCTTTTCGCGAGCCCAGTCACGTTCCTTTTCGGTCTCGCGCTTGTCGAACTGCTTTTTACCCTTGGCCAGGCCCACGGTGGCCTTCACCCGCCCCTTGGTGTAGTGCAGGTCGAGGGGGACCAGCGCGTAGCCCGCGCGCTCAACCTTGCCGATCAGCTTGGCAATCTCTTCTGCATGGAGCAGCAGCTTGCGGGTGCGGGTCGGATCGGGGTGGATGTGGGTTGAGGCTGATTCCAGCGGCGTGATGTGCATGCCCACGATGACGATCTCGGCGCCACGGATTACCACGTAGCTTTCCTTGATGTTGGCGCGCCCAGCGCGAATGGCTTTGACCTCCCATCCCTCCAGTACGAGGCCGGCTTCGTACTTGTCCTCGATGAAGTAATCGTGGAAGGCCTTGCGGTTGTCGATGATGCTCATTGGCGTAGGCTTGAACGGACGCGTAAAATCGCGCATTTTAACAGCTCGGTAGTCCGCCCGCGCCCCGATGGCAGCCGTCAAGAAAATTGTCCTGATCGAGTTCACGCCGGCCCAGATGTTCGATCTGGTGGATCGTTGTGAGGATTACCCCAAGTTTCTGCCCTGGTGCGGCGGGAGCGAGGTGCATGCCCGCGACGAAAAAGTCACCAAGGCCACGCTTCACATCAACTACCACGGCATCAAATCCCACTTCAGTACCGAGAACGACAAGGACTACCCCAGGCACATGCACATCCGCCTGACCGATGGGCCCTTCACCCACCTGGACGGTAGCTGGGATTTCACCCCCCTGGGTGACGCTGCCTGCAAGGTCGAATTCAACCTGCATTACGAGTTCTCCAGCCGTCTCATCGAGAAGGCGGTCGGTCCAGTGTTCAGCCACATTGCCAACACCTTTGTCGATTCCTTCGTCAAGCGTGCCGGGCAGATCTACACCAGGAGCTGAAATGAGCGATTCGATCAACGTGGATGTCTGCTACGCCCTACGCGATCGCCAGGAAATCGTGCATCTGCGCCTGCCTGAGGGCTGTACGGTGCAACGGGCCATCGAGGCGTCGGGCCTGCTCCAGAAGCACCCAGAGATCGATCTCGTCAAGAGCAACAAGCTCGGTATCTTCGCCAAGCTGGTTAAGCCTGATGCCGTGCTGCGGGACAAGGACCGGGTCGAGATCTACCGGCCGCTGATCGCCGACCCGAAAGAGGTGCGGCGCAAGCGCGCTGAAGAGGGAAAGGTGATGAAGAAGGGGGGGGGGCCAGCGGAAGACGCTGCCTGAAGCCCGGCAGTCGCGTCGGGCGGCCTTAGTTGCAGTTCTTTTCCAGGGTGGCGCGGGTGTGGTCCGCTTCGGCGGCGCGTTCTTCGTCACTCATCATGATGACTTCACCGGCATCGTTGTAACGGCCCATGCGCTGCCCGTTGCTCACCCCGGCCAGGTATCTCCGCAGGTCGGCGCATTCCTTCTGCTTGCGCTCGTTCTCGATCTGATCCTTGCGAGCCTTCTCTTCGGCTTCGGCGGCTTCGGCCCGGCGCTTGCGGAAGGCCTGCTCCTTCTCGGCGTAGGTCTCGCCGACTATGGGGCGGGGAAGGCCCGGAGCGCTTTGGGCAGCAGGGGCCGTCGGCGCCAGGGGCGCCTGACGGATTGTGCGCGTCTTGTTGCCTTCGGCAGGGGGCGTGTCGGAGTAGTGAACACGGCCGCTGGCATCCTTCCAGCTGTAAATGCTCTGTGCAGCAGCCGAGGTAGCCGCGCAAAGCAGCAGCATGGAAAGCAGTTTGTGGAACATTGGGGACTCCGTCAGGACAAAGCTTTTGCCGGTAAGCGGCAAGCTACGTATAATACGGATTTGATTCAAGGGATTAAAGCTATGCGAGTGATTCAGAAGGCGCTGACGTTTGATGACGTCCTTCTTGTCCCCGCCCATTCGAGCGTTCTCCCGCGCGACGTCAGCCTCCAGACGAAACTCACGCGCAACATTACCCTGAATATTCCGCTGGTGTCCGCAGCCATGGACACCGTCACCGAAGCGCGTCTTGCCATTGCTCTCGCCCAGGAAGGCGGGATCGGTATCGTTCATAAGAACCTTACCGCGCATCAGCAGGCCGCCGAAGTGGCCAAGGTAAAGCGCTTCGAATCGGGCATCCTCAAGGATCCGATCACCATTCCGCCGACCATGACGGTCCGCGAAGTGCTGACCCTGACCCGCAGCCACAAGATCTCCGGCCTGCCGGTGGTCGATAATGGCAAGGTCATCGGCATCGTCACCAACCGCGACACACGTTTCGAGACCAATCTCGACCAGCCCGTGTCCGCCATCATGACGCCCCAGGCGCGCCTCGTGACCGTCAAGGAAGGCACCAGCCTCGACGACGCCCGTGCCCTGATGCACAAGCACCGCCTCGAACGCGTGCTGGTCCTGAATGATGCTGGCGAACTGGCCGGTCTCATCACCGTCAAGGACATGATGAAGTCCACCGAGCACCCGCTCGCCGCCAAGGATGGCCACGGCCGCCTGCGAGTGGGGGCCGCCATCGGCGTGGGTGCTGGCACCGAAGAGCGCGCCGAGCTGCTGGCCGAAGCCGGGGTGGACGTGATCGTCGTCGATACCGCCCACGGTCACTCCCAAGGCGTGCTCGACCGGGTCAATTGGGTCAAGAAGAACTTTCCGCAGGTCGAGGTCATCGGCGGCAACATCGCCACTGCCGCTGCTGCATTGGCGCTGGTCGAAGCCGGCGCCGATGGCGTCAAGGTGGGTATCGGCCCAGGTTCGATCTGCACCACCCGCATCGTCGCCGGTGTCGGCGTGCCCCAGATCACCGCGGTTGACAACGTCGCCACGGCGCTGGCCGGTTCGGGCGTTCCGCTGATCGCCGACGGTGGCATCCGCTACTCCGGTGACATCTCCAAGGCCATCGCCGCAGGGGCCAACGTGGTCATGCTGGGCGGCCTGTTTGCCGGCACCGAAGAGGCGCCGGGCGAGACCGTGCTGTTTCAAGGCCGCTCCTACAAGTCCTACCGGGGCATGGGTTCCCTGGGTGCGATGCAGCAGGGTGCGGCTGATCGCTACTTCCAGGAGAACGACGGCAACGTGGACAAGCTGGTGCCGGAAGGCATCGAAGGCCGGGTGCCCTACAAGGGCGCGGTGACGGCGGTGATCCATCAACTGATGGGCGGCCTGCGTGCCTCCATGGGCTATGTGGGCTGTGCCACCATCGACGAAATGCGCTCCCGCGCCGAGTTCGTCGAGATCACCTCCGCCGGCATCCGTGAATCCCACGTCCACGACGTGCAGATCACCAAGGAAGCGCCGAACTACCACGTGGATTGAGGCTTCCTGGTCTCGTGGCAGGCAAAGGGTAGCCCGAGGGCTGCCCTTTGTGCTTTCTGGCGCCCTTCGCCAGTTGTTGGCGAAGGGCATCATGTTGGGGAATGCAGCGTTTTGCTGAACCTATTGCCTTGGGCACACTCCACATCACCATGCTGACCCGAACCTCCCAAGACTCCACCTCCGCTGCCGCGGCCCTTGCGCCGGTGGTCGAGGTAAGCGGCCTCTCCCGCGCCGTTGCCGCCGATGACGGCAACACCCTGCATATCCTCGACGACGTGTCCTTTCGCATCCTGGCGGGTGAGGCAGTGGCCATTGTCGGTGCCTCCGGCTCAGGCAAGTCCACGCTGCTCGGCCTTCTGGCTGGGCTGGATGAACCCAGTGGCGGTAGCGTGACGATCCGTGGCCAGAACCTGTTTGCCCTTGATGAAGACGGACGGGCTGCCCTGCGTGGTGCCTGCGTCGGCTTCGTCTTCCAGTCCTTCCAGCTGCTTCCGGCGCTGACCGCGCTCGAGAACGTGATGTTGCCTCTGGAGTTGGCCGGCCGCGGCGATGCACGCAAGGAGGCCGAATTGTGGCTCGGTAGGGTCGGGCTGGGCGCGCGCCTGGGGCACTACCCGCGCCAGCTGTCGGGTGGCGAGCAGCAACGCGTGGCCGTGGCTCGGGCCTTCGCGCCCCAGCCGGCCCTGGTGCTGGCCGATGAACCCACCGGCAATTTGGACGTGGCCACTGGCGATGCGGTGATCGAATTGATGTTCTCCCTCAACGCAGAAGCCGGCACGACGTTGGTGCTTGTTACCCATGACAACGCCCTGGCTGCCCGCTGCGGCCGGACGCTGCGTCTGGCCGGAGGGCGCCTGGTGGAAGGGTGAAAGCAGGGAAGGGCATGACGGCAGCCCCGTCAAGAGTATGCCGATGCCTTGAGCCGGGGAGGTCGAGTGAATTCGACCTCGGACTTCAATCAAGGATCTGCCCGGGTCTCAGCCCATCAGCAGCGAGCCTTCCTTTAGCCCGTAGCGCTTGAGGATGCTTCGGGCCGTGCCGACGCCGCTGCGTATGGCGGCTTCGATGGTGGCCGGGTAGGGGGAGTCTACGTAGTCCCCGGCCAGCCAGATGCCGGGCTCTGGCGTGGTGGCTGCGGGCCGCTGCAGGCCCGGCGTGCATGCAAAGGTGGCGCGCTTTTCGGTGATGGTCTTTGACCACCTGAGCGCCGGCAGGGGGCCGAGGGCCTGCTGCAGTTCGGCCACCAGCGCCATTTCAAGCGCTTCGCGGCTGATCTCCTGATGCGCCCCCCGGGCGCTGATCACCACTCCCACCAAGCCTTCCGGGCCGCCCAGGGCTGCCCGGTCGAAGGCCCACTGCCCATAGCCGCCGTCCAGACCGATCATCGGCTCGGGAAACTTCACCGGCCCTTCAAAGGCCAGCCAGCTGGTGACGATGGGCTCATGGCGCAGGGCGTCGATGCAGGCTACCACTGGCGCCATGGCCGGCAGGCCTGCCACCAGCGGGGCGACGTGATAGGGCGCGGTGGCGATGATGACCTGGTCGTAGCGGGTGGACCAGGGGTCACCGTCCAGCCGGTAGCCGCCCTCGTGGGCCTCAATGGCCTTGATGGGTTCGGCGCTTCGGACCTGATGGCCGCGCATGGCCAGCCAGCGCGACGCCGGCACCGGAAACAGCTCGGAGAGATCGACCCGCGGAATCAGCAGGTCGGAGGCCGAGGCTGCGGCTGCCAGGCTGTCTTTCAGAACGTTGGCGAAGACCTGGGCCGATGCCTGATCCACCGGGGTGTTGAGGGCTGCCACGCACAGGGGCGCCCAGATCAGGCGGGTGAGGGTGTCGGTCTGGCCGCTCTCGGCCAGCAGCTCGGACACCGGCTGGTCAGGCTCGACCCGGTAGGCCTGGCGCTTGAGCTGGCTCATCAGGCGGGCCATGGCGCGTTTGTCGGCCCAGCTCAGGCCCTTGGCCCGCAGCAGGCCGAGGGCCAGGTGAAGCGGGGCGGGCAGGGCGGCGGCGCGCAGTTCGCACAGGCCGGGATAGACCAAGGCCAGGCGCCGGGTTTCCAGCACGTTGGGGCGTACGCCCACCAGGCGCAGCATGCGCAGGGTTTCTTCGTAGGCGCCCAGCAGGATGTGCTGGCCGTTGTCAAGACCGTAGTCGAGCTTCTCGACCACCCGGGCGCGGCCGCCCAGGGTACGGGAGGATTCAAACAGGCTGACCCGGGCTCCGCCCCGGGCGAGGGTGACGGCGGCGGCGAAGCCGGCGTAGCCGCCGCCGATGACGGCCACCTGAGGGCTTGTGCTCATCCCTTGAACCAGGTGGTGCCGGCCAGCCAGATCTTGCGCAGCGGGGTGAGGGAGGTACGCCGGTCGAGTACCAGGAAGCCGTCGGCCTCGATTTCGTCGAGCAGGCTGCGGTAGATGGAGGCCATGATCAGACCCGGGCGCTGGGCCTTGCGGTCTTCGGCGGGCAGCTGGGCAAAGGCCTGGTCATAGAACTGGCGCGCCCGCTGAGCCTGAAACTGCATCAGCTCCCGGAAGGCGTCGGAATGCTGACCGTCGAGGATCTGCCGCGCCGGCACGTTGAAGCGCTGCAGCTCGTCGATGGGCAGGTAGATGCGGCCGCGCCGGGCGTCCTCGCCCACATCGCGGATGATGTTGGTGAGCTGGAAGGCCAGGCCCAGGTCGTGGGCGTATTTGAGGGTTTGGCGGTTGGTGTAGCCGAAGATCTCGGCCGACAGCAGGCCCACCACGCTGGCCACCCGGTAGCAGTAGAGGTGCAGGGCCTTCCAGTCCAGATAGCGGGTCTGCTGCAGGTCCATCTGCATGCCGTCGATGATCTCCAGCAACTGCTCCCGGGGCAGGTTGAAGCGCTTGCCCACGTCCTTGAGGGCCTGGCCCACCGGGTGCTGGGGCTCGCCGTCGAAGATTTGCGCCACTTGGTGGCGCCACCAGTCGAGCTTGGTCTGGGCGATCTGCATGTCGTGGCATTCATCGACCACGTCGTCCACCTCGCGGCAGAAAGCGTACAGGGCCGTGATGGCCTGGCGCCTCTCAGGCGGCAGGAACATGAAGCTGTAGTAGAAGCTGGAGCCGCTGCTGGCAGCTTTTTCCTGGCAGTAGGCGTGGGGGTCGCTCATGGGGGTCACCGGGTGGCGGCGCGCCAGGCAAGGCGCAGCCAGTCTGTCTTGCCAAGCTTCGGCCGGCGTGCGAAGACGTCATAGCCGTTGGCTTCGATCCTGTCGAGTATGGCGAGTCCGCCCTGCACCACCAGGCGCAGCTCCCAGCCGATGCGCCCGGGCAGGCGCCGGGCGAGGGGGGCGCCCGCGTGCATCATCTGGCGGGCACGCTGGATCTGGAAGTCCATCAGGGCGGAGAAGTTGTGGGTCACCTGGCCGCTGGCGATGCAAGCTTCGGTAACGCCGAAGCGCTCCATGTCGGCCAGGGGCAGGTAGATGCGTTGCTTTTGCCAATCCACGGCCACGTCCTGCCAGAAGTTGATAAGTTGCAGGCTGGTGCAGATGCGGTCGGACATGGCCAGGTTGTCGGGGGTGTCGGCCTTGTACAGGCACAGCATCAGCCGGCCCACCGGGTTGGCGGAGCGGCGGCAGTAGTCGCAGAGCTCGGCAAAATCGGCGTAGCGGGTCTTGCCCACGTCCTGGCTGAAGGCGTCGAGTAGATCGCGGAACAGGCCGGCCGGCAGCTTGAAAGCGCGCATGTTGCGCCCCAGGCGCTCGAAGATCGGCACCAGGGTGGGGTCGTCGAAAGGGCGCTGCTGCTCGATGGCCAGCAGGGCCCGGCGGTAGTCGTTGAGGCGCGCCAGGCGCATCACCGGCAGGGCATCACCCTCATCGGCGACGTCGTCGGCGCTGCGGGCGAAGGCGTAGATGGCCTCGACCGGCTCGCGCAGGTGCGCGGGCAGCAGAAAGGAGGCAACCGGGAAGTTCTCGTAGTGGTCGACGGGCATGGGCGCGCGGAGTATACCCTGCGCACGTAACGGAACCGACCGTTCCCGCCACCCTCTGATACGCCATGCTCGAAATCGAAAAGCTGTCTCGCCATTTCAATGGCCGCGCTGTGCTCCGGGAGGTGTCCCTGCAGCTTCAACCCGGCGAATACGTGGCCATCGTCGGGGAGTCGGGGGTGGGCAAGTCCACCCTGCTCAATCTGGTGGCCGGCCTGGACAGGCCCGATGGCGGCCGTCTGTGCCTGGACGGGGAAGAGTATGGCCGTCGTGACGAGGATGCCCTGACCCGCTTGCGCCGGGACAAGCTGGGCTTCGTGTTCCAGGCCTTCCACGTATTACCCCACCTGACGGTCGGCCAGAATGTGGCCCTGCCTTTGTGGTTGCAAGGGCAGGATGCGGCCGCAGCGGCAGTGCCGGCCCGGCAACTGCTCGACGCCGTGGGCCTGGCGGAGCGGGTCGACAGCTGGCCGCGGGAGCTCTCGGGTGGCGAGATGCAGCGCGTCGCCATCGCCCGGGCGCTGGTGCATCGGCCGCGTCTGGTGCTGGCCGACGAGCCTACCGGCAACCTGGACCCGGCCAACGGCGACAAGGTGTTGCGCCTGCTCGCCACGCGCATCCGCGAGGCGGGCGCCATCGGCATCCTGGTCACCCACTCCCTTGAAGCAGCGGCTACCTCCGACCGGGTGCTGCGCCTGACGCCGGAAGGCCTGTGCGGATGAGGCTGGCACCGGTCTTTCTCGGTTCGTTGGTTCGGCGCCGTATGGCCACTCTGTTTTCCCTTGCCGCCATCGTACTGGGCGTGGCCTTGGGCATGGCCGTGCAGGCGGTGCATGAGGCCGCCCTGAGCGAGTTCGGCCGCGGCTTGCGCACTTTGGCTGGGCAGGCCGATCTGCAGGTGCTCGGCCCGCGTGGAGGTTTCGATGAAGCGCTTTACCCGATGCTGGCCGCAGCGCCAGAGGTGGCCGACGCCAGCCCGGTGGTGGAGATCGACGCTCGCCTGGCCGGGCGGGAGGAGAGTCTGAACATTCAGGGGGTGGATCTGTTCTCCCTGGCCCGGGTCACACCCCGGCTTTTGCCCAGGGCGGCGGACGAGGGCGAGCGCGAGGGTGAGCGCTTTGGGGCCCTGGCCGACGACGCCCTGTTCCTCTCCGAGGGTGCGCGCAAGGCGCTGGGCGTCAAGGCGGGGGAGGTGCTGCAACTCCAGGCTGGTGCTGACCGGCTGGCCCTGCGGGTGGTCGGCGATCTGCCCGGGCTGGATGACGGTCGCCGCCTGGCGGTGATGGATATCGCTGGCGCCCAGTGGCACTTCGGGCGCCTGGGGCGCCTGAGCCGCATCGACCTGCGCCTGCGCGATGGCGTGGCGCCCGACGCCGCCCGCGCCGCTCTCCAGGCCCGGCTGCCGGCCGGCGTGGTGGTGACGCAGCCTAAGTCAGCCGAAGATGAGGCCGCCAATCTGTCCAGAGCCTATCGGGTCAATCTGACCCTGCTGGCCGCCATCGCCCTGCTCACCGGGGGCTTCCTGGTGTTCTCGGCCCAGGCCCTGTCGGTGGTGCGGCGGCGTACCGAGTTTGCCTTTTTGCGCGCAGTGGGCCTGGCCCGGCGCACCCTGTTCGGCTGGCTGCTGGCCGAGGGGGCGGTGGTTGGGCTGTTGGGGGGCGTGCTTGGCGTGGCCCTGGGGCATGCCTTGGCCTGGGGGGCGCTGGCGCTGCTGGGCGGCGATCTGGGGGCCGGCTATTTTTCGGGCCTCAGCCCGCAGTTGCAGTTTCAGCCAGGGGTTAGCGCGCTGTATGTGGTGTTGGGGGGGCTCGCCGGTCTGGCAGGTGCCTGGATGCCGGCACGGGAGGCGGCCACCGTGTCGCCGGCTCGGGCCTTGAAGGCTGGGGATGAGGCCAGTATAGGCGGTGGGGTCGGCCATCCGAGCCTCGGGCTGAGCGTGTTGGCGGCGAGCCTGCCGGCCTGCCTGATTCCGCCATGGGAAGGTCTGCCGCTCGGGGGCTACCTGGCCGTGGCCTGCCTGCTGGCGGGCGGCGTGTTGTTGCTGCCGGTACTGGCTGCCAGTCTGGCGCGCCTGCTGCCGAGCGGTGGCCCGGTGTCTGCGCGCCTGGCCGCCGCCCGCCTGTCGGCCGCGCCCGGGCACGCGGTGGTGGCCGCCGCCGGGGTGCTGACCAGCGTGGCCCTGGCAGTGGCCATGGCCATCATGGTGGCCTCCTTCCGAGACTCGGTGGACCAGTGGCTGGGCCAGATCCTCCCCGCCGATCTCTACGTGCGTGCCGGCCGGGCCAGCGGTAGCGGGCATCTGGACGAAGCCCTGCAGGCCCGCATTGCCGCGCTGCCCGGCGTGGATCGGGTGGATTTCATCCGCCACGACACGCTGCGCCTTACCCCGGGCCAGCCGCCGGTGGCCATGATCGCCCGCCCGGTGGCGGCCGATGGCAGCGATCTGCCCCTGGTGGCGGGAGCCAGTGCAGCGGGCACGCTGCCGCGCATCTGGATATCCGAAGCGTTGCAGGATATCCAGCGCTGGAATCCGGGCCAGCAGGTGAGCCTGCCCTTGGCCGGCCGCAGCATTCCGGTGGTGGTGGCTGGTGTATGGCGTGATTACGCGCGCCAGACCGGTGCTGTGATGATCGATCTGGATGATTACCGGCGGCTCACCGGGGACAGGCTGGCCAACGATGGAGCCGTGCATCTGGTCCCCGGTGCCCGGGCGGACGATGTTGCCGATGCGCTGGCCAGCCTTGCCGGCCCCGGCGCGCTGGAGATCGCCCGGCCCGGGGAGATCCGGGCCATCAGCCTGCGCATCTTCGACCGTACCTTCGCCGTCACCTACTTGCTCGAAGCCGTGGCGGTGGCCATCGGCCTCGCCGGCGTGGCGGCCAGCTTCGCCGCCCTGGCCGCAGCGCGGCGGCGGGAGTTCGGCATGCTCCGCCACCTGGGCCTGACCCGTCGCCAGATCGGCGCCATGCTGGCCCGGGAAGGTGCCCTCGCCGCAGGTGTGGGCGTGCTCGGTGGCATGCTGGTTGGCGGGGCCATCGGCCTGGTGCTGATTGAGGTGGTCAATCGCCAGAGCTTTCACTGGAGCATGGACCTGCACGTGCCCTGGCTGTCCCTGCTGCTCTTCGGCACCGGGCTGGTGGCCCTGGCCGCCGTGGCGGCCGTGCTGGCCGGCCGACAGGCCATGGGGCAGAGCGCCGTGCTGGCTGTGCGGGAGGACTGGTGATGCAGCGTCGCCGCTTTCTGCTCGCCCTGGCAGGCATGGCTGCCGTACCCGGCAGCGCCACCGGGTTTGCTCCCGTGCTGCCGGGGCGCCGCCTGGCCTTCCCGGCCGATCATGGCGCCCATCCGGATTTCCGCACCGAATGGTGGTACGCCACCGGCTGGCTGAAGCAGCCCGACGGCAGCCCACTCGGCTTTCAGGTCACCTTCTTCCGGGTACGCACCGGCCTGGGTGAAGGCAACCCCAGCGCCTTCGCCCCACGCCAATTGATCCTCGCCCATGCTGCGATCGCCGACCCACGCCTTGGCCGCTTGCGCCACGACGAACGCTCGGCCCGCGTCGGCCCGGGCCACGCCGGCTTCGACACCGGCACCACCCGCGTCTGGCTGGGCGACTGGCGCTTCGAGCTTGGCCCCAAGGGCTATCACGCCCGCGTCCAGGGCGCAGATTTTGCCTATCAGCTCGACCTGCGACCCGACGGCCCGCCGCTGCTGCAAGGGCAGGCCGGCTTCAGCCGCAAGGCCGCTGACCCCCGCCACGCAAGCTATTACTACAGCCGCCCCCAGCTAAGGGTGAGCGGCCAGTTGTCCCTGAACGGAGTCGCCCGGCCGGTCACCGGCCTGGCCTGGCTGGATCACGAATGGTCGAGTGAACTGCTGCCCGAAGGTGCTCAGGGCTGGGACTGGATCGGCCTCAACCTGGACGACGGCAGCGGACTGATGGCCTTCCGCCTGCGCGACATCGCCGGCAAGGCCCTGTGGTCCGCCGCCACCATCCGCCCCGCCGGCCAGATCGGGCAGGTACTGCCACCCGAGGCCGTGCACTTCACCCCTCTGCGCCAATGGCACTCGCCCCGCTCGGGCATCGACTGGCCTGTGGCCTGGCGGGTGCAGGTGGGCGGGCGTCAGCTGGAACTGCTGCCACTGATCGATGACCAGGAACTGGACAGCCGACGCTCCACCGGCGCGATCTACTGGGAAGGAGCGGTGCGGGCACTGGAAGGCGGGCGCGAGGTGGGGCGGGGGTATCTGGAGATGACGGGGTATGGGAAGAGGATTCGGGTGGGGTAGGGCGGAGGTGCGATTGCTGCCCGGGCGTCTCAAGCATGAGATAAATGTCATGGACATAATCTGTTTGCTTGTTTATGCTTTTTGGTTTTACTCGAATCCGTGAGGGAATAATGAAAACCAAGAGAGTTGCCTTGCTGTCAGCTGTTGTCGTTGTTGCACTTACATCAGGCTGTGCTTCGTATAGAACCAGTTCAAATATCACCGCGGACGCTCCGGCTGCTCTGCCGGCTGGCACGAAGGTATTGATCTCCGAGGGGTCACTTTCTGGACGAAAGTACAAGGAGGTGGGGCAGATCGAAGTGAGCGTCAGGAAGCTCACGGTGTTCCATGCGGATCCGACCAAGGAACAGGCGAATGAGGCCCTGTCTGAGAAGGCGCGCTCAATCGGTGCAGACGCGGTAGTCAATACCCGATACAAGAGCGGCATCGGTTTCACGACCTGGGGTTACCTTGATGCTAGTGGCATGGGCGTTAAGCTCGCAGATTGATTGCCGGGTCGGGCATGCTGTGGGGTGCTCCGTTACATGCCGTTTTTGATCACCGGCCAGCCGGTCGGATGGACGCCGAAACCATCCAGGAGCTGCGATGGATCTGAAGCCCATCCGAACCGGGGCCGAGCACGCGGAGGTGTTGGCCGACATCATGAACCGGACCCGCCCTCTGTCCGTGGCGATGATCCGTCGGCTGTGTGCCGACCTGAGATTGCCTGCCGACGTGCCGATGCAACCCTACGCTCTGCGAGATTCCAGCGCCGCCTGAATCACCGCCTCAATAATGGAACCGCAACTGTGCGATCAGCAGATCATCCCCCTCGACGCGGTACACCATGCGATGCTCATCCGTGATACGGCGTGACCAGAAGCCTGATAGCGCATGTTTCAAGGCCTCCGGTTTGCCAATGCCGTAGTAGGGGGCGTGCTGTGTTTCGCGGATCAGTTTGTTGATCCGTTCGGTCATGCGCCGGTCCTGTCTTTGCCAGTAGAGATAGTCTTCCCACGCCTCGTCGGCAAAGATCAACTTCACTCTGCAAGTTCCCGTTCGCTGCCTTTACCTGCTCCCAGTTGTGCGGTTGCGGAGAGAAGGCGCTGGGCGTTGGCGGGGGTGCGCAGGAGGTAGGCGGTTTCCTCGAGTGCTTTGTAGTCCTCGAGGGAGAGCATGACGACGGACTGTTCACCGTTGCGAGTAATGATCAGGGCTTCGTGGTTGTCGCAAACCCGATCCATGGTACGGGCGAGATTTGCGCGAACGGCGGTGTAGGTGATTGCGTCCATGGTGATCTCCGAGTATGTACGTTTTAATGTACATATGAGGCGTTCGCTTGTCCAGCCGGCGTGTTTGAAGATAAAGGGCGCATCCGGCGCTGGCGGCAGCCTTGGTGCTCAAAACATCAGCTTGCACCCCCGCCCGACAATGCTGATATCCACAAAGCTCGACCCCGTGTGCCGGGTGGGGGAGAAGTCCACCGTGTAGCCGCCCACGTCGAAGTTCTTGAGCCCGTCGAGGGCCTGGACGAGTTTGGGGCGGGTGGGGGTGGGGCCGGCGCGGCGGATGGCTTCGAGGACGATGCGGGTGGTGACGTAGGCTTCCAGGTGGAAGATGCTCGGCCGGGTGCCGGGTTCGGCGAATTTGCTCATGTCTTCGTGGAAGCGCCGGACTACCGGAATGGCGCTGTTGCCGGGGTTGGGCATGACCTGGGCGACGACGATACCGCGGGCGGCCTCCTCGCCGGCCACCTGGCACAGGGTTTCGGCGTTGCCATACGACAAGGTGGCGAGCTGGGCAGGCAGGCCGTTACTGCCGTTCCGGTAAGCCTTGAGGAACTCGGCGGCCAGCTGGGCGGGGATCACCATGTAAATGATGTCGGGTTTGGCGGAGGTCAGGGTTTTGAGCGCGGCGGGAAGGTCGGCCTTGCCCTCCAAGGGCAGGGCCACCCGGGCAACGATCTGCTGGGATTTGCCGCGGAACAGGGATTCGAGGGTGGCCAGGCCCGCGGTGCCGAAGGGGACGTCGGCATAGACCACCGCGACGCGCTGCTGGCCGGTGGTGGTGGCGTGTTCGGCGAGCTTGCGGTATTGCTCCAGGTCACCGGCCCGCACGTGATAGACGTAGGGATTGACGGGGCTGCGCAGGGGTTCGGCGCCGGGGATCACGCCGATGACCGGAAATCTCTGGGTTTCGGGAAACTGCTCGGCGAGCAGGCGTGTCATGGTCGAAGAACCGACGGTCATCAGCGCGGCGAGGGCATCGGAGGCGGCGGCTTCGCGGAAGCGGGCGAGGGCGGTGTCGGCCTTGTATTCGTCATCCAGGTTGCGCAACACCAGCTGCTTGCCGTGGATGCCGCCGGCGGCGTTGGCGGCCTTCAGGGCTACACGGATGCCGGCATTGTATTCGGTGGCTTCCCGGGTGACGGGGCCACTGAGGGGAGCGATGTGGGCGAGGGCGATCTCGCCGGCGGCGGGGGTGGCCTGGGCAAAGGCCAGGCAAGCGCCTAGCATGCCTGCACGGAGCAGGGTGCCGTGGGTTCTTGTCATTTTTCGTCTCCTCGGGGCCTGGCACTCGGGCCGGACGGGTGAAGGCGGAGCGGGGCTGGAGAATGCCCCTGTCGTTGTCGGAAAGCTCCGCATCATACTTTGGTGGAGGACATTTGCGTATGTGGCCCGCCGAGCCGGCGCAGGGCCCGTGTGCATTCGCGGGTTCGACTTGAAAGCCCCGATTCCTCCCCCATGTAGGCTTCAGACCAAAATCCGGAGGCTCCATGCGCTACGACAAGTTCACCACCAAGTTTCAGCAAGCCCTCAGCGAAGCCCAAAGTCTCGCCGTGGGTAACGATCAACAGTTCATCGAACCCCAGCACCTGCTGCTGGCCCTGCTTGCCCAGGACGACGGCAGCACCGCGTCCCTGCTGCAGCGGGCCGGTGCCAATGTGGGCGGTCTGAAGGCAGCCCTGATCAAGGCCCTTGAGCGTTTGCCCAAGGTGCAAGGCCATGGCGGTGATGTGTCTGTCGGGCGTGATCTGGGCAATCTGCTCAACCTTACCGACAAGGCCGCCCAGCAGCGTGGTGACGAGTTCATCGCCAGCGAGATGTTCTTGCTGGCCCTGGCCGACGACAAGGGCGAGAGCGGCCGCCTGCTGAAGGAAAACGGCCTGACCAAGAAGGCGCTGGAGCAGGCCATCGACGCCGTGCGCGGTGGCCAGAACGTGGGCAGCGCCGACGCCGAGAGCCAGCGCGAAGCCCTCAAGAAGTTCTGCGTGGATCTCACCGAGCGGGCCCGCCAGGGCAAGCTCGACCCGGTGATCGGCCGCGACGACGAGATCCGCCGCGCCATCCAGATCCTGCAGCGCCGCACCAAGAACAACCCGGTGCTGATCGGCGAGCCCGGCGTGGGCAAGACCGCCATCGTCGAAGGCCTGGCCCAGCGCATCGTCAATGAGGAAGTGCCCGAGACCCTGAAGGGCAAGCGCGTGCTGGTGCTCGACATGGCCGGGCTGCTGGCCGGGGCCAAGTACCGGGGCGAGTTCGAGGAGCGCCTGAAGGCGGTGCTGGGCGACATCGCCAAGGACGAAGGCCGCATCATCCTGTTTATCGACGAGATCCACACCATGGTGGGCGCGGGCAAGGCCGAGGGCGCCATCGACGCCGGCAACATGCTCAAGCCGGCCCTGGCTCGGGGCGAGCTGCACTGCATCGGCGCCACCACCTTGGACGAGTACCGCAAGTACATCGAGAAGGACGCCGCCCTGGAGCGCCGCTTCCAGAAGGTGCTGGTGGATGAGCCGACGGTGGAGTCCACCATCGCCATCCTGCGCGGCCTGAAGGAGCGCTACGAGCTGCACCATGGCGTCGAGATCACCGACCCGGCCATCGTCGCCGCTGCCGAGCTGTCCAACCGCTACATCACCGACCGCTTCCTGCCCGACAAGGCCATCGACCTGATCGACGAGGCGGCGGCGCGCATCAAGATGGAGATCGACTCCAAGCCGGAGGTGATGGACAAGCTCGAACGGCGCCGCATCCAGCTGGAGATCGAACAGCTGGCTGTGAAGAAGGAGAAGGACGAAGCCTCCCTCAAGCGCCTCGGCCTGATCGAGGAGGAGATCACCCGCATCAAGAAGGAATACTCCGACCTGGAGGAAATCTGGAAGGCCGAGAAGTCGGCGGTGCAGGGTTCCGCCCACATCAAGGAAGAGATCGACCGCATCAAGGCCGACATTGCCCGGCTGCAGCGGGAAGGCAAGCTCGAGAAGGTGGCCGAGCTGCAGTACGGCCAACTGCCCCAGCTCGAAGCCCAGCTCAAGAAGGCCGAGGCCAGCGGCGAGGCCAAGCCGGCCAACAAGCTGTTGCGCACCGAAGTGGGTGCCGAGGAGATCGCCGAGGTGGTGTCCCGGGCCACCGGCATCCCCGTGTCGAAGATGATGCAGGGCGAGCGCGACAAGCTGCTCCGCATGGAAGCCCACCTGCACAACCGGGTGATCGGCCAGGATGAGGCCGTGCGCCTGGTGTCGGACGCCATCCGCCGCTCCCGCGCCGGCCTGTCGGACGAGAACCGGCCCTATGGCTCCTTCCTGTTCCTCGGCCCAACGGGTGTGGGCAAGACAGAGCTGTGCAAGACCCTGGCCGAGTTCATGTTCGATGCCGAGGATCACCTGATCCGTATCGATATGAGCGAGTTCATGGAGAAGCATTCGGTGGCGCGTCTGATCGGGGCGCCCCCGGGCTACGTGGGCTATGAGGAGGGCGGCTATCTCACCGAACAGGTGCGCCGCAAGCCTTATAGCGTGATCCTCTTCGACGAGGTGGAGAAAGCCCACCCGGACGTTTTCAACGTCTTGCTTCAGGTGCTCGACGACGGCCGCATGACGGATGGTCAGGGGCGCACGGTGGACTTCAAGAACACCGTGATCGTGATGACCAGCAACCTGGGCAGCCAGATGATCCAGCAGATGTCCGGCGATGATTACCAGATCATCAAGCTGGCGGTGATGGGTGAGGTGAAGACCTACTTCCGACCCGAGTTCATCAACCGCATCGACGAGGTGGTGGTCTTCCACGCCCTCGACGAGAAGAACATCGCCTCCATCGCCCGCATCCAGCTGGGCTACCTGGAGAAGCGCCTGGCCAAGCTCGACATGCACCTGGACGCCAGCGATGCGGCCCTGACCGAACTGGCCCGCGCCGGCTTCGACCCGGTCTTCGGCGCCCGCCCGCTCAAGCGTGCCATCCAGGAGCACATCGAAAACCCGCTCGCCAAGCGCATTCTGGAAGGGCAGTTCGCGGCCAAGGATACGATCAGGGTGGATTGCGAGAACGGCAAGATCATTTTCACCAAGGCCTGATCGTCGGTGTTTGAATACGGAGCCGCCCGGTGTGCCCGGGCGGCTCCGTGGCGCTCGGGTGCGGCGGCGTGGCGGCAAGATTGCCGGGTGACATGCCCAGGCAATAGAATGCGGCTATTGAAACGCGCCATCAGATCCCCCAGTGTCGAACGAATCGCATCACGCTGCACCCGGGCCCACGAAGCGTGCGCTGGTCGTCGTTTACACACAGACGGGCCAGCTGTCCGCCATTGCCGGGCGCCTGATTGAACCCCTGCTGGCCGAGCCCGGTATTGCTTTGCGGGTGGTGCAGCTCCGTCCGCAAGTGGCGTTTCCGTTTCCATGGCCGTTCTTCCGCTTTCTCGACGCCTTTCCCGAATCGGCATTGATGCGGCCCGGCGAGATCGCGCCCCTGGATCTCCCCGCCGACGAGTCCTACGACCTGGTCATCCTGTTTTACCAGGTGTGGTTTCTCGCCCCCAGTCAGCCGGTGGCCGCCTTTCTCCTCGGCGACGAGGGCGCGCGCCTGCTGCGCAACAAGCCGGTGGTCACGGTGGTGGCCTGTCGCAACATGTGGATGATGGCCCACGACCGGGTCCGGGCGCGGCTGGCGGAGATTGGCGCCCGGCACCTGGACAACGTAGTGCTCACCGACCGTGCCCCCACCCTCGCCACCCTGCTCACCACGCCCTTGTGGCTGCTCACCGGGCGTCGCAAGCCGGTGCCCGGACTGCCGCCTGCCGGCGTGGCCGAGGACGACATCCGGCGCAGCGTCCGCTTTGGTCGGGCACTGCGAGACGCCCTGCTGGATGACCGCGAGCAGGGGACGGCGCCGCTGCTGGCCGGGCTTGGCGCCGTAGAGGCACGCCCCGAGCTGCTCGTCAGCGAAAGGGCCGGCAGCCGCAGTTTCCGTGTCTGGGGTACGCTGCTGCACCGGGCCGGCCGGCCCGGCGCCTGGCAGCGCCTGCCCTTGCTGGCCTTGTACCTGATATTTTTGGTAGCCATCATTCTTACGGTGGTCCCGGTTTCTCTTGCCCTACAGGCATTTTTGCGCCCCTTCCTGCGTCGCCGTCTCGACGCGGTGAAGGCATCCTACGAGCAGCCCTCGGGCTCCGGCCTCGAACGCCTTGCCCACTATGATTTCTGACGTCTTCATCACCGGATCTGCCGCCTACCTGCCCCTGGAGCCGGTACCCAATGAGGGTATCGAGTCCATCCTTGGCATGGTCGGCGGCAAGCCCTCCCGGGCGCGGCGCATCGTGCTGCGCAACAACGGCATCAAGACCCGCCATTACGCCCTCGACCCGGTCACCCGCGAGCCGGTGATGACCCACGCCCGGCTCACCGCAGAGGCCATCCGCGCCCTCGGCGATGTGGGCCCGGTGGATTGCCTGGCCACGGGCACCTCCCATGCCGACCAGCTCCTCCCCGGACACGGGGTGATGGTCCATGGCGAGCTGGGCTGGCCCCAGCTGGAAGTGGTGTCCCTGGCGGGCATCTGCCTGTCGGGCACCGCTGCC
Source organism: Zoogloea sp. (assembly GCF_028689785.1). Classification (GTDB taxonomy): domain Bacteria; phylum Pseudomonadota; class Gammaproteobacteria; order Burkholderiales; family Rhodocyclaceae; genus Zoogloea. The sequence goes on along the minus strand of NZ_JAQVCN010000001.1, from coordinate 24,108 downwards.
CTCAAGTACGCGGCCATGAGCGTGGCCTCGCGCAGTGCCAGGCGCGCCATCGCCACGGGTTCCGAGCTGGTCTCGCCGGTCATGCGGGCAAGCCATTTCGAGGCCGAGAGCGAACACCTGGCGCGGGAGCTGGAAGCGCGCCCCGAGATTGCCTTCGACAAGGAGTTCCTGCGCTGGATGCTGTCCGACGGGGCCGGGGCCCTGCTGCTGGAGCCGACGCCCCGGCCGGGGCAGGTCTCCCTCCGGGTGTGCTGGATCGAGCTGTTCTCCAACGCCCACCGGCTGCCCGCCTGCATGTACGCCGGCGCCGAGAAGGAGTCCGACGGCGGCCTGCGCGGGTGGGTGCGCTTCCCGGTGACCGACTGGGCCTCCCGCTCCATCTTCTCGCTCAAACAGGATGTCCGGCTCCTCAACGAACACGTCGCCCCGGTCACCCTCACCGATCCCATCCACGCCCTCCAGGCCCGCCATGGCCTCCGCCCCGAGGACGTGGACTGGTTCCTGCCCCACATCTCGTCCCTGTATTTCGCCCCCGTCCTCGAACGCACCCTGGCGGACATCGGCTTCCCCATCCCCACGTTCCGGTGGTTTACCAACCTGGTGGACAAGGGCAACACGGGTTCCGCGTCGCCTTACATCATGCTCGACGAGCTGATGCGCTCCGGGCGCATCCGCCCGGGCCAGAAGATCCTGCTCTACGTGCCGGAAAGCGGGCGCTTCTCCAGCGGTTTCGTGTTTCTGGAGGCGGTCTGATGGATGTTCAGGATGTGCCCCAGGATGGCAACGCCACCCTCGGCGGCCATCGCAAGGCCGTGTATGCGCGGGGGGCGGGTGGAGCGATCGTTGCGGTGGAGTCCGCCGGCTGGGAGGCCGAAGAGATCGTCACCCTCCAGGCCGTGGATGTCTTCGATGCCTACGCCAAGGCGGCCCGGGCCCGGGTGGTGGCCGGCCAGTCATCGCCCCTGGAATACTGGATGTACGCCCGCCGCATGGACATCGCCACCTTCGCCCAGAGCTGCGGGGTGTGGCGCTGGCGCATCCGCCGCCATTTCCGCCCGGCCGTATTCGCCCGGCTGTCACCAGAACTGCTGAGCCGCTACGCCGCCGCCTTGGGCGTTTCTCCGGAAACACTGCGGGCCCTGCCATGAGCGCGGATTTCCAGCATCGCCACGCCGCCCATTGTGAAAGCGGCACGGTTGCCAATCTCCTCAACCACCATGGGCTCCCCATCGGCGAACCCATGGCTTTTGGTCTAGGCGGCGGCCTGAGCTTCGCTTATCTGCCCTTCGTACGCATCCAGGAGATGCCGCTGATCGCCTACCGGGTACCGCCCCGGGCGATCATCCGGGGGGTGCGCAAGTCCCTGGGCGTGCATTTCCGGATCGAACGCTTTTCCAGCATGGCCGCTGGTGAGGCGCGCCTGGATGCATTGCTCGACCAGGGGCAGGTGGTGGGCCTGCAGACTTCAGTCTACTGGCTGCCCTATTTTCCCGAAGACATGCGCTTTCACTTCAACGCCCACAACCTGGTGGTCTACGGGCGGGAAGGGGACGAATACCTGATCAGCGACCCGGTGGGGGAGCACCCGGTGCGCTGCCACCGGGACGACCTCAACCGCGCCCGCTTTGCCAAGGGCATGCTGGCCCCCAAAGGCACCTTGTACTTTCCTACCGCGGTGCCCGGGCGCGACATCCCGCCCAAGGCAATCCGCCAGGCCATCCATCGGGTTGCCTGGAGCATGCTGGCGCCGCTGCCCATCTTCGGTGCGGGCGGCATTCGCGGGCTGGCCCGCGGCCTGGGCAGGATGGATCGCGGCAAGCCGGACAGCCTGCGCCTGGTGGGCCACATCGTGCGCATGCAGGAGGAGATCGGCACCGGTGGTGCCGGCTTCCGCTTTCTCTACGCGGCCTTCCTGCAGGAGGCCGCCCGGCCGGCGGAGCGCCCGGCCCTCGGCGAGTTTGCCGAACGCCTGATGGACATTGGTGATGGCTGGCGGGCCTTTGCTTTGGCGGCCGCACGCATGGTGAAAGGGCGAGACCCCTTTGATCCGCCGGCCCTGGCCGAGCACCTTTTCGCCCTGGCGGCAGCCGAGAAGGGCTTCTTTACCGAGCTCAAGGCCGCGGTGTCCTGATGTTGCAGGTCCGCGGGCTCCACTATCGCTATCCGGCAGCGACGACGCCGGCCCTCGTGGATTTCAGCCTGGAAGCCCGGCGTGGTGAGATCCTTGGCCTCCTCGGGCCCAACGGGGCCGGCAAGTCCACCCTGGTAGCCCATCTGGCCGGGCTGCTCCAGCCTGCGGCAGGGCAGATCGAGTTTGACGGTGAAGCCCTTGATGACCTTCGCCGACGTGCGCCCGGCTGCATCGCCATCGCGCCTCAAGACTTTGCCTTCTATCCCATGCTGAGCGTGGCCGAAAACCTGCGCTGCTTCGCTGCCGCCAGCCGCCTGTCCGGTACCGCGGCCAGGCAGGCCATCGCCCGGGCTCTCGCCGCCACCCGTCTCGAAGACTTTGTCGCCACTCGCGTCGAGCACCTCTCCGGCGGGCTCAAGCGCCGGCTCAACCTGGCTATTGCCTTGCTGCCGACCCCTGGGCTGCTGGTGCTCGACGAGCCGACGGTGGGCGTCGATCCCCAGTCCCGGGCCTTTCTGCTGGAGACCGTGCGTAGCCTGGCTGCCTCCGGCATGGGGGTGATCTACACCAGCCATTACATGGAAGAGATCGAAGCTGTCGCCGATCGGGTGGTGATCGTCGATCGAGGACGCGTGCTCCGCCAGGGCAGCCTGACGGAACTTCTGGCTCAGGCCCGGGGGCAGGTCGAACTGCAGCTTGAAGCGCCCCTCGACGCCGACGCGCTGGCGGCCCTGGCCGGCGAGATCGAGGGCCAGTTGGAGGTGGCCGGCGTTCACCTGAAGCTTGATCTCGCCGCTACCGCCTCGCCAGTGGCGGCGCTGGCCCGCATTGAGGCGCGGGGAGGGCGCATCCGCGAAGCCCGCTTCGGGCGTTACAGCCTTGAGCGCCTGTTCATGAACTTGACCGATACCCGGCTGCGGGATCAATGATGCTGCTCGCCCTGATCCGCAAGGAGCTCCTCGCCCTGCTGCGTGATCCCCATGCCCTGGCGGCTCTATTCCTGATGCCGGCGGCCTTCATCGTGATCATGTCCCTGGCCCTGCAGAACCTGTACGCGCCCCCCCTGCGGCAGCTCCCCTACGCCATCGACAGCGCCACGGAGAGCCCCGCGGCCCGGCGCATCAGCGCCACCTGGGCCAAAGCCCACGGCACCGCCAGGCCCCTGCCGGCCACCCCCGGCGCGGTGGACGAGGCTCTGCGCCAAGGGCGCCTGGCCTACGTGCTGACCCTGGACGCCGGCCTGGCCGATGCCTTGAGCGACCTTGATCCGCCTCGCGCCCCGGTGGTGCATCTGCGGGTCGAGCCGGGCCTCGACCAGGGGGCTTTCCGCACCCTGCAGGCCGAGCTTGCCAGCGCCGTGGGCGAGCTGCGGGCGGCCCTGCTGCAGGCCAGCTTCACGGGCGAGAGCCCCCGGGGCAGCCAGTCCATCCTGCCCTTCATGGCAGTAGAGCAGTTGGGCAGCACCCAGCGCCCGGTCAGCGCGGTGCAGCAGAACGTGCCAGCCTGGCTGGTTTTCGGCATGTTCTTCGTGGTCACGGCCATCAGCAGCCTCTTCGTGCAGGAGCAGCACAGCGGCGCCCTGGCCCGGCTGGCGGCGCTGGGTGTGCCCGCACGTATCCAGATCCTCGCCAAGGCCTTGCCCTACGTGGGCATCAACGCCATCCAGGCGGCCCTGATGCTGACGGTGGGCGCTGCCCTGATGCCGCTGCTGGGCGGCGAGGCCTTGTCCCTGGCCGGCATCCACTGGCTGGCGCTGCTCATGATGCTGGCCGCCACCAGCCTTGCCGCCATCGGTTTTGCCCTGCTGCTCGCCTGCCTGGTCCGGACCCACGCCCAGGCCAACACCCTCGGCCCCCTGTGCAATCTGCTGATGGCGGCCCTGGGTGGCATCATGGTGCCCACCTTCGTCATGCCCGGCGCCATGCAGCAGCTGGCTCGCCTGTCACCCATGAACTGGGGGCTGGAGGGCCTGCTCACCGTGCTGCTGCGCCAGGGTGATGTGGCCGAGGCAGCGCCCTGGGCCTTGCGTCTGGCCGTCTTCGGCATCCTCGGGCTGGCCCTGGCGAGCCGGCTCTTTTCCCGCAGAATCACGCCCTGAACACACCATGAACACCCCTGACCCCGCTTTCATTCAGGCCCTCAAGCAGCTGATCCTGGAGGCTGCCGACAAGACCGAGCCCGCCGGAGGCCTGGGCGACGACGAGATCCTCTTCGGCCCGGACTCGCGCCTCCAGCTTGATTCCCTCGATGCCCTGCAGGTCTCCATGGCCATCCAGAAGCGCTACGGTGTGCGCATGCCCGACAGCAAGGAGACCCGCCGTGCCCTGGCCTCCCTGGCCACCCTCGCTGCGCACCTGACCGAACGTCTGTCGTGAGCCATGCCGGCACTTATCTGCAGGGGCGCGGGCTGGCCTGCGCCCTGGGGCTGGATCTGCCCCGTGCGCTGCTCAGCCTGGCCGCCGGCGGCGTGCGCCCCGTGCCTGTGCAGCTTGCCCCTGATGCCCGCTTCCCGGCCTTTTCCATCCCCGATATCGACCCCGACTGGCACGCCCGCGCGCGCCGGCTGGTGCGTGCCGCGGTGGCGGAGTGCGGCCCGGTAGACCGCAGCGCGCCGATCTTCCTGGCGTCCTCGTCCCTCAACGTGGGGGCGCTTGAAAATGGCTCGCCCTTCCTGCCCGACTGCCAGCAATTCGCCGAGGAGGTGGCTGGGTGGCTGGACTGGCAGGGGCCGGTGTTCTGGGTGTCCACCGCGTGCACTTCATCGGTCGTGGCCCTGCTCAGCGCCCATCGCCTGATCGGCGCAGGGGACGCCGATTCGGCCCTGGTGCTGGGGCTGGAGCTGGCCAACCGCTTCAGTAGCGCCGGCTTTGGCGCCTTGCAGCTCCTTGATCCGCTGGTGCCTCGCCCCCTGGCGGCAGATCGTTCGGGCCTGGTGCTCGGTGAGGCCGTTGCCGCCCTTGCCCTCGGGCGCACGGCGGCCCGATGGCGGTTGCGCGGCGGCGCCAACCGGGTCGATGGCAGCAACCCGGCCGGGGCCTCGCGCCACACCGTCGAGCGCATGGCCCGCGCCGCCCTGGCCGACAGCGGCATCGGCGCAGACGACGTGGATCTGATCAAGCTCCAGGCTGCCGGCAGCCCCCACAATGATGCCGAAGAGATCGCCGGGCTAAAGGCCGTTTTTGCCCGCCTGCCGGGGCTGAACACCCTCAAGGCGAACATCGGTCACACCCTGGGCGCCTCGGGTGCGGCCGAGCTGGCCCTGCTCACGGCCTGCATCGATGCCGGGCGCTGGCCCGATTTGCCTGCCTGCCCGCCTGATCCTGAGCTGGCCGTGGGCCTTGCGCCCGAATGCCCACCGCAGCTGCGTTTCATCCTTGCCCAGATCCTCGGCTTCGGTGGTGGCCATGCCGCCCTGGTGCTCGAAGACACCCACGGGAGCCCATCATGAAAATCTGGCGCATCGCCGGCCGGCACTTTGCCGATCCGCCCCCGGCCGACTGGCGCCAGCGCCTCGCCACCCGCCTGGGCGAGCGCCCGCGGCGGGTGGGGGCGTGGGTCGAGCTGGCGCTTTTCGGTGCCCTCCAGTGCCTGGATGACGCCGATGAAACCCGCCTTCCCGATGCGGCTCTGCTCAGCCTGTCCACCCTTCACGGCCCGGACATCGCCCTGCGGGCAGCCCTGGCCGAGGCCCGTGACGGCCTGCCCCTGCCCATCGGTTTTCTCACCAGCCAGCCCGGCCAGGTGCTGCCGGCCCTGGCCCGTTACCTGGACTGGCATGGGGAGGGGCGCTGCCTTTCCAGCCGTGCGCCCGCCCCGGCGTTGCAACTGGCCTGCGTGGAGGCCGGCCCGGCGGGTCTGCTGGCCGGCTGGGTGGACGAGGACGAAGCGGGCCGCAGCCTGTGGCTGCGCCTGCTGCCCGAGCCCGGCCCGGCCCCGACCCTTGCCTGTGGCGCGTTCGAGACCCTGGCCGACCCGGCCGTCACCCATCTGGCCCTGTCCGGTGCGCAGCTGCACCTGGCCCGTTCAACTCTGGAGAGCGTCCATGGCTGACGACTTCATCAGCCCCGAATACATTCTCAGCATCGGCACCGGTTTCAGTGCCGCCAAGACCCTGCTCAGCGCGGTGGAGCTGGACGTGTTTACCGCCCTGGCACGCCAGCCCGGCAGTGCCGCCGACCTGGAGCAGCGCCTGGGCCTGCACCCCCGCGCCAGCCGCGACTTCCTGGACACCCTGGTGGCCCTGGGTTTCCTGGAGCGCCAGGACGGCATCTACACCAACACCCCGCCGGCGGCCCGCTATCTCGACCGGGAGAGCGAGTCCTGCATCGCGGCGCTGCTGGAGATGGTCAACCAGCGCCTCTACCATTACTGGGCCGGCCTCACCGATGCTCTCAGGACCGGCTTGCCCCAGAACGAGCTGAAGAACGGCGGCGAAACCCTGTTCTCGGCCCTCGCCGCCGATCCGCTGCGCCACCGCCAGTTCCTGAGCGCCATGACGGCCCTGTCGCGGGGGGCCAACCAGGCCATCGCGCGCAAGTTTCCATGGGGCAAGTACGCCAGTTTTGTCGACCTCGGCACTGCTCAGGGTGATCTGGCCGCCCAGGTGGCCATCGTCCATCCCCACCTGCGCGGCTCCGGCTTCGACCTGCCCACGGTGGCCACCATCTTTGCCGATCACACCGCCCGTCTCGGGGTGGCGGACCGGGTCGGGTTCATGGCCGGAGACTTCTTCCGCGATGCCCTGCCCGCCGCCCAGGTGATCGTGATGGGGCATATCCTGCATGACTGGGATCTGCAGGAGAAGCGCTTCCTGATCGACAAGGCCTACGCGGCCCTGCCGCCCGGCGGCGCCCTGATCGTCTATGAAGCCATGATCGACGACGCCCGTGAGAGCAACGTCCAGGGATTGCTGATGAGCCTCACCATGCTGATCGAGACCCGGGGCGGCTTCGACTACACAGCGGCAGACTGCATCGGCTGGATGACGGAAGCCGGCTTCCAGGGCTGTTACCGGGAGAGGCTGACGGGAGCGGACGCCATGGTGGTGGGCTTCAAGGGGCAGGCTGCTCCCTGATTGTGAATAGCTTTTTAACTTTTCCTTTTCGCATCCCGCGGAGCACACCCGATTAAGCCGGTATACTCGCAAGGTTTGATTTCAACCTTGACCTAGAAAGGATTTTTCCTATGCAAGAAGACGACGACAACCAGAACCTCGTACTGGGCATCCTGTTCGGCATCATCGCCCTGGTGATCGGCCTGGTGATCGGCCTGACCGTTTATGTCACCGGCCAGACCAACACCAAGGCGGCTTCGGTTGCCGAAGTTGCCGAAGTGCCCGAAATCGCCGAAGTGGGCGATGCTCTGGCTAAGCTCTACTTCGACTCTGGCATGGCTGAGCTGCCCGCCAATGCTGCTGAGGAAGTGGCCAAGGTCGTCGCCAAGCTGCAGGAAGATCCCAGCAAGATCGTGCTGATCTCCGGTTACCACGACGAAACCGGTGGCGCCGCGGTCAATGCCGAAGTGGCCAAGGCCCGCGCCGTGGCCCTCAAGGATGCCCTGATCGCTGCCGGTGTGCCGGCCGACAAGGTGGCCATGCGCAAGCCCGCCGTGACCCTGGGTGGCACCGACGCCGCTGAAGCCCGTCGCGTGGAAGTGCGCGTGCAGTAAGCGGAACGCCGCCCACTGTCAGAAAAGCCGGGCTTGCCCGGCTTTTTGCATTGTGGAGCGGCAGATTGATGTGGGCTGCTACCATCGCCCCCATGAGTCTCTACCAGACCCTCGCCGATGACACCGCCCGGCTGATCGCCGAGGGCGTGCTGCGCCCCGGCGACCGGCTGCCCTCGGTGCGGCAGACCTGCCGTATCCACGGCATTGCCCCGGTGACCGTCACCCAGGCCTATCACCTGCTGGAGAGCCGGGGGCTGATCGAGGCACGCCCCAAGTCGGGTTATTTTGTCCGCGCCCGCCTGGGGCAACGCCTGCCTGAACCGGAGATGAGCCGCCCGGTGGGGCATTCCACGGCGCTGGAGGTGAGCGACTTCATTTTCGAGATTCTCGACAGCGTCAAGGATCTGGCGGTGGTGCCGCTCGGCTCAAGTTTCCCGAGCCCGCGGCTGTTCCCCCTGGACAAGCTGGGGCGCTTCCTGGCTGCGGCGGCACGCCACCTGGATCCCCTGTCCACCATCACCGATCTGCCGCCGGGCAATGACGAACTGCGTCGGCAGTTGTCCCTGCGTTACCTGGCCCATGGGGCACGGGTGTCGCCCCAGGAGATCGTGACTACCTCCGGCGCCATGGAGGGGCTCAACCTGTGCCTGCAGGCAGTCACCCGTCCGGGCGACCTGATCGCCATCGAGTCCCCGACCTTCTATGCAGGCCTGCAGGCCAGCGAGCGCCTGGGGCTGAAGGTCATCGAGATCCCCAGCCATCCCCGGGAAGGGGTCAATCTGGCGGCCCTGGAGGATGCTCTGCGCCATCATCCGGTGAAGGCCTGCTTGCTGATGCTCAACTTCGCCAACCCCACCGGCAGCCGGGTGCCGGATGGGCGCCGACAGGCGCTGATCGAGCTGCTCGACCGGCACGAGGTGCCCCTGATCGAGGACGACGTCTACGCCGAGCTGTATTTTGGCGCCGAGCCACCCCTGTGCAGCAAGGCCGTGGACCCCCATGGCCGGGTAATGCACGTGTCGTCCTTCTCCAAGTGCTTGGCCCCGGGCTATCGCATCGGCTGGGTGGCGGCGGGGCGCTATGCGGGCCTGATTCAGCGCCAGAAGCTGTCCACCAGCCTGGCCACCACGGTGCCGGTGCAGATTGCTCTGGCCGAATACCTCAAGCACGGGGCCTATGAGAACCACTTGCGCCACCTGCGTCGCAGCCTGGCTGCCCAGGAGGCAGCCCTGGTCGAGGCGGTGGAGGCGCACTTCCCCGCAGGCACGCGCCTGGCCCGGCCCGAAGGGGGCTACTTCCTGTGGGTCGAGCTGCCCCGGCGGGTGGATGCGCTGGCGCTGCACCGCCAGGCCCTGGCCCAAGGCATCAGCCTTGCGCCGGGGCCGATCTTTTCGGCCAAGCGGGAGTTCGGTCACTGCATCCGTCTCAACTTCGGCCACCCCATCGACGACCGGGCCAGGGACGCGGTTAGGGTCCTCGGCCAGCTGCTTGCTGAGCAGGGGGAGATGGATCTGTGTCTATAAAAAACGATACAGGCTGAATCTGTTTCCATTTTTGTCCGGGTGATTTACTTCTGTCCCAGGAGGAAAGCCCGAATGAACAAGCCAGTCAGCAAGGTCCGCGAAGCCAAGCTCGAGTTGTATCGCAAGAAAGGAAAGATCCACGCCCGCGAAGTGAAGGGGCGCTTCAACACGCTCCGCTGGGGCATGGTGTGGTTCACCCAGATCATCTTTTACGGGGCCTGCTGGCTCCAGTGGGATGGACGCCAGGCCCTGTGGTTCGACATCCCCCACGAGAAGTTCTACCTCTTCGGTCTGGTGCTGTGGCCCCAGGATGCCCTGTTGCTGGCCATCGCCCTGATCCTGGCCGCCACCGGCCTGTTTCTGGTCACGGCCCTGGCGGGGCGGCTGTTCTGCGGTTTTGCCTGCCCGCAGACGGTCTACACGTCCATCTTCATGTGGATCGAGACCCGGGTGGAGGGCGACCACCTGGCCCGCCTGCGGCTGGACCAGGCGCCTATGGGGCTGCGCAAGCTGGGCCTGAGGGCATCCAAGCACGGCCTGTGGCTGCTGGTGGCGGCGTGGACGGGGATCACCTTCGTTGGTTACTTCACTCCCATCCGCGAGCTGCTGCCGGCCGTGGCAGGCTGGAGCGTCGGGCCCTGGGAGGGCTTCTGGGTGGTGTTCTACGCCTTGTTCACCTATCTCCAGGCCGGCTTTGCCCGGGAGGCCGTGTGCCAGCACATGTGCCCCTACTCCCGCTTCCAGGGGGTCATGTTTGACGCCACCACCCGCACGGTGAGCTACGACGCCGGCAGGGGTGAGCCTCGCAAGGGCAAGGGCGGCGGGGACTGCGTGGATTGCGGCATCTGTGTGCAGGTGTGCCCCACAGGGATCGACATTCGCGATGGCCTCCAGTACCAGTGCATCAACTGCGGCCTGTGCGCGGATGCCTGTGACGAGGTGATGACCCGCGTGGCCAAGCCCCACGGTCTGATCCGCTTTGCCTCCGAGCAGGAACTGGCCGGTCAGCCCAGGCGCGGCACACGCCCCCGCCTGGCGGTATATGGCGGGCTGATCGGCGTGTTCCTGGCTTTGGGGGGCTGGACGGCGACGCAGCGCTCGCTGTTGCTGGTGGATGTACTGCGTGACCGGGGCAGCTTGGCCCGGGAGGCGAGCGACGGTCGCATCGAGAATGCCTACACCCTCAAGCTCGTCAATCTGGCCGAAATGCCCCGGGACTTCGAAGTGGAGGTGAGCGGCCTGCCCGGCATCGAGTTGGTAGGGGCCCGCCGTTTTGCCGGTGATCCCGGCAGCATCCGTGCCGTGCAGGTCACGGTGGCGGTGCCCGCGGATGCGGGCCCGCCGGGCGCCAGGCCGATCAGTTTCCAGGTGCGGGCCAGCGACGACCCGGCAACCCGGGTCACCGAAAAGAGCACCTTCGTCCTTCCCTGATCCACCTCAATTGCCGAGACCACCATGTACCGATACAAGCAAGCCGACCAGCGTCTGGTGGAAGACCGGGTCGCCCAGTTTCGCGACCAGATGACCCGCTTTCTGGACGGGCGCCTCGGGGAGGACGAGTTCCGCCCCCTGCGCCTGCAGAACGGCCTCTACGTGCAGCGCCACGCGCCCATGCTGCGGGTGGCGATACCCTATGGCACCCTGGCGGCCTACCAGCTGCGCAAGCTGGCCGACATCGCCCGCCGTTTCGACCGGGGCTACGGCCACTTCACCACTCGCTGCAACATCCAGTTCAACTGGGTGCGCCTGGAGGAGGCGCCGGACATCCTCGCCGAACTGGCCGCAGTGCAGATGCATGCCATCCAGACCTCCGGCAACTGCATCCGCAACATCACCACTGACCCCTTTGCCGGGGTGGCCGCCGACGAGCTGTTCGACCCGCGGCCCTACTGCGAGATCGTGCGCCAGTGGTCCACCCTGGCGCCGGAGTTCCTGTTCCTGCCGCGCAAGTTCAAGATCGCCTTTGCGGGCGGCGTGGAGGACGACCGGGCCGCGGTGCGCTTTCATGACATCGGCGCCCTTGCCCGGGTGGCTGATGACGGGCGGGTCGGCTTCGAGATTTTTGTCGGTGGAGGGCTGGGGCGCACCCCGATGGTCGGCAGGACGATTCGGGATTTCCTGCCCCGGGAAGAGCTGCTCAACTATTTCGAGGCCATCCTGCGGGTCTATAACCGCCATGGCCGGCGTGACAACAAGTACAAGGCGCGCATCAAGATCCTGGTGAAAGACCTCACCCTGGAAGGCTTCACCCGGGAGGTGGAGGACGAATGGGCATGGACCCGGGGCGGCCCGGGATGCATCAGCGATGCAACCTTCCGGGAAATGGAGGCCTTCTTCGCCCGGCACGACTACGCGCCTGCCCCCGCCGACGATCCGGGCTACCTCGCTGCGTTGGACGGCGAGCGGGCTTTTGCCCGCTGGGTGGAGCGCAATGTTTCACCCCACCGGGAGCCGGGCTATGCGGTGGTGACCCTGTCCCTGAAGAAGACCGGCGTGCCCCCCGGCGATGCCACCGCCGAGCAGATGGACGGGGTGGCCGAGCTGGCGGAGCGCTTCAGCGCTGGCGAGATCCGCGTCAGCCACGAGCAGAACCTGGTGCTGCCCCACGTGGCCCGCCGGGATCTGCCGGCTTTATGGCAGGGGGTGCGTGCCCTGGGGTTGGCGACGCCCAACATAGGCCTGCTGACTGATCTGGTGTGCTGCCCCGGTGGGGACTTCTGTTCCTTGGCCAATGCCCGCTCCATCCCGGTGGCGGCGGCCATCCAGCAGCGCTTCGATGATCTGGACTACCTGTTCGACCTGGGCCCCCTGGAGCTCAACATGTCGGGCTGCGTGAATGCCTGCGGCCATCATCACATCGGCCATATCGGCATCCTCGGCGTGGATAAGAACAACGAGGAGTGGTACCAGGTGACCCTGGGCGGGCGGGAAGGCCGCCATGCTGCACTGGGTCGGGTGATCGGCCCGTCCTTTGCCGCAGGGCAAATCCCGGACGTGATTGCGGATTTGCTCAAGGTATACGTTGGTGCGCGTCACGAGGGGGAGATCTTCATCGATACCGTGGAGCGGGTCGGGCTGGACGCCTTCAAGGCGCGGGTTTACGGAGGGGCAGCATGAGCGCACTGATCCGAGACGGGAAAGTTATTGACGAGAATTGGCAGTGGATCGAAGGAGACGTACCCCGGGTGGTCGAACGGCTGGAGGCGGGGGAGTTGCTCATGCTTCCGCTGGGAGTGTGGCTCGCCCAGCGGCCTCGCCTCGATCCGCTGTGTGCGGGCGTGTGGTTGGGGCCGGATGACGCGCTTGAGGCCCTGCTGCCCTGGCTGGCGGATGTGCCCCTGGTGGCCATCCACTTTCCGCTGTTCACCGATGGGCGGGGCTATTCCCTGGCCCATCTGCTGCGCCGTCGCCACGGCTACACCGGCGAGTTGCGGGCGATAGGGGATGTGCTGGTGGATCAGCTTGCCTTGATGGCCCAGTGCGGTTTCAACAGCTTCAGCCTGCGCGCCGACCAGCCGCCGGCGGCAGCCCTGGCTGCCCTGGTCGGCGGCCTTCGCTCACCCTGGCCTGGTTCTGCCGTGCCCTGATTTGCAGCAATATGGTGAGCCTGCGTTGTAACACCTGTTCACAGTCTGAACATGGTGCATTGCGGCATCAGCGGCTTGCTGCAGTCTGTGGCAGTTGGCACGGCCCTTGCGCATATTTAGGACGCGCTTCCCCTGCCGGAGGCGTTTTCCGAGCGAGGTAAGCATGGTGGATGGGCTGGCGTTGTGGAAGCAGTTGTTGCAGGTGCAGGAGCCCTGGGTCGTCCAGGCTTGCCGTGCGGATGAATTCAATCGCTGCATGGCCGTGTGGATCGGCGTGGAAGCGCCGCGCAGCTGGTTCGGCCTGGGCCGCCCGCGGGTGGTCGAAGGAAGCACCGAGGTTAGCTGGCGGCACACCGGCTTTGGTGGCTGGCGGGTCCAGGTGCATGTGCGGGTCCCGGTGGGAAGTGAGATGCCGCGCCACCCCTGGGCCGGCGAGGCCGGCATGCCCTTCACCCGGGCTCTCGACCAGCAGATCCTGTCCTTGCTCAATGAAGGGGTGGGCATGAACGGCGTGTGCTCTATCCTTGACCTGCCGATGACCGAGGTGTGGCGCTATCGCTACGCCCTTGATCGGGGCGGGCACGTGGTGACTGGGGCCGAGTCGGCGCCGCTGGCGGGTTCCGACCCGGCGGCGCCCCCTGCAGCCACCACCAGCCGGGTGCCGGGCTTGGACGACCCGGTGTGGCAGCGCCTGATGGACGGCACTCAGCCCCTGGATGTGCGGGTGCTGGGCTTGCAGTTGCTGCTGTCCCGCACCCGCAGTCAGGTGGCCCTGATTGCTGACGATGAGGTGCGCAGGATGAAGCTGCGCGACCTTCACCGCTATTTCGTCAAGAACGAACGCATGCTGGCCTATGAGCTGCGCCAACTGCTGCCGGAGGCTGCATGAACACATTGCAGAACGACCTGGTGGGTCTGGATGCGGCAGCTGCGCTGATCCGGGCTGGCCACTTCCTGATGATCGCCGGAGATGAGGCTCTGCTGCGTCGCCTGCCTGCCGGCAACTGGATTGGCGGCACGATCCCCTACTTCATGGGCAGCGACGGGGGGCAGGTGAGCCGGGAGCGGCTTTTCGTCACCCACATTCCGGCGGATGCCGGTGCGCCGGAGATCCGCAGCTACGACATCACCAGTATCGACCACGTGTGTGCTGACGGTCCGTCCAACGGCTTCAGTCTGATCATCATTCCGGCCTTCTCGGCGATCCACTCGCTGTATGCCCGCAAGGCACCGGGGTTTGAGGACATGTTCATCAAACCGGTGGTGGGCTGGGTGGCAGGCTGCCATGTGGACGACATCGGCCAGGTGGCCCCTTTGGTGGTCAGCGGCCCCGGGCTGGATTTCGAGGCGGAGCGGGCGGTGGTGATGCATGTGCCCTTGTTGCCCGAGCACTATGCCCACGTTCGCATCGCCAATGCCATGCGTCAGGGCGGGGGCGAAGTACTGCGCTTTCCGGAGACAGGCTTTTCTGCCGGCCGCTGCACGGTGGATGGCGTGGATACCACCCTGGCTTCCTACCTGGAAGCGCGCCAGGCCGATCTACGCCTGCCCCTGGTGGCGGACTATGGTGGAGCATCGGTAAATGTGTCGATCAAGGGGGTGGACCGGGCGGCCGGGAGGGTGGACTTCTACGCTCCGGTGTTTGACGATGTGGCCTACCGCCTGGCCGCGCCGGTGGACTTTTCCGCCGACCCCGAGGCCGGCGGAGAAACGGCCCTGTGGTCGTGCAACTGCATCCTCAACTACCTGTACTGTGGGTTGGAGGGGCGGCGCGCCCCCCCGGGCGGGCCGATGACCTTTGGCGAGATCGCCTACCTGCTCCTCAACCAGACCCAGGTTTTTCTGGAAATCGAAACGCTTTAGGGATGTGCTGAAAGATGGGCAGGGTGGGCGGGGCGGAATGTGAAATTCATCGCATTATTGCCTCGATGCCGGTGTGCCATGCGGGTTTAGCACGGCCAACGGCGAGTCCGTCACGGTGGTGTGGCATGGGGGAGGGCATGATGCGGGCTCTGATTCCACCCGCCCCGTGATCCATGACCGCTTCCCGTTTCCCTTCTTTCTGCCGCTGCGCTCTTGTCGCCCTGCTGGCCTTGCTGGCCGCTGGTGTCCAGGCCGCCGGGCGGGATGTCGGGCCGTCGGAGGCTCCCGAGTGGAGTGATGAGCCGCCGGCCCTGGCACGCCTGCTGGAAAGCGGCTACCAGGCCGAGGCCGGCCGCCAGCCCGGTGTAGCTGCAGCCCACTATTGCGCTGCAGCTCGGGATGGCAGCGTCGAAGGCCAGTACCGCTTGGGGCGCCTGTACCTGCTGGGGCAGGGTGTTCCCCGGGACAGCCAGGTTGGCACGACGCTGCTGTCGATTGCGGCCCAGCGTGGTCATGAGAAGGCTCAGAGCCTCGTCAGCCCCCTTGCTGCGGCCGAGAAGTTGCCTGATTGCCTCATCACCGGCAGGGCGCCGGAGGTGCTGGTGGCTGCGGACAGTGGCGAGGCAGTGCCCCACGAGGTGGTGGAACGCTTTGTTCGGGCGTTGCCGGCCGACAAACGCCGTCATGCCCAGATGGTCCAGAGGCTGGCACCGCGCTTCAGCGTGGACCCGCGCCTGGCCCTGGCCATCGTGCGTACTGAATCCAATTTTGATGCATCGGCACGCTCCCCCAAGAACGCCCTCGGCCTGATGCAGCTAATCCCTGACACCGCCGAGCGCTTCGGCGTTCGTGACGCCCTCGACCCTGAGCAGAACATTCGCGGTGGCCTCGCTTACCTGCGCTGGCTGCTCCAGCATTTCAAGGGCGACGTGGCCCTGGCGGCAGCGGCCTACAACGCGGGCGAGGGCAATGTGGCCCGCTACAAGGGGGTACCTCCCTTTGCTGAGACTCAGGAGTACGTGCGCCGTGTGCTGGCCTTCTATCGGGCGCCGCGGCACCCCGAAACCATGCGGGGCTGAACGGCGCTTCACGCCACCTACCGGTTTCCTGTACTTTCTCTCCGTTTCCATAACAACAGAGGACGGAGAGCATGCACCATCATCAGCAGTTCTATATCGGCGGTCAGTGGGTCGACCCTGCCGGAGGCAATCGGCTTGACGTGATCAACCCCGCCACCGAGGCGGTCATCGGCAGCATTGCCCTGGGGGGGACGGATGACGTGACACGTGCCGTGGCGGCCGCAAAGGCAGCCTTTCCGGCCTTTTCCGCCACGACCCGAGAGGCACGCCTCGATCTGCTCCAGCGCGTCTGCGCGGCCTACAAAGCGCGGTACGAAGACATGGCCCACGCTATCTCCGCCGAGATGGGGGCACCGTTCAAGCATCTGGCCGGTAGTGCCCAGTCGGGCTCGGGCCTGGCCCACTTCAAGGCGGCAGCCGCCGCGCTGGCGGAGTTCTCCTTTGAACACAGTCGTGGTGCCACGCGCATCCTGCGCGAGCCCATTGGCGTGTGTGCGCTGATCACCCCGTGGAACTGGCCGGCCAACCAGATGGCCTGCAAGGTGGCGCCGGCCCTGGCTGCCGGGTGCACCATGGTCCTCAAGCCCTCCGAACTGGCGCCTCTGTCGGCAATCATCCTGGCCGAGATCCTCCACGAAGCCGGGGTGCCAGCAGGGGTGTTCAACCTCGTTAATGGTGACGGTCCTGGTGTGGGTGCGCCTCTGTGTTCTCACCCGGACGTGGACATGGTCTCCTTCACCGGCTCCACCCGGGCTGGCAAGTTGGTGATGAAGGGCGCCGCCGATACCATCAAGAAGGTGGCTCTGGAGTTGGGCGGGAAGTCTGCCAACATCTTGCTCGACGATGCCGACTTCCCCCGGGCGGTGAAGCAGGGCGTGCTCACCCTGATGACCAACAGTGGTCAGAACTGCAACGCGCCTTCGCGCATGCTGGTGCCCGAGTCGCGTCTCGCCGAGGTGGAAGAGATTGCTGCGGCGACCTTGGCCCGGGTTGTGGTCGGAGATCCGGCTGCGGACAGCACGACGATGGGGCCGTTGGCTAACCGGGCCCAGTTCGAGCGGGTTCAGGCCTTGATCAGCACGGGTGTTGCAGAAGGTGCGAAGTGTGTGGCCGGTGGCCCCGGACGACCGGATGGTGTGGAGAAGGGCTTTTTCACCCGGCCGACGATCTTCAGTGGCGTGACCCCGGGCATGACCATCGCGCGGGAGGAAATCTTCGGGCCTGTCCTGTCCATCCTTACTTACAAGGATGAAGATGATGCCATCCGCATTGCCAATGACACGGTGTATGGCCTGTCGGGCTACGTCTCCTCGTCAGACCTGGGGAGGGCACGCGCAGTGGCCCGCCGCCTGCGTACCGGTAACGTGCATCTCAACGGCGCGCCCATTGATCTTGCCGGGCCTTTCGGTGGCTACAAGCAGTCGGGCCTGGGGCGGGAGTGGGGAGCTTTCGGAATCGAGGAGTTCCTTGAAGTGAAAGCAATCCTGGGCTTCGGCGATGATTGAGGCCTGGCATCCGAGCAAGGGACACCACCTGATAGGCGCGAAGATCTGAAACAACAAAGCCCCTGATCTCAGGGGCTTTGTGCACCAGCGCGTGGCCAGGTGAAGCTGCTTGATGGTGCGGGGCAAGGGACTCGAACCCTCACGCCTTGCGGCGCTGGAACCTAAATCCAGTGCGTCTACCAATTCCGCCAACCCCGCATCCAGCGGCGCGCATTGTAAAGGCTGTCCGTCGCCAGGGCTAGCCTTTTGTTCCGGCTTGATCGCGGAGTTCCCTCGCTGGCTAAGGTGGCCGTGAACGACACTGCCCGGGCTGCACACAGGGGAAAACCACTGTGTGCAGCCCGGGCAGTGGCGACAGAGCCGTGTGCGAGCGGAATCAGCCGCGGCGCATGGCGTCGAAGAACTCGCCGTTGTTCTTGGTCGCCTTGATCTTGTCGAGCAGGAACTCCATCGCATCGATGTCATCCATGCCGTACAGCAGCTTGCGCAGCACCCAGACCTTCTGCAGCACGTCGGACTTGAGCAGCAGCTCTTCGCGACGGGTGCCCGAGCGGTTGACGTTGATGGCGGGGTAAACCCGCTTCTCAGCCATGCGCCGGTCCAGATGGATTTCCATATTGCCGGTGCCCTTGAACTCTTCGTAAATCACGTCGTCCATGCGGCTGCCGGTGTCGATCAGGGCGGTGGCGATAATGGTCAGGGAGCCGCCTTCCTCGATGTTCCGGGCGGCGCCGAAGAAGCGCTTCGGCTTTTGCAGGGCATTGGCGTCCACACCACCGGTGAGTACCTTGCCAGAGGCCGGTACCACAGTGTTGTAGGCTCGCGCCAGGCGGGTCAGGGAGTCGAGGAGGATGACCACGTCGCGCTTGTGCTCGACCAGGCGCTTGGCCTTCTCGATGACCATCTCGGCAACCTGCACGTGACGGATGGCAGGCTCGTCGAAAGTGGAGGCAACCACCTCGCCCTTCACGGAGCGCTGCATTTCGGTCACTTCTTCGGGCCGTTCGTCGATCAGCAGCACGATCACTACTACATCGGGGTGATTCGAGGTGATCGAGTGGGCGATGTGCTGCAGCATCACCGTCTTGCCGCTCTTCGGCGGGGCTACTAGCAGGCCACGCTGGCCCTTGCCGATGGGGGAGATCATATCCACCACGCGGGAGGTGATGTTCTCCTCGGCCCGGATGTCCCGTTCCAGTTTGAGGCACTGGTTGGGGTGGAGCGGGGTGAGGTTTTCGAAGAGGATCTTGTGTTTGGAGGCTTCAGGCGGCTCGAAGTTGACTTTGTCTACCTTGACCAGGGCAAAGTAACGCTCGCCGTCCTTGGGGGTCCGGATCTCGCCCTCCACGGTGTCGCCGGTATGCAGGTTGAACCTGCGGATCTGGCTGGGCGACACGTAAATGTCGTCGGTGCCTGCGAGATAAGAGGTGTCGGGGGAGCGCAGGAAGCCAAAGCCGTCCGGCAGAACCTCCATGACCCCATCACCGTAAATCGGCTCGCCTTTCTTGGCGCGGTTTTTGAGCAGCGCGAAGACCAGTTCCTGCTTGCGCAGGCGGTTGGCGCCTTCGATGTCGTTGGCAATGGCCATTTCAAGCAATTGGCCGACGTGGAGAGACTTGAGCTCCGAGAGGTGCATGGCAGGCAGCGGTGGGAGAGATTGAGACGGGTATGGGAGAGGTATGGGAACAGCAGGGATACGGCAAGTACGCGGAAAGACGGCAGCAGATGTGCGCGAACTGTGTAGCGGCGCCGGGCTTGCCGGGTGGTTTGCCCCGAGGGCGCCGCTAAGTAACGACTATTTAGGGGAGACTATGCTGATTACAGGTGGCTGTCAATGAAGGCCGCAAGTTGCGACTTGGACAGTGCGCCGACCTTGGTGGCCTCAATGTTGCCACCCTTGAACAGCATCAGGGTCGGAATGCCACGGATGCCGTACTTTGCAGGCGTTTCCTGATTTTCATCAATGTTCAGCTTGGCAACCTTGAGCTTGCCGGCGTATTCCTTCGAAACTTCATCGAGGATGGGGGCAATCATCTTGCACGGACCACACCACTCAGCCCAGTAATCTACCAGCACGGGGCTGGTGGACTGCAGAACCTCCGCTTCGAAGTTCGCATCGGTGACGTAATGGATATGTTCGCTCATGATTCCTCGCTTCAGGGGATTTTATAGATGTCGCCGCGGGTGGGGAGCATGTTCCGGGTAGTCGGAACCCCGCAACTCAAGCGACAAGACGATAGATAGCGGGATGCTAGCGAATAATCACCGGCAAGAAAAGCGCTTTTCTCGCCAGTGACCTTGACATGTGGTAACGGTGGCACACTTGGAACATTTCTGGACAGGGGCTGTCTCGCCTTTGGGGCGCTGGTGTCGTGTGCCCTCTGGAATCTGCCCAATGGGGTATATTGCGGCCCCTCTATACTTCACCTGCTTTGTCGATGCCCGGGCGGGCAGCGGCAATTCAAACCACAGGAGCGCGCCCGATGACTTACGTCGTTACTGAGAACTGCATCCGCTGCAAGTACACCGACTGCGTGGACGTGTGTCCGGTCGATTGCTTTCGCGAAGGCCCCAATTTTCTGGTGATCGACCCCGATGAGTGCATTGATTGCACCCTCTGCGTGGCGGAGTGCCCGGCCGAAGCGATTTTTGCCGAAGACGACGTTCCGGCCGGGCAGCAGGCCTTCATTGCCTTGAACGCAGAGCTGGCGGCCAAGTGGGTGCCGATCGTCGAGCGCAAGGATCCGCCGGCCGATGCCGACGACTGGCGCGGTGTGGCTGACAAGCTCAAGCACCTGGAGCGCTGATTCCCGTTCGCCGCAGCGCCGTCCGGCATCTGGGGCTGGCCTGATGCCTGAAGGTCGCAGTATTGGATATTTGTCGGCCTCTCGGTATGACAGCCCGGAGAATACGAATCTGTAGCGCTGGAGTAGGGGTAAATCCTGATTTTTCGGGGCTTTGCGCCCTTGCCTCCAATCGAATACCATCGCAGCCAGGACAGATTCCGGCGGATATGCGCCTCGACAAGGAAAACAAAATGCTGGTCAGTGAAATTCTCGCAATCAAGGGCAAGGTGCTGTTTACGGTTTCCTCCAACAAGACGCTTGCCGAGGCGGTTGCGGTGATGACGGAGCAGGATGTCGGTTCCCTGGTGGTTTTCGATAAGGGGCGCATGGCTGGTTTGCTGACCTTTCGCGAGGTGCTGGTGGCGGCCCAGAAGGCGGGCGCTGAATGGCAGACCCTGTCGGTCGTCGATGCCATGCTGAAGGACCCTGTGGTTGCCGCGCCCAACATGGAGATGGATGAATTGCGCCGCCAGATGGTCGAACATCACCAGCGCTACCTCCCGGTCATGGAGGACACCATGCTGATGGGGGTCGTGTCCTTCCATGACGTGGCCAAGGCCGTGTTGGAAGAGCAGAGCTTCGAGAATCGCATGCTCAAGAATTACATCCGCAACTGGCCTGCCGAGGATCAAGCCTGATTCGCGACGGCTCTGGAGTTTTACGGTAGCAAGCAGGGTGTTCCGCTAAGGGGGCGGATACCCTGACAAAAAGGCGCTCGAACGCCGGTCGAAAAGTATGTTGGAAGCCGTCACCTGTTCGGTGCCGGACCGCCTGGGGAGGGCGGGTCCCCGGTCTGATCTCCGTCTTGTGAGACGGGGGCAGGCCGGTCAGGCCTTGAACCAACTACATAGGAGACAGCAGCATGAAAAAAATATGGCTTGAGAGCTATCCCCCTGGTGTTCCGGCAGAGATAGACACGAACCAGTTTGCATCCCTGGGTGATCTGTTCGACAAGAGTGTCGCAAGGTTTGCCGGACACACGGCCTATATCAATATGGGCAAGTCGATCACGTATGCGGAACTCGACCTGCTTTCACGTCAGTTCGCGGGCTACCTCCAAGGTGAGCTGAGGTTGGCGAAAGGTGCCCGGGTGGCGCTGATGATGCCCAATTGCCTGCAGTACCCGATTGCGATGTTCGCCGTGTTGCGGGCGGGATTCACCGTGGTGAATGTGAATCCTCTGTACACCGCCCGGGAGCTTGAGCACCAGCTTCGCGATGCCGGCTGCGAGGCTATCGTTATCATGGAGAACTTCGCCCATACCCTTGATGAGGTGATGGCGCGTACCTCGGTGCGTCACGTTGTCGTCACCGGGCTTGGTGACATGCTTGGTTTTCCGAAGTCCCTGCTGGTCAATCTGGTGGTGCGCCATGTCAAGAAGATGGTGCCGGCCTGGAATCTGCCGGGGCATGTGGGCTTTCGCGATGCCCTCAGCCGCGGATCGGCCCATGGACTCACAGCGGTGAGCATGACCCACGACGATCTCGCCTACCTGCAATACACCGGGGGCACGACGGGGGTGGCCAAGGGGGCAATGCTGACCCACGGCAATATTGTTGCCAACCTCCAGCAGGCCCATGCCTGGATCAGTTCCTACGTGAGGGAAGGGGAGGAGGTGATCATCACGGCGCTGCCGCTCTACCACATCTTTTCGCTTACCGCGAACTGCCTCACGTTTTTCAAGATCGGCGCGACTAATGTGCTGATCACCAATCCCCGGGACATCCCGGCCTTTGTCACCGAGCTGGGCAAGTATCCATTTACGGTGATTACCGGCGTGAACACGCTGTTCAATGCCCTGCTCAACAACCCGGAATTCGAAAAGCTCGATTTCACCACCCTCAGGGTTGCTCTCGGTGGCGGGATGGCGGTGCAGCAGGCTGTTGCGGACCGCTGGAAGAAAGTGACCGGCAGGCCTCTGGCGGAGGCCTACGGCCTTACCGAGACCTCTCCTGCCGTATGCATCAACCCTCTTGATCTGCCCGAGTTCAACCACTCCATCGGTCTTCCCATCTCGTCGACCGACATCAGTCTGCGGGACGACGACGGATACGAGGTTTCAAGGGGGATCCCCGGGGAGCTGTGCGTGAAGGGGCCCCAGGTGATGAAGGGCTACTACAACCGGCCGGAAGAAACGGCTCGGGCCTTTACCCATGACGGCTACCTGCGTACCGGGGATATGGCGACCATTGATGATGATGGCTTCGTCCGCATCGTCGATCGCAAGAAAGACATGATCCTGGTGTCGGGATTTAACGTCTATCCGAATGAGGTGGAGGACATCGTGGCGGCGCACCCCGGGGTGATGGAGGTGGCGGCGTTGGGGGTGCCCGACGAGCATTCCGGTGAGGCGGTGAAGGTCTTCGTGGTGCGCAAGGATCCTGCGTTGACGGCAGAGGCGCTCATTGCCCATTGCCGGGCGGGGCTGAC
This sequence comes from Zoogloea sp., assembly GCF_028689785.1. Taxonomy (GTDB): domain Bacteria; phylum Pseudomonadota; class Gammaproteobacteria; order Burkholderiales; family Rhodocyclaceae; genus Zoogloea. The sequence goes on along the minus strand of NZ_JAQVCN010000001.1, from coordinate 1,477 downwards.
CGGCTACAAGGTGCCGCGTTTCGTTGAGTTTCGCGACGAGTTGCCGAAGAGCAATGTGGGCAAGATCCTGCGTCGTGTCCTGCGTGATGCGTCGCACACTGCGGAGCATGTCTGAGCTCCGTCGGAAAAATAGCACTTGTGTTTTTGGACTGTTGTGCGAATAATTCGAAGCTAGTCTTGTAGATGACCCCATGACCCTTTTCGCATTCGCCCTGCCTGTCGACGTCGTTGCTGTAGTACGCGTAGTAAGCGTAGGTGAGCGCGCGTCGTAAGGGTCCTCAGGTAGTCGATAAAGAATTTCAGACCCCCGCCGGCGCGCAACCGGCGGGGGTTTTGTCTTTTTGTTTTACCCCAGGCCCGGAAAGCGTTTCGGCTTCCAAGCCCCTAGGAGAAATCGATGATGCAAATGACTGGAGCAGACCTGATCGTGAAGCTGCTCGAACGGCAGGGAATCAGCACGATCGCCGGCGTGCCCGGCGGTGCGGCCCTGCCGATGTATGATGCCCTGTCCAAGAGCGAGCAGATCCACCACGTCCTGTGCCGGCATGAACAAGGCGCTGGCTTTATCGCCCAGGGCATGGCGCGTGTCTCGGGTCGTCCCGAGGTGTGTCTGGCCTCCAGCGGCCCAGGCGCCACCAATCTGATCACGGCCATCGCTGACGCCAAGCTCGATTCCATTCCGATGATTGCGCTGACTGGCCAGGTGCCCCTGTCGATGATCGGCACCGACGCCTTCCAGGAAGTCGATACCTACGGCCTGACCATCCCCATCACCAAGCATAATTTCCTGGTCCGTTCGGCCAAGGAGCTGCTGACGGCCGTTCCGGCTGCGTTCCGCATTGCCATGTCCGATCGCCCGGGGCCGGTGCTGATCGATGTGCCGAAGGACGTGCAGAACCAGATGGTGAGCTTCGAGGAATACCCCGATGTGGTGGTTCCCGATACGGCGCCGAGTTTTGACATCGCCGCGATCGAGGAAGCCGCGAAGATGATCGAGGCTGCCGAGCGCCCCGTGCTCTACCTTGGCGGTGGCGTGATCCATTCGGGGGCTGCCCACATGGCCGTGACCCTGGCCGAGCAGGCGTCCCTGCCGACCACGATGACCCTGATGGCCCTTGGCGCCATGCCCATGGATCATCCTCTGTCCCTGGGCATGCTGGGGATGCACGGTGCCCGCTATACCAACTACGTGCTGGAAGAGGCTGATCTGCTGATCTGTGTGGGCGCCCGTTTCGACGACCGCGCCATCGGCAAGACCGCCGAGTTCTGCCCGAATGCCAAGATCATCCATATCGACATTGACCGCTCCGAGCTGCACAAGGTCAAGAACGCCCATGTGGCCATCGCCGGCGACGTGGGCCAGGTGCTGTCCGAGCTGCTTCCGCGCGTCAAGCCCCAGTTGCGCAAGCGCTGGCTGTCCCATGTCGAGAGCCTCAAGGGCCGCTTCCCGCTGGCCATGCCGGGCATCGACAATCCC